>JAIBEY010000016.1 GCA_019459525.1 Prolixibacteraceae bacterium
GCATTTTTCAGCAAAGCCATAACCTCCTCAAGTTCCGGGATTTTAAAAAAATCGGCGCTGATTATATTCTCATAAAAATGGGTCACAATACATTCGGGCGGAGTTGTACTTTCTGTTGGTATAACATCCCAGCAATGAGGAATATTGGGGCCCAGCAAAACCAGGTCGCCTTCGGAATAACTGGAAATACTGTTCCCGATAATTCGTTTTCCCGATCCGGAAGTGATATAGTTCAGCTCAAAATTCTCGTGCGAATGAATCCGGTGAGAACTTTCTTCCATCAGCAACTTTCGCGTTATAAACGAGTGCTTATGGGGAACAAATATCTTTTCGTAAATGATTTCCATATTATTTTTTTTTAACCTAAAAACACAAATATAAGCGATTATTCTCACATAGCAGTTAAAAAACAATGCAAAGTGAACAAGATAATACAAGCAAAACAAAACTTGATGGCGTTACTTTGTTTTAACAAATTTCCACTGAAAATATATTAATTCCAGTTTATTGAATATCGATTACAATCAAACAAAAAAACACTCTACATAATCATGAAATTACCACTAAAAGGAATTGTCCCTCCCGTTATTACACCCCTGATTAATAACGACACCCTTGATGTGAAAGGGCTTGAAAAATTAGTCGAACACCTGATATCGGGTGGAGTACACGGCTTGTTTATGCTTGGAACAACAGGCGAGGCAACCAGCCTGAGCTACGAACTTCGCAAAGAACTGATTAAAAGAACCAGCGAACTGGTAGCCCACCGGATACCGGTTGTTGTAGGTATAACAGATACTTCGCTCGAAGGATCACTGGAAATTGCTGAATATTCGGCCAGCGTGGGTTTGGATGGCGTTGTAATTGCTCCGCCCTATTACCTGCCCATCTCGCAGGATGAGATGAAGGAATACCTGGAAGTTATTGTTCCGAAATTACCTTTGCCTTTTTTAATGTACGACATGCCCGGATGTACCAAAATCCACATGTCTGTAGGAACTATCCGCAGGGCAAAAGAACTCGGGGCAATTGGTGTTAAAGATAGTTCAGGTGATATCAATTACCTGTATTCCCTGATTCAGGAATTTAAAGATTCGCCTGATTTTTCGATCATTGCAGGTACCGAATTGTTTTTACCTGAAACCATTCTATATGGCGGACATGGCGCTGTTGCCGGTGGGGCAAACCTGTTTCCAAAATTATTTGTAGATTTATACAATGCTTCGGTTGAACAGGATATTGAAAAAATCAGGGTTCTTCGGGAACAAATGATCATGATTAATGATTTGATTTACAATGTAGGAAAACACACCTCGAAATACATCAAAGGAATAAAATGCGCCTTATCGGTTATGGATATTTGCGACGACTACGTGGCATGGCCCATCCGCAGGTATGGCAAGGAAGAGCGCGGAAAAATAAAGCAGTACATGGATACTTTAAATGAAATTATAAACTAGATACTTCAAAAACGACTAAACCTAAATGAAACTACCTATTCTCGACCTTATTGTTTTTGTTATCCTAACTTTCGGGAACGTTATTTTTGGCGCAAGCTTTTTCTTTAAAAACAAAACATCCGATCAGTTTACTTCAGGAGGGGGCAAGCTTCCGGCATGGGTCGTTGGCATGTCCATTTTTGCAACTTTTGTCAGCAGCATCAGCTTCCTTGCACTACCCGGGAAAGCCTATGCGTCTAACTGGAATGCCTTTGTATTCAGTCTTTCCATTCCGGTAGCATCGGTTCTGGCCGTAAAATTTTTCATACCGCTTTACCGCGGAATAGGAAGTATTTCGGCTTACAACTACCTCGAAATCCGTTTCGGGGCTTGGGCCAGGATATATGCTTCAACCTGTTATGTACTGACCCAACTGATGCGTACCGGGGCTATTCTCCTTTTGCTTGCCTTACCGCTGAATGCCTTGTTCGGATGGGATGTGAAAACGATCATTATTGTCACAGGTATTGCGGTAACCGTTTATTCCATGCTTGGTGGTATTCAGGCTGTAATCTGGACCGATGCCATACAGGGGATTATCCTGATTTTCGGGGCAATTGTCTGTGCGGTGATCCTGACATTTTCAATGCCGGAAGGGCCCATGCAGGTTTTCGAGATTGCTGCGGCCAACAATAAATTCAGTTTGGGAAGTTTTGGCGCCAGTCTTTCGGATTCTACGTTTTGGGTTATCCTGATTTATGGTCTATTCATCAACCTTCAAAATTACGGGATTGACCAAAACTATGTACAACGCTACATGACAACCAGTTCTGATAAAGAAGCTAAATCGTCGGCCTTATTTGGCTCGTTACTTTACGTGCCGGTTTCCCTGATTTTCTTTTACATCGGCACTGCGCTTTTTTCGTATTATACCGCCCAACCCGATTTGTTACCGGCCGAACTTAAAGCTGCCGGAGCCGCAGATAAAGTTTTCCCGCATTTTATTGTAAATGGGCTGCCCATGGGAATGACCGGCTTACTCATTGCTGCCATTTTTGCTGCCGGAATGAGCACCGTATCAACCAGCATTAACAGTACAGCCACCATCGTTTTATCCGACTATTACAAACGCTATTTCAATAAAAATGCTTCCGAAAAATCGTCGATGAAAGTACTTTATTCCTCCTCATTAATTTTTGGAGTATTGGGAATTGGCATTGCCCTGACCCTCGTGGGAGTTGAAAGTGTACTCGATGCCTGGTGGGGATTAGCGTCCATCTTTAGCGGCGGAATGCTCGGACTTTTCTTGTTGGGCTACCTCTCCAAAAGTGTCCGGAATATAGATGCCGTAATCGGCGTAATTATTGGGGCATTGCTCATTATCTGGATGAGTTTATCGCCCATCTATTTCACCGAAGGCAATCTGCTGGCATTCAGAAGCCCGTTCCACAGCAACCTGACCATCGTTTTCGGTACGCTGGCCATTTCGCTGATCGGCTTTTTACTGGCTAAATTATTTTCAAAAAAAACTGTTTAATTCGGGAATAACCTCCCTGAAAATAAATTAAAGTGAAACTCATGAAGAAGATAATCAATGTAATATTGGCACTGCTTTTCCCGGTCCTGATTTTTGCAGGAAACCCGTTTAAAGGAACTGAAGCCATTGTTCGTTCGGCGTTTATTTACCAGAAACAGGATGTTCAGTTTCCCAGTTGCCACGCGTCAACACTGGTCGAAACTCCCGAAGGAATGCTTGCCTCCTGGTTTGGCGGAACCGAAGAAAGGGCTCCCGATGTTTGCATTTACACCTCGCTAAATAAAAACGGAAAATGGGGCAACCCGGTCATGGCTGCCGATGGCGTTCACGAAGGGAAGCAATATCCATGCTGGAATCCGGTGTTATTCCGGAAAGACGATGGAGAAATTGTTTTGTACTACAAAGTTGGCCCAACCCCGCGCGACTGGTGGGGACTTTATAAAACATCAAAAGACAATGGGAAAACATGGTCGGCGGCAACCCGTATTCCCAACGATTTGCTGGGCCCAATTAAAAACAAACCGGTAAGGTTGCCCGACGGAAAGATACTCTATCCGACCAGTTTTGAGACGGCTGAAAAATGGAATTCCTACCTGGAAACCTCCGACCAGCAACTGAATAACTGGAAACGAATCGAACTCAACAACGGAACTTACCAGACCATTCAGCCCACTGTCCTCTTTTATCCCAAAGGAAAAATGCAGCTACTTTTCCGGAGTAAAAACAAAACCATTATCGAATCGTGGTCGAAAGACAACGGGCAAACCTGGTCGGCTTTAGCGCCAACCACATTGCCCAACAACAATTCAGGATTAGATGCGGTTACGCTGGCCAACGGAAATCAGGCGCTTATTTTTAACCCGATTACTAACGGAAGAAACAAACTGGGCATTGCCGTTTCAAAAGACGGGATAAACTGGGATGCGGCTGTTTTATTGGAGAATGATCCGAATACCAGAGGCGAATACTCTTACCCGGCAATTATTCAGACTAACGATGGCTTAATCCACGTTACCTACACCTGGAACCGGGAATTAATCAAATATGTAGTTATCGACCCTTCGAAGCTAAAAACCAAACCGATTCGGAACGGTGCATGGCCCGAAGAATAAACCAATACCTCCAATGATGAGCAAATTCAGACTTATTACATTTCTGTTTCTGATTCTGGCAACAGTCGGAAAATCGCAAACAAAAAATGCAAGTAAAGCCATTGTCAGCGAAACATTCATGTTTCCTTTTCAAAACGAACATGTACACGGGAGCAGCATTGTTGCCCTGCCCAATGGCGATCTACTGTCAGCCTGGTTTCAGGGTAGCGGCGAACGTACGGCCGACGATGTCCGTGTGATGGGTGCACGCTTAAAAAAAGGATCAAAAGCCTGGACTGCCCCCTTTCTAATGGCCGATACCAAAGGGATACCCGATTGCAACCCGGTTCTTTTTTTGAACCGCAAGGGCAAACTTTTCCTGTTTTGGATAGCCGTTCAGGCCAACGAATGGGAAAATTCCATCCTGAGGTTTCGTACATCAACCAACTACAGCGGCAACGAAGCGCCGGTTTGGGAATGGCAGGATAACATCTTGCTGAAACCTGATGATCGGTTTGCCAAAGAAGTAGCAGCGAAATTTAAAGATTTGCCTGAAAACAACGCCGGATGGGCTGCATACGCACCTTCGTACGACAACATGATTAAAGAAGCCAGCAAAAATTTGCTGAAACGCAGCCTGGGATGGATGACCAGAATCCATCCGGTTACACTCGAAAATGGCAGGATACTGTTGCCTCTTTATTCTGACGGGCTTAACTTTTCGATGGTTGCTATTTCTGACGACGACGGAACAACCTGGCGCCCAAGTCTTCCGATTGTGGGCCGTGGCCCGATACAACCAGCGTTGGCCCTAAAGAAAAATGGCAATATTGTTGCATACATGCGCGACAGCGGCGATGCCCCTGCCCGTGTGCATACCAGCATTTCAACCGATAACGGGGAATCGTGGAGCGCTACGCAAAAAAACGAAATCCCCAACGAAGCAAGTGTTGAAATTTGTGTGTTAAAAGATGGCAAATGGGCTTTTCTCGGAAACGACATCAACGATGGCCGTTATCAGTTATCGCTTTACCTTTCTGACGACGAAGGCGCCAATTGGAAATGGAAAGAATTGATTGAATACGAGTCGGATAAAAAGGGAAGTTTTTCGTATCCCTGCCTGATCCAAACTCCCGATGGGCTGCTGAATATCTCGTATTCCTATTCACTGGGCGATGAAAAAAAAACGATCAAACACGTGGTGATCGATCCGGAGAAAATTGCAAAAAAAACATGGGCCGAAAAGCTTGGATTTCAGGCTGGCAAAAAAGTATTGCTTTTGCACATTGACGACGCCGGAATGTGCCCCGAAGCCAATGAAGCTACCGAAAAATACATTGAAAACGGACAAATCGGGTCGGCTGCGGTGATGATGCCCTGCCCCAATGCAAAAGAATTTTTGGATTGGGCAAAAAAGCATCCGGATGCCGATCTTGGTGTACACCTGACCTTAACCAGCGAATGGAAAACGTACCGCTGGGGGCCGCTCACCAAAGCATCGAAAGTTCCCGGATTAGTTGATCCCGACGGAAAATTCTACCACGAAGTTCCTGAAGTGGTTATGCACGCATCAGCTAAAGAGGTAGAAACGGAAATCCGGGCCCAGATCGATAAGTTTATGGCAACCGGGCGCCGTCCGACCCACATCGACACCCACATGGGAACCTTATACGGATCGCCGGAGTATGTCAAAGTTTTTCTGAAAGTGGCTGAAGAATACCGGATCCCCGCCAACGTCATCGACCTTTCGAACCCATTGGTGGCTGGCTATTTCAGGAAAGCTGGTTACCCCATTACCGACGAGGTAATCAGCCACGTAGGCGAATACCGTTTGCCCAAACTCGACAATTTCACCAGTGTACCCGAAGGGAAATCGTACGATGAAAAACGTGCCAACTTTTTCAAACTGGTAAAATCTCTAAATGCCGGATTGACTGAGATCATTTTTCACCCCGCAACCGGGACTGAAAATTTAAAATCGATTACCGGCTCATGGCAACAACGGGCCTGGGAAGCTGAATTATTTGCCGATCCGGTCGTTCATCAGTTTTTTAAAGACGAGGGCATCATCATCACCAACTGGATCGAAATCATGAAAAGGTTTGAAAAGAAGTAACCATGAGTACTTCAACCCGACTGATTTCGGTAGATGTATTCAGGGGGCTAACTATTGCGGCAATGATCCTGGTGAATTATCCCGGATCGCACCAGCATAACTATGCCCCGCTGGTACATTCGCATTGGAACGGCATAACCCCTGCCGATTTTATTTTCCCTTTTTTCATCTTTATAGTTGGTGTTTCTATTGTCCTTTCGTTCACCAAACAACTGGAGGCAGCCAAACCCCGCAACGAAATGGTGAAAAAGATACTGAGTCGGTCGTTTAAAATTTATACGATCGGTTTCTTTTTGCACTATCTGCCCCATTTCGATTTCAATAAAATTGATTTGTTTGGGGTTTTGCAGCGGATTGCCATTGTTTTCCTGGTTTGTGCCCTGCTCTTTATTTATACCAACCGGAAAACTCAACTAGCCGTTTTGGGTGGAATACTGCTGTTTTACTGGATAAGCATGTCTTTCATTTCTACTCCGGCATTTGTCGCCGGAACCATGGAACCGGGCCTGAATTTTGCTTCCTGGTTCGACCTGCTGTTTTTACCGGCTAAAATGTTTGGCGACAAAGGATGGAATGCTGAAGGAATTTTCAGCACTTTCCCCGCTATTGCTTCCGGAATAACCGGGATGCTGGCCGGCCGGTTACTGGTTTCCAGAAAAATATCAGAAAATACGCTCATCTGGCTTTTTACGGCTGGCATACTGAGTATATGGGCTGGCAGCATCTGGGATTGGCAATTCCCGATCAATAAAAAAGTGTGGACCAGCTCTTTTGTGCTGTACACCTCCGGATGGGCATCAGTCGTTTTGGCAATCAGCCTTTGGCTTTTCGATTTCAGGAAATACGCAAACAACTGGATAGCCCGGGCTGGTATTATTCTGGGTACAAATGCCATTGCTGTTTATGTAGTTGCCGACTTGTTCGAAACCCTGTACAAGCACACGCTTATTCACGACCGGGTTTACCAGGCATTGACTGATGTAGGCCTTACAGCGCCCAATGCTTCGCTGATCTGGGCCACAATCTCTGTAAGTTCGTGTTTCCTGGTCGCCCTGATCCTTTACCGGAAGAACATATATATCAAGCTGTAAGAACTGGTTACATCACATTTCAAACGTCACATCGTGTACGTCATCGTGTACAGGCCGCTTTTCAGGGCAACGGCAGGTTTTCCGCCCAACACGTTAAATCCTTTACCTTCCAGCCTGTATTTTTTTACCCCGGAAGGAAGCACCACTTCGGCCTCAACGCCAACCGGGATTTCAACAATCAACTTCATCGTTTTTTCGGTCAATTCCCAGTTAACGGCTACTTTTCCGTAAGGAGTTTCTTTAAATGTTTTAGCCCAGGTCATTCC
>JAIBEY010000021.1 GCA_019459525.1 Prolixibacteraceae bacterium
TATAATTCCTTCATCAATAATTTTATCTCTTGGATTGAAGAGAACGGTTTTGGAAATATGATTGCTGCAGAAATAACTGAAAGGACGATCGAAGATTTTCTAGACCAGCAATATGATGAAGAAAACTGGACCCCACGAACCTATAACAACCATCTGAAATTCTTCAATACACTTTTCCCCAGAATGGAAAAACTAGAGAAGCGGGAGAATGCTAAATTGAAAGGGTACAATGTTGATTTGTCAGACATTGAATTAAAGAAGGACAGAGCCGAAAAGAACAGGTATTATTCTCCGGTAGTGGCAGGGAAAGTAAAAAAGGAACTGGTTAGGCAGCCTAATTTACATGCTTACGTAAAGTGGATTTTTTACAGCTGCATGAGGCCCAAAGAAATTATATTTTTGCAAATCAATCATATCGATATTAGTGCAAGACAAATAAAAGCAATAGCTCCAACTGCAAAAACAGGGGATCGGTTTATCCCAATCTGTGATGAACTACTTGAATTGATTGAATCCTTAGATTTGACAAAATTGCCTTTTAATTATTATGTTTTTGGGAAAAATGGAGTTCCTGGACCGGAACGGATGGGAAGACACTATTTTACAGAACGCTATAAGCCAGTTAAGGATAAACTGGGACTCGACGATAAATATACACTATACGGATATAAGCACACCCGAGTGGTGAATTTACTTATGGCCGGTTTTACTGATCAGGAAGTTATGAGTCTTACAGGACACAACGATTATAAGAGTTTTATGGCTTATAAGCGAGAGCTCCTGGTAGATACATCTGCCATGAAAGGAAAGACGATAGCATTTTGATTTGCTAACTTTTATGATTGGAATATAGAGGTCTTAAATACTATAATTAATTTGCATCGCCAATCTCGATAAGGACATAATCCTGGTTTGCTATCATAGTAATTTGATGTACATAACCTGCATCATCCAGAGAAAAATTTTTCAAGTCTTCAACTGTAATTTCATGGCTTTGTTTCCCTTTTGATTCGTAATAAAACCAGTTATCACTAAATAGAGATACTTTGTTTAGATTGGTTTTCAGCCTGTTTTCCAAATCAGTCCAATCAACACGAATGAAAGTTCCTATGAATGGTAAAGCTGGAAGGTTGACAGAAACAAAATAATCGTCATCTATTCCGACTCCTGAATAGTTTTTGGGATATAATCTACATTTAATCATAGTGTTTGAGAGATGTTTATTTTTTTTAGTTGTATCGCTATTCTTAATTGTTTTTAATAGAATCAGGAAAGATTTATATTGCTAAAGTACAAAAGAATTTATTCAAATCTTCAGATTGAAATAAGCACCGGAATCAGATCATAGCCCAATGAGGTACCAAAACTTCACCGAGAGATCTTCCGGAAGAAAACAAAACGGTATCAAAATTGAGATATCGAGAGCTGAGGCCTGTAAAAAAAAGACACCAAAACCACTAGAGCAGGAAAGATGCCGGAGATGGATCCGAACTCAGATAGGTATCAAAGAAGGATAAGAGCTTTGGCCAATTTGATGAATGATACCAAATAGTTTGTCCAGGAATATGCCCGGATGAAATAAAAGCCACCAAAATGATGACCGGCGCCAGGCTGCAGAAATAAAAAATGGTATCAATTTTTCTTTAGCTGTTTTTCTTGTCTGAAAATATTGCTTGTTACGGAATGGAATCTATCAATATCAAAGGGCTTTGTCATGTATTCATCCATTCCACTAGAGAGACATTTGTCTCTATCGTTATCCATTGAATTTGCAGTAATGGCGACAATTGGTATTCTCGTAATAATTCCTTTTGATTTTTCAATCTCTCTAATTTTAATTGCAGCCTCGTATCCATTCATAACTGGCATCATTAAATCCATTAGTACCAGATCGAATGTGTTTTCGCTAAATAGCTTAACAGCTTCGATCCCATTATTTGCAAGGGTAACATTGTAATTATTCTTTTTTAAAACAAGGCTCATCAGCCTTTGGTTCAGGATATTATCCTCCACCAATAATATGTCGGTCATGTTTTTCATAAGTATTTTTTACAGTTAGTTGATTATAAAGCGTGCGAAAATAGTATAATAAGATTATTATATCTTTATATAAGTATTAATTGTTTATTAATACTTATATAAGGGCGGGTAAACAATTTATCAGAAGGGTAGGTGTTTGACACTTTTTGTGAAAAGAAGACCATAGTTTGTTGAACGATAGTTCAGCTACGGAGGTGGATTTTCACAATGTGTGCTGTGCGGTTGGGCTCTGCGTTTTAGCTCCTTCCCCGAATTTATGAAGGGTAGAAGGAAAAGAAAACACAGAGCTCAATGAGGGGATACAAAAATGGGTGGGATTAATTCAGTTTAATTACCTGGAGAACCCATTGGAAGAATTGCCATACTGATACTTAGGTGGAGCAATTTCGTTGATGCGTTCAATTTGTCGTCCCAGAAAGTAATCAGTATAAACAGAATAGTTGCCAGTTTCATAATAAGATATAATACCCCTCCTGTAATTAAGTATAGCAGAATCTTTCGCCGAATAGACCGGAATAATATCATTATTCATTAGCATAATGCTTTCTATTAAACGAGACGTCCTTTTATTTCCATCGATGAATGGTTGGATCTTAGCGATGTTACAATGCAAAAAACAGCCTTTTCAAATGGATCTTTAATAGACTCTTGCTTCAAAGGGATTTCGTTGATTGCAAATTGTGTCTCTTCCCTTTTTTAGGAGGTATATAGTTTGTTCCTGTTATCCGGATAGCCCCTTTCTACATCCTCGCTTGAAATTAGTCCTTCAGAAATAGAAGAATGAATGCGTAACAGAGTTTTCTCATTGATCTCTTGCTTGTTTTTTTGTTTACTGATAAAGTAAATTTCTGACATAAAAGTATTATAGAGGTTTTTCAACATTTTTGCATCCTCATATCTCTTCTCAGAAGTAATACCATCCTTCAGTAAAGCCTCAGTTTCAACGTAGGTATAAGTATTCCCTTCAATCTTTCCGGAATAATAACACCATACAACCGCCAGGTCCTTAAGTTCATTAGGTAAAAGGTCTGACAGTCTGGAAAACTGGCTGTTTCGTATAAACTCGGCTTTCTTTTTTTGTTCTTCGTTAAATATCATATT
>JAIBEY010000049.1 GCA_019459525.1 Prolixibacteraceae bacterium
TTGAGAAATAAACAAAAATTAAATAGTCAAAAAATAATGCTCTCAGAATTTGGATTACAACATAGAAGAAACTGTTTAAATTTCATTCATTTTGATTTTTCGGATTACCCCAAGTCCTGAAGGGAGCCCGAAAAATCAAAAAATCACCCTTTAGGGTCGGGGTAAATTTTTTGATTTTGGGCATAATTTCAAATTTTAAACAGTTTCTTATGGTTCTATAGCATTATTTACAGGCAGTTATTTTCCAAATGGACGGCTGATAGTGTACCTAATTTGAAAAACCGTTTGTCAATTGCCCGAGCGGCCTTGTTCAGTGAGCCGAAAAACAAGTGAAGATGGCGTTAAAAAATCTTTTCTGTTTGAGCCGCAGGCGAGTTCAAAAGATTTTCGCCGTCGAACGCTGGTTTTTCGTGCGAAGTGAACACAGCCTTGACCTTTTTTGATTCCTTTTTTTGTTGGTTGGTGAGTTTGTCGAACCAGTTAAGACAAAAAAGGAATTGGGGTCACAGGGGCAAAGCCCCTCTCTGATGTATTTAGGCATAAATCCGGATATTCATATTTTCCAAATGGACGGCTGATCAACAAAGGTAGGCAAACGTCTCCGGAGGTCGGTTTGAGGTGAGTATGTAAAACCATTCTTTATTTGACTGAGATTCGTTTTCCGATTGAAACTTGCATAAAATTAGTACCGTTTCCAATACCCAAATCATTGAATTTCAGATTGGTATATTGAGTAGATCGAATAATTCCAAACCGAACATAATACCGGCTAAAACGATACCCTACTCCTAACCTTCCGGTATGGTTTGTACTGAAGCGCCAGCGGTTAACCTCCGGAATTATCTCTCTTTCAAACGAATTATCCTGAATTCCTGAACCAACAATATAGGCTAAAGTAAAAATTCCATGCTTTAAAAATACCAATGAGTACGCATAACCCAGATTGGCATTAAAAGCTAAAACACCTGATTTGGAGACATCTCTTGACTTCTGAAAATAATCGGAATGGATTCCACGTGGAACAAATGCAGAATCGGCGATGGTCTGATATGAAAAAATACTACCGCCGGCAATGAGTGATCCCGCATTTTTCTTTTGCTTTTCGGTATCGCTGAAAGCTGCTTTATACGAAAATCTGGAATGATTGAAAATATAATTTACAGTAATACCCAAATTTGCCGACGACATATCCGGACGCTGATATTCCCTATCCTTTGTATATGAAGCGAGATGCGAAAAACTTCGGTTCAAGTAATATCCCTTTGAAAATGAAGTTAATACATCAATAGAAAATTTTCCGGAATAAAGATAATACTGAATCCCGAATCGTTTTGTATCTCCATGTTTTATAGAACTATTCTGAAAAACAGGAATTTTTGTAGCCAGGCTAATTCCAAAAGAACGGTAGCTAAACCCTGCACCCAGGTTAAAATAACCATTCGGCAGATATTTTAAATGGTAAGGCTCATTCAAATCATTCAACTCAAGCGAATGAGATTTCTCACCAGAATAGAGTCTGATAATCAAATCATTCCTATAGCTTTCGATATAGTTACTATCTTTTTTAAGCTCGAAAAAACGAAACAACGATTTGGCATCAGCAGCATACTGAAAAAGCAAAAAACAGGAAATAACTAAAAGGCTACGCATATTAAAAATCCATATCAACCAAAACCGGACAATGATCGGAATGAACCGCATAGGATAAAATACCGGCATTACATATCTTATCACGCAATTCGGTGGTAACCATGTGGTAATCAATCCGCCAACCTTTGTTGTTTGGGCGGGCGCCAGCACGGTAACTCCACCACGAATACTGATGCGGTTCCTGATTTATTTCCCGAAAACTATCCACATAACCATCGGAAACAAAATTGGCAAACCACTCGCGCTCTTCAGGTAAAAAACCTGATGTATTCTGCTGTTTTTCCGGATTATGAATATCAATCCACAACCTACAAATGTTGTAATCGCCTGATACAATGAGCTTTTTCCGAGACTTTCTCAATTCCTTCAGATAGCTCTGAAAGTCGGAAAGGAAATCCATTTTATAATCCTGCCGCACACCACCTGTAGTTCCTGAAGGAAAATAAGCGCAAATGACAGAAACATCGCCAAAATCAGCACGAATCACCCGTCCCTCCGCATCATATTTTTCGTTCCCCATTCCCCTAACAACCAAATCCGGCTTCAGTTTCGAGAAAATGGCGACACCGCTATAGCCCGGCTTTTGAGCCGAAAATGTATGGCAGTAATATCCTAATGCTTCAAAATCAGACTCTTGCATTTGGCCAGGCTGAGCCTTTGTTTCCTGAAAACAAACGATATCAGGATTTACTTCCGATAAAAAATCGAGTAATCCTTTACTCAATGCCGACCGAATTCCATTCACATTGTAACTTAAAATCCTTTTCACAATTTTTACTACTTTTGGTTCAAATTAAATGAGTTGCTAAAGTATAACGAATTCAATAAAAGCGAAAATATACATTGAAAAAAGGTATTGTTATTAAATCAACAGGAAGCTGGTACACCGTAAAAACCGAAGAAGGCGACCTGATAGAAAGCCGGATAAAGGGAAATTTGCGACTAAAAGGCATCAGAAGCACCAATCCCATAGCTGTAGGAGATTACGTTGAACTTACTGAATCAAAGGAAGATAGTAATGATGAAGGTCAAACGGTTGGTTTCATTTCCAAAATTATCGCCCGAACAAACTATATTATCCGCAAATCGCCCAATCTCTCCAAAGAATCGCATATTATTGCAGCCAATATTGATCAGGCTTTTCTGATTGTGACTATTCAATTTCCGATAACCACAACCACTTTTATCGATCGGTTTTTAGTTTCTGCCGAAGCTTACCGAATTCCTTGTCACCTGATTTTCAATAAAACGGATCTGTACAACGACGAACAAATTGAAGTCATGAATTCATGGATTGAAATTTATGAAAACATTGGCTATCACTGCTTAAAACTATCGGCTAAAAACAATACTGGTTTTGAAGAACTTAAAAGCATGATGGCCAATAAAACCAATGTTTTTTCAGGACATTCAGGCGTTGGAAAATCAACCATCATCAACATTTTACATCCTGCCGGCAAACTTAAAACCGGAGAAATCTCGGATGCACATTCTTCAGGAAAACATACTACAACCAATTCTGAAATGTACGAATTCGAATTTGGCGGTTATATTATCGATACACCCGGCATAAAAGGGTTTGGGGTACTCGAAATGGAGAAAGAAGAAATCTCCCACTACTTTCCTGAAATTTTCAAACTTTTGGATGGATGTCAGTATTACAATTGCACGCATACCCACGAACCCAACTGCATTGTTAAAAAATCAGTGGAAGAAGGAAAAATTGCGATGAGTCGTTACAATTCGTACCTTGGATTGCTCGATGGAGAAGAAAAATACAGGAATTAACCTATTTGCACTTAAAAATTGAACTTAGAAAAGCTTAAATATTCCGTATTTAAGCTTTTTTATTTCAATAGTTTAGCTTATAAAAATCAAAGATCAAACGTGCTTTAGAATCGCCTATTTCTTCGGCCACCTCCTGGTAGCTGTGATTTTTAAGATTCTCGATGCTCTTAAAACGCTTTAAAAGCGCAGTTATGGTCTTCTCTCCTATTCCGGAAATATTTTCGAGCTCAGATTTGATAAATTCGCCCGATCGTTTGTTGCGGTGAAAAGTAATTCCGAACCGGTGAGCTTCGTCGCGTAACTGCTGAATAATTTTTAAGGTCTCCGAATTTTTATCCAAATACAATGGAACCGAATCGCCAGGAAAATAAATTTCTTCCAACCGCTTTGCAATTCCGATAATTGCTATTTTTCCACGAAGGTTTAATTTCTCAAGCGCATTTAAGGCTGCACCCAACTGACCCTTCCCGCCATCAATTACAATCAACTGCGGTAACGATTGTTCTTCGTCAAGCAGCCGTTTATATCTTCGGTAAACCACTTCCTCCATCGAAGCAAAATCATCGGGACCTACAACCGTTTTTACATTGAAATGGCGATAATCTTTTTTTGCTGGCTTTGTATTCCGAAAAACAACACACGAAGAAACCGGATTTGTTCCCTGTAAATTACTATTATCGAAACACTCGATGTGAACTGGCTGAACTTTTAGCTGAAGATCTTTTTGCATGGTCTCCAAAATTCGATTGGCATTTTTCTCGGTCTTTGAAACCAACTGATGTTTCATCTTTTCAAGCCGATAATATTTTGCATTTCGCTCAGAAAGATCAAGAAGTTTTTTCTTATCGCCCTGTTTCGGAATTTGAAACTTAACACCCTCAAGTTCGATGTCCAACTTTATCGGAACCAAAATTTCTTTTGCATTACTGAATATTTTTTGTCTGATTTCGACAATTGCAAATTCCAGCAATTCTTCGGGAGATTCATCCAAAACTTTCTTTAACTCCATGGTATAAGTCTGCATAATTGCTCCCCGAATAATTTTGAGGTAATTCACATAGCCAAAAGACTCATCCACATCAATGGTGAAAACATCCACATCGCTAATCGTATTACTGACAACCGTTGAGCGAGATTGAAATTTTTCGAGCAAATCCAGTTTCTCTTTTACAATGGCAGCGTCCTCAAATTTCATTTCAGACGAAAATTGACGCATTAAATCCTTGAGATATTTGATCACGCCCGTGATGTTGCCTTTCAATATCTCCTTTATTTGATCTATACTTTTTTGATATTGTTCGTGCTCAATTCTACCAATACAGGGCGCATTACAATTACCAATGTGATATTCCAGGCAAACCTTAAACTTCTTCTGACGAATATTCTCTGCCGATAAATTCAACTTACAGTTACGCAATTTAAAAAGTTTGCGGAAAAGATCGAGCAACATCCGGACAGTTAAAACAGATGTGTAAGGCCCAAAATACGAAGAACCATCGCGAATAACATTTCTGGTTTGAAACACCCGGGGAAACTGTTCGTTTTTTACAACAATCCATGGATAGGTTTTATCATCTTTCAAACGAATATTGTAGCGTGGCTGGTATTTTTTAATCAGGTTATTTTCGAGCAATAAAGCATCCTGCTCGGTTTCCACCACCATGTGCCGAATGTCAGTAATATTCCTGACAAGTAATTCCGTTTTTCGGTTTTGTTGATTTTTATTAAAATAAGAGGTTACCCGTTTTTTAAGATTTTTGGCCTTACCTACGTAAATGATTTTTCCGGTCGAATCAAAATACTGATAGATTCCCGGCTGATCAGGAAGAACAGAAACCAAAGACCGGATATATTCAGCATTCTTTATAACCATTACTATCGCTCCAATAAATTAACTAGTGTTGTATTAACAATTGAATAACGGGTTAGACTCCTTCGTCGTACCTCCTCGGAGTGACGTCACTGCGAAGACGAGGAACGAGGATGAAGCAGTCTCAAACAGAAATAGGTGCCTTAACAAAACACTAGTACTGAATTACCGAATGAGTATCGTAAGTGGCCAACTCCCTTTTCTTTTCTGTTTGAATAAAAGTTAAATCACAAATAAATGAAAAGTAAATGTGCTTTACATTCATTTGTTTTACCAAGTTAAGAGCAGCGAGAGCAGTTCCTCCGGTGGCCAGCAAATCATCATGAATAAGCACAACATCATCTTCAGTTAAAGCATCCACATGCATTTCAATAGAATCAACACCGTACTCCAATTCGTACGACTCATTAATTACTTCCGAAGGCAATTTCCCTTTCTTCCGAATTGGAACAAAACCTGCATTAATGCAATAAGCAATAGCGCCGCCCACAATAAAACCACGCGACTCGAGCGAAACAATTTTGGTGATTCCTTTATCTTTATAAAATTCAGAAATCTGATCAACTACATTTTTAAAAGCAACTGGTTCCTTTAGCAGGGTTGTAATATCTTTAAAACTGATGCCATCAATCGGGTAATTTTCGATGGTTCGAACAAAATCTTTAAGTTCCATATTAAAATTTTATAGTTCCACGTGGAACATTATCTACCTAATAAAACAAGTAACACATTAATATCAGAAGGACTCACTCCTGAAATACGACTAGCCTGACCAATAGTATCCGGTTGAATTTCAGCTAATTTTTGTCTGGCTTCGGTACTAATGGTATGAATTTTTTCGTAGTCAAACCGTCCTTTTATAATAATATTTTCGAGTCTTCTGAACTTATCAGCAACCAGTTTTTCACGATCGATATAGCCAGCATATTTGATAACAATCTCAGCAGATTCCAAAATTTCACTAAATCGATCTGAAGGAATATCCTTCAAAAAAGCTTTAAAAGGAACAATATCTTCTATCAAATCGAAGATTGAAATCTGCGGACGCAAAATAATATCGATCAATTTTACACCTTGTTTTAGTGTTGCAGAACCTTTTCGCTCCAAAATAGGATCGATGTATTGTGGTTTAATCGAGAAATTAGAAACAAAATCTATGATTTTATCCACTGCGATTTTCTTTTCCAGATACAAATCAAACCGATTTTGTTTAGCCAAACCAAGTTCATAAGCCATTGGAGTCAAACGAAAATCAGCATTATCTTGCCTCAATAAAATGCGGTATTCAGCCCTGGAAGTGAACATCCGATAAGGCTCATCAACACCTTTTGTAACCAAGTCATCAACCAAAACACCAATATAAGCTTCATCACGATTCAGCACAAACGCATCAAGATGATGTACTTTTTGATGAGCGTTTATCCCGGCAACCAATCCCTGAGCCGCAGCTTCTTCGTAACCGGTAGTCCCGTTTATCTGGCCAGCAAAAAAAAGATTACTGATAAGCTTTGTTTCAAGCGTGTGAGACAATTGTGTCGGATCAAAATAATCGTATTCAATAGCATATCCAGGTCGGTAAATTCGTACATTTTCCAATCCCGGAACTTCCTTCAGTGCACGCAACTGAACATCCCACGGTAAAGAAGAAGAAAAACCATTCAAATAAAATTCATTGGTGTTCTCGCCTTCAGGTTCCAAAAATAGCTGATGGGAAGTTCGCTCTGCAAAAGTTACAATTTTTGATTCGATACTTGGACAATACCTTGGACCAGTTCCCACAATTGTTCCATTATACATGGGCGAATCGGCAAAACCTTCTTCCAAAATAGAATGAACTTTTTCGTTGGTGTAGGTAATCCAACAACTTTTTTGCTTCAAAGCTGTCTTTACATCAGGTAAAAATGAAAACTTTTGAACGGTTTCATCACCCTTTTGCTCTTCCAATTTGGAGAAATCAATTGAACGACCATCAATACGCACAGGTGTACCAGTTTTTAACCTTCCGGTTTTAAAACCAACACTAAACAATTGATCTGAAATATGATAGGAAGCATTTTCGCCTATCCGTCCACCTTCCATCTGAGACTTTCCTATATGCATTAAACCATTCAGAAAAGTTCCATTGGTCAATATAACTGACTTGGAATAAAAATCTACTCCAATTTTTGTTTTCACACCAGTTACAATATTATCCTTAATATGCAGTGAAACAACTGCATCTTGCCACAGATCCAGATTTTCAATATTCTCTAAAATATTTCTCCATTGCTCAGTAAAACGAAAACGATCGCTTTGCGCACGAGGACTCCACATTGCTGGTCCTTTTGACTGATTCAACATTCGGAATTGTATGCTGGTTTTATCAGTAACAATCCCTGAATATCCACCCAACGCGTCAATTTCGCGAACGATTTGACCTTTGGCAATTCCTCCCATTGCCGGATTACACGACATCTGGGCGTATTTTGTCATATCCATTGTTATCAACAATGTTTTTGACCCTAAATTAGCTGCTGCTGCTGCTGCCTCACAACCTGCATGACCTCCTCCAACAACAATAACATCGTACACAGGTAACATTTGATACATTTTAGTATGTAATTAACTATCTGACAAAACTTTAAGATAAAAATCTTCTTTCTCTGTCATTAATTTTTTATCTTCTTTCTTTTTATCCTTATATCCCAATAAATGCAACACACCATGAATAAGAATTCGATGAAGCTCATCGTCAAAACTCGTATTAAACTGCACTGAGTTATCTTTTACACGATCGACACTTATAAAGATATCACCACTAATCCGACTATTCTCTACATAATCAAAAGTGATAATATCGGTGAAATAATCATGCTGCAAATACTTCCTATTCACATCCAATAAATAATCATCGGAACAAAAAATAAAAGAAATATCACCAACAGATTTTCCCTCTAAACCAATAACCCGCTTAATCCAATTCGATGTAACCCTTTTCTTCAAACCGGGAAAAGGAACATCTTCACTAAAAAACTGTATGCTCATCAGGTTAAACTATACTTTATCCAAACTTTTCTACCTCCATCAGAATAACTCATTTCATCAGAAAGCTGACGAATAAAAAAAATCCCCCTACCCTTCTCGTTCATTAAATTCGTAGGATTCGTAGGATCTTTTATACAATCAATACAAAAACCTTTACCTTCATCAACAATTTCAACACTGAGCTGACATTCATTTGAAACAACATGAATATAAACCCTCTTGTTTACGTCAAACTTATTTCCATGAATAATGGCATTAGATAAAGCTTCACTAACGCCTAAAAAAATACGGTTAAAATAAGTCCTGTTCAGATTCGATTCAGTAAAAATCTCATCTAAAAACAACCTCACCCGATTAATATGACTGAGTTGCGAAGGTATAACCAAAAAATGCTCCAAATTTAATTCTTTATCTGGTTTATAAACTGATTGTATTTCTGGTCATAAAAAGACCGCAATTTATAATTATTTCGCTTAATTAATTCATTTTCAATACCCTGCTTATTTTTATACTCAAAATAACCAACCGGATTTGTTTTCTTTAATTCAATAGCCGTTTTTGACTCACGCTTTTCTTCAAAATCGCGTTCTATTTCAGATTTTTCAGCATCCAATAGCTTTGATAAAATCAAATTCTGACGATTGATCAACTCTGAACTAATATTACGGTTAATTAAATCTTTACGCGATTGTTCCAATAACTGATCAATTGCTTTTAACTGCTCACCTGCTTTCGAACCAACAGATTTACCATTTAGCATTTCCCTTATCATTTGCTGCATCATTTCTTGTTGTGCCAGCGTTTGACCAATACCTTTACTCATTTTACCCTTATCGCCTTTCTTCATTTGGTCAATCATCTGTTGCAATTGCTCCTTCATCGAACTCTGACTATCTTTCAGTTTTTGCAAACCGGGTTTCGTACCTTTTCCTCCTGGCTTGTCACAATCACCATCTCCTTCCTGAGACTCATTTTGTTGCTTTTTAATGTTCTCAATAGCTTCAGATAAAAATAACGACAAATTATTTGCAGCAGTAATACTGTATTGCTGATACATTCCGGAGCCTCCAATATTTCCCAGTTCCAAACTTTCAAAAGCAGAACTGCTGCTTTTTTCCAACGCCAATATTTCCTTATTAATAACCGAACTTATTTCCGGCACTCGTTTCGATAAAGCATACAACGAATCTTTAATAAACACCACTTGTCCGTTCAGGTTCTTTTGCTTCAGTTTTAATTCATTGATTATTGGATTATTATAATCCATACCACTTAGCTTCTTCAATAACTTTTCCTGATCGAAAGAAACAAAAATTAAGTTATCAAGTATCTGTTTTAAATCTTCGATATTAGCCTGATTTTGCTTTTTCTTATTATTCTTCAACATCTGATCCATTGCAAAAACCAATTCATCAATGTTTTTTATATTATTTTCAATTCCTGTTGAAGTTTTACGCTTATTCCCTTTAGCAGAATCATCTAAAATACTGGAGATATTATCCTTAATATTTTTAAATTCCCGATCAAAATTGAGCAAATTCATGGGTTTTTCAATGGTCTTATTCAATTCAACCGCTCCGTTATAATCATTCTCCAGATTTTTAATTAATTCCAGATTTTCGCGTTCAATAACATTTGTTTGTTTTAAATCTGAAACACGTTCAATATTCTGATTATTAATTCGTTCGTCTTCAGCAAGTTTAGAAAGTCCATCTATCACGCGCTCAATTTTTTGTTCAACCTTCATTTTCTTTAACAATTGCATATTTTTATCCAATTGTTTCGAAAGATCATCCATCTTTAAATCCATATCTTTCGAGAGTTGATCGAATTTTTTAGTGTCAAATTTTTTAGCCAGCTCATTAAACTCTTCAAACAACTTTTTCAAATCATCACTAAAAACTTCATTCAATAATTCTTCAATTTGTTTTTGTTTCTCTATCAATTCCTCCTTTTCTTCCGAAAACGAATTCATGAAATTGTTGGCATCCTTATTTTGCTGACTAATCTGTTTTAATACATTTTCCAACTCATTCTTTTTATTCATGATATCCTTCACCGTTTGAAACTTCTCCCATTCCGAAACTTCTGAACTAATTTGCTTCATTTTGAAATTTTCAAATTCGTTTTGGATTTCTTCAGTCAATCTCGAACTTTTTTCGAATAATTGATCCATGGCATTCAAATCAGAATCCTCCTTCGATGTAATTTCTTTATAATCAGGAAACTCAAAAGAAAAAGTTTCACTAATCGTACGTTTAAAATGATTCAGATAATCATTATCAGAAACAGAAAAGTAATATTTGAGTGACTTACCTAGTCCCTTAACCGATTCAAAATTAAACGAATAATAAAAATCCTGATTCAAAAAGAACGGAGTGAACGGGATTTTAATAATGGTATCATTTCCGTTACTGCCAACATTAAAATCAAGTTGATTAAATCCGTAATCATCAATAATAGTTCCTTTAAAATGTAAAACTTTAAAATCAAGCGAGTCACGAATCTGTGCAACTTTAATTTCAGGGAAAAGATCAGGTACAACTTTAATTTTATACACTAAAACATTATCATCCTTCAATTTCTCATTCTTTATGGCAATACTGTAATCCAGGTCAGAATGAATAACCTTAGTAATTTCAAACCTATTACCGTTCTTCAAACCGGCTGTTTTTGTGCTATCGTTCCATAAAATAAACAAACTATCGGTATCAACCGAATTAAAAATCCATTTTACGGTACTACCTGAAGCCATAGTCAAATCACCAATATTCTGAAGCTTTTCAACACTCCTGTTGGTATAAGAAGGTGGTTGTATTTCAACAGCAAACGATGAAATAAAAGGTTTATTCAGTACTGAAATTTTATACACATCCGAAACATACTTTTTATCAGTAAAATATACTGATATTGAACTATTTATATTCTCAATAGTATATAAAAAAGATCCGTTTTCATTCCTCATCAAAAAATTATTACCGGCAATATTTACATACATCACTTCGGGAATTTCTTTTCCCCGGCAAATCAGATTTAACTCAACTGATTCACCCATAACAATTTCCAAATCACTATTCTGAAGCTCAAAAGAAAAAGGAGCAGGTTTTTCAAAGCGTTGCTGGAAATGAATCAAACGAACAGAACTTTCAGCAAAAAAATCGGGAACTTTAATAAAAACCAGAGCAAAGAGCAATACAACACCAACCAACGATACAAAAACTACTTTTAAATCTTTAAAACGAATGGCATCGGTAAACCTGAATAGTTTTAATTCATCAATTTTCTGATCTATACTGGCATTTTTCAACTCAAGCGAATAAACCGAATCCGATTCGTTAGCCAATTCAACGATATTAATAAGTTTATCCTTAATTTCAGGATAAGTTTTACTAAGAAGCGTAGATATGTCGTAATATGATATCTGTTTTCCAATACCAAACAACTTAATAAGCGGTATCAATAAGAAATAAAAAAATATAAAAAGCGTTAGTAATAGCGTGATGATTACAATACTTAACTTTATTTTTGGATCGAAATAGTTAAAATACTCCAACGTAGTTATACAGCTATAATAGACCACAACCAGTAAAATAAAAAGTAAAAAACCTCTTACTAACTGATAAAGGTAAAACTTCCTGATGTAGGAATTTAGTTTATCAACAAACTGTTTATAGCTTTGATCCATTATTTTAAATAATTCATTTTAAATAACTTATAGTTTCATCTTTTTAACAGTTTCAATAAAATACTGTTTATAAAAGCAAGGTAAAAAACAATAAGATTTGACAAAGATATTCATAGAAATTTGTATTAGATATTATTTTCGGTACCAACAACAAGAATTAGTAAATTCTATTCACCACTGGTTTAAACAAAAAAACAATCGCTCTTCAACACTTTTTTATTAAAAATACTGGAAATTAACAGATGTTATTAGAAAAACGACTACATTTATATTCAGGGAAGTAAGCTGTTCATAACTCGTTCAAAAAAGAAAATAAAAAGTTGTTTTCTAATTATACAAGAACAATCGAAAAAAGATATCAAAGCTATTAACAGCACATATACATTTACATTTTCTTTAAATTAGTTTTAAAAATATAATTATAATAATAATTGAAAGTTTTCCAGAATTAAGGGTATCCTTTTTATAAAATAGGGAATATAGTATATTAGTTGAATAGAAAGAACGGTATGGAAGAGAGGCTAAATATTTTATTGGTAGAAGATAATCTTTTAAATCAACGAGTTGTAACTTATAGTTTAAAGAAATTTAATCACGAAGTTACTATTGCGAACAATGGAGTTGAAGCAATAGAACGATTTCGCGAACAAAAATTCCATGTAATTTTGATGGATATTATGATGCCGGTTATGGACGGTTTAGAGGCTACAGTTAAGATACGCGAAGAAGAACGAATAAATGGAATTTCGGAACGCACGCCAATTATAGCACTTACGGCAAATACGATGGATAATGATCGCGATAAATGTATTTCATACGGAATGGATGAATTTATGGCTAAACCTTTCGATATTGAAAAACTTAATTTGATTTTTAGCGAACTCCGAATACCTTCCTGATCAAATCCATTTCATAAAACAAACTTGAGGCATTATTTTTTTACTTTTGGCTGTGATTAAAAGCTAAAAATGAACGAACATTTCGATTTTAGGGAGGATTCTTTTTCGGATAATGAAAAGGAAATAGATAAACAATTAAGGCCGTTAGAGTTTGACGATTTCAGTGGTCAGAGCAAAATTGTTGAAAATCTGAAAATATTTGTCAAAGCTGCAAAAATGCGTGGCGAAGCTTTGGATCATGTCTTACTGCATGGACCTCCGGGACTTGGAAAAACAACCCTTTCGAATATTATTGCCAACGAACTGGGCGTATCTTTAAAATTAACATCGGGACCAGTTTTAGATAAACCAGGTGATCTGGCCGGTTTATTAACGAACCTCGAACCGAATGCCGTTTTATTTATCGATGAAATACACCGTTTGAGCCCGATTGTAGAAGAATACCTGTATTCGGCCATGGAGGACTACAAAATCGATATCATGATTGATAAAGGTCCCAGTGCACGTTCCATACAGCTCGAATTAAACCCTTTTACTTTAATTGGCGCAACTACCCGTTCCGGGTTATTAACAAGTCCCCTGAGGGCTCGTTTTGGCATCAAATCGCACCTGGAGTACTACGATGTGGATATCCTTACTAAAATTGTGAAACGTTCAGCTTTTATCCTGAATGTAAAAATAGATGATCAGGCGGCTGTTGAAATAGCAACACGCAGTCGTGGAACTCCCCGAATTGTGAATGCTTTACTTCGGCGTGTACGCGATTTTGCTCAGGTAAAAGGAAATGGGCAGATTGATTTGGAGATTACTTTGTATTCGCTGGATGCTTTAAATATCGACAAGTTTGGTTTAGACGAAATGGATAATAAAATTTTGACAACCATCATCGATAAATTCAAGGGCGGACCGGTTGGCGTTTCAACCATTGCCACTGCCGTTGGCGAAGATTCAGGAACGATTGAGGAGGTTTATGAACCATTCCTGATAAAAGAAGGCTTTATGAAACGAACTCCGCGAGGAAGAGAGGTAACCGATTTAGCCTATAAACATTTAGGCCGAATTCATTACGGCGACGCCCCTACCCTTTTTTAACCGGCTTTATTTCGAATAATTTTGGATAAAATTTTCCGGTGACATACATCTTTTTGGTTACCGGATCAATAGCAATTCCATTTAAAACATCAATTGGTTTATCCGGATTTGACATGGTCAAAATCCCATCCAGATTAATTTTGGCAAGTACCTTTCCGGTAGCAGGATCTATTTTTGCAATCAGGTTAGTCGTGTAAATATTGGCATAAATATAACCTTCAGCATATTCCAGTTCATTGAGAAAAAGAGCCGATTCTTTATCATCATAAACCTGAATTTTCTTTACCGGTTTATAAGTTACAGGGTCGATATAGGTTAAGAGGTTTGTTCCGTCGCCCATAATCAGGTGTTTTTCATCGTGAGTCATTCCCCAGCCTTCTTTCGATTCGAAACGAAAGCTGTCAACCAAAGCCATCGATTCCAGTTCGTAAACAAAACCAATTTGGGTTTTATAAGTGAGTTGAAAAATACGGTTGTTAAAAATGGTAATACCTTCGCCGAAATACCGATCGGCCAGTTTTACCGATTGCAGTGTTTTACCGGTTTTCAGGTTGGTTTTATAGATGGCCGATTTGGCATTTTCACCGGTACTTTCGTACATAAATCCATTGTAAATTTCCAGTCCTTCAGTAAAAAATGCTTCGTTATGAGGAAATGATTGTACCACCTCATACCCGTATTGTTCCGGAATAATGTCCGATAAAACTTCGAACGATTTGAAATAAATACCTTCTACCCCATCGCTTTTTGTTGCAACAACTTTCAGGGTATGTTTTCCTAAATTTTTAAATCTTTTCAGCGTGTGATTAAATTCAGCGGCTTTATTTGAAGTGACTAAAACCGAATCCATAAAAATTTTAGTTTCCTGTAATTCACCGTCTTTCAGTTTTACGGCTATGCCAATAGTGATATCGTCGCCATAAATTATTTTTTTATGTACCGATTCAACCTGAATATTTACTGCCGGCTTACGCGAACGGTTCGATTTGTTTGAACACGAAAACGAACTGATAAACAAGGCTAAAACGATAAAACTGGTAGAAAGTCTGAAATTCATTATCGCATCTTTAAATAACGGTTTTGAAACTGGCATCAAATATAAAACAAATTGGCGTTCAACATTATTTTTGAAGTTGGCTAAAGGAATACGTTTGTATCTTTGGCAAAAATTTAACGATTGTGGGCGCATTAAAAAAATTAGCCGGCGAAACTGCTATTTATGGAATGAGCAGTATTGTCGGGCGTTTCCTTAACTGGTGGTTGGTTCCGTATTATTCGCGGATTTTTCTTCCTGAAGAGTATGGCGTGGTAACCAACCTGTATTCGTACATTGCTTTTCTGTTGGTTATCCTCACTTTTGGAATGGAAACCGGCTTTTTTAGGTTTGCCAATAAAAGCGACCAAAAAGACAAAATATACGCAACCAGCGCATTTTCGTTGTTCGGAAGTTCGTTGCTTTTTGTACTGGTAGCGTTTATTTTTTCCGGAAATATGGCTGGTTTTCTCGATTATCCGAACAGCGAACAATACATAAAATGGCTCGCTATAATTGTAGCGCTCGATGCCGGAACAGCCATTCCGTTTGCCAATTTGCGTCTCGAAGGAAAAGCCGTCCGATTTGCCACATTGAAAATGGTTAACATCTTTTTCAATATTTTCTTCAATATCTTTTTTCTATCGGTTTGCCCGTATTTGCTGAAAAACAATCCTGAAAGTCTGGTTCGTTTCATTTATCAGCCCGAATTTGGCGTTGGTTATGTTTTTGTAGCCAATTTGATTGCATCGGTGATTACGCTCGTGATGCTCATTCCCGAAATACGAAAGATAAAACTGGTTTTCGACTGGAGCCTTTTCCGCGAAATGTTTTGGTACTCCTTCCCCATCTTGCTGGTCGGAATCTTTGGAATGGTCAATCAAAATATCGATAAAATTTTGATTCCGGAACTTGTACCAGCCAGCCAAAAACCCATGGAACAACTCGGAATTTACGGGGCCAATTACAAGCTTGCTGTTTTGATGAACATGTTTATCCAGGCTTTCCGGTATTCGTTCGAACCATTCTTTTTCAGTCATCAAAAGAGCAGCGATTCGCGATTGATTTATGCCCAGGTGATGAAATATTTTGTCATTTTCGGATTACTGATATTTTTAGGAATTACCCTTTTTATCGACATTTTTAAAATCATAATCGGGGCCGAATATCATTCAGGATTACAGGTAGTACCGGCTGTTTTGATGGCCAACTTATTTATGGGGATTTACTTTAATCTTTCGCTTTGGTACAAATTGTCGGACAAAACCTGGATGGGTGCCTGGATTGCCGGAATTGGTGCGGTGTTAACCATCGCAGCCAATGTGATACTTATTCCGGTAATGGGCTACATGGGTTCGGCGTACGGCGTGTTGGTCTGTTTCGTGATCATGACAATTATTTCCTATATAGTCGGGCAAAAATATTATAAAGTCGATTACGATTTAAAACGGATATTGATGTATTTAGGCGTTTCGGTCGGATTTTATTACCTCTCTGATTCAATACATTTTTCGTCTGAAATAGTTAAGTATGCATTAAATACCAGCTTATTTAGTGCCTTTTTAGCAATAGTATTTTTGGCCGAAAAGAAGGAACTTCGAACTTTATTGAAACTATAGTCCAATAAAATACTTTTAAGTATTATTTTTGGATTTTATTAATAACAAAAATGAAAAAATTGAAAATCGCAGTAGCAAGTGATCATGCCGGTTTCGAGCGGAAACAAGCAGTACTGAAATATCTTCAGGAGCAGGAAATTGAATACAAGGATTTTGGCGCTTATTCTGCTGAAAGCAGCGATTATCCTGACTATGCTCACCCATTGGCTGATGCGGTAAGTAAAGGAGAATTTGATAAAGGCATTACGCTGTGCGGCAGTGGAAATGGTATAAATATGACTGCCAACAAACACCAGGGAATTCGTTCGGCTATTTGCTGGATGCCTGAAATTGCCATGCTGGCCAGGTTGCATAACGATGCCAATGTTTGCGCACTTCCGGCACGGTATATAACTGACGAACAAGCGATTGAAATAGTAAACGTATTTTTGACTACCGATTTTGAGGGTGGTCGTCACATCAACAGGATAAACAAGATACCTTGTTAAAATGTCGGAACAGAAAAAGCTATTCTTAAAAAAATCTGAAGAGATTGCTTTCGACTTAAAACATCGGGCAACAATTAAATTTAACATCGCAAAATACGATGCTGCGGTTGACCGTGGTATGAAAAGATATTCGAATCTGGACTTGGCAAAATCCCGAGCTTCGTTTGTTAAGTCACAGGCCATTAATCATTTGTACGATTATTTACTTCAATTTGAAAAAACTATAACTGCGAACGGGGCTTCGGTGGTTTGGGCTGAGAATACGGATGAAGCCATTGCCGAAGTCAAAAAAATACTGATTGAAAATCATTCAAAAACAGTAGTCAAAAGCAAGTCGATGACTACTGAAGAAATTGAACTGAACCATCATCTGGAAGAAATTGGCGTAGAATCGCTTGAAACCGATTTGGGCGAATACATTGTACAACTGGCTGGCGAGAAACCGTACCACATCGTTACGCCGTGTATGCACAAATCAAGGCACGATATTGCCGAGCTTTTCACCGAAAAATTCAATACGCCCGAAGGTAGTGCACCCGAATTCCTGACTGCTTTTGTCAGGCAAAAACTGCGCGAAAAGTTTACTACTGCTGATGTGGGAATTACCGGCGCTAATTTTTTGGTGGCCGATGTCGGCGGAATTTGTCTGACCGAAAATGAAGGAAACGCCTTGATGTCGGTTTCCTTTCCAAAAATTCACATTGTGATTGCCGGAATAGAAAAAGTGATTCCCCGGATGCAGGATTTAGGCCTGATGTGGCCGATTTTGGCTGCGCATGGAACCGGACAGCAGATTTCGGTTTACAACTCGCTGATAACCGGCCCCAAAAAGCATGGGGAAACCGATGGACCGGAGAAAATGATAGTGATTTTGCTTGATAACAAACGAACCGATCTTTATAGTAACGACGATCAGTACGAAGCCTTGAAGTGCATCCGATGCGGGGCTTGCCTCAATGCTTGTCCGATTTACAAAAATGTTGGTGGCTATACTTACGATGCCACTTACAGCGGACCAATTGGCTCGGTAATTACACCATTTTTCAAAGGATTAAAAGAATACAACCATCTTAGTTCAGCTTGTTCGGTTTGTGGAAAATGTACCGAAGTTTGTCCGGTAAAGATTCCGCTTCACCACATGTTGCTGATTAACCGGCGCGATGCGGTTAGGGCCGGAACGGGTGGATTTATTTGGAATTCAGGCATGAAAGGATATGAATTTGCATTTTCGAAACGGAGCAGACTAGATTTGCTGGGAGGAAAAACAAAAAATACTTTTGCTTTGTTAGGAGCTAATGCTTTGGGAGCGAACAAACAAATCCCCAAACTGGCCGATCAATCATTCAGCAAACAATGGACTAATAAAAAATAAAACCTATGCTTTCCAATACGTGCAAATATGCTGTAAGAGCGCTGATTTACCTCGGAAAATACTCGGAAGACGGGACTAAAATCGGCATCAAAAAAATTGCTTCCGATCTGATGATCCCCACTCCTTTTTTAGGGAAAATCCTTCAGAATCTGGTGAAACAAAAAATATTGGTTTCCACCAAGGGACCAAACGGAGGATTCGGACTTGGTAAAAAGACAAGCGAAATATCGCTTTACGAAATCGTTCGTATTGTGGATGGCGAAGATTTTTTTAAAAACTGCCTGATAGGACTTCAACCCTGTTCAACGCACGAGCAAAATGAAAAACCTTGTCCGGTGCATTCACGTTTCGGACCTATCCGTGCACAATTGTACCAGTTTTACCAGGAAACTACCATTGCCGGAATTTTGGGCGATATGACTGGTTTTGAGGATCTGGTAAAGTTGTAAATACCCGGCTAAATCAGCTTTTTAAACAGTAATTCAATCTTTTAGTTAATCAGTCAATTCAAATGGCCGGAATTTATATTCACATTCCTTTTTGCCGGAAACGTTGTCATTATTGCGATTTTTTTAAATCAACTGATTTTAGCCAGAAATCGCGTTTGCTTGCCGGACTGAAAAAGGAATTGGAAAGCCGGGCATTCGAGTTGGCTTCCGACGAAATTGATACCATTTATTTGGGTGGAGGAACTCCTTCGGTATTGCTGATTGATGAGCTAAAGGATCTCTTAGCCACAATCAATCAGAACTATACGGTTTCAGGAGATGCTGAAATTACGATGGAGGCTAATCCTGATGATTTGAGTCAGGCTATTCTTTCTGCCATCCGTGAAGTTGGTTTCAACAGGTTGAGCATGGGAGTCCAGTCTTTCGCCGAATCGGATCTGAAACTGATGAATCGGCGGCATGGCGTGATGCAGGCTGTTCAATCGGTAAAATGGGCCAAACGAGCTGGATTTTCAAACATCAGCATCGATCTGATTTACGGGTTGCCCAATCAGACTATGGAAGAGTGGGAGCGTAACGTGCGCATTGCGGTTGAACTGGACGTACAACACATTTCGGCCTACAACCTCACGTACCACGAAGGGACTGTTTTTTACGACCAGCTCAAAAAAGGTGTCCTGAAAGAATTACCCGACGAGCTTAGTCTTCAGCAATTTGAGTTACTCATCAAAATATTGGGGGAAGCCGGATTTGAGCATTATGAAATCTCCAATTTCAGCAAACCCGGTTTTTATTCCAAACACAATTCGTCGTACTGGAAAAGCAAAAAATACCTCGGTATCGGCCCTTCGGCTCATTCGTTTGATCTGAACTCCCGCCGCTGGAATGTATCTTCCATTGGAAAATACCTGCAAGGTTTGGAAAACAACGAATCCTACAGCGAAGCCGAAATCCTGACCGAACAAGACAATTACAACGACTACATTATTACCGGTTTAAGAACGGTTTGGGGCGTTTCAGAGGAATTCGTCAGAGCTGAATTTTCTGCCCGGTATCTCATTCATTTTCAGAAAATAAAGGATAAATACATGCAATCCGGACATTTGATTTTTTCGCCGGAAAAGATCAGGCTTAATCGGGAAGGATTGTTTATTTCAGACCAAATTATGGCTGATTTTATGGTAGTTGAATCCTGCTAAATATTGTTAATACAAAATTTTAATGTATCTCAGTCAAGCTATAAATCCATATCTTAGCAGCTTGAAAAAATTTAAAGTAAAATGATCGTAAAAATTGTCAATCAATCCAATAATCCATTACCCGAATACAGTACAGTGCATTCAGCCGGGATGGATCTTCGCGCCAATCTGGTTGAACCCATTGTGTTAAAACCGCTCGAAAGGGTGCTTGTTCCAACGGGTTTATTTATTGAATTACCTGTGGGTTTCGAAGCCCAGATTCGCCCCAGAAGTGGATTGGCCCTAAAGAAAGGAATTACTGTATTAAATTCTCCGGGAACCATTGATGCCGATTATCGGGGCGAAGTGGGCATTATCCTGATCAATCTTTCTGCTGAAGAATTTGTAATCGAACACGGGGAGCGCATTTGCCAGATGGTAATTGCCAAACACGAACACATTGGCTGGGAACAGGTTGAAATATTGGAAGAAACGGTACGTGGGGCTGGTGGGTTTGGACATACCGGTAAAAAGTAAAACGAATGAAAAACAGATATCTAGCATACATCGCAGTTGTTTCAATCCTGGCATCATCGTGCGGAACAACCCAAAAACAGGTTACCTCTACCGTTCAGGCTAAACCAGAGGTGGAGGAATTGAATATTTCGGAAGACGATAAAAATGAATTCGAATACACGTTTATCGAAGGATTAAAACAGAAAATGATTGGAAATCAGCAGGCAGCAATTACACTGTTTTCAAAATGCCTGGAGATTAATCCCAACTCATCGTCTGCCATGTTCGAACTGGCTAAAATACACAGTGGGAATGGCGACCAGACCAGTTCGTCGCTTTTGCTCGAAAAAGCCATCAATATCGATCCGCAAAACAAATGGTATAAAGTGTTGCTTGCCCAGATTTATCAGCAAGGAAAACAGTATAAAAAAGCAGCCGATTTGTATCAGCAACTTTATGCACTTGATTCCGAAAACCTGGAATACTTGTACATGAATGCCGCCCTGCTTTCGTCTGCCGAGAAATTCGATCAGGCCATTGTTGTTTACAATGAATTGGAGAAAAAGATTGGGATAAACGACCAGATTTCGGTAGAAAAACAGCAGATTTATCAGGCTGCCGGAAAGAAGAAAGAAGCGCAGGCCGAACTTCAGAAACTCATTGATTATAATCCGAAAGAACCACGTTATTATGGTTTGATGGCCGATTATTATCTTTCTGAAAAAGACGAGGTAAATGCGCTTAAATACTACCTCAAAATCCTGGAAATCGAACCCGATAACGGTTTTGTTTTGTTTTCGCTCACTTCGTTTTACCGCCAGAAAGAAGATAAGGAAAAAGCGTGGGAATATATCCGCAAAGGGTTTCAGAATAAATTGGCCGATGTGGAAACCAAAATTCAGTATTACCTGATGATGACGGCTGAAGAAAAGCCTTTTTTTACTGAAGATCAGGTAAATGAATTGGTTCAGACACTGATCAAAACGAATGGTGATGATTACCGTGTTTATACCGTTTATGCCGAATACCTGATCAGTAAAGGCAAATTGGAAGAAGCCCGCGACCAACTCCGGAAAGTGTTGGAAACCCAGAAAGACAATTACATGATTTGGGAGCGTATGCTTTTGATCAGTAATGATTTGCTCGACTTTAAAAGCATTTATACCGATGCTGAAAAAGCGATTGAGCTCTTCCCAAATCAGCCGGTTCTTTACGGATTGAGAGCGGTGGCCTGTCTGCAACTCGAAAAATATACCGAGGCTTTGGACATACTGAAAGAAGGAGATGCCTACCTGTTGGATAATAAACTAATGAAAGTTCAGTTTGAATTATACCGGGCAGAGGCCAATTACAAATTGGGTAGGGTAGAAGATGCCTTTAAAGCCTTTGATGCAGTGATTAGCATTGACCCTGAAAATTGGCTGGCGATGAATAATTACGCCTACTATCTTTCGGTAAGGAACGAAAACCTGGAGAAGGCCGAGCAGTTAAGCGGAAAAGCAGTTCGTGCCAACCCGGATAATTCGACCTATCTGGATACTTATGCCTGGGTTTTATTTATGCGAAAAGATTATTCGTTAGCCAAGTTTTATATGGAAACTGCCATAAAAAATGGTGGCGATAAAAACGGAGTTATTGTTGAACACTACGGTGATATTCTTTTTATGCTCGGCCAGAAAGACAAGGCCATGGAACAATGGAAAAAAGCTGAGGAAACAGGCGACTTTTCTGAATTTCTAAGCGAAAAAATTAAACAGGGGCGGTACCTCGATAAAAAATAGGAAGTGAAACGAACAGGCTCTTTAAAATATTCGGTTTTTGTATGGGTTGGCGCACTGGTGCTGGGCTTATCGTCGTGTAAAACAACGCGGGTTGTCACTACTACCTCCACGGCAAAACCAATCAGCACGAATAAACTGATCAGGAACATCGAAAACAATGCCTTCGATTACAGGCATCTGGCTATAAAAAAAATAAACTGTCAGTTCGACAACGGCAAAACAAAAACATCGTTTAAAGCCAGCATCCTGGCCGAAAAAGATAAGCGGATTACCGTAATGCTGACCAAATTAAACATTCCGGTTGGCCGCCTTTGGCTCACTCCGGATAGCGTAAAATTTATCAACTACATCGAAAAGAATTATTTTCTTGATGATTACAGTTACCTGAGTTCATGGCTCGATATGGATCTTGATTTTGAAACCGTCCATTCCATTATTTCCAACAATATTTTTGCTTTACGCGACGAAAAAAACAATAAAGACGAGTTGGATTATGAAGCCAGGATAGATTCCGGAATGTATGTGCTGGAGTCGGTAAAAAAGCTGAAGTCACCACGAAGAAACCAGCGGGAAGTGCAACGGAAACCAGCCCGGAAATCGTCAAAAATGCTTCCGGATACCCCAGTTCGTCAATTGATTTACGTCGATCCGGAAACTTTTAAACTCCGGAAAATAAAAATGGAAGATTCGGTAAATTCGAGGAATCTGAATATCGATTTTTCAGACTTTACGCCCGTTGAGAAACAATTGTACCCGGGCGAAATTTTCCTGAATTTTATTAATCCGGAGAGTAATATACAAATCAGGGTTAAGTTAGCCGGTTTTTCGATGGATGCTGAAAATGAGGTTCGGTTTAAAGTACCCGAAAAATACACCCTGATAAATACCAAATAGCATGAAGTTTTATCTGCTGCTTTCGGGATTACTATTTTTTACGCTTCTGGTTGATGGTCAGTCGCTTGACGAATTACGCAAAAAGAAAGCAAAAACCAACGAGCAGATTAAATATACCACACGACTGCTCGAAGAAGCCAAAAAAAACGAAAAACAGACCCTGAACAAATACAAAATTCTGGACAAACAAATAGAATTGCGTACCAGTTTAATTACCGGAATTAATTCGGAAGTGGGAGTTTTGGGCGAATTTATTGATCAGAATGCATGGCTGGTTAGTTCTTTAAATGCCGATTTGGAAGAATTGAAAAGGGAATATGCCGCCATGATTGTATTTGCGCAGAAAAATAAGACCAACTACAGCAAGGTGTTGTTTATCCTTTCGTCCAATAGTTTCAACCAGGCTTACAAACGAATAATATACCTGAAACAATATACCGAATACCGAAAAAGACAGGCCGAACTGATTCAGTGGATCCGCGATCTGATTCAGGTTAAAGTTGTTCGTTTGCAGGAACAGCGGACGCAAAAAGAAACGTTGCTGCAATCGAAAAAGAAGGAAGCCGATCAGTTAACCAAGGAAAAAAAGGAACAGGGAGTTTTCCTGACGACCCTACAGCAGAAGCAAAAAGAATTTGAAAAGAAGCTGAAAGAACAACAACGTATTGATGCACAACTGAGCCGGGAAATCCAGAGAATAATAGAGGAAGAAGTAAAAAAAGCTCAGGAAAAAGCGAAAAAAACCGGGAAAGCCGCTCCGGATATGACTCCGGAAGAACGGATTATTTCAGCCAATTTTGAACAAAACAGGCGACGTTTGCCCTGGCCGGTTGAACGCGGAGTAATTACCGATCATTTTGGGGTTCATCAACATCCGGTACTGAAAAATATTCAGGTTAAAAACAACGGGGTTGATATTTCGACCGTACAGGGGGCAAAAGCCCGTGCAGTATTTGGCGGCGAAGTGAGCCGGGTATTTGTTGTTTCGGGAGGCAATTATGCGGTAATTATTCGCCACGGTAAATTCCTCACCGTGTATTCTAATTTAGTCGATGTACTGGTTAAATCGGGCGATAAGGTTTCGATAAAACAAACGATTGGCACAATTGGTACCGATACCGAGGACGACAATAAAACAGTCCTTAAATTCCAGATTTGGAAAGAAAATGTGAAAATGAATCCGGAAGAGTGGATTGCGAGGTAAGTGCAAGTTTGCCCGAAAAGGAAAGAGGTCGTTTCATCAGCAGAAACGACCTCTTTTGTATTTTATTGACGGATTAACATCAGAGCAGATTCGCTACTTTGGTTAGCCCCGGAACATTAATAAATTTAATTTTTCTTCCCTGTAAATCAATCAGTTGATCTTGTTTAAACTCAGAAAGTAAACGAATCACGCTTTCGGTTGCCGTACCAACCATGTTGGCCAGTTCTTCGCGGGTTAGCGAAATCTGCAAGGTATTGGTATTGTCGAGTTCGAAATTTTCTTTCAGGAGCAACAGAATTTCGGCCAGTCGTTCGCGAACGGTTTTCTGGGCAATGTCGGTAATGTAATCGTTGGCTTCGCGCAGTTCTTTACAAACAATCTGGAGCATGTGGTGCGAAAATTGCCAGTTGTTCTGGATCAGGTACAAAAGTGTTTGGTAGGGAATATGGCTCAGCACCGATTCTTCAATGACTTTAGCCGTGGTACAAGCCAGTTCCTGGCTTAACAGCGAACGGTACGCGATAATATCGCCCTTTTTGGCAAAGCGGATGATTTGCTCCTTGCCGTCGATCCCAGTTTTAAAGATTTTAACGATACCACGCGTAACACAGTAAAAACCGGTTAACCGGCTTCCTTCCCGGTAAATGATGCTTCCTTTTTTATACAGTGAACAGGTTTTATCATAATTGAGCTGGGCAATTTCCTGCTCATTCAGTTTCTTAAATAATTGAAATCCGCTCAGATCGCAATCTTCATCTCCCGGTCGTTTAATTGAACTTCTCATCGGGTTATATTGTTTGTTAAAAGATTAAACAAAAATAAGAGTTAAAAAAGACATCTGTGTTTTTCAAAAACAGACCAACATTTAATTCATAAAATCAAGCGTAAAATTAGAACTATTATTCGATTTGCAATATTGTATAAAAATCTGATATGAAACATGTACTTGACTTGGCCTGGAAACAAAATCTGGCTTTTGAGTGTGATATGGATGGGCATCATGTGGTTATTGACGCATCAAAAGAGGGTGGGGGCGACGATTTGGGGCCACGTCCAAAGAAGTTGATGCTAACAGCTTTAGCTGGTTGCACGGGCATTGATGTGATTATGATCCTGAAGAAAATGAAAGTTGAACCAGAGGCTTTCCATGTAATTGTTGAAGGCGATTTGACCGAGGAACACCCGATGCGCTACCATACCATGAAAGTAATTTACCAGTTTAAAGGGAAAGATTTGCCTTACGATAAATTGGAGAAAGCAGTAAAACTGTCGGAAGAGAAATACTGCGGAGTTTCGGCAGCCTATCGTTTGGCTATGGATCTTTCGGTGGAAATTCGGGTAATTGAATAAAAATACGAGTTGGAGTGCTTGAGATGCGGTTGGAAAGTGGTACATTAAGCGCATCCAATTGCTTTCATTAGCATAAAAGAAATACATAGATGAATTCCCGATTGTTTGAAGATGGAAATGAAAAGATTTTTACCATTGGTAGAATCTGCGAACTGAATGATGAAGAGATTGAACACAATCACATGCCCCATCTTCACGATTTTTATTCCATTTTCTGGATCGAATCGGGCGAGGCCATTCATGCCACCGAGTTTGTTGAATACAGTTTGGGTGCCGATACCATCCTGTTCGTTCCTCCCGGACTAAAGCACCGCATGTACATCGATAAATCAGTAGGTGGAACGTATATCGTGTTTAACGAGGATTTCATTCAATATAACCGCAAAAACCATGTCCCGTTAAAGGAATACAAGCTATTCAATAATCCTGATTTTAAAAGCCTGATAACTGTTGTTCCTGAGAAACGTGAAAAACTAAGGAACATTACCCGGCTTATTTCTGAAGAATTACAAAATCGTGACGATTACAGTCAGGATATTGTTTTGAGTTTGTTACACCTTTTTTTGCTTGAGTCAAGGCGTATTTTTGACCAGCAGTATCAATCGCCCAAAGAAGAGCCCGATACCACACCCGATACGACTATCATCCGGTTCAAGCAACTGATTGAAGAGAATTACATGACTCAGAAAAATGTAACTCCTTATGCTGAAATGCTTAACATGAATCCTTCGTGTTTAAACGAACTGGCTAAACGAACCACCGGGATCACCGCAGGCGAACTTATCCGGAATCGTGTAATTGACGAAACCAAAAAACTATTGTACTCCAGCAGCATGTCGGGGAAAGAGATTGCTTTTGAGCTTGGATTCGACGATCCGGCCTATTTCAGCCGCTTCTTTCGCAAATACACCGGACTTACGCTAAAAGAGTTTCGGCAGAATAGCAGAAAAAAATACCATTAAATCCTTTTTTAGTCCATTTTTTGTGTCAGTTTCCCACTCTATTTTTGTATCTGTATAAAAACAATTAAAATTTAGACAGTTACAAGGCAACCCCTCTTGGAGGTTTGTAAAACTGGAAACAAAAAACATTCATTAATAATTAAAATTGAAAAGTATGAAAACGATTAAATTTTTTGGATTATTGGTATTGGCTGTATCATTATCAACAGCTGCATTTGCGGGTACACAAAAAGTTGATGCTTCAAAAAGCACAGTGAAATGGTTAGGTAAAAAAGTTACCGGAGAGCATTTCGGAAGTATCGCAGTTAAAGAAGGCTCTCTTGAAGTAGCCAATGGCAAAGTTTCCGGAGGAAAAGTGGTAATTGACATGCAATCATTGGTTGTTGAAGATATTAAAGATGCCGGCATGAATGGCAAATTGGTTGGTCACCTTAAATCAGATGATTTCTTTGGTGTGGCCACATTTCCAACTGCCGAACTGGTAGTAACTAAAGTTGAAAGCAATGGCAGTAACCATACTTTTAGCGGAAATCTGACCATTAAGGGAATTACCAATCCTGCCACATTCACGGCTACTTCAGCGAAAGATGGAAAAAGCACGGTGTACAAAGGGAAATTGACTATCGACCGCAGCAAATACAATGTTCGTTACGGTTCAAAATCATTCTTCGATAATTTAGGTGACAAAACTATTTACGACGAATTTACCCTCGACTTTTCCCTTGTAGTTGCCGAATAATTTACCACTAGACTATTTACAATTTACGATTGACTAAAGTGTGATAAATTGTAAATAGTCAATTATTAAATTGTAAATATAAAATCAAACAATGAAACTTACCGTTCACCGTTCGGGTTGTCGTGGGCATGCCAATCACGGATGGCTCAAAACCTGGCATACATTCAGTTTTGCCAGTTATTACAATCCTGACCGGATGCATTTTGGAGCCTTACGCGTGTTGAACGATGATATTATCGAGGCCGGAATGGGTTTCGGGACTCACCCGCACGACAACATGGAAATTATTACCATTGTGTTGAGCGGAGAACTGGAACACCGCGACAGCATGGGCAACGGATCGGTCATCCGTCCGGGCGAAGTTCAGGTCATGTCGGCCGGAACCGGGATTCAACATTCGGAATTTAATCATTCCGCAGAAAATGAAGCCAGTTTGCTCCAGATCTGGGTTTTTCCTGACAAAAAAAATGTGGAGCCGCGCTACGGACAAGCCAAGTTTCCGGAAGAAGAAATGAATGGCAAATGGCGAACCGTGGTGTCACCCGATGGAGTCGATCATTCGCTTTGGATTCATCAGCAAGCCTGGTTTTCGCATGGAGAATTTGGATCGGAATCGGAGGTCAGCTACGAGCTTAAAAAGCCCGGAAACGGAGTTTATTTGTTCCTGATTTCAGGAGAAATTGAAATCGGTTCAGAAACATTAAATCAACGCGATGGATTGTGCCTGGAGCAGATTGATTCGCCTGTAAGCATGAAAATAACTCAGCCCTCGAAAATACTGGTAATGGAAATACCGGTATAGCACGAGTAAAAAGTTAAAAAGAAAAAAGGCAAAAGTGACCAAATCGGGAACTTTTGCCTTTTTTACTTTTACCATTCGCATTGTTCTTCTTTTGCCTTTGTTTTACTTCTGCCTTGTTTCAAGGCCATACTTCCGAAATGTTTTCGCGTATAGGATCTACCCTGATCAATGCCACGTTAAAATCGGTCAGCTCGCGGCCTTTCACTTCAAATACAGCTTTAAAATTCTCCGGATTCTCACCTTTTACCTGTCCTTTCGGAAAAACCGCATTCCGTTCGTCTGTCAGGTATTTCATGGCAGCAATATTCCCCAGATCGTTGTCCGAAAGCAGGAAAAGCACTTTTCGCCCGTCGCTCGTCCTGAAATGAATCAGGCTCGAATAATCGCGACTCAGGTAATTCTCTGAACGGTTATCAAAAAACAAAATGCTGTCGGCGGTCTGGTAAGCAAACGAGGTTTGTTCCAGATCATATTTCAGCCCGACCCGCTCAATGGTTTGTTTCAAAAAATGCAGGGTTTTAATTGAACCGATAAATATCAGGTGTTTGTTTCGGGTATCTTCCCATTGCAGTTGCGACGAGTATTTCATTTCCACATCGGCGACTCCGCCGCCAAACATTTTCATGAGCCTGAACAGTCCGATTGGCGCCTGGTTGTTGATGTAAGTGGTACGGCTCTTCCTGATTTTCCCAATCAGTTGCGGGTTGGTTTTCAGAAATTCATCCAGGTCTTCATCCGAGTTAATCCGGGTATCGCGCGAAGTTCCAAAGCGCCCTGTTGCTATGGAATCGTTGAAAAAATAGTGATTGCCCAACACAATCAGGATGGGATAATCCGACTTCAGAAATCCTTTCCAAATGGCTTGTTTGGGCTGATTGAACCGATTGGAGTTGAACACCAGGATTAGTGCCGCCACAAGTAGAATCAAGCCGGAAATAAAGAGTATCGATCCGTTTTGCTCCAGTTTTCTCCTGAACGATTTGAAATGCAGAAACCGGAATTCAACCTGGTATTTTCCTTTGGGGATATGGAGAATTATATCGTCGTCTTTCCCTTCGTTTTGGTAATACTCTTCCAGTTTATTCCGAAGGTTCAGGATATAAACACGAACATTCAGTTCCTTCTCCTGACCGGCTTTTTTACCAAACACATCCAGCGCAATCTGTTGCTCTTTGGGTATTTCACCTTTGAGTGAGCAGTTTACCAGGTAGTTCAACAGCTCGTTGTAAATGCCGGGTTTCGAAAACGTTTTGCTGCTCAGCAACTTCTCTAGGGTTAGCGATATTTTGCGGTGGTCGGTCATTAAAATGTTCTGAATGAGTACCGTTATCTTTTTCTTTAACGGCAATATTACGCAAATAAGTTCAATCTTTTTGGACATTCGGAGCCGCTCCCTTAACTTCACCTGAAACTAATTGAACAATCATTAATTTTCTAACTATGAATAATCAGAAAAATTTTAGTCGCCGTCGGTTTATTGGCACAACGGGAGCTGTTGCTGCCGGTGCATTGTTTGTCAATCCGGTTACAGCGATGGTTTCAGGAGCTAAAACAAAGCAAAAGCTGGCACTCGTCGGAACCGGTAGCCGCGGAACTTCCTTCTGGGGCAAAAGCATCCTGAAAAGGTATCCGAACGACATTGAATTTGTTGGTTTGTGTGACATTAATCCTGGTCGCCTGGAGTACGCACAGAAGTACATGGAAGTAAATTGCCCGGTGTTTACCGACTTCGAGGAGATGATCCTGAAAACCAAACCCGATACCGTGATTGTAACTACCATGGATTCGACTCACCATCTGTTTATCATCAAGGCGCTCGAAATGGGCTGCAACGTGATTACCGAAAAACCAATGACTACCGACGAAATGAAATGTCAGGCCATTCTGGATGCTGAAAGAAAAGCGGGTAAAAAGGTAATCGTGGGATTCAATTACCGCTGGGGAATTCAGTTTAGCGAACTTAAAAAAATGTTGGCTGTGCAGCGTGTGGGTAAAATTACTTCGGTCGATTTTCACTGGTATCTGAATACGTCGCATGGCGCCGATTATTTCCGCCGGTGGCATGGCGAACGCGACAAGGGCGGAACCTTGCTGGTGCACAAAGCTACTCACCATTTCGATTTGCTGAACTGGTGGATCGATTCCGATCCGGTTGAAGTAACTGCTTTCGGATCGCTTGACCATTACGGTAAAAACAATGCCTTCAGGGGCGCAAATTGCCGGAATTGTGGTTATACCGATAAATGTAAATTCTATTGGGACATCACCAAAAGCAAACAAATGGCAGAACTGTACACCAACAACGAAAAATACGACGGTTATGTGCGCGACAATTGTGTGTGGCGTGATGAAATTGACATTTACGATAAAATGGCCGTTCAGATTAAATATGCCAATGGGGTACAGGTGAGTTATTCGCTGACGACATATTCGCCTTATGAAGGCTGGACCATTGCATTTAACGGTATGGACGGGCGCATCGATTCGTGGGAAGGCATTCCATGGCTCATGAAAGAACAGGTTGACCAGGCTGCGCTGCATGAAAAGGAAATGAGCCAATCAGGACAAAAAGAAGAAGGATACGACGAAATTATGGTTTCGGATAACTTCGGAAAAACCGAACTGGTGAAAGTACCGCGTGTTCGTTCAGGGCACGGTGGCGGCGACGAACGTTTGCACGACAAAATATTTAAAGATCCGAACATGGCCGATCCGTACAAGCATTCGGCCGGAACACGCGACGGGGCCATGTCGTCGTTGATTGGGATTGCAGCCCGCAAAAGTATTGAGGAAGGGCGACCGGTAAAAATTGCAGAATTGACCGATATCAAGCCGTCAGTGAACCGGGGATAATGAGCATTATCAAAAACGTTGAGGGTTTTCGAAACCTTCAACGTTTTTATTTTAGCGGTAGTTTTCAATAATTCCTGAAATGTATTGATCCAGGATTTGCTTCAGTTCCGGCGGTTCTTCAACCTGAGCATACGAGCCGGAGCTGATCATCCACGTGGCAAAACCACGAAGTTCGTTATTTGCAAAGCGTAGTCGGCTTGTTTGATCGTCAACTTTTTCTTCTTCAGTAAAACCATACCAGTATTTCGATTCGTTAATCAGTTTTATCCGATCGGTTTTCATGATTAGCGAGATATTGGCTTTATCGCTGATCACGTTGAGTTTCCTGATAAATTCGTCCATCGAAATATGCTGCTTCCCCTTGAAATTTTCTGTACTTACTCTCAAATCCTGAATACGGTCGAGTCTGAAATCGCGATATTCGCTGCGTAACCTGCACCAGGCAAATAAATGCCAGCGGCGACTGTAATTACAAAGTCCGATTGGTTCAACCAGCCGTTTGGTTGCGGGAGCACCATACCCGGCCTGGTAATCGATCTCAAGAACCTGCTTCGAAACCAGAGCCTGCTGAATTTCACTTAGAAAAAGGCGGTTAAAATTCACATTCGATGAGGTATAATTGAGTACCGATATTTGGCTGTACAATTTTTCCAGCCGGTCTTTTTCCTCCGGATTCAGGATGGCTTTTATCTTGAACAAGGCTGAGCAAAACTCAGCCTTCATTCCGTCATCCGACATTTTTTCAACCAGTTTTTCGCCAAACAGCAATGCCGAAGCCTCTTCTTTGGTAAACATCACTGGCGGTAATTTGTAATTATCCATCAGAAAATAGCCGACACCAGCCTCGGCGCCAATCGGAACGCCAGATTCTTCTAAAGCCCGGATGTCGCGGTAAACGGTGCGCAAGCTGATCTCGAATCGTTCAGCGATTTCAGAAGCTTTCACGATTCGCTTGCTTTGCAGGTGTATTAAAATGGCGTTTAGTCGTTCAATGTGGTTCATGATTCCAAGTTAAAGGAAAAAGTTCTCAGTATTCAGTCGCAGTTAACAGAAGAGCAATTTGTGTATTGTTTTTTCCTGCCAACTGCGACTGCCAACTGCGACTAAATATTTTATTTACAGAGACTATGCCCGGTTTCGGTACTGTGTACGGCATACCAATCAGGAAGCCAATCTTGCTTTGTTAAGTTGGATCAGATCTTTGTTCATTTCATAGTTTTTTTGAAGTTTGATCCAAAACTCTGCCGGAATATTAAAGGCTTTTTCGAGTGCAATTGCAAAAGGTATGGTAATACTCCTTTCTCCTTTAAGCAATAAGGAAACAAAAGACCGATTAAAGCCGGAGATACGGGCAAGATCGGCTTGCTTAATGTTTTGCGCTTCCATTTCATCTTTAATAAATTCGGCTGGGTGGAATACGTCCCCGGGAACCAAATCATTGGTATATTTCTTCATTTTTCGTAATGTTTAGATATTTCATTGATAAGAATAACTTCAATTACAATATCCCCCGAATCTTCCCTTTCGATGGAGAAAATCAGTCGGTATTGTATGTTTAAACGGATTGAATATTCACCTGTCAGGTTACCTTTTAGAGCTTCAAAATGCAAGCTATTGAAGAGCCTCAATTCTTCGACAGAGTCAACACTGATCAGAAGCTGTATTTTCTTTTTGAATTGCTTAATTATTTCCTTCTGAAAAGGTAATTTACCCGCAAGATTGTCAAGCGGCGTGAGATAGAAATATTCAAGTTCGTCCGTTTTAAATTTCAACTTCATGAAACAAACATACAAAAAGTTTACAAAATTGTAAACAAATGAATCGTTTTTTGAAAAGAAGTATAAAGGAAAAAGTTTACAGAATTCAGTCGCAGTTAACAGAAAGAGCAAATTGTGCATTGTTTTTTTCTGCCAACTGAGACTGAAAACTGCGACTAACTACTTGCTTTTTAGCGACTGTTGCCCGGTTTCGGCCATGTGCGCGGCGTACCAAACAGCCCCGTTTTCGCGGATGGTGAGGATACACTTTTCGCGGTTCGAACCAAAAATAAATGCGAATACCTTCGAAATTGGGTTGTTGAATTTCTTGCAGGCATTGGGCGTTTCGAGCTTACAATCGGCGCAACTACTAAATTGCTGATCCATGTTACAAGTTCGGATTTGGCACCAGTGTTTTCCCTGAATTTGTTTACAGCTTGGGCATTTTCCACTGACGTATTTCCGGCAGGCACCGCAGTACAGTCCGCAATAGGCAATCAGATGAACATCATTTTTAAATTCGCTCTTCATTTCACTTCAACTTGAATTTCGGTTACACAGTTTTCCTGATTTTCGAAATCGCAGATATGATAAACCTCACGGCAAATAACCCTGCAGGATTGGCCTGGTTGCAAAATAGAAGGCATCAGTTTCTGGTAGGTTTCGCCCAGTTTTGCCCACGGTCCTTTGTGAATTTCGCTGATGCAGTTAAATTCAGGAAATTCGGCGAACCTGAATTTTCCGGCGTCCCCATTCGGTTTATTTACCGGAAGGGCAATGGTTAATTCGAAGGGTGTTGCCGGGTTTCCGTCGGTTGCATCGTAAACCCAGATTTGCGGACCCGAAATTTCGAGTTGAAGTTCCAGAGCTTTTTCGACCAGTTCATTAGGTAGATTTCCAGTGTCGGCCGTCATTGTTTTCAACGTGGTGTTGAGGCTGATGCAAAGTACAGTTGTTTTTTGTACGGTTTTCTTTTCCATGGCAAATGTGTTTTAAGTGAATAAAATTAGGATTAAAAATTGTGCTGAAAGTGTTTAATTGTTTTCATGGAAGCAAAGGAAACGCAGGCGAGTGACAACAGTATGTCAGCAGGGTGGGAGAGTGGGCGATTTAATTTTCAGGTTGCTTTGTGTTCGTTTTCTTTTGTACCTTTGAGTAAGTTATATTTAACCGGCTAACTCATTTGTTATGAACATAGAAGCAGAAAAATCAATGATTATTGAGCAAGTTAAAAAGGTTTACGATGCTGACTTGCTTGGTGCTCTTAAGAGTATGCTTGATTATGCCCAAAAAAAAGAGCAGAAAATTTATGATATTCCGGAGGCTCACCAAAATCTAGTTATGGAGCGATTTGAAAAAACAAGAGCGAATCCTGACATGCTTTTGGATTGGGATGAAGTCAGGAAAACGCTATAAACCCAATGAAAAAGTATAGAATAAAGATTGCTGCCGAGGCTCTATCTGACATTCGTGATATAACCGTTTGGTACGATTCACAGAGAGCTGGCCTTGGAAAAATATTTAAGGATACAGTCATAAAACAAATAAACGATCTTGCTGAAACCCCTCTTATATTTACCGTTCGTTATAAGGAAATTCGCTGTATGCTGGTCAAGAAATTTCCATATATGGTTCATTTTTATTTCAATCAAAAGATTTCTACTGTTGAAGTCTGGCAGTTATCAGCACTGACCGAAATCCCAAATTATGGGAAGAGAAAACAAGTCGAATTTAATTTATTGTATCTGTTAACACAGGAATCCTTGATCAAACCTTCACACCATGCAATCCATCAATCCATTTACCGGAAAAGTCATTTGTGACTACAAAGAATATTCTTCTTCTGAAGTTGAGAAAATCATTCTTAAAGTTGATCAGGCATTTCATTCTTGGAAACTGACAAGCTTTGAGCAGCGCGCCATTTTTATGAAAAACCTTCAGGCCAGATTGCTCGTGAAGAAGGAAGAATTGGCCGGAATTATCGTTTCAGAAATGGGAAAAGTGAAGCGAGAGGCCATTGGGGAGATCGAAAAATGCGCTTCAGTTTGTGGCTATTATGCCGAAAATGCCGAGTCGTTCCTGAAGAATGAACCCATTAAAACAGAGGCATCCGAAGCCTATATTTCCTATCAGCCTATTGGTACCGTTTTGGCCGTGATGCCCTGGAATTTCCCTTTTTGGCAGGTATTCCGGTTCTTAGCTCCGGCACTGATGGCGGGTAATACAGGTGTTCTGAAACACGCTTCGAACGTTTCAGGCTGCGCATTGGCCATCGAACAATTGGTTAGCGAGGCCGGTTTCCCGGAGAATGTTTTTCGCACCTTGCTGATAGGTTCCAACGCGGTAAAAGCAGTGATTGAGAATCCGTTGATCAAAGCAGTTACGCTCACCGGAAGTACTCCCGCCGGACGATCGGTGGCTTCCATAGCTGGTTATGCTTTGAAAAAATCGGTGCTCGAATTGGGTGGGAGCGACCCATACCTGATTTTAGAAGATGCCGACATTGAAACCGCTGCACGATTGTGTGTCACGAGCCGTTTGCTCAATGCCGGACAAAGTTGTATTGGCGCCAAACGATTTATTATTGCTGAAGTGATTTACGATCAGTTCAAAGCTGAATTTGTGCGGTTAATGAGCGAGGCTAAATTTGGAGATCCGCTTGATCCTGAAACTTCGATTGGACCATTGGCACGCATCGATTTGCGCGACGAATTGCACCAACAAGTTGTGAAAAGTGTTGAAATGGGAGCAACAGTTTTGTTTGGTGGGTTTATTCCTGAAGGAAGTGCTGCATTTTATCCACCTACTGTTTTGGAAAATGTAGTTCCCGGAATGCCCGCTTATCACGAAGAATTGTTTGGGCCTGTAGCTGTTTTATTCCGTGCAAATTCAGAAGAAGCCATCCGGATTGCCAACGATACTGTGTTTGGGCTGGGTGCTGGTGTATTTACATCTAACATCGAAAAGGGCAAAGCGTTGGCAGAAAAGGGACTGGAAGCAGGTTGTGTATTTGTAAACGATTTTGTAAAATCGGACCCGCGTTTGCCTTTTGGAGGAATTAAGGAAAGTGGCTACGGGCGCGAATTATCGGTTGTTGGTATTCGCGAATTTGTGAATGTAAAGACGGTGGTAGTGAGGTAAAACTAATACTTATGAGTGATAAGCTAGATTGAAATTTATAAATTCTTTCAAAAAAAGAGAAGAAATGTTGCAACCATCTCTTCTCTAGTTGATAATAAATATTGCCAATTTATTAACTGTGATCAGTTCAAAAGTATGAAAATATTTCGAAATAATAGTTTAGGGAAAAAAACGGCTGCCCAATAGGGTGGCCGTTTTCGTTTATACCGAATTTTGCTTAACTCTTTCAATGTTTTACTTTTGCTTTTCTTAAACCTGAAGTTTTATGAACAGAATTCAAATGCTTCCCCTGATTCTTACAAGTGTAGTTTTATCCTGTAATTCCCCGAAAATGAAAGTTGACCAGATTGTTACCAATGCCATAATTTATACCGTTAATGATTCGTTTGCCATTGCCGAAAGTTTTGCAGTAAATAAAGGCAAATTTGTTGCGGTGGGTACCAACGACGAAATTGCTGCTAAGTACGCTTCCGACCAAACCATAAATGCTGAGGGCAAGGTAATTTATCCGGGCTTTATTGATGCTCACTGTCATTTTTATGGTTACGGAATGAATTTGATGCAGTATGCGGATCTTGCCGGAACGATTAACCAGGAAGTGATTTTTAAAAAACTTCAGGAGCACCATTCGATGGTTGGTGGCCATTGGCTACTTGGCCGCGGCTGGGACCAGAATTTGTGGCCCGAAAAGGAATTTCCGGATAACCAGCGGCTCAATGAATTGTTCCCGGATGTGCCGGTTTACTTGGTCCGTGTAGATGGACACGCAGCTTGGTGTAACGCCAAAGCGCTCGAACTGGCCGGGATTACAGCAAATACCCAAATTGATGGAGGAGAGGTATTGCTGAAAAACGGCCAACCAACAGGCGTGCTGATCGACAATGCCAAAGAATTGGTTTTTAAGCATATCCCGGCTCCTTCCGGCGAATTGAAAACAAAAGCTTTGCTGGCTGCTCAAAGCAACTGTTTTGCTGTTGGGTTAACTTCTGTAACCGACTGCGGGCTACCCAAAGAAACTATCCTGTTGATGGATACCTTGCAAAAACAGGAAAAATTAAGAATGCGGATTAATGCGATGATGGATCCGAGTGAAGAGAACTTTGATTATTTTCTGAAAACAGAACCTTATATTACAGACTATTTACAGGTAAATACCATTAAATTGTATGCCGATGGAGCGCTGGGTTCGCGTGGTGCTTATCTGCTCGGCGATTATTCTGACGACCCGGGCAACCAAGGTTTGCTCATGAACGAATCGACCTATTTCGAGGCCATTTGCCGGAAAGCCTATGATGCAGGTTTTCAGGTAGCAACCCACTGCATTGGCGACGGAGCCAACCGGTTTATTCTGAACATTTACGGCCAGTTTCTGAAAGGAAAGAATGACCGGCGATGGAGAATTGAACATGCACAGGTTGTTCATCCCGACGATTTTGCGTTGTTTGGAGAATTTGCTGTTGTTCCGTCTGTTCAGGCTACCCATGCGACTTCTGATATGTTTTGGGCCGACGAGCGTTTAGGCGTTGAACGGATAAAGATGGCATATGCCTATCAACAAATGCTGGCTCAAAACGGCTGGCTTCCAAATGGTACTGATTTTCCGATCGAGAATATCAATCCGATGCTTACATTTTTTGCCTCAGTAGCCCGGAAAAATACGGAAGGCTTGCCGTCGGATGGCTTTCAGATGGAAAATGCACTGACACACGAACAAGCCCTGCGGTCAATCACTATATGGGCTGCGAAGGCTGGTTTTGAGGAGTTAAAGAAAGGAAGCATTGAGCCGGGTAAAATGGCCGACTATGTTTTAATGGAAACTGATTTACTGAACAGTTGCCCAGAAGAGATACTCCGGGCTAAAGTTCTGAAAACAGTTTCTGGTGGAGTAGAGGTTTATGTAGATAACAATCCGGCAGAATAATCTCTATTCCCGGGTATTTTTCCAATCGGCCCAGTTAATAGACGAAAAATAGCTACGAAGCATTCCATCGAATAAACGAACTGCCTGAAGCCTCGAATGTGTTGAACTTATCTTTTTAGCCTCTTCCGGAGCACTTTGCATACGTTGATCAAGAAATGTATGGAAGTCTTTAATGGTCTGGGGATAATTGGTAATCTTTTTTTCCCGGGCAATAAGCTGAATGTCTTCCGGCATTTTTAAACCTTCAACCTTAATTTCAGGAATGTACCTGTTCAATATTTTTGATACGTTATCATCTAATTTGGTCTGCCATTCGGCGTAATTACCGATGAGTTTAATCAGGTCTTCTCTATTCTTAACGGTGGGCTCGTCAGTAAGCGACCCGAGTTGTAGTTTCAAGTCATTAATCAACATTTCGTGGGTATTCCAGATGGTCTTGGCTGCCAAAAGCGTGCTGATGTCCTGGTATGGATTATCGCTGGGTAAGCCAATAAATGAAACCTTAATCTGGTAAGCCGGATTACTGGCTTTGGACTCCTCGATAGTTGTTTTAGCCGAATTAACCGCTGCCTGAAGCTTCTTTACCGATTGCTGAACCAAAGAGAACTGCATGTTGTAAAAATTGCTCTCGATGGTATCGCATGCAGCCTGTATGGCTTTTAATTTTTCGCTAACCGGTTCACTTTTCATTCCGCCTGCCTGAATATTTTGTGTGGTAAACCAAACATCGGAGGCTCCGGCCAGTTTAAAATAAACGGTTGCTTCAGCACTATTTTCTTCCAGGGTTGAATTTTCTCCTTGGGTAAATTGCCATACGGCCTTCCTATTTACCTTCATAAACGACTGAGAAAATCTGCTTTTTGTTACGACAAGTTCAGCGTTTGATTGATTGGCCTGTACATGGGCTTTGATAAATTCATCGGGAACAAACCGGGTGGCCTCATTTTTTATTTTCCATTCGGCCAGAACATCTCCCTGCTGGTAGGTTAAGCCATCCTTTCCTCTTGACATGATTTGAGCCGTTCCTGCAATGTCAGCATAAGTATCCGGAAATTTGCAAAAATCTCTACGCCCTCCCTCCAATTCTACTTCTATCAATAACTTCTGACCTGCTGTTACGGTCAATACGTCACCGCTTTTGTATGATTTCCCGTCAATTTTAATTTGTAAAAATGGTTTTCGAACTGGTTGAACAGCAAAAACACACGCAGAAAGCAAAACCATTACCAGGATAAAGAAAAATCTTTTCATATTTCCAGGTATTACCTACATGAATTTCTATAAAATTAATTAAAAATCGAAAGGAAAGAAATGTTTTTAGTTCTTAACGACTTTTTCAGTGAAAAAATGATCGTTAATTAGAATTTTAATCAAATATAATCCTGGTTTATACGAATTTAAATTTAGAGTAGGTCTGCTGTTGCCTGGTTTTTGCGTTTGGAGCAATTTACCTTCAGATGAATATAATTCAAGCAATTGTACGGGTTCCTGTGATTCGAATTGAACGATGCTGTTTGTAGGATTGGGGTAAAACATGAAATCTTTTTTGTTGGATAATCCTGAATTTGCAGTGACGATTTCGTCGAAAGCAGGTAATTTTTTATCGCTGTACAAACGGAATTCCCCGGCATTCAGAAGCAGGTTTGAATTGAGATCAGTAACCGAAAGTTCTGCTCCCGTAAAAAATTCATACCAGGTACCAGTGTGCTGGAATTCAGGATTAATGGTCTTTAGCGTTAGTCCGAAATTACCTATCAGCGTGATGTGGTGGCTATTCAGGCTAAGCTGAATTTTTTTTAATTCTCCGTCAAGCGACAGGGTTTCCTGGCCTGAAGTAAATACGTCGTATTGCGATCGTAAACGCAACATAGCAGCATATACGTTGAATAACTGACGTCGTTTGGTGTCATCCAAATAATTCCAGAGTACAGGTTTTTCGCCAACGCGCCCATTCTGATTGATCGAGATATCGTAACCCAGTTCGCCAAACTGCCAGATCATTTTCGGTCCGGCGAGCGTTAGAAAGAAGGTTGCGGCAAGTTTACTCCGGTCGATAGCGGTATCCAGATTTTTGGTGTCGTATGCAGCCAACGAGTTTCCTGCGGTTAAGGTGTTGTACATTTGCCGCTCTTCGTCGTGGCTTTCCATATAGGCTACCAATCCAGGCTGGGCGAACCCTCTTTTTTGGTACGATGCCCAATTGAAATCGGATTTGCCCGATTCGTTGAAACCTTTTGCGGCTTCGTAAAAAGTACCTGACGAGTTGCCCCAGATTAACATTCCGTTTCCATGCGCGGCCAACTCTTTTTCTTCCTGGTTGGGAGCAAAATGTTCCAGTATTACGATTGCTTTTGGATTAACTTCCCAGATTTTATCGGCCATACGTTTCAGTATAGCAATGCGGGCAGCATCGTACGCACTTCCATCGCCGGGAGTATTGGTAAAACCTTTGGTAAAGTCGAAGCGGAAACCATCAACTTTGTATTCAGTTAACCAGTATTGGTTAACGCGGTCAACAAAATCTTTGGTAGCCTGGCTTTCGTGGTTAAAGTCATAACCCCAACTGTATGTGGTGTTGGGCGAAGTTTCGTTAAACCACGGATTGTCAGCCGACGGGCGCCCAAGTACATCGTTCCAGTACATTTTAACCATCGGGTTTGACCCGTATGTATGGTTAAGAACCATATCCTGAATCACAATGAATCCCTGTTTGTGAGCTTCATCTATCAAGGCTTTCAAGTCGTTTTTTGTACCATATGCCTTGTCGGGGGCAAAATAGAAATTCGGATTGTAGCCCCAACTGCTGTTACCTTCAAATTCGCTAAAAGGCATCAGTTCAATGGTATTTATGCCCAATTTTTTCAGATAAGCCAGTTTTTCCTGAACGGCTTTGTATGTTTTTTCTGTGGTAAAATCGCGAATGAGCAATTCGTAAACCGATAGCTTACTCTTTTCGGGAATGGTGTATGATGTGGTTTTCCAGGAATATGGCGTTTGGGCCGTTTGCAAAACGGATGCTCTGTCAGATGCCTTTCCTTCGGGATAAGGTAAAAGGTTGGGGTAAACTGTTGATGAAATGTATTTATCGTCGTACGGGTCGGAAATTTTGTCGGAGTACGGATCGGCAACTTTCAGTTTTCCGTCAATCAGGTATTGAAAAATATATTCTTTTTGTGGAGTGAGGTTTTCGAGTTTAAGCCAGAAATAATCACCGTCTTTTTTCATCTGATACGCATTATCGGGTAGCCAGTCGTTAAAATCGCCGGTAACAAACAGGTGCGATTTCTTGGGGGCATAAACGACGAGCGTAGCCGATTGATCGTTGATATAAGTAATACCGGTTGGTAAGCCGGTGGGTTTGGTCTCGGTAATTGTGGTTTCGCGAATGCAGACATAAACCGAGTCGCGTTTCACGGTTGCATTTTGAGTGACTTTTACTTTTAGCCAGTAATTCCCGGCATTGGGTATGGTAACGTTTTGGGTAACGGATGTTCCGTTTTCGGATGCAATTTCCTGATCGTTCAGGAATAATTTCAGGTTGGAGCTTATACTGGCCGAGGCTGTAAAGGTGATGGATTCGTTTTTTTCGAATACATTAATCTGTTGAGGCGATGTGATACTAATGTTGAGCCCTTCCGAATAAACAGCGACAAAAATATCTTTTCCTCCGGTGGCTTTCGCTTCTTTACTTCCGTCGGCACTGCGAAATACAAAAGCCATCTGTTTAATTGTTTCTCCTGAAGGAACTCCGTAAAATGTACGAATATCAGGGGTAATTTCGAGCGTATAACTATTGGATGTTACGCGTGTAAGTTTGGCCTTCGGAATATTCGAATTCCAGGCAGCAATCACATATTTCCAATCCGACGTTGAGGTACTTTTATCAGTTATTACGCCCGTGTGGGCATAAATATCACCGGTAAAATCTTTTAGTCCGGCAGTTCCCTGGGTGGCATCAAAAGTGATGGTTACGGCTTTGTTTTCGTTTGGTAATGCCGGAGTAGGACTCACTTGTGCAGAACCCAGTTTACAAAGCGCTACTAACCAGAAAAGCAGATTGATTCGTTGAAACATGCTGATTGTGTGATAAAAAAGCTTATCCGCCCAATTTGAGCGGATAAGCTTTTAATTTTAATATTCAGGTAATTAATTTTTTGTAAGTGTTGCCTTAAGCGCCCATGGGTCAAAGGTAACCGTATAGTTTCCGTCGGAAGGTACACCAATATTGTCGCCTCCCGGAGATAGGGCATTCATGCTTCCTCCGTAATTTATATCCCAGGCATCATTTGCCCTGAATTTAAACTGACCGGAAGACTTTAAATCAGCAGTTATGGTGAATACATTTTTAACTGCATCCCAGGTCATTGGAGTGCTGGCTCCCCAACCACCGGGAGTGGCGTCTCCGATGATACCCCAGCGGTTTGCGCTGTAAGTGTAAGCATTGGGGTGGCTTAAGTCCAGAACAATGGCATAATCAGCTTCAGCGGCCATCGGAATGTTATCGCCTCCGGCATTGAGTTTGGAATCTTTGGAACTGCTTCCATAATTAAAATCCCAATTGTGGTTTGCCCTGAATTTCATTTCAGCTTTTGTCAGATGGATTACTCCTCTCCAGGTACGTGAAGCCGGATCGTAAGCCAAGGCGGTTTCATCACCCCATCCGCCCGGAGTAGCATCGCCAATAACGCCCCAAACCGTTTTAACTGCGGTATAAGTCAGGGCAGTTGCATCGGCGTTTATTTTGTAGTAACCGGCCGGTGAACTGAAATTATCGCCGCTGGCATCCAGTTTACCTGCAGCTCCGGCGCCATAATTTGGTCCGTCCCAGTTGTTCTGACTTGCAAACTTCCAGGCATTCGAGGCATTTGCCATATAAACATATCCTTCGAGTTTGTCAGGAGTTGCAATGGTACTGATTACCTGTGGCGATTTATCCGGAGACCAGTTTGCCAATGCGGAACCAGGGTAGCTGGCTTCCACGTAGTCGCCCGGAATATTCCAGGTAAGGATGTCGGCTAAAGTGGTAAAGGTAACATCTGCACCATAAGCCGTTCCGGCGCTGTTTGTCGCATAGGCACGTAAATGATAGGTGGTAAATTTATTCAGATTGGTCAGGTTACTTACAAAAGCACCCAGCCCATTTCCACCATCAATTTTGCCGTCGGTTATGGTCGGATTAGCGCTCATACCCCATACAAGTCCTCTTGCGGTAACAGTTCCTCCGCCATCGTAACTAACATCGCCACCAGAAACTGCTGCAACCTTAGTGATGCCGGTTACTGCAGCTGTTGTAACAGTTGGTAAATCAATCAGTGTTTTAAATGATACGGCAGGGCCATAACCAGTGCCAGCGCTGTTTGTAGCATAAGCGCGTACATAGTAGGTTGTGTTTCCTTTCAAACCGGTTAGTGCGCTTACGAAAGCACCAGCTCCTTTGCCATCAGTTGTTTTGCTGTCGGCAATGGTTGGGGTAGCGGTTATACCAAAACAAATACCACGGTCGGTAACTTCTGCACCACCGGTAACGGTTACGTTACCACCACCTGCGGCCGAATTACCGGTAATGGTGGTAATAGCTGCTGTGGTTAAGGTTGGGACTACGGGCAATGTAGTAAAAGAATACTCTTCTCCGTAAACGGTGCCGTTGGTACCATTGGCATAAGCCCGTGCATAATATTTGGTTGCATAGGTCAGGTTGCTTAGCGTTACATTGAAGGTTGCCGATTTATCGTCGCCGCTGTAAGCTGTCTTGTTATTGGTAACAGTCGGATTTGCCGAGGTATTGTAACATACTCCCTTTTCGGTAAAACCATCGCCCTGAGCTACCACAAAACCCACAACCGTTGCTGTGCTTGAAGTAACATCCAGTAATTGAGAGGTAGAAAGTTTCGGATCTAATCTTACTTCCGAAGTTTCCTTGGTACACGCGCCAAAAATGATTGTCGCAGTAACCAGGACGGCCAGTATTCTATATATGGACATTCGTTTCATAGAGATTGTTTTAAAATGTTTCATACAAACTAGTTTTTAGTAATTGTATAGGTACCGCCAACTTCACCTTTAATGGCATTCGGATTGGTTATGGTTAGTACAATGGTGTATTTCCCGGCAGCAACCGTGATATTTGATCCATCAACAGTTAGTTTGTCGGTTGTGCCACCCAAATTCCAGGCCCATCCATCATTTAACCTGAATTTGATATCACCAGCCACCAAATCGATTGTAATTTTCCAGGTGCCGGTAGCTGCATCGTAATCCATTTTCTGGTCCGGAGAATCCCATCCGTTCGGAGTTGCAGAACCAACTAATCCAATCATGTACGATTCAAGACTGAAAGTAAGTGCTTTGGTATCGGCAGTGAATTTATACCATCCGTTTGCTGAGGCTGTTATTCCGGTACCATTAACTGCAAGGGCCGTACCGCTTGCTCCATACGAAACATTGGTATCCGGGTCTTTTAATGTAAATGGTTTGGCTACATCAAGTTTTACGTAACCGGTATATTTTCCGTCACCTAAAGCTGATTCAATTTTCTGGGTAAGGCCCGAGCCAACCAAATCTAAACGAGGTAAGCCATAAACAGTAACATTGGCTGTTTTTGTTTCAGAAATGTAGGCTAATGGATTGGTACTGGTACCAAGAGCGCCGGTACCGGCATCGACAACCAGCACCGATCTGATTCGGAAATCTACCGAAGAAACCTGATCGGCTGGAAACTTTTTAAGCAGGATTCCATTCAGGTCGCTTACTGTAATTTTTAACGAGCCCGCCTGAATATCGGAAATTACCGCAATTGGATCGGCAAATTTGGTTCCTGCAGCACAGGCTTCCAAAAAGTAATTTGCAGAAGCCGTAAATCCCGGATCAACATCGGTTCCGGTAAACTCAAGGACTGTGTTTCCCTTGGTTCTCTGGAGCGTTAAATCAGGCATCGTTTTAATCGTTGGCGCAACAGGACTTGTGGCCATAACCACCTTTGTTTCATCTTTTTCGCAAGAGAACAAAAGTCCGAGTAACCCAATGAAAGCTATATATTTAAATAAATTCTTATTCATTGTTTCGAAGTTTAGAGGTTAATAACCCGAATTTTGTTTGATGTTAGGATTGGCAGATACTTCATCACCTGGAATCGGGAAGATATTCAGATGTTTGTCGGTATTTGTTCCTTTAAATATGCCGCCTTTCCATTGCCAGTTGTAACCGCCATCAGTAAATTTACCGAAACGAACCAGGTCAGTACGGCGTTGAGCTTCGTAATAGAACTCACGGCCACGTTCGTCAATCAGGAATTGGTCGGTTAACTGATCGGCTGTAATATTTCCGCTGGTGTTTCCATAAGCGCGGGTTCTTACGGCATTGATGTCTTTAATTGCGTTGGCCTTATCGTTTAAGCGATACAGAGCTTCTGCACGCATTAACAAGGCATCGGCGTATCGGAAAATCGGAAAATCGGTACTTGCATAAGCCGGGTTGTAATTGGTTGCTTGTGTTCCATCGGCATTTTTGGCTGTGAATTTATACACACCAATTCCGTAATCGCCGTTTGATGAGGCGCTTGGAATATTCATGCTTTTCTTCATTTTCAGATATACCCGTTTGTCTTTGCTCTGTGCAAAAGTAGGATCGGTTGCCGGAACAGGTACATTTCCGTAGGTAGCGATGGTATCAACCAGCACGTTCATAAAATCTTTCCTGGACCGGTTTCCGTTCCAGTTTGTATTCGATGTCAGTCCGTGGTAATCTTCGGCCCTAAGGTAAACTGCGTCGCTGCTCGATTCAATGATAAAGGTAGTTCCCACATAACCCTGGGTATTTACTCCGTCTTGTTCCCAGGCAAAAATCATTTCCGGATTCCGGGGCCCATCATTGTCGGCGCTAAAATTCTGCCGGTAGTTGGTTGCCAGCGAATATTTGCCGCTGTTGATTACTTTATCGGCATAAATTTTACAACTGTCCCATTTAGCTGTTCCGGTATAAACCTGGGCATTCAGATATACGCGGGCCAGAAGCATCCAGGCCGCAGCTTTGTCTGCCTGTGGGTACGAGAATTTGGGTTCTCCCAGTTTGGTATCTATATCTTTCAATTCAGAAACGATATAGTTGAATAATTTAGCCCTTTCGATTTGTTTGGGGTAGAATTTACCAACTCCGTCGGCATCGGTTGTAAAGGGTGGGTTTCCGAATAAATCCATATGCCAGGTATAAGCCAGCGCCCTCAAAAAACGAGCTTCGGCATTGTACTGCATAACAGCCGGATCGGTATTTCCGTTGGTAAACTTGATGAAATCGTTGGCATAAGTAATACTCAAACTTAAACGCTGATAAAGTGCGGTAAGGAAAGGATTACTTGCACTCCATGTCTGGGTATTCAAATCAGAGATACCCACATCGCCCCAGGCACAAATGGCCTCGTCGGTGGTAAGCTCCTGCAAATTCCAAAGGGCGCGGGTAGTTGTAAAAAAGTTCCCGTCCGAAGCCGAAATATCGTCTCCCCCGTTAGCTCCCTGTCCCGAAATGATGAAGCTGGCATAAATTTTACCCAAAGCTTCTTTCATGTAAATAGGATCGTCGCCTAAATTACCTGCCAAAATGGTATCGGGATCTTTAGGAGTAACATCCAGATCATTCACACACGATGTCACCATCAGTGCTGAAAGAACAATTCCTAATATTTTAATTTTTTTATTCATTTCTATTTTTTATTAGAATATTAATAGGATAAACTTATGCCAAGCATAAATGTACGTGGCCTTGGGTATGCGTTGTTATCAATTCCGGGAACACCATCTACGCCACCAACATTCGAATATCCGACTTCAGGATCGATACCTCTGTATTTGGTGATAGTCAATACATTTTGAACGGTAAAGCTGACGCGTGCATTTAAATTGTCATAGAAGTTGTCGAACCGGTAGCCTGCACTTAAATTATCCAGTTTGAAGAACGAAGCATTCTCAACAAAGTAATCGCTGGTAAACTGGCGTTTTACAAATTGAGTTTCGCTCAGGTATTTGGGAAAATTTTTCCAGTAACCAATCTGCGAAATCTGGTCGTACGATGCCCCGGCGGCAACCTGGTTGTAAACGTAGTTTCCGATATTGGCACGGGTTGATGCAGAAATATCAAAATTTTTATAGTTGAAACGGGCCGAAAACCCAAACAAATAATCAGGTACCGGATTGTGGTAGATGTATTTATCGGCATTGTCGCCATTCACGGTTCCGCCTTTTCCTGAAAGATCAACATAAAGCCCTTCGATTGGGGCGCCACTGGCATTGTAAACCTGCTTGTTCAGGAAATAGGAGTAGGCCGGATAGCCAACCCTTGTTACTTGCTTCTGTCCGGTAAAGGCGTCTCCATAAAGGATTCCAATGTAATTCGGATCGTCGCTTATCAGCAGTTTGGTGATTTCATTTTTGTTGTACGTTACATTGAATCCCAGATTTAACGACATATCTTTTTTCGACATGGCAACCAGGTTCAACGAAAGTTCGGCCCCTGTATTTTCGAGACTTCCCACATTGGTTAATAAGGTATTGGAAAAGTTGCTGCCACTTGGAATAGTAACTGTATTCAATAAGTCGTCAGTAACGCGTTTGTAAACGTCAATTGATCCGGTAATACGATCCTTTATAAAACCAAAGTCAATTCCCACGTTTTGGGTCGTTGTCTGTTCCCATTTAATGTCGGGATCATAGGCGCTCGGGCGCAGGGTTGGAAGGAATGTGCCGCCAATAGGGTAATAATTACCAGCCGAAGACGAAATGTACCTGGCCTGTGCCGGATAGTCGTTACCGATGTCCTGTTGCCCGGTAACCCCCCAGCCTAATCGTAATTTCAGGTCGGTAATGGCTTTTACATTTTTCAGGAACGATTCATCTTTGATTTTCCATGCAAATGCTGCCGATGGGAAAAGTCCCCATTGGTTATCTTCAGCAAAACGCGACGAACCATCGTTACGAACAGTGAATGTAAGTAAGTATCTGTTGTTCAGTGTATAATTTAAACGTCCGAAGAACGAAACCAAATAATTTTCGGTAATGAAAGAGGAATTTTCTGTTTCCTGATACGGATGTTCATTATCTACAATACCACGGGTGAGCGTATTCCCTTCGCGTTTAAAATGCTGCCACGAATAACCGGCGGTTGCATCAATCCTACTTTTTATTTGGGTAATTTCTTTCGAATAATTTAAATAGAAATCAAGAAGGTCGTTGTAATTCTTTCCGTCGTAATCGCTTAACCGGCCCCAAAGCGGAGTGGTAAGTACCGACGGTGAAGTTACCGGGCGATTGTTGTGCCCGACGGATTTGGTAAAGTCGGTTGCCAGGTTTAAAACGGCATGCACTTCAGGAAGGAACGGAAGTTTATAGTCGAACTTGGCGCTACCAATGACCCGTTGTACATTCGATTTATTGTCGGCCGCCAAAAGTTGTTCTACCGGATTGGGTGTTCCGAGATTGGCTCCGTAGTTACCCCACTGAAAATAACCATCGGAGCTGGTATTGCCATCTTTAACCGGTTTGGTCGGATCCATATTGATTGCCGAACCTAAAGCCCCGGCATCGCCAAAATTGTTGTTGGTAGCCATACCCCTGAGGTTGAGGTTCACCTTTAAAGCATTCTCCATAAAACTGGGGTCGAGGCTTAACGAACCGGTGATGCGGTTCATATCGGTGTTTTTCATGATACCTTTCTGATCGGTATATCCGATTGAAACCCGGTAAGGCATGGTTCCCGATGCGCCCGACATGCTGAAATTATGATCATGCGATAGGGCAGTCCTGAAAATCTCTTTCTGCCAGTTTGTATTTTCGTTCCAAAGTTTGCTGTAACTGTCGGCTCCATACAAATCTTTATGGTCGTAGGCAATTTGCCTGAGTTCATCGCCCGAGTACACATCAATGAATTCGATAGCGCTGGCAATTGATGTATTTACGTCGTAAGTAAGTTTTACTTCGCTTCCGGCTTTACCCTTTTTGGTAGTTATTAATATGACTCCGTTTGAAGCTCTCGATCCGTAAATGGCAGTAGCCGAAGCATCTTTCAATACCGTAAACGTTTCAATATCGTTCGGGTTAATGAACGAAAGGAAGTTGCTGCTTCCTGAAATATTGTTGTTGTCAATCGGAACTCCATCGATAATTATCAACGGGTCGTTCGACGCATTTAACGACGAACCTCCGCGAATACGAATAGTTGCACCGCTTCCGGGGGCGCCACCTGCGGTAGTAATCACCACACCGGCACTTTTACCTACCAGCAAATCTTGCGGCGAAGTAATAGCTCCCTGGTTGAAGTCTTTCGAGTCGATGGCAACTACCGAACCGGTGGCATCCCCCTTTTTAACCTGACCGTATCCGATTACAACAACCTCTTCCAGTTCTTCGTTGTCAACCACAAGCGCAATCGAAAGACTTTTTTGTCCATCAATGATAACTTCTTGCATGGTATAACCTACAAACGAAAACTGGACGACATCACCCTTCGTTACACCGAGAGTAAATATACCATCAAAATTGGTGATGGTTCCGTTGGTAGTTCCTTTTACTACAATAGAAACACCCGGTAAAGCTTCACCCGATGAGCTATCGGTAACCTTACCCGTTAATACTGACTGCTGAGCCATTGCCATAGTCCCAAGCAAAAGCGACAAAATCAATATTAATACATTTAGGTTTTTGCGAATAATCCTCATGTTTTAATAATTATTGGTTCAAATACTCATTTTTAGATTCATTCATCCAAAACTTTTTAGTTAATTCTGTTACGGTTTTTCGTTTAGTACTTCATAAAATTAATTCCGTGACCAAAGTATCTATTCCGTTAAAATTTAGTTAAAAAATGTTATAAACTCTTTTCTGCAATCGTTTGCGGTTTCGTTTGCACTCCAAGTGTTATAAAACAGGTGGTGACTGGTAGGTACATTTTCGTTGTTTTTGGGCATGTTTTGTAACTTTTTGAGCAAAAAAATAAATTGCTATCTTTATGTGAATTTCATTCAAAAAGACCAAACCCAAACGACTCGCATGCGCAGTAACCAGATTACAATTAAAGATATTGCCCGAATATTAGGTATCTCCCCCTCTACGGTGTCGAGGGCTCTCAAAGACCATCCGGATATCAATGTTGATACCAAAAGGGCTGTGAATGAGCTGGCTAATAAATTAAAATATCAACCCAATGCCGTAGCGCTCAGTCTGAAAAATAGCCGTAGCAATACCATTGGGGTAATTATTCCTGAAATTGTCCACTATTTTTTTTCGTCGGTTATTAGCGGTATCGAAGATGTTGCGTCGCAAAGAGGATTTACAGTTATTATCTGCCAGTCGAACGAAAGTTTCATTCGCGAGGTAGCCAATGCCCATACTTTGCTTTCGCACCGGGTCGATGGAATTTTGGTTTCCATTTCCAAGGAAACGCATTCGTTCGAACACCTGGTTAACTTGCAGGAAGTTGGAATCCCCCTGGTATTTTTCGACCGTATTGCCCCCGATATGCATGCCGACCAGGTGATTATTGATGATATGCAAGCCTCGTACAAAGCTACCCGCCACCTGATTGAAACCGGACGAAAACGCATTGCCCATTTTGCCGGGCCACAAACCCTGGTAATTGGCCGCGACCGGCTGCAAGGTTACCTGAATGCCCTGGCCGAGGCAGGACTGCCTGTTGACAACCGCCTGATTATTGAAGCCGACACATTTGAGAAAGCCCGCAATGCCGTGGTTGAAATGCTCGATGCCGGCATCGTTCCTGATGGTGTTTTTGCAGTAAACGACCTTACTGCCATTGGAGCCATGCAAACCATTCAAAAACGCGGATATAAAATTCCTGATGAAATCTCCATTGTCGGGTTTTCTGATGGTCGTTTTTCCGGAATTACTGATCCGAATTTATCGTCGGTCGATCAGCACGGCTACGAAATGGGGACCACAGCAGCCGAAATGCTTTTTAGGCGTATTTTATCCGGCGAAACCGAATACATTCCTGAAGTAAAAATCCTGAATGCCGATTTGATTGTGAGGGGAAGTTCGGCGAAAGAATAAGCGTGTGAACTTTACAAATTACAAATCCAGAAAATAAAATGCTGATTTGCCAGCCTTTGGACGGCAAACCGGCATTGGAGACTACTTGCTCTAGTGCATATTTGGTAAAGCAGGTATAAATGTAACTTTGATATCTTAGGCGCCATCAGCAGTCAGCTTCATACAAGTTTGAATGATTTTTTAGAATAGATTACTAACGAAATTCTTAAATAAATCCCAATTTGAAAAAAATAAATATGATAAAAATACTGTCAATAAAATAACTAACAGGTTAATTTTGTCCTTCTTGATTTTAATTTTTTCTTTAGTCTCCATTTTCGTTTTTTAGATAAAAATACATAATAATGATCACTACAGCCGGATTACAAATCGCAGAACAAAAAAATGCTGATTACGTGCCAGCCTTTGGATGGCAAACCGGCATCAGCGACTTTTGGCTTTGGTGCATCAGGTAAGCAGGTTCTATTGCAATATAATTGGGATACAAATCGGTAGCTAAGTATTTCTTACGAGATAATATTCAATACTTATTCAAGTTAAAGCTGTAATCGCTTTTCTAAAATCCAAACAAAAATTGTTTGATTTCTTCCCAATATCCAAAAATATATTTGTAAAAAATAAGAAAAGTGATGAGAATAATAATAATTCTCACAATCTCCTTTTGTTTGTTTTTAATAAGTACTTTCATACGATAAGTTGAAATTAAATAAACCTTTGATATATTTCAATAACTGGCATGAAGTTAGATAATTTTTACTTCATGCCAGTTGGATTAGAGTTTATTAATGTGTAGCGTAAAAAACAACATATTGAGTAACAGCATCAGCACATCCTCCTGAGGTTAAGAAATTACCATTAATGCTATTACCCAAAAACCAACCAATATCAAAACCAAACGAGCCACCGTTAATTTTTTGATAATCATCTTTATTAATATCTTTCATAATTTTAAATGTTTAAATTGTAATTAAAAAGCACCAAAAAAACCTTCTTTAAAATCGTCCCAATCCTTTATTATTCCAGCTACAGCAGCAATAATAATTCCAGCCACAACTGGAGCAAGGCCACCATCAACCTCTATTAACTCATTTTTTTTTAATTCTTTCATAATCTTAAAAGTATTAAAAGTCTTCCTACTCTGTTATTTAGGCTTTTCGGAATCGGCCTAAGTTTTTGTGCACTAAACTTAGGACTAAGGTATTCAGGCAGAGTGCATAAAAAAAGCACTCTGCAAATTAAAGATAGAAAAGCCACCAAAAATTTCTTTTGTTTTTTCTTTGGAGATTATTTTAAGCGAATAACTGAGTTCAATTTCATGCCCATTAGAGAAATAGTAAGTGTTGCGTTGTTTCGAATAATCAATCTGTACACCCATTTCCCTGAAATTGTCTAAATGTTCGTACAGCCGCCTTTTGCCTATATGCAAGTAGTTTGCAAATTCTTCCGGTGTTCCGGTTTTCTCATGCTTTATCATCTTAATGATTTGCTGAAACCTTTCCAATTGTTCGATCGCTTTCATGTTTTATATGTATTAAGATATTTTTTATCAGACCTCTTTAGACTTGACAGGTTTCCAAAACCTGTCAAGTCTCGAAAGTAAAACTAGGCATTTGCCTTTGCCACATGCGATAGTAATAGCCTTTTTGTGGGTACAATTGCTCGTGAGTTCCTTGCTCGGTAATTTGGCCTTCTTTGAGCACAATAATCTCGTGGGCATCAATTACAGCACTTAGGCGGTGAGCAATCAGGATCACTGTTTTGCCAGATGCTGCCAATTGCTTTATGGTTGTTTGAACTGCCTGTTCCGATTCCGAATCGAGGTTCGAGGTAGCTTCGTCCATAATCAGGATTTCGGGCTGTCGGTACAAGGCGCGGGCAATGGCCAGTCGTTGGCGTTGTCCACCCGATAAGGTGGCTCCATGTTCGCCAATATAGGTGGCAAAACCGTTGGGTAGTTTTTCAATAAACTCAATCAAATCCAATTGTTTGCATACAGCAAAGAGCAGTTCCATGTTGGGCGCCATTTCGCCAACTGCAATGTTTTCGATCACACTTCCGGCAAACAATTCGAGGTTTTGCGGAACAATGCCCACTAAAAGGCGAAGGCTTTCGGGACTTACATACCGAATGTTGACATCTCCTATTAAAATTTGTCCTTTGTTTAACGGATAAATGCCCTGAATGAGCGCAGCGATGGTGCTTTTGCCCGATCCGCTTTCGCCAATAATGGCAGTTAACTGGCCTTGTTTGAGCACCATGTTGAAATCTTCGAAAACATCAGTGCGTGTGCCATAGCTGAACGAAACATTGCGGAAGATAATATCTCCAAGTAAACTGGTATTGAGTTCAACCGTATGCACTATTTCGTCGTCGCGTTCCAAATCCATAATTTCGAAGAGGCGGTCGGCAGCAATTGTGGCATTTTGTATGGTTTTGTTCATGCCAATCAATGAACTTACTGGTCCGGTGAAATACCCGATAAGGGCATAAAAAGACATCAGTTCGCCGGGAGTAATGGATTGTTCAATAACCAGATAACTACCCGACCACAATAGCACGATTGTAAAAGTACGTGTAATAAGTTGTGACGCATTTCCTGTAAAAATACCGTTCAACCCCGATTTATAGGTGCTGTCGAGCAAACGCATAAAACGGGTTTCGGTTTTCAGGTTGTTAAACTCTTCAAGGTTTAATTGTTTGATGGTTTTTATGGCGTTGAGCGACTCAACCAGTTGTGTTTCCAGCTCTGCTGCGTTTTCCATAATCTTGCGTTCCCTCTTTTTATTGAGTTGGTTGGTAATCCAATAGAGTAGGGCATACAGCGGTATTACTATTGCCATAATTAAAGCCAGTTTCATGCTGTAAATAAACATCAGTGCAAACGAAAACACGAGTATAAAAAGGTTGACCAGAATACTAATCATGGTATCGTTGATAAACGCCCTGATTTTTACCGCATCGTTGATTCGCGAAATGATTTCGCCTGTGCGCATGGTATCGAAAAAGCGTTGTGGAAGTTTAAGCAGATGTTTGTAATAACCCAAAATCAGGCGGGCATCGATCAACTGTCCGGTTTTCAGTATAAAGACGGTTTGGAGCGAACCAATTATGATTTGAAGCGCCAAAATAATCACCATACCAATGCTGAGCAGGTTTAGGAGGTTCCGGTTTCCATCGGGCAATACAAAGTCGGTGATTTTCTGGATGTAAATGGATGTTGACAAGCCCAAAACGGTGTAAACAATAGCTCCAACCAATGCCTGAATAAGTATTTTGCGGTGCGGATAAAGCAGGTAACGAAACCGGGCTATAACCGGCACTTTTTCGTTACGGGCTGTAAATTCCTGATTGGGCGATAGCATGATAAGTATACCGGTCCATTCTTCGGCAAATTCAGCATGTGTTTTCTTATGCAGTTGCCCATCGCCCGGATCCATGATCTCGACATAATCTTTGGTGAACTTGTAAACAACCACATAGTGTTGCAAAACTTTTTTCAGAATCACATGGGCAATGGCCGGAAGTGGAACTTCGCTCATGGCCTCCAGTTCGCCTTTTACTCCTTTGGCCGAAAAACCCAATTTTTCGGCTGCTTTGATGAGTCCCCAGGCATTGGTTCCCTTTTTATCGGTTCCGGCCCATTGCCTGATGCGGGCAATAGGAATTTTTAGGTTGTAATGTGCTGAAACCGATGCCAGACAGGCTGCACCGCAATCGGTAATATCATGTTGTTTTATTTTTATAGACATAGTAGTATTTTCGATTGTGTGGTTTGAACTTACATCAGTAGATGGATAAATAGTCAATGTTTAATAATTTTAGGATTTAACCAGTCATCAGCCTTGTCGAACAGTAATTCGTATAAACTCCTTCGATTTATCATAAACCTAGAAGTCAGCGTTAACCCATTTTTCAATTTGCCCTGATAACCTGATTTCAGGGAAAGGCAATCCTGATTTAACTTACATTTTACCTTAAAATACACCGATTCCTTTTCCTGATAAGGTTGGTTCGAAATGTCAATAATCTCGCCTGAAGCCAATCCCCATTGATTATAGTTGTAAGCATCGACCTGAAATGTTGCGGATTTGCTTTTTTGCAGATAACCAATATCTTTTGGGCTCACAAAACATTCTACAATCAGGCTATCGGACGGAGTTATGGTTGCAATAGTTTGGTTTGGAAAGATAAAACTACCCATTTGTACACCGGTAAAATTTGAAATATAACCATTGGCAGGGGCAATCACCACGTAAAAACGTTCTTCAAACCGAAGTTGATCACGGTTGTCGGTAAGCGATTGAATTTCGGTTTTGTATTGAAACAGTTGCTGGTGCCAGTTTGCCTTTTTTTGGCTAGTATAAAAATCGTGTTCTTTGATGAGTTGATTCAATTCCAACTCTTTTTTCTCAAAGTCGGCGACAGCAATGACTTCTTTTTCGAACAACGATTTGGTGCGCTGAAAATCTTTACTGGCAGTTTCAAGCCTCAACTGGTATTCTTTTAACTTCTGATTGAATTCTAGAGAACTACTTTGCAACAATTCACTTTGAATAGAGGTATTCCGGCCGCTTGTCAAATTTTCAAGGTCGCGTATATAAACTGAATACAATTCGATTTTATCTTCAAGCATCCGTAATTGGTCATCAATTTTTTCAGGAGCTAACCATATTAAGGTATCGCCAACCGTAACCTTCATGTTTTCGCGGATGTGGATTTTTTGTACTTGCCCTGTAACTGGAGCCTGAATACTAGTTGGTTCAGTTTGCGAACGGATAATTCCGCGGGATTGAACCGTAATGTCAAGCATCAGAAAAGGAAGGGAAATTAAGAAAGCAAAAGCCATTCCGATCAACAAAAGATAAATTACATCCGATTGTCGTGAAAAGTTTGAATAGTGATTTTCTATGGAAAACCGGACGATTTCTTTGGGAAAAATTGTCTGTTTCATGGGGTGATGTTTGTTGGGGTTTATTGTTTATCCGGAATCAAGAGAAAAGGTTTCCCATAATTCTTCTAAATTTTGTGAAATGATCGATTTTAAGGATGAATAATTCATTTTTATATATGAAATGAAAATTCTTGATGTCATCGATTTCCTCCATTAATTAAATCGGCATCCAGAGGTTGGTAAATATTTGGCTTAAATGTTCTTTGCGAAACGGAATCACAAAGAAACGAAGAGGAAAAACACACATAAATTTTAAGGACTACGTTTTTTCAAAAAAAATCACTCTTTTCTGCAAACGTTTGCAATAGGCTTTTTTTGTTTTTTCGGGTTGTTTGGCCTGATAAATAAGGCTTTTCGCTTGTTCGGGCATTTGGAATATCCGAAAATCCTTCTTTATATTTGTACAGTTAATTCCGTTTTTCGTTAATTCCATTTACTACTTCATTCGGTTTCCCGAAAATTCTTTCGGGCTAATCGCGCAAATTAAATCCACGCGTTTGATGGTCATGTTGCTTTTTTACCGGATAAGGCCTGTTGCCTGATCAGGTTTAAAAAGTGTTGTTTTGGTTATTTGCCAAAGTATTCCGACATTCCATCAAATAAACCGATTAATTGTAAATCACATGAAGAAAAAACCTGCTTTAAGTTTTTGGCAAATCTGGAACATGAGTTTTGGCTTTTTGGGTATTCAGTTTGGCTTTGCGTTGCAAAATGCCAATGTGAGCCGCATATTCGAAACCCTTGGCGCCAATGTTGACGATATCCCCATTTTGTGGATTGCCGCACCAGTCACCGGATTGGTGATGCAACCAATTATCGGTCATTTGAGCGACAAAACCTGGGGACGTTTTGGTCGCCGCCGTCCGTTTTTTATGCTTGGTGCCATCCTGGCTTCGCTGGCTTTGCTCGTCATGCCCAATTCGCCTTCGTTGTGGATTGCTGCCGGAATGCTCTGGATCATGGATGCCTCCATCAACATTTCGATGGAGCCGTTTCGGGCCTTTGTGGGCGACATGCTTCCGGGCGAGCAGCGTACCCGCGGATTTGCCATGCAGAGTTTCTTTATTGGTTTGGGAGCTGTAATAGCTTCGGGTTTGCCGTACATTCTGAGCGAGTGGATTGGGGTAGCCAATGTGCCCGAAGCTGGCGAAAAAATTCCGCCTTCCGTCAGATACGCTTTTTATCTGGGCGGGGCAGTTTTTTTCCTGGCCGTTTTGTGGACTGTTTTCCGCACCAAAGAATATTCTCCTGACGAATTGAAAGAATTTGAGGAAGAAAACATTCAAAGTCAGGGCTTGTCGCGATTGGTTTATCGCTCTCCCGTCGAATTGCTGAAAAGTTTTTTCAAGCATGGATTTATTTGGTTGTTGGTAGGAACCGGATTCAGCTACCTGATTTTTTTACAGGGCTGGGAAAAAGAACTTTACGTGATCTCAGTTGGTCTGGCCGTTTTCGGAATCATTTTGCTGATCACTGCCTGGAATACCCGTCAGGGGCTTACCCGGAATGGATTGGTTGAGGTGGTTACCGACTTGATGAACATGCCCAGAACCATGAAACAGTTGGCAGTGGTTCAGTTTTTTTCGTGGTTTGCGCTGTTTGCCATGTGGATTTATTCAACCTCGGCAGTTACCAGCCACATTTACGGAACCAGCGATACCACTACCGAATTGTATAACAAAGGTGCCAACTGGGTCGGATTTTTATTCGCGATTTACAATGGGTTTGCCGCCGTCATGGCATTTATCCTTCCGGTATTGGCCAAAGCAACCAGCCGGAAAATGGCTCATGCCATTTCGCTGGTAATTGGCGGAATCGGCCTGATGTCGTTTTATGTAATTAAAGATCCGAACCTGTTGCTGGGTTCAATGGTTGGTGTGGGAATTGCCTGGGCAAGTATTTTATCCATGCCTTACGCCATTCTGACGGGTTCATTGCCTGCCGGAAAAATGGGAATTTACATGGGAATTTTTAATTTCTTCATTGTGATTCCGCAAATTTTTGCAGCCAGTATTCTTGGCTTTTTTACCAAAACCTTGTTTGGCGGACATGCCATTTATGCCCTCGTTTTGGGAGGCGTATCCTTGCTGATTGCCGCTGCAAGTGTATTGTTTGTTGATGATGTTGACCAAAAGTAAGATAGCAGCCGCCTTCTCATTCCCCCAAAGGGGAAAAGCCGGAGAATTGAACTGCGCCGCTTTTTAGCCCTGAAGGGGCAGAATATACTAGCCCGGGGTAACGCCCCGGGGGTAATGATAAAGATTGAATCCCGTCCGCGAGAAAATAAGGAGCAAAACGATGACCTCTTTTCGGACGGAACGGCAATGACCATAGAAAATGAATTAAAACAAATTATTACGTGACGACAATTGAAGCTTGCTTATTTGATCTCGACGGGGTAGTGGTTGATACCGCCAAATACCATTTTATAGCCTGGAAGGCTTTGGCAGAAGAACTGGGGTTTGAATTTACCCTTGAAGACAACGAACGGCTGAAAGGTGTCAGCCGGATGCAGTCGCTCGAAATATTGCTTGAAATCGGAGGATTACAATTTCCGGAGCAGGAAAAACTGGCGATGGCTGAAAAGAAGAACACCCTTTATGTGAGTTACATCGAAAAAATGACTCCAGAAGAAACGTTACCCGGTGTGGAACAATTTCTTCAGGAATTGCGCGACAACGGAATCAAAATCGGATTGGGTTCGGCCAGTAAAAATGCCCCGATGATTTTGGATCGCATCCAACTAACCCATCTTTTTGATGTCGTTGTGGACGGGAACTCCATTTCGGAAGCCAAGCCGAATCCTGAAGTTTTTCTGAAAGGGGCAGAAAAGCTGAAAGTTTTGCCAGAGTATTGCGTGGTATTTGAAGATGCCATTGCAGGTATTGAAGCTGCGCAACATGCAAACATGTTCAGCATCGGAATTGGTGACCCCGAAACCCTAGGTTTTGCCGATTTGGTCATCCCCGGTTTCGATGGATTTACAGTCAGTAAATTTAAAAGTGCATTTGGAGAAATGACAATTGAAAACCACACAGACACATAGAACACAATAAAAAAAACCACAAAACGATGTGCCCTATGTGCCTATGTGGTTATATAACAACTTGTAGAACTTCGATTGAAATTGTAATATATGAAACGAGCCATGAGAGACAACCTCACACACAGGAGAATGACTGTAATGGCGAGTTCCATCTGGCAATTAAAAAACAAATTATAGACAGATGAAAAACTACATCATACACGACGAGTGGAAGATCATTGAAGAGGGATTTCACCAAGAGGAAAACCGTGTCACCGAAAGTTTGTTGAGTATTGGCAACGGACGAAGTGGTCAGCGTGCCAATTTCGAAGAGAAATACAGCGGAGATACGCTTCGTGGAAGCTATGTAGCCGGGGTTTATTATCCCGACAAAACCCGCGTAGGCTGGTGGAAGAATGGTTATCCGGAATATTTTGCCAAAATCCTGAATGCGACCAATTGGATCGGAATTGATGTTTCGGTTGATGGCGAAGAATTGGATTTAAATACCGCCGAAATCCTGTCGTTTTACCGCAATCTGGATATGAAGTCGGGTTTACTTACCCGTCGGTTTGTGGCTCAGTTGCCCTCCGGAAAACAGGTTGAGGTTTATTCCAGGCGATTTCTGAGTATTGCCGATCAGGAAATTGGGGCCATCAGGTATTCGGTAAAAGCACTTAACTTTTCCGGCAAAATTTCCTTTCTGCCTTACATCGATGGCGATGTGGTGAACGAGGATTCCAATTACGACGAAAATTTCTGGATGAGCATTACTCAAAAAGTAGATTGTTGCTCGGGATTCGTCTGTATGGAAACCAAAAAAACAGCTTTTCAGGTTTGTACCGGAATGCAATTCAGGGTAAAGCTGAATCAGGAGCTGATTACTCCTGAAACAACGCCTGTTGAGAAAGAAAAATATATCGGTTCCGGTTTTAGTGTTCCGGTGAAACAGGGGGATGAGGTTGGTATTGAAAAATATGCTGCCATCCTTTCAACACTTTATTATCCGGCCAATAAACTTCAGGATGCTACTGAAAAAGCGTTGAAAAGAGCTGCTACCAAAGGATTCGACAAACTTTTTGCCGATCAGGAAAAAGCCTGGGCCAATCGTTGGGAGACCAGCGATATCCGGATTGAGGGCGACGTGGCTGCACAACAGGGCATCCGGTTCAACATCTTCCAACTGAATCAAACCTATTTGGGCGACGATGAACGCCTGAACATCGGACCAAAAGGCTTCACCGGTGAAAAATACGGCGGTGTAACATACTGGGATACCGAAGCCTATTGTTTGCCGTTTACACTCGGAACTGCACCGCAAATGGTTTCCAAAAACCTGCTGTTGTACCGCTATAAACATTTGCAGAAAGCCATTGAGAATGCCGAAAAGCTTGGATTTACTGATGGTGCAGCCTTGTACCCGATGGTAACCATCAATGGCGAAGAATGCCACAACGAATGGGAAATCACCTTCGAAGAAATCCACCGGAATGGCGCTATTGCCTATGCCATTTATAATTACATCAATTATACCGGCGATCAGGAATACCTGGCGCCATATGGTTTTGAGGTGTTACTGGCCTTGTCGCGGTTTTGGAGTCAGCGCATTAACTGGTCTGAAGAGAAAAAGAAGTTTGTGCTGCTGGGGGTTACCGGCCCAAACGAATACGAAAACAACGTGAACAACAATTTCCACACCAGCTACATGGCCGTGTGGACACTAAAATATACGCTGGAAGCCATTGATTACCTGAAAAAAGAGCATCCGCTACTGTTCGAGGATCTGGTGAAAAAGCTTAAACTGAAAGAAGTTCAGGAAAAATCGCGCTGGAAAAAGATTATTAAAGACATGTATTTCCCGTACGATTTTACACGCAAAATTTATCTTCAACAGGATGGTTTCCTCGATAAAGAACTGATTCCGGCAAGTGAACTGAAACCCGAAGACCGGCCGATCAATCAGAAATGGTCGTGGGACCGCATTTTACGTTCGCCATACATCAAACAGGCCGACACCTTGCAAAGTATTTACTGGTTCGAAGAGCAGTTCGACCGCGAAAGCATTGAACGGCATTTCGATTTTTACGAGCCGCTCACCGTGCACGAATCATCGTTATCCAGCTGTATCCATGCGATTCTGGCTGCATCGATTGGCCGTCAGGATAAAGCGTACGAAATGTATTTGCGCACGGCCCGTCTCGATCTGGATGATTACAACAACGACACCTGCGACGGTTTGCACATCACCAGCATGGGCGGCACCTGGATGGCTTTTGTTCAGGGTTTTGGCGGAATGCGTGTACGAAACGGCCAACTGCATTTTGAGCCGTTTATTCCTGAAGGCTGGAATTCGTATTCGTTCCGGCTGAATTTCCGCGAAGCTCACCTGGAATTTAAAATGGATAAAACACAGTTCCGCGTCTTTAATCATTCGAAGGCCAACATCGACTTGGTGGTGCATGGAAAACAGGTTCATTTGCATGCAAAAAAGGAAATAACGATAAACGGATAACCACAATAGGCACATAGAACACAGTAGAATATAAATCTATTGTGGCCTATGTGTCTATGTGGTTCAATAACAAATATAAACCTGAAATAGAATATCACAAATGAAGAAATTATCTATATTCATTATCGGCGTCGCCTTCAGCATCTCCACCTTTGCGCTGAATGTCGATCGCGTTGAACCGACCTTTTGGTGGGTTGGCATGAAAAACCCGACCGTTCAGTTGATGGTTCACGGGCAGGAAATTGCCAGTACTGAAATCAGCCTGAATTATCCGGGTGTGAAAATCCAAACCATTAGCCGTCAGGAAAATCCGAATTATGTATTTATCGATCTCGTGATTTCTCCGGAAGCCAAAGCCGGAACTTTCCCGATTCAGTTCAGGAAAAGCAAAAAGGAAGTGGTTTCATATACTTACGAGTTGAAAAACCGTGAACCTCATTCGGCCAGCCGCAAAGGGTTCGATGGTTCGGATGTGATTTACCTGATTACCCCCGACCGTTTTGCGAACGGAAATCCGGCTAACGATGTGGTTGCCGGAATGAAAGAATTACCCAACCGGTCGCACATGAATGGCCGTCACGGCGGCGACATTCAGGGTATCAAAAATAGCCTGGATTATTTGGCCGGAATGGGTTTTACTTCAGTGTGGCTCAACCCGGTTTTAGAAAATAACATGACCCAGGTTTCTTACCACGGATATTCAACCACCGATTTTTACAAGGTCGATCCACGTTACGGAACCAATGAAGAATACCGCGAATTGGGAAAAGCGATTCATCAGAAAGGTATGAAACTGATGATGGATATGATTTTCAACCATATTGGCTCCGAACATTGGTGGATGAACGACATGCCATCAGCCGACTGGCTCAATTATTATCCTGAATACAAAATTACCAGCCATCGTCGTACGGTTAATCAGGATCCGCACGCATCGGAAGCTGACAAAAAAATGATGGCCGACGGTTGGTTTGTACCTTCGATGCCCGACATGAACCAGCGCAATCCGTTTTTGCTGAATTACCTGATTCAGAACAGCATCTGGTGGACTGAATATGTGGGGCTGGACGGCATTCGTATGGACACTTATCCGTATCCAGATAAGTTTGCGATGGCAGAATGGACCCGCCGGATGCTGCAAGAATATCCAGATTTTTACATGGTAGGCGAGGAGTGGGCCATGAATCCGGCCATTGTTTCATACTGGCAGAAAGGCAAAGTAAATGCTGATGGCTATGTCTCCGAACTTCCCGGCCTGATGGATTTCCCGCTGAACAACGCGGTTGTAAAAAGCCTGAAAGAACCGGAGAGCTGGGGTGGCGGTTTGGTAGCCTTGTACGAAGCGCTGTCGAACGACTTTTTATACCCAAACCCTGATGCTCTGGTGATTTTTCCTGATAACCACGATATGTCGCGGTTTTACACGCAATTGGGCGAGAATGTTGATTTGCTGAAAATGGGCATCGCTTATTATGCCACAACCCGCGGAATTCCCCAGATCTTTTACGGAACCGAAATCCTGATGTCGAATCCGGGAACCGAGGAGCATGGCGTAATCCGCTCCGATTTTCCGGGTGGATGGAACGGCGATCAGGTTAACGCGTTTACCGGAACCGGACTTTCGGCCAAACAGAAAGATGCACAGGATTATTTCCGGAAAGTGCTGAACTGGCGTAAAACAAACAGCGTTGTTCATTCGGGCGAACTGAAACATTTTGCTCCTGAAAATGGCATTTACGTGTATTTTCGCTACAATTCATCCGGAAAAGTGATGGTTGTACTGAATAAAAATACTTTGGAGAAGAGTTTGGATACCAGTCGTTTCAGCGAAGTAATGGAAGCGTGTACTTCAGGAAAGGAAATCATCTCAGGAAAAACGATTGCCGATTTGAAAAACCTGCAAGTACCAGCCTTGTCGGCCATTATTATTGAGTTGAAATAGGGAAAAGTGGTCAGTGGTCAGTCGCAGTTGCCAGTAAAAAACAAAATGCGCAACATTTGATAACAATTACAACAACGACAACTTTTAAAACATCCTGTTATGAACAAATTTAAGAACCTGTTTATCATTCCGTTATTGGCTTTGGCCTTGTTTGCCTGCCAGCCAGCGGTAAAAACCAATCCGGTAACAACGGGTATTCCGGAGTGGACCAAAAATTCAGTACTCTATGAAGTCAATATCCGTCAATATACGCCTGAAGGAACGTTTAAGGCTTTCGAGTTGCACCTTCCGCGCCTGAAAGAACTGGGTGTGGATATTTTGTGGATCATGCCGATTCACCCGATTTCGGAGAAAAACCGCAAAGGAAGTTTGGGTTCGTATTACGCGGTAAAAGATTACAAGGGAATTAATCCTGAATTTGGAACGCTGGAGGATTTTAAGAGCTTGGTAAACAAGGCTCACGAAATGGGTTTCAAAGTGATTATCGACTGGGTGGCTAACCATACCGGCTGGGACAATCAATGGATAACGGATCATCCGGAATGGTACACCAAAGATTCGCTGGGCAACATTGTTCCTCCGAATCCCGATTGGAGTGATATTGCTGACCTGAATTTCGACTCGCAACCCATGCGCCGCACCATGATTGACGCCATGGATTATTGGGTAAAAGAAACCAACATCGACGGATTCCGTTGCGATGTGGCCTGGGGTGTTCCGCAGGATTTCTGGGAAGCAGCAACAGCTTCGCTCGATTCTATTAAGCAGGTTTACATGCTGGCCGAAGACGAAGATCACCCGGCACTTCTGGAAAAAGCATTCGAGTCGAATTACGCCTGGAAACTGCACCACATTTTGAACGAAGTGGCGCAGGGCAAAAAAACGGCGGCTGATATCCAGAAATACTACACCGATTCGGTCAATAAATATGCTCCGGGAGCTTTCCCCATGCAGTTTATTACCAACCACGACGAAAATAGCTGGCAGGGCACCGAGTACGAACGGATGGGTGAGGCTGTGAAAACTTTTGCCGCGCTGACATTTACCATCGAAGGTATTCCGTTGCTTTACAGCGGACAGGAAGCCGGATTAAATAAACGGTTGCTGTTCTTCGAAAAAGATACGATCAACTGGAGCAACCTTGAAATGCAGAAATATTACCAGTCGCTGATCAGCCTGAAGAAAAGCAATGAAGCTCTTTGGAATGGTACAGCCGGAGCGCCAATGGTTTTTGTGGAAACATCGGCTCCGCGACAGGTACTTGCGTTTACCCGTGAAAAAGACAAAAATCAGGTTCTGGCGGTTTTCAATTTATCGGCTCAACCGGTTGAAGCAACCATCCAATTGCCACAGGCTGGTGATTATCAGGAATATTTTTCAGGCGAAACCACGACATTGGAAAAAGGTTCGACAATTAAACTTGACAAATGGGGGTATCAGGTTTTTGTCCGAAAATAGATTTTGGGGGTTTATAGTTTTAGGTTGGTTAGGAGAGCCTGTTCGGAAGAGCAGGCTTTTTTTTTGTTTGATTCTCTGTTTGAATTGTTTGAATTTGTAAATTTGAAAAAAGATAAAGCGATGGATATTCATGCAGAAAAGATGGAGATCATAAAAATGATCATAGAAACGGAAAATCCCGGAATTATTGATTCTATAAAAAAGATTTTCAAGAAGGAACATCACGTTGATTTTTGGGAAACATTACCGCAAGATCAAAAGGACGATATTCTTCTAGGAATAAAAGAAATCGAAGATGGTGAAGTTGTGGATTATGACGAGTTCATCAAAAAATATGTGTAATGCCACGTAAGGTAATAATCTCGAAAAGGGCCTCTGTTAAATTAGATAGATTACTCACTTATCTGGAAGAAGAATGGTCTGAGAAAGTAAGAAATCAATTTATCGAAAAACTTAACAGAGCGATAAGGATTATTAAGAAAAATCCAGATAGTTTCGAGGGTTCAAAACTGTTCAAAGGCCTTAATCGTTGCGTTGTGACTAAGCAGACGTCTTTATTCTATAAATTCGACAAGGGAAATATTTATATCATATCTTTTTTTTGATAACAGGCAAAATCCTGAGCGTTTGACAAAAGAAATCAATTGATTTTTTACTTCAAAAGCACCATCTTCCCTGATACCATTTTCCCTTCGGTTTGAATTTGATACAGGTAGATTCCCCTTTCCAGATTTCGCGGTGTCCAGCTTTGGTAGTGGGTTCCGGCGCTAAGTTTACCTTCAAAAATAGTTTCGATTTGTTTCCCCAGAGCGGTGAAGACTGAGATTTTGACCTGTGATAATTTGTCGAGATTAAAATAGATGTTGGTTTCCCCGGTAAAAGGATTAGGAAAATTGCCGTTTCCTTCTTTGGTTCCAAAACCCGCAGTGAGCACGAGCGTTGAATCTGGAAAACTGAACGAGGCTTCAGTCAGGGCCGACCAGCGTGTGCCATCTTTCACCCGGGCTTTTACCGTTCCGTTTCCGTTTATTTTTAAAGGCGACTGATAAGAAAAGGCTCCATTTTTAGCAACTTCTCCACCCGAAGCTCGCGGATCGGTTCCATCAACCGTATAAAAGATCGTTCCGGCAGGAGTGTACATTTCCAGATCAAGTTCATCGGTTAACGCACCGCCTTCATGTGTAAATTCGGGCGCATTAATCCACGGATACAGCCCAGACAAACGCAGTTGGTTGACAACCAGATCGTTTCGTGCAGGAAAATAGGTTGATGTGAGCCAGTCGCGGGTCTTTATCCAGTATTTCTCCGGAGTGTATAAATCGTTGTCGTTATCGCGTGGGTGAACATCGCGACGATAATCTCCCCAGCGGGCCGATTCGCATAAAATGGCTTTTTCAATTTCTTTGGCGCGTTTCAGGTAGCGTTCGGAGGCCGATTGCGGGGTAAGCAAACCGTCATCAAAAAACAATTGCTGAACCCGATCGGTTACCAGCATTCTAAAATCAGCATTGTCTTTCAGTTTGGTAAACAAACGGCTGGGACAATTAACATTATTTTCCTTGGTAACATCAATGGCACTCGTCGTAAAAAGATGTTCGGCATCCCAACTGAAAAATTTAAATCCCTTATCGGGCTCCACTTTGTTTCGTGCAGCAACCCAGTTGTGGTGGTCCCAGTCGTTGTTTCCGGCATAGAAATTCATCAGCATGTAATCGGTCAGGTTTTCAACATCCAGATACGGTTCGTAGGCATTGTTCGGGGTTCCGTCCGGATTATTTCCCTGGATTTTCTGGTAAGCGGCCTGCGTGGTTAATCCGCTGTTGGCCATAGCCATCATGTTGTTCCATACGGTTATGGAGCCGTTGGAAACCTCGGCATAATCTTTAATCACATCAAAATCGTCGGCTTTTCCTTTCAGGTAAGTTCCCATAAAATCTTCGTCGAGGCGTTCGGATAGGTTGTACATGCCCCAGTATATGCCATTCAGGAATAAATGGACAAACTTGTTGTGTGCCGAATGGTGCCCCATGGCCAGTTGCGTATCTTTTCCCCAGCTATCCTGAACGTACTTGGGCGCTTTGCGTTCGGTGGCGGTCCAATGCAGCCAGGTGTATCCGAAGCTGGCCCGAAGAATCAGCGAGTTAAACTGGGTCGTGGCTTCAGGCTCGTTGAAAAGCGGGAAGTCCAGTTTCGAAGGTCCGTACTTGCTTTTAAATTCGAGGCGAAACGAGTGTTTGGGTGTTTTCTCCGGAACCCGGCTTGCCCCGCCATGCAGCTGGAGTGCGCAGTTCACCTGAAACCAATCCTGAGTTTTAGGATCGTAATATTCCGCTGATGCTGGTCGTTCCCAGTCCAGTCCTACTCCTTTTCCGGTGGAGCAGGTGTAAATGTAGATTCCTCCGGTTTCGGGATCGGTACTGTGCGAAAAAATATGGTCGGGGTCGGTTACCACCGAAAGGCTTGGTAAATCCTGAAAGGCGACAGCCAGTTGCGGTTGATAAGTTGGATTATTACAGATCTCCGGATCCATTTCGTAATCGGCTGGGGCAATTCCGGAAATGGTTTCAAAGGCGCCCCACTCGGAAGGATAACCTTTGGGTTGGTTATTCTGTTTCAGGATGCTGTCGGTAAAAAAATAGGTATTGGTTACCACGGCGCTGCTTTCCGAGCCGTTTTTAATTACCACGGCGCTCAATGGGGTAGTGGTTTGTATCCGGATGGGTTCTTTGTACAAAGTACCTTTTTGCGGAGTGGGTCGGATTCCGTTGGTAGTGTAGTAAATCTTTGCATCAGCGTCTGGCGTTTGAATCGTAACTTCGAAAGGTGCCGAATAGTACCCGCGCGACTGGCTAAAAACGGGTATCTGAACTTTGTTGCTTTTTATATTGGCAGTTCCCGGAGTGGGCTGATCGAAATAAACGGACAGTCCGTTGTATAATCCGTACGAAACATCTTCCTGCTGGGCCGGAAATTGAGGGGCAAATGAACTGATGATGGTTTTTCCGTCTGCCGAAACCAACGCCAGAAACTCACCGGAACCAGACAGTTTAAAACTGGTATGCAGGTTTTTGGCCGGATCCATCCGGTTCTTCTCCGATGCAAATACAATCAGGAATTTACCGGCATCCAGTTTTACATCCGGAAATTTCCATTTGGTGAGGTTTTGCGAATTGTCGGTCAGGAAATATCCTTTCAGGTTGATGGAAGTTTCTCCGGTATTTTGTAGCTCGATCCAGTCAGAAAATTCTTTGTCTTCATCCTGAAGACTATGACCGTTGACCGCCATAAATTCAGAAATAATAAGGTTTTCTGCGGAAATTAATTTCAGGGGAATGATGAAAAAGAGTAAGGGCAAAAGAAGAAAAACATTCCGGATCATTGGCGGGTTTAGTTAGAAAATTGGGCGAGGAAGTTACTAAAAATGAATCAGGATGAAACGATTGTACTGCTGAAATTATTTAACGGTATTGGCATAAGAAAAGATGAATTGGAACGAAATGGAGACTTCAGACATGAATTTTCATTTAATTGATAAAATAACACGCTTAAAATTGATGTACCTATAGATTTAGAAAAATGGATAGCCAAAAAACATAAAAATATCAGATAAAAAGTAGGTTGTTTTGGTAACCCTAACGATAACTTTTTCGAAATAAGCATTGAAGGCTAACTTTAAAACAGATTGTCATGGAAGATAAACTGATTACCCTTGCTTCTTTACCATATTCCAAGGCCGAAATACTGAGATCGTTGCTGGAATCGGAAGGTATTGACTGTTTGCTCGAAAATGTTGGTTTTCTTCAGGATGCTATGGATACCGGGGTTCAGATCCGTGTTCGTGAACAAGATGCCCGTCAGGCTTTTCCTGTCCTGGAAAAAATGCTGGGCAAAGTGTTTAACGATCAAACAAAACGCGAAAACTACGTGCTGGTGCCCATCGATTTTTCGACTTACTCGCTGAAAGCGGCTCTGGTTGGGTTTGACATCGCTGAAAAGCTGGAATCGAAGATGGTGCTGTACCATTCGAGCCCGCAACCCGAGTTTCTGACTATCCCTTATTCGGACGTAATTGTATATGATTCGGCACTTTTCCTGAATTATGAAATGACCGAAAAAGCGACCACCAAAAAATTTGAGGAATTCCTCAGCAAGCTTACTTCGCGAATTGATTATCACCGGTGGAAAAAAGCCCGTCCGGAGTACATCGTTAAAGTTGGTGAGGCCGAAGACGATATTATTTCTTATACCCAGATCCATCCGCCAAAACTGATTGTAATGGGCGTTCGGGGAGGCGATGCACAGGCTGGCGATTTTCTGGGATCGACCACCGCCAGTGTGATCTTTAATACTAAAGTCCCGGTGCTGGCTATTCCCGAAAAAGCCTCCGACGATTGGCTAAAGAGTTTCAAAAAAGTAGTTTACGCCACCAATTTTGAGGCACACGATTTTGTGGCCATCGATAAATTACTGAAACTGATGAAACCGTTCGAAACCAAAGTGGTTTGTTTGCATGTGAACCAGGGAAACAACGGCGGTTTGGATGAAGCGATGCTCGAAGGAATGCGTGAGGCTCTTTGCGAAAAATATCCGGATGCCGGTTTCGATTGCCAGTTGATTCACCAGGAAAACCTTTCGGAAGCTATCGATCAGTTTATTCAGGAAAACCAGATTGATGTGCTGGCCCTGACAACGCACCGCCGGAACATGATCACCCGGCTTTTTAATCCGGGAGTTGCCCGTCAATTGGTGCTGCATACCCGAACTCCCCTGCTGATTTTCCACGAATAAGAGATTTGGAAGTATGACATAAAAGAGGCTGTCTCAAAAGTCAATATACTCGCTGAACCAAGGACTTTTGAGACAGTCTCTTCTTTTAGTTCCGGAAGTCCGGTTTTAATCTTTGTGCTCGCGGGTATCGTACAACTGCGGAAGCCACACTTTAAAATTCGGGTGACCTTCTTTAGAATATCCGGCCGAAGCATAATCGCACAGAACCACCGAAATGGGTTTACCTCCTCCTTCGGCATACGATTCAGGCATAAAAGAAGCTTTAAATGACATCCAGATCTCCGGATTCTTTGGCACCACGGGTTCCAGTTCTATAAAGCCGTTCTGATCGGCCAACGGTTTGATAACCGATTCGAGAGCTGGTTCGGCAAAACGTGCATCACGCGACAGCAAAACAGGCCCTCTCCGGATAGCCATATGCTCAGGAGTTTCACCCTGGCTAACGACCCTCCCGCGCATATCCAGGGTAAGGTCAACTACATCGCCTGATTTCCAGGTACGTTTAATGGTTGCATAACTGCCCGGCTTAAAATCACGAACAGGTTCACCATTTACGGTCAGGGTTGAGTGGGCGCTCCATCCCGGAATTCTTACCGAAACAGTCATGTCTTCTGATTTTTCCACTTCCACTTTTAAGCTTATTTTCCCGGAAACCGGATAATCGGTTTTCTGGACAAGTTCTATTTTTTGTTTTCCGGGGGTCTGCAACGTGTAAGCGCCATCAGCAAAAAAGTTGACCTGAATTCCCTTTTCAGCCGACATTACTGCGGTGAGCGGAAAGGTAAACAGCCCTCGCGGACCGCTTGCAACGCAGCAATTCAATCCCATGCCACATTGTTCGGTTCCCTCCAGCCGTTGTCCGGAAAGCGGGGTGTATTTGGCCCAGTCGGAGCCATCGGGTTTCATCGAACCCAGCAGTGCGTTGTAATAGGTTTCTTCAATGGCATCGGCATATTTGGCCTCGCCGGTCATTCGGAGCAACTGCTGGCTTAACTTGATCCAGGTAGCTGTTACGCAAGTTTCCTGATAATGGAAAACCGGATGTGTTTGATGATCGTTTCCATGAAACCAGCATTCGACCGACGAGCCTGATCCGGCAATGTTGATTTCAGTTTCGTGGATACTTTCCCAGGTTTTTTCAACGGCATTCTTGTATTCGGGTTTACCGGTTAGTCGGTACAACTCCAGCAATCCTTCGTAACACGACATCATTTCGTATGCTTTTTGTCCTTGTTCAGCGCCATACCAATTGACTTTGGGTTTGGGGAAACGCTCTGCAACAGGAACCGAAGCCTTCGAAATGAGCTGCGGCCCATCAGGAGTTTCCCACTGGCGAATGATTTCCTCGGCAAATGCCAGGTATTTTTTGTCGCCCGTCCGCGAATAAAGCTGGCAAACGGGTTCCAGAACCGACGATGCCGCCATGCCGCGGTGATTGCCCATTTTTACAATCAGCAGGTTACGGTCTTTGAGCTCTTTCATCAGGTGGTCGGCAACCAGGGTAGCAGCTTTCAGTGCCTTTTGTTCTCGGGTGAGGTCGTAATAAGCCAGCAATCCGAGCATACAATATTTGCGGCCCCAGATGTCCCAGCTTATCAAATGTTTGTCGTCGGCATAATTCCCGATATAGCCATCGGGAGTTTGGGAGGCAATCAGTCCGTCAACGGCCTGGTCGAGCATTTTCTTCAACTCCGTTTCGGGACGGTAACGGTAAGCCAAAACGGCTGAGGTAAACCATTTTCCCCAGAATTCGCTTTGCCAGCAACTGGTTTCGGTGCGGTTATTAAACGGGGCAACCAATCGGTTAACATCTTGTTTAAGAATACGATTGGCGTATGATGCATCGAGTTTCTGGCCGACAAAACCGTTGATTTTTACTGCTTTTGCAGCCGACAAGTGGTCGTTGGCAACAGGAACTACTTTGGATTGAGCCCTGACTTGGCCAACCCATAAAACAATACAAATTAGAAATGCTGAAAATCTGATCATGGTATTTAGGTTTGGTTGATGTTTTAAACGGTTATTCCATTTTTTCGGCTGAAGGTGGTGCATCGTTCACCGAAGCGCCCCAGTTACGGTTCGCTTTTGGCCCCATTTGCAGGACCAGTTTCCCTCCCGAAATCAGCTCAGTGTGAGGGAACCAGGGTTTGCTCCAGGTTTTTCCGTTCAGTGTGGCCGATTGGATGTATTTGTTTTCGGCTGAATTGTTAACAGCTTCCACCTCAAAGAATTTACCATTGCCCAAATCCATTTTTACCTTGTCGAACATCGGGCTGCCAATGTTGTAAACAGGCATTCCGGGAGTTACCGGGTAAAAACCCATGTACGAGAACACCACAAACGATGTCAGCCCGCCGCCGTCTTCATCGCCGGGAATTCCCATTAAATCGTTGCGGAACCACTGGTTGAGCAGGGCGCGGATGCGTTTTTGCGTTTTCCAGGGCTGGCCGGCATAATTGTACAAGTACGGAATGTGCAGCGAAGGTTCGTTGGCCATAGTAAACTGGCCCACATTTCCGGTTTGGTCGGGTAGCTGGGCATAAAAGCCGTATTTGCTTTTTCCCAGCGGGGCGGCAAACATCTCATCCAGTGCCGACACAAATTTTTCGGAGCCGCCGGTTAAGCTGATCAGGTCTTTCACATTGTGCTGCACGTCCCAGCGATACGTCCAGGCGTTGTTTTCGTCGTAATAATCGCGTGCGCCGATTCCTCCGGAAAAAACATAATCAAACGGCTGAATAAATTTTCCGTCGCTGTCTTTCGGGTGAAAGAAACCGGTTTCGGGATGGAACAGGTTGCGGTAATTGTAGGACTGTTTCAGGAAATGCCGGTAATCATCCGTTTTCCCGAGATCTTTGGCAAGTTGCGACAAACACCATTCGTCGTAGGCCGTTCCGAGGGTGACCGCCACCGGTTGGCGCTTTTCAAAGCCGTGTACTTCCGGATTGGTTTCTTTTTCGCCCTCTTTCAGCGCCGGAATGTACCCGTGTTCTTTATAAAACTGATCGAGTTTACCGGCTGGTTTGCCCGACCACGGCGACAGGGTTTTTTCGGTAATGGCGCCTTTGCAGGCCAGGTAAGCTTTCTCCAGATCGAAACCTTTTAAGCCTTTGCGGTGGGCATCAATGACCGAAGCCACCCCGTGATTGGAATTCATTTTGCGGCCATCGCCTGCCACATCGGGGAAAGTAGGCCACCACGGACGTTCCATCTGTTCGGTCATTCGAACAAACGAATTCAGAATATTTTCTTCTTTTTCAGGATCGAGCAAAATGCGTAGCGGGTGGTGTGCGCGATACGAATCCCAGATCCAGTCGTCGGTGAAAAAAGGTGTTCCGTTGTCGCTGTGCACCTTGCGGTCGAAGGCGCTGTAATAGCGGCCGTCTTCCGAAATACACACCGGACGTTCGAAAGTGCGGTAAAGCGAGGTGTAGAAAATCGACTTTTCATTATCGGAGTTTCCGCTCACTGCAATTTTACCCAGCGATTCGTTCCAGATTTGGCGCCCTTTTTCCTGAAGCGTTTTTAAATCGGCACCTGCTACTTCGCGTTCCAGGTTTTTTTGTGCCTGGGCTTCGTCGATAAACGAAATTCCGTAGCGCACGCGGACAGTTTTAGTGCCTTTCCCGAATTTCAGCACAACACTGGCATTTTTCCCTGAAGCCTCAGCCCCGCCCGTCAGTTTATTGTCCTGAAGTACGGAACTGCTTTCGGGAGCCTGATCCGGTTTCAGGTAAATGAAAACGCGGGTATTGTTTGCAATCTGTTGAAATCCGGCAACAGCTTTCCCGTCCCATTTCAGCGCCCCGTTTCCGGAAGTCACCACCAGATACGATGGATTCTCTGGCTTGAAATCAAATTCATACAACGCCGACTGGTGCGACAGGCCAAAACGCACTTCGGTTTGTTGCTCGTCCAAGTAAACAGAATACGAATAAGGTGTCAGCTTTTCCTGGTCGTAGCTGAACGAAATGATGGGTTTCAGCTTTTTTTCATCGCCCTGGAACGGACTCAGGCCAAAAATTGAACCTTCGCGGTGGGTGGCTACCAGCACGGGAAACCCTTTCAGCAAATCGCCGGTATAATCGCTGCGGTTGGGATAAACCCGCAACAAACTGTTGGGCAGATGAACGGTTGGGAAAGTTGGGACCAGCAAATGGCTGATGCTCCCGATATACGGATTGACATAGTCAACCGGCTGCTTCTGCGCCGAAACACCGGTTGCAATTCCGCAAAGCATGAGCGAAAGGCCGAACTTGCGGATTGATGGAATGAATCTCATGGTTATTTATTTTTAGTTGGTTTTATTCAGGAAATTTGTAACTCATTTTTACGGAAGAGAATGCGCCCGATTCGCCTGCTTTTCCATCAACAACGATTCCGGTTCGCATGGCAACTCCCCATTGAGGCAGGAAGCTGGCATCGACCGAATAGTCGTTTTGCACTTTTACCGGTAGCCAGTTTTTCTGATCGGTGGTGTAGTAGAACTGGTATATGCGACCATGCGTGGCTTTAAGCTTCAGCGAAACCGCTGCATTTTCAGGAACCGGAATTTCGGCAAGGGTTTCTTTGATTCCGTTTTTGATTTGAAAAAGGACCAGATTGGAACGGCTGGCCACGAATGCCACCAGGTTTTTTGAATTTCCGTAAACGCCAATGCCGCTTAATGCGGCTGTTTTCTCAGCGGGTTCTGCTTCGAACGAATAATTTCCGGTTTTGGGGCTCATTCCGGCAAAGGCAATTCCATCAGCAGCTACCCCGACGGTTATTACTCCTTTTTGGATGTTGAGTGCGGGTTGGGGTTTCGTTAAATCCCACTGCCACAACTTCAGGTTTTTGCTTGTCGAAAAATCATCGGCATAAACCGAATCGCGAACCTGTTGGGTGTGGGGGAAGGGCATTGGGGCGACGACCGAAGGGGTGTTCCCGTTTTTAAAGCGGGGCCATTGGGAGGTTTCATCCCACACCAATTCGTCGAGCAAACCCTGACGGCCGATGTATTCGAAGTCGGTGGCATGGTATGCGTGGTAGAGGTAAAAGTAGCGGTTGTCGGGCGTGGTTACCAGCGTTCCGTGGCCGGTACATTTCCATACCTCGCTGCCTTGTAGTATGGGCTCCGGAAACTGTTCCCAGCCGGTCTTCAGGTTTTTGGAACGCGAAACCATCACCCGGTAGTCGCAACGGTTATCGCAACATCCGCCAACTGAATACAGCAAGTAGTAATATTGGCCGTGTTTGACGAGGCATTGGCCTTCATCGCCTGCGCCTTTCCAGCCCTGGTCGAAACGGGTCAGGCTGAAATGTTCGCCAACCAGCGAAAGGCCATCGGCACTTAATTCGGATGCCAAAATCTCGATGGGTCGTCCTTTGGTCAGTCCGTAGGCTTTCCAACTGATATACCTTTTCTGGTCGTCGTCCTGAAACACAAACCCGTCGATGGCTTCGTTTCCCCACTCGATGATGATGCCGTGGTCGGTAAATCCTTTCCGGAGGTCTTTGGTGGTGGCTACACCAATACACGACACGTGGTCGCTTTTGCGTTTGGCGGTATAATACACGTAAAAGGTGCCGTTGTGGTAGTAAAGTTCGGGTGCCCAAAAGTTCTCCGAAGTCCAGGCCGGTTGTTCGTTAAAAATGGAGCCAATCTGTTTCCAGTTGACCAGATCGGTTGATTCGTAAAGCGGATAATTGGGCGCAAAATCGGAAGTGGTTCCGGCGGCATAATACATGTTCCCCACACGAATAACTGACGGATCGGGAAAATCGCCCGGAATAACCGGATTTTGGTAGGTACCCGGTGTTTGGCTTTGCCCGGCGAAAGGCAGACCGATGAATAGGATACACCATAAAAAAAGCAGCTTGAATGGTCTCATTGGATTGGTTTCATGATTGAATGCTTGATTATTTCGGAGAATTCAGGAATACGGTTTTTCCGGTTTTGGCCGATTCGCGGGCGGCATCCAGAATTTGTACCACCTGAACATTGTTTTCGAGTGAATAAACGCCATAGCTTGGTACGCTGATTTTACCTTTTAGCACATCCGAAAAATAGGTGAACGGATCTTCGTAAACCGCCACATCGGCCGCGGTTATCTGCTCCTGTTTTTCGGCAGGCATCCCTTTTCCCCTGACGCGCATAAGGGTTTTATCAACAGTAACGATACTGCCGCTGCTGCCGTAAATTTCCATGTCTTTGCGGCTAAACGGCCAGTTCCACGAGGCCTGGATGATACATTGCGATTCGGGATAAGTTACAATAATGGTGGCATCGTCGTCCACTTTGGGGTAAATTTCGGGTTTAAACTGCCGGGTGACTGCGGTAACTGAAATGGGTTTTTCGCCTTTGGTCAGGGCGGTCATCAGGTTGGCGCCGTAGCAACCAAAATCAACGATAGCGCCCCCTCCGTTCAATACCGGGTCGGTGAGCCAGTCGAGGAAAACCTTGTCGCAGCCAATTTCTTTTGGCCCCTGGTGCCCGTCGTGGATGACCACTTTCCGGAGTGTGCCTACAAAATTATCGTTGTGCACCAGCTTGAACGATTGCGCGGTGGTTGGATACCAGGAAGTTTCGTAATCGGTAAGCAGGTGGATGTTGTTCTTTTTGGCGAGTTCGGCCATTCGTTGGGCATGTTGCATGTTTACGGCCAGCGGTTTTTCAACCATCACATGGATGCCGCGCGGAGCACAGGCTTCAACAACGGCGAGGTGGTCGTAGATTGAGCCGAATGCGACAACCGCTTCGGGCTTTACGGCGTCGAGCATTTGGGCCAAATCCGAATAAATCAGGTCTGCTGCGAACTTGTACTTTACCGATAATTTCTGTGCCAACTCCCGGTTGGTTTCGAAAACCCCCACCAGTTGAAAATCGCCTTTATCGGGCCGTCCAAGTATAAAAGAAATGTGTCCGTGGGTCATTCCGGCAACAGCCAGGCGGATGGGCTTTTGTGCTGTTGCTGCCTGAAATAAAAACAAAGCAGGTAAAAGCAAAAATAAGATTCCGAATTTGGTTTTCATGATTTTAGTTGTGGATTAGGTTTATTTGCTATTGAACCATCCAAAGTTATAAAAAAACACATCGATCGGAATTGTCGTTGCCGGGCTTTGCCCCCGGAATTGTTTTCGGCCGGTCACGGGCCGGAGAATCCGTTGCACTTTGGTCGTTTCACTTGTTAAAACCTACTGTTCATCACGAATTTCGACTGGTTCAAATAATAGTTGGGTGGTCTCGTTTATTTATTTGGCATTCTGTTGTAACTTACTTAATGTTTAAGTCTTTACGGTTGATTTCATGCCCTTCTTTAGAATCATTCCTGAAAAGATTTGAATCCGAAATAACTCAATTATTCATCATTTAAACCCGTAAAGTATGTCAACTACAACCGACTACAACGAACTGTTGCCCGTAATTATGGCCATCAAAACGGCTGATGTGTTAACTCCCAACATGCCTATAGACGTGTTAGTACAGGAAGCCGAAAACCTCTACCACTGGTGCAAAGACGACCAGCAAGCCTTAACTAAAGTTGGTCTCGACTGGAATTTGGTACTCGGCTTACCTGTTCGTTCGGGTGCCTGCCGCGAAGCCCAATCGCTGTGGATTAAAGAGCGCAATACCCGGCAGCAAGCCGAACAGGACTGGAAAAATCAGGCTCCCGCGGCCTTCGACCTTCGCGACCAACTGATTCACTCGTTCAGGTTTGCTTTCCGTAAACACGACGGATTACTTACCCGCGTTGACGAGATTGCCCAGGGCGATACCAACTCCGACATGGTGCAGGATTTGAACGACCTCGCTGTACTTGGCAAATCGAACACCGATCTGCTGGCGGCTATTAACTTCGACTTGAGCTTGCTCGATCAGGCTGCCGATTTAGCCGACCGCATGGGCGACTTGCTGGGCGCCACCAATGGCGAACGCAAAACCGTTAGCGAAGCGATGGTGATTCGCGATCAGGCTTATACCTTCCTGAAACAAGCGGTTGACGAAATACGCGAATGCGGCAAGTTCGTTTTCTGGCGTAACCCCGACCGGATGAAAGGGTATGTGAGCGATTATCACAAACATTAAATCAGGGAGAACTGACATCGTCCCGGGACGACCATATTTCGCCCGGGGCATTGATATTTACTCCCGGGACGGCTTTACAACGCCCGGGACGTAAAAAAACAAGCCCGGGGCGGCGAAAAAACGCCCGGGGCAAGCAACGGCGGGCGTTTTCGCTCAAAAGAGCAAAAAGAAAAAAGCTACAAATAGCTTTGATCTATAAACATAACCGATTACTTTTAAAGCTTTAAAAATAAACACCAACAGCGGGCCGGAGCAATAGGAAAAACAAAAAAGTACTGAAAACTTTCCTCTAGCTGCTAGTTGTGCACAATTTAAAAGAGCGTTTCATATGAGACATAGATTCTTAATTGTTTTTGTTTTTGTATCAATTTTTCAACTTGATAGCTTTGGACAAATGATTGCTGGTCATTATCCTTTTCAAATTTTGGACACAATTATTTTTAAACCCAACAAAAATATTCTTCTATTTGACTCTGACATTAAGTTTGAAAACTTTCAAAAATCAAAGGAAATCGATCCATTAGGAAATAAAAAAGCATTTATTGCTGGGATAACAAACTCAACAAATGATACATTGTCTTTTCCAATTCAGGGTTCAAGTTTAATTGGAATATTAGAGGCCAAGGACACGGATGAAAAGTGGAAACCTATTCAGTTTTGGCCAATTAGCGGTTGTGGAAATAGCTATTATTCAGTTTATTTATTGCCAAAACAATCGATTATTTTTCCTATAGAGAATAAGTTTGGAAAGACAGAGACGACCATGAGAATTAGACTCCATGGAAAAGATACTATTTATATATCCGACGCATTCCAAGGGAAAATTGACCCAAAAATGTTTACCAAACCCAAAAATGCAACAAAAGACTTTAGACACATCCTTTGTGATTCAATATTTTATCTTGAGAGTCCAAGGTTTGGAGATTTAAACGGACCTGTTAAGATTGAAATTGCAACAGATTTTGAATGAAAACTGTGCACAACAGCAAAATACCCGCAAGCCGGGGGTTCAGCTTCGTTGACAGGAAAGTAATAAATTTGAAAAGCAACTCTTCGTAGGAAGTTCATCGGTTAAATCCCACCCTGCGTGTATTTGCGGAACGTTACCAACAATTGTAAATGACAGAGACACAGCATAAATATAACAGACCAACGGACACTATTTTTTATCGAGTAGTTTTCTTGACATTAATTGTCATCTATGGATTTATTATTGTTCGAGAAGCACATTCACTATTTGTGGATTTTAATGTTAAAAGACTAATAGTATTATTGTTGTTTTCCTTTGTATTTCTTGGAGTTGAATATTTGATCTTGCAGATTCTCTTAATGCGAAAAGAATATGACAGCATTGATAACGACAAAGAGATTATTATTGACAACAATAATAGACAGATTTTGATTAGGCAATTTGAAATAGACAGAGTTATAAAAAATGAGGAAATTGATTCATCTGAAGTATATGAATCATGGGTCGCAGCGTACCCATTGGGATATTTTAGATTTATCAAGATCACGTTAAAAAATGGAGAGAGTTTGCTGATTACTGGGTTCACTTTGCCATTATTAGAATCTGACTTGTCAATTTTATTAAAGGGAACTAAAATAAAGATATACAGACGATTTATTAACCGGACAAACAACTGTTGGTAACTTCAGCTACCTGTCCAGTTCGGCAGCAGTGGTTTTTGGTGTGCATCTTTCCGCCCGGTCCCGGTTAACGTGGAGCTTCCTACGTCAGCAGCAAGTATATAGAATGAGAAGAAATCCAAAGTAATATGAATAAATTGAATACTATTCCAATTATAGAATTCGAAACAGCCGAAGCATTTGAAACTTGGCTCTTGGAGAATCACGATAACTCAAATGGGCTTTGGCTCAAAATATTCAAGAAAAATTCCGGGAAAAAGACCATCAGCTATGCAGAAGCACTTGATGTAGCTCTTTGCTATGGGTGGATTGATGGTCAAAAACAAGCACATGACGAACAAGCCTGGCTGCAAAAGTTTTGTCCCCGAAGAGCAAAAAGTATTTGGTCTAAAATAAATATTGGACATGTTGAAAGGTTAATCAATGAACGTAGAATGAGACCAGCAGGATTACAAGCTGTCGAAAGAGCCAAGGCAGACGGTAGTTGGGAAAAGGCATACGATTCCCCAACCCAAATGACTATACCTGAAGATTTTCTAAAAGAACTTAGCAAAAACAAAAAAGCAGAAGCATTTTTTATGGGTCTCAATAAGACCAATCTTTTCGCCATAGGGTTTCGGCTTCAGACAGCAAAAAAACAAGAGACAAGAGAAAAGCGCATGAAAGAAATTATTGAAATGCTGGCAAAAGGTGAGAAATTCCATTAAATAAACTAGCATAGTGGCGACAATTATCTGGAAAATGCCAGCCGCTGACATCAGCTACCCGCGACAGTGGTGGTTTTCGGTGTACATCTTGCCTCTCAGGCTCGGTTAACCGGAATTGAGCTCGCCTAAGGCGGGACAATCCGCACCAGAGGGGAGCATTTTATATTGTAAATAATCATAAAAAAGGTGCTGTGCAACGAGTTTATATACATCAAAAGAGCTAATTGGCCAGATTTTACCTGGAGAAGTGAAGGGTTTTAAACCAATTAAGCGAAGCAAGAAATTTGCAGGGACGATTAATTGGAAAGATGGAATCCAGGATAGAAAGAAAACAGTACTATGAAATACTCGAGAAAACACAAAAAGGAGAACTCGATATAACTGAATGGGTAAACTGCTTAATAAATGCCCGTAGTCAGACTTTGGTGGGAGCTTCCAATGTTAGTTCGAATTATATTGGAGACGATCGATTCGATAAATTAAGAACAAAATATTAAGAGATATGAAACGAACATGCCACGGTAACAATATTCAAGGTGGTGGCACAAAAGGCCATGTAAATCTTGTGGAGAAAGCTATTTTTTATGGCATGGAGTTCCACATGTACGCATTTAAATTTCAACAAATTAACAACAATATTTAC
>JAIBEY010000057.1 GCA_019459525.1 Prolixibacteraceae bacterium
CAAACCCTGAACAATAGACAATCCCAGTCCGGTGCCACCATACAACCGAGAGGTTCCGTGGCTCGCCTGCATAAACCGATTAAATATTTCAGCGTGTTTTTCTTTGGGGATCCCAATACCGGTATCTGATACATAAAACTCCAACTCGCTGCTATTCTTTATATTACAACCAACTACTATTTTCCCCGAGAAAGTGAATTTAAAGGCGTTGCCAACCAGATTAATAAGTACTTGCTTCAATTTAACCTGATCAATCATCACCTCAAGCGCTCTCGTATCAGCAGGAACCCTCAATTGAAATTGTACATTCTTTTTATTTATGCGCGTACGATATTCCTGAAAAAGCGTATCCATTTCAGTAAAAAGTACACTCATCCGGCAATCTTCAGGAGCATGAACGATTTGCCCCGATTCGATATGGGCAATATTCAAAATATCATCGATTATCTCAAGCAGGTCGTTTCCTCGTTGCTTTATAATATTGGTGAACTTATTAAGGCTTTCCTGATCGTTGAAATATTCAGGCATCAGGTCGGCGAAACCGATTATGGCATTCATGGGAGTACGAATCTCATGGCTCATATTTTGGAGGAAAGCTGTCTTTAGACGGTCGTTTTCTTCTGCTTTTTCTTTAGCACGAACCAGTTCCTGCTCAATTTTTTTGCGTTCGGTTATATTGCGGACGATGCCCTGAGTCCGACCATCGGCAAGCTTTCTCCCACTGATTTCTACCGGAAGTTTACTCCCATCTTTTCGGATCAGTATTCGTTCTGCCAAAACAACTTTTTCAGAAATAATATCTGATTTCTTCAACCGGCCACGCTTATCTTTGAAAATAAGGTCATCCAGACTAAACTTCAGCATTTCTTCTTTCGTATAGCCAAGCATTTCGCAAGCACTTTCATTCACATCCAAATAGTTTCCATTCCCATCGAGAATAAAAATTCCATCGGAGGCCTGTTCGAATAAACTTCTGAATTTCGTTTCGCTTTCTTCAGCTTTTAGCCGCTCTTTAATTAGTTCGTTTTGCGTATTTTTAAGTTGGGAGATATCAATACAAACAGCCAGCACATCAATCAACCGGTCATCCTCATCATATAATGGGTAGAAAGTCAGAATGGCAGAGAAAGCCTCGCCCGATTTCCGTGTCAGAATAATTTCTTCACGATGACTCAGCCCGGTTGTATCGAAATCGCCTTTCACGTGAGGAAAAAGATCGGCATGATTGGGTAATTCAAATAATTCCAAAGATTTTCCCAACACTTCACAGGCCATAATTCCAAACATTTTTTCGGCTCCGGGACTAAAACTCCTGACAATAAATTTTCTGGACAAATCAACTGTTATAAAAGCCACATCAATGGCGGCATTATAGACCGAACGAACCATCTGTTCATTATTCGTCAATGCCCGCTCGATGATTTTCCGCTCATAAATTTCCCGTTTCAGATCCCTGTTGGATTTTATCAATTCAACGGTTCTTTCGTTAACTCGTTGGTCGAGTTCGTGGTTAAGCTGAATTAATTCGCCAAACATGAATATATTTTCGAGTCGTTCGGTAGCTAACTGTACCATTTGCTGTAAAAGCATCAGCAACCGGGGAAACGGACTTTCTGCTGGCGTGTTATCCAGAAAAACAAAATACAGGTTTGGAATTTTATTTGAATTGCAAGCGATTAATAAAGCGGTTTCAGCAGAAAAGTCATGTTCAGAAAACGAGCAGGAGAAACCATACCAATCAAACTGGGGTTTATCCATCATCAGGAATCCTTTATTAAAATTTGCTTCGTTAAAAATTCCCGGAAAAGAAATCTGGATATCCGTTTTTTTTATATCGGCAAAAGAGGCATGAAAACCTTTCAGCTCCATCCCATTCGGTGTTTGCTCTAAACAGGCACAAAACGGGATATGTTTCAGCATCGAGATACGTTCAAGTATTTGGTCAATAAGACTGGCTGAATCTTCGGTTTGATAGATAATTTCAGCCACTAATCCGTACAACAAGGTATCTCCAACCCGTTCAGTTAAGACTGCATTTTCAGCTTCAAGTGTCCTAATTTTCGAGATCAGATCGTTATGTTCGCGCTGCATATTCATATAAAATCGGGAAGATTTAAATCGATTTTAGCTTTTTTGAAAAGAAATAACTGGTTCATACCTGATTAAGCCAGCTACTGAACAAATCATTGGCGCTAAAGCTATAAAAAAGAATCGAAATTATCAGCTAATCAGGGAAAAGGAATTTTATTGGCGGCTCAGATTATTTGCCATTAAATGCCATCTGATATTCTCATAAAAGAAGTTTGTTTACTTACCAACCGGGGTCTTACGAAGGAGTCCGGAAAATCGGGTAACCAAAAAGACAACTAAGGCAAAAGCAAGAACAACAAAAAAAATGGTTGAAAGTAAACTTTTGAGTACGGTAAAAAAACTGGTAATATGCACCAACAACCCTGAAATATGAGGATAACCGAACAGCATACCGATAACTCCAAAGTTTTCGAAATAATCGAATAACGCTGCTAAAAGCGGCAAAGTGCATAAATAGATGTATGGTGTTTTTAAGCTATTGAGTTTATTCAATACAAAGGACAAAACCAGACAATTTGCGATCCCTGACAGGAATGGGAATATCAAATCAAGGGAAATCTGCTGATAAAGATAGCTATTCCTTCCTTCTACCCCTAAATTGTCTAGTAAGGTTTTAGCATAATCGACAGTATAACCGAATGGAATACTATCAAAAATCTCCATTCCTCCAGTAAATCCCATGACTTTTGGAATGGTTAGTAACAGCATCAATAAGTAAATCGTATAGGCTGGAATAAAAAAAGCGATTGCCGTTTTGCCATCAACATTCCGGTACAGGTATTCTTTGAAATAAAATTTATACTTAAGTAATCGCATTTCTAATTTTACTGAATTGAATATAATACGCTTAAATCTTATTTTTTCTAATTATACAGCATTTTTATTAGAAAACAGCGCAATTTAATAATTCTATTCAATATAACTATAACCGGCAAAAATAAAAAAGAAGGAGGCAATGAGCAACTCAGCCTCCTTCTCCTGAAATTTTTCGAAAAGCTTATTTCAATTTAAATGTAGTTTTTAACCCTTCAACCGAATTGGGTCCTACCCAAAGTTGAAAATCTCCGGGTTCGGCTTGAAACTGGTTGCTGGCTCCCCAAAATGCAAGATCATTCTCTGTAAGTTCAAAACTCACCACTTTCGATTCACCGGGATTCAGCCATATTTTGTCAAATGCTTTCAATTCTTTTACTGGCCGTGTTATGCTTCCAACCAAATCGCGGATATAAAGCTGAACAACCTCCTGCCCTTTCACCTTTCCGGTATTTTTCACGGTGACTGATACATTAAGCTTACCACCTTTTGACATCTCAGAAGAACTGATTTTCAGGTCGGAGTATGTAAAAGTAGTATAGCTCAGGCCATAGCCAAAAGGAAATAAAGCGCTGTTTGGAGCGTCGGTATAATGCGACCAAAATACATTTCCTTCACCATCAGAAGGACGGCCTGTACTTTTATGATTATAATAAATTGGAACCTGCCCGACAGTCTGCGGAAATGAAACCGGCAATTTTCCGGCCGGATTATAATCACCAAAAAGCACGTCAGCAATACCATTTCCGGCTTCCGAACCCAAATGCCAGGCTTCAACAATTGAAGGCACATTTCCGGCCATCCAACTGATATCCATTGGGCGGCCATTCATAAGTACTACCACCACATTTTTATTTACTGCATAAACGGCTTCAAGCAATTCCTGCTGAAGTCCCTTCATCCGGATATCGGTCTGGCTACGGCCCTCGCCGGTCTGGAAACAGTTTTCACCCAAAGCCAATACTACCACGTCAGCAGTTTTTGCAACTTTTACAGCCTCTTCAATTCCAGATTTATCGGTTGTATTAAATTTCAAATGAACCGTGAATTTACTTTCGCCAACTACGAAGGCCGGACCTTTGGCATAAACAAGATTAGCAGGAGAAGAAACCGCATTTTGCATTCCTTCAAGCAATGAAACGGCAGAACCGGTGATGGCTTTCGCCCTCCAGCTACCAAGTGGAACGTCTTTATCAGCAGCAAGTTCCCCGATCAGTGCTATTTTCTGGCCTTCTTTTTTCAGGGGCAACAATTGTTTTTCATTTTTCAGCAAAACAATGCTCTTCCGGGCAGCTTCCCGCGCTACCTGAAGGTTCTCACGACTTAGGATCAAGGTCTTTTCCTTATTTTCATCGCAATATTTGTATGGATCGTCAAACAAACCCAACTGAAATTTCACCCGCAATACCCGGCGAACTGCATCATCAACCAGCTTGATATCAACGATTCCTTCTTCAACAAGCGTTTTCAGGTTCGGAACGTAACAATTACCTTCCATATCCATGTCGGAACCTGCTGTAATAGCCAGTCTTGCTGCATCTTTTCGGTCGGCGGCCACACCGTGAACCAACAATTCACCAACCGAATTCCAATCGGAAACAACAAAACCATTAAAACCCCACTCCCCTTTCAGTATATCGCGTAGCAAATGTGCATTTGCAGTGGCGGGAGTACCGCCTATCTCGTTGAAGGCATTCATAAAAGTTACGGCGCCCGCATCGGCAGCAGCTTTAAATGGAGGCAAAACGACATTCCGAAGCGTACTTTCACTGATATCAACAGTATTGTAATCGCGACCGGATTCAATAAAACCATAAGCAGCAAAATGTTTCACACAGGCCGCTATGGTGTTATTGGCACTCAAATCGTCGCCCTGAAATCCCTTTACCCTGGCAGCAGCAAACAAGGATCCGAGATAGGGATCTTCTCCTGAGCCCTCCATGATTCTTCCCCAGCGGGCATCACGGGCAATATCAACCATCGGGGCAAACGTCCAGTGCAGGCCGGCCGCCGCTGATTCAACTGCAGCAACACGCGAAGATTGACGCGCCAGTTCGGGTTCCCAACTGGCAGCCTCGGCCAAAGGAATCGGGAACATGGTTTGATAACCATGAATAACATCGTACCCAAATATCATCGGAATTTTTAAACGGCTGTTTTCAACCGCCAGCGTTTGAGCTTTCCTGGTAGCCTCAGCTCCCGTTACATTTAAAATGGAACCAACCAGGCCACTTTTAATCATTTCGAGCATTTGCTGCTCATTATTTCCCTGAGGCGCCGGGCCTGTCATTTCCCAGCGGCTGGTAAACTGATTTAACTGCCCCATCTTTTCATCGATGGTCATTTCTGTGAGTAGTTTGGTAATCTTTGTTTCAATCTCAACATCCAGTTTACCCGTTGATTTCGGTTCGGATTTAAAAGAAAAAAGGGCACAGCCCATCATCATAAACAGTAATAATTTTTTTCTCATTTTATGAAAGTTTAAATACATAGCGTGATATTGTCAAAAATACACATTAATTGTAATCCGATTGGCCATCTGAAACCCTACAACAAAACAAACAACACACAAAAAACTAATAACAAACAACTTAGAATACAAACAATGAAATATTTGTGTATTTTTTTCAGGATGTTTGGCATCAAATATTCGATCAAAGTCGCTTATTTCTATGAATTCTTAATGTTACAGCATACATTATTTAAGAATAGCTTAACACCTTTTCGTCAGGTACACTCTATCTTTGTAACGTTATCACATTTCATAAGTTAGGTTTGATTAGTTTTATTGGTTTAGTTAGTTTAGTTAGGTTTAGAGAAAGGGTAGATTAGAGAATCTATCCTTTTTTCTTTTTTTGTATATCTTAAACCTAATGGGACTTTTGTTCTTAAAATCTAGTGATTTGTTGTCATTTGAACTACAATAAATGAATACCACTGATACTTTAATGACTCTTTTGAAAATTAGGTATCTTATCGGGTACACATATTCTTTTTACACTTTCGTGATTTGCTTCCCCAAATCTTTTTTTGTCAGAATTTCCTGAATCGTTGACAATACCAGAAATAATTGCATTTTTTATATAAATTTGGTCAACGGTAAATAAACACGATACTGCACTCTCACTATGAGAAAAACATTTATTGTGAACGACAATTCTTCAGCCCAAAATTTACTTGTTCAGTTTTTAAGCCATCTGTTGAAACGAAAAATAGTCTCATAATTGTTTTGAGTTATGGAAACAGGTCTATCGGACTCAATACCTGAACCCTGGTGCTGAAGATTAAATCGTAAAACTGTTTATTCCTGAAGAGTTGTTCAACCGTGTCGAGAAAATTTCACTTAGCTAAACTATTATTCTTATGGAAACTATCAATCTGGCCAAATTAAAGATTCTACATGTTGGGGTTGATCCAGAATTTATTTCTCCGGTAACTTTCGAAGGCTACAAAGTTGAAATTCATACCACCGACAATCCGTTTTCTGCAAGTCAGTGGATTGCGGAAAACGGACTGCCGGATGGAGTACTCTGCGAAAGCAAACTTACGGGCGACAATGGATTTGATTTTTTTGATTTCTGGGTAGATCAATTTGATGCGGAGAAAAAAGTCCCCTTTTTCATCCTTGACGATGAAAAGAATCAGGAAACACTCATAAAAGCGCAGGAAAAGGGAATCAATGAGGTTTATATCAAACCAACCCCAATAGAAACAATTATCAGTCGTATCCTGACTCTGAAAAAAAATGATCCCGGAACAAATGTAGCCGGGATTTCAAGATCAATTTCATATACTTCGTATGAAACACCATTTTTCAAACGAACATTTGATATTGTTTCTGCTTCCATTGGGCTGTTGTTGCTTTCTCCGTTGCTTCTTATTTTTATCATTGCAATCAGGCTCGAATCAAAGGGAAAAGCATTCTATATCACAAAACGAGTAGGTTCGGGATACAACGTATTCGACTTTTACAAATTACGATCGATGTACACCAACGCTGACAAGCGTTTACAAGAACTCTCCCATCTGAACCAATACCTGAAAGAAGCCCACCCTTCAACTTCGGGAAAACATTCGTTGCACGAAAAACCGGGTTGGCATCAATCGCAGGGAGAAGCAACGGAGGAGGCCGGAACCCTGAAAATGAATTCAGAAAACGCATCAGTAAGATTCGAAAACGATCCGCGTCACACCAAAATTGGTCATATCATTTGGAAATCAGGAATTGACCGCTGGCCGCAACTAATAAACGTACTGAAGGGAGACATGTCGTTTGTTGGGAACCGCCCTCTTCCGGTGTATGAAGCGGAATTGCTTACAACCAGTGATTGGAAAAAACGATTATATGCCCCGGCTGGAATGACCGGACTTTGGAAAATCGAAGTTCGCAGAAAGTATAAAGCCATGTCGTCTGAAGCACGTAAAGACCTCGATAATAAATATGCTGAGATTGCGAAAAAAAACCATTCGTTTTGGGACGATATGTGGATCATTTTCAGAACCATTCCGGCAATATTTCAGAAGAAAAATGTGTAATTCCGAAGTATTTTAAAAGGATATAAAATACCGAAACGAAAATGAACCCATGAATTGGCAGAAATCCGGCAATATTGACGAAATAACCTGCGAAGATCATTTGCTGATTGTCTATGGAACCAACTCGTTAGCCCGCGACTTCCCCCTTTCCGGGATACTCGAACCGGAAGAACTGATCTATTCGGAACGACTTAAAGGTCCGGGGCAAAAAGACACCTGGTTATCATGCCGGGCAGCATTACGGTTAATACTGGCTTCGTTCCTGTCCACAAATCCGCAAATCATTAAATTAAAAAAAGGGCGATTTGGAAAACTACACATACCGGGCAGCAACCTGTTTTTTAATGTCAGCCACTCGAATAGCTCCTTTATGCTAGGATTTAATCACCTCGGACGAATTGGGGTTGATATAGAAAAGCTTAGCGGAAGAGAAGAATTACCCTCACTAATTAGCTACGCTTTTTCGGCCGAAGAAGCAGATTATTGCAGCAGGGGCATTTTACCCGAACGATTTACTGAAGTCTGGACACTGAAAGAAGCTTTCCTGAAAGCAGTTGGTGTTGGTTTGGTAGATGAGTTACCTGCAATTACAGCAAAGGGGAACAACAACTACATCAATAGGTTAGCATTAAATCAAGAATCATTTCTGTGCCCCAATGGAGAAACCGGAAGTATTGTTTATAAAAAGAATCAGCCAATTAAGCGTATTTGGCTGACCTAAAATCCATCGATGAAACTTTGGATAATCTTTTTCAAACGATACTATCGCCTATTTACATTCCTGGTAACAAAAACAATGGGTTAAATGATCGTTAACCATGCCGGTTGCCTGCATGTGTGCATACACAATTGTTGAACCCACAAATTTAAACCCACGCCGCCGTAAATCATCGCTTATTAAATCAGAAAGTTCTGTTTTTGCTGGTAAATCAGAAGGTTTCGTCCAACAGTTCTGTATGGGTTTGTAATTCACAAACGACCAAATATATCGGTCAAAGCTACCAAATTCGGCAACAACGTTCAGGAAACATTTGGCATTGTTAATACTGGCTTCAATCTTTTGCCTGTTGCGGATAATAGCCGGATTCGACATCAGTTCCAGCACTTTTTGCTGATCGTAAGCCGCAACTTTCTGTACATCGAAATGGTCAAAAGCCAAACGGAAAGCTTCCCGTTTTTTCAAAATGGTCAGCCAACTTAATCCAGCCTGCATTCCTTCCATAATCAGGAACTCAAATAATTTCTGATCATCATGCAAAGGCTTCCCCCATTCTTCATCGTGATATTTCGCCATTAGCTCATTTTTCTGAGCCCATTCACACCGGTTTTCCATACTGAAAGCGTTATTCTGTTAAGAATTCAAAAAATATTAAAAATAAACGAAATATAAGGCAATCCGCCTAAAATATTATTTTTGCTCTGTGTAAATTGCGCCAACATGAAGAAGATCCTATTTTTCCTTTTAGTTTTCACCACCAACCAACTGTACAGCCAGTTGAACATTGATCATTTTATCCGTGTAGGTGAAACCCGTATCCAAATCGGGAATTATGTTGGCGCCATCGAAAACTTTAATATTGTCATTCGGTTTAAGCCTCATTTACCTGAACCATATTATTTTAGGGGCGTTGCCAAACATCAGCTCGACGATTATCGGGGTGCCATTCAGGATTACAATAAGGCTATTGAAATAAAACCTTTTTATCCTGATGCTTTTATGCACCGGGGATTGGCTCATCTGGAACTAAACGATTTTCCGAAAGCCATTGCCGATTACAACCGGGCCATTGAACTTGATCCCAACAACGAAAACATATACAACAACCGGGGCATTGCCAGGGTATCGATGAAAGATATTGACGGCGCAATTGCCGATTATGACAAGGCTATTGAAATTAACCCTAAAGTTACCAATAGCTATATCAACAGAAGTAACGCCCGACTGATGAAAAATGACATCCGCGGGGCAATTAAGGATCTTAACCAAGCCATTATTATACGACCACACTTTGCAAATGCCTATTTACTGAGGGGGTTTGCCCGTCTGGAACTGAATGATTATGCTTCGGCTTTACGCGATTTCGACCAATGTATAAAACTTGATCCGGCTAATGCAAATGCCTTTAACAACAGGGGAATCATCAAGCAAAAGCTGGAAGACTTCCGGGGGGCAATTACGGATTACAATATGGCCCTGCAGATTGATCCCACACAAGCGAATGCCTATATGAATCGTGGGATAGCCAAGGAAATGCTCAAACTGCCCGGCTACGAAGAAGATTATGCGCTGGCTGCAAAGCTGGATCCAAAGTTTGCATTTAACGCAAAAGATGTGGATTACAATTCGTTGGCACAGGCCAAACAAAAAGCGAATCAGGCCACACAGCAGGCTCAAAATCAGTCAGCCGCAGCGCAACAAGCCACTCAAAATCAATCGGCAACGGCACAAAATCAGGGTAATCCAACCCAGACAACCAATTCGGCCCAAACACAAGCCGGACAGGAAGAAAATAACGAGCCCAAGAAAGAAACAAAAGAAGAACGCGATAGAAGAAGATTAAGGCTTGCTTTGGCTGATGCCGGAAATGTACCCACGCCAAAAACCGAAATTATTGACGATGGCCGCATCCAAAACAAGAATATCGTGATTGACCTGCAACCCATTTTTATGCTGGCCTCATTTGCTAAATATTCTTCTGACCGTGAAAGCCCCCAGTATTACAACCTGGAACTGGAAGCCATCAACAACTTTAACAATTACAATCCGGTAATTAATATTTCGAACAAGCCGGTTAACGAACTCTATGAGATTTATAAAAATCAGATTCTTTTTTTCAACGAAAAAATTAAAACAAACGCCAAAGAGAGCAAAAACTATTTGAACAGGGGAATTTTTTATTGCCTGACTGAAGACTATACCAATTCGATGAATGACTTAAAGAAGGCCATTGAATTGAACGACAAAAACATACTGGCTTACTTTGCCAGAGCCAATTGCCGCCTGAAAATAACAGACGCTATAGAACAATTAAAACAGGAATCCAGCCTGATAAACGTTCCGTTAAAAAATGAAACTAAAAAGAGTACCCAAACTACCATTGAAACAATTACAGATTACACCGATGTTTTAAACGATTATTCGGTTTGCCTGAAATTGAATCCTAAATTTCCGTTCGCCTACTTTAATCAGGCTTTTGTGAAGTGTAAAATCCGCGACTACCAGGGTGCACTTGAAGATTTGAACAAAGCCATTGAAATTGAAAAAGATTTTGCCGAAGCCTATTTTAACCGTGGCCTGACCAAAATTTACCTCGACGATATTGAAGGTGGTGCAATGGATTTAAGTAAAGCAGGCGAACTCGGAATTCAGGATGCTTACAACATTATAAAACGGTATTGCAATTAAGCGTATCTTCGTAGCTGTTTTAAATTATTGACTGACTCCATGCCATTTGCCAACCAACCACTTGCAGAACGTTTACGCCCAGCCACTTTAGACGATTATATCGGGCAGGAACACCTGATTGGTGAAGGAGCCGTATTGCGTAAAATGATTGAGTCAGGGAAAATTTCATCCTTTTTACTTTGGGGACCTCCCGGTGTGGGAAAAACAACACTGGCAAAAATCATAGCCAATACACTTAACCGACCGTTTTATACCTTAAGTGCAGTCAATTCAGGAGTTAAAGATGTGCGCGATGTTATTGAAAAATCACAGCGAAACCAATTTTTCAACCAGCCCAATCCCATCCTTTTTATCGATGAAATTCACCGTTTCAGCAAATCGCAGCAAGATTCGTTGCTGGGCGCTGTTGAGCAGGGAACAGTTACTTTGATTGGAGCCACCACCGAAAACCCTTCGTTTGAAGTCATTTCCCCACTTTTATCGCGATGCCAGGTTTATGTACTGAAACATCTGGATAAAGACGACCTGCTAAAAATTGTAAACCTTGCGCTGACAAAAGATCCGTACCTGAAAACCAAAGATATTAAGGTTGAAGAACACGAAGCCTTGCTCCGCTTTTCGGGTGGCGATGCCCGAAAATTGCTTAATGTGCTCGAACTGGTCGTTAATGCCGAAGAAGATGACACCGTTATCATTACCAACGACAAAGTATTAGACCGGTTACAGAACAACATGGCCATGTACGATAAAACCGGCGAAATGCACTACGACATCATTTCGGCTTTCATCAAAAGTATGCGGGGAAGCGATCCTGATGCGTCGGTTTACTGGCTAGCCCGAATGATTGAAGGCGGTGAAGATGTTAAATTCATTGCCCGGAGAATGCTGATTCTGGCCGCTGAAGATATCGGATTAGCCAATCCGAATGCCTTACTTCTGGCGCAAAGCACCTTCGAGGCGGTTCATAAAATCGGGAACCCTGAGGCCCGGATCATTCTTTCGCAATGCGCCATCTACCTGGCAACCTCGGCAAAAAGCAACTCTGCTTATTCGGCCATCGACGAGGCACTGGCACTGGTTAAAGCTACCGGCGATCTGCCCGTTCCGTTACACATCCGGAATGCCCCAACCAAACTCATGAAGCAATTAGGTTACGGTAAAGATTATAAATACGCGCACTCTTACGAAAATAATTTTGCTGAACAGGATTTCCTTCCCAAGAAAATAAAAAACAAACGCTTTTATACTCCGCAAAACAATCCACTCGAATTAAAAATTCTGGAACGTTTAAAAAGCCTTTGGGGAAAACGCTACGACAAATAATTTTTCCGTTTCAGGAATTATTACAAATCCATTAACAATCAAAACTTTCCAACAAAAAAAGCTTAATGCTTTTTTAACCGTCCTAAAAAAATTGCATGACGAAAAGTAGGGTAACATCCTGTAGTTACGGATATAAGTTAAACAATCAGTTACTCACTTTTCAGCCACTCACCGATGAAAGAAATGTTACAGCTTCATTACAATAAAATTGCAACTTACAACCGAAAAAAGAGTAGTTTCGCACAAACCAGATAAAACTATGAACTTCATAAAAGATACACTAATACCTTTCAATAAAGTTACTTTATCGGATCTGGATAAAGTAAAACTGATGAACAGGACAGATCAGAAATTTTGTCTCCACATCAGCAAATTACCTCTTGTTTTACATGCAATTAGTGCCGATTATTCCCTGTTGGAAATCCAGGATGAAATATTATTTCAATACGACAATACTTATTTCGATACACTTGATAACCAAATGTACCTTTCGCATCAAAACGGGAAAAGGAACAGATACAAAATCAGAGTTCGGAAATACGTGCAGACCGACGACAACTTTCTGGAGGTCAAATTCAAAAACAACAAAGGAAGAACGATTAAAGAACGAATGGAAAGACCCGGCTTCGAAACCGAGTTTTCGAGCACAGAATTGCAGTTTATTGAGCAGTCATCAGCATTCTCCGGAATTCAACTGGAGCCAAAAATCAGGAGCTTTTTCAATCGTTTTACTTTGGTCGATAATGAATTTACAGAACGGGTAACTGTCGATATTTTTCCGGGGTTCAGAAACCACGAAAAAGAAATTACCCTGAATAACCTGGTCATTATTGAGGTAAAACAGAGTAAAACAGCAAAACCGGCACTAATAACCCAGGTTCTGAGAGAAAACAAAATAAGCAACCAGAGATTTAGCAAATACTGCATTGGCCGGTCGCTTCTCGAAGAAAAAATCAAAAGAAATAATTTTAAACCGCTCCTGCTTAAACTCAGGAAAGAATTCGACAATTAAACCATTCACCATGCAACTTTTAAATTTTTTGTTACAGATTACGCCATCAGCCGAAGACATCAAATTCCTGGGAATCAAACTTATCAATGCCGAAGATTACATCGAACTTCTGACCCGATTTAGTTTGAACATGATTGTAATCGCTGTTATTGTTATTGGCTTATATGCCAAACGAAGCAAACGCAAGGATTTCTATTTCACTTTTATTGCCATTAGCATTGTCATTTTTCTGCTGTGTTTCCTGCTCGAAAGTGTTAAGATAGAACTTGGTTTTGCCCTCGGGTTGTTTGCCATTTTCGGTATTATCAGGTACCGGACCGATGCCATTCCGATTAAAGAAATGACCTATTTGTTTGTTGTTATCGCCGTTTCGGTTATCAATGCGTTGGCCAATAAAAAAATCAGCTATGCCGAATTAATAACCACCAACCTTTTAATTATTGCCAGTATTTATATTTTAGAACGGATTCTGAATCTAAGGCAGGAAATCTCGTACCGGGTTATTTACGAAAAGATCGAGAATGTTCAGGCTGGAAAAGAAGATTTACTGCTTGCCGATCTAAAAGAGCGCACCGGCATTAACATCAAACATTTTCAGATTGAACGCATTGATTTTCTGAGAGATGTGGCATACATCTTTATTTTCTTCGACGTTAATGGCAAAAAATAAAAAATGGATATGAAATTTCGAATTTATCTACTTGTATTAGCTCTCTTTTTTACTTTCTCCGGTTTTTCACAAAGCCAGCCATCAACCTGGGTTGAACTTGAATTCAGTAAAAAAATTATCCGGAATCTAAAAGTCGAATTTAATCCTGAATTAAGGATGTTTGGCGGATTTGAGATGGATTCTTATATCCTGGAAGGAGGTCTTTCGTACAAGTTGCACAAATATTTAACACTTGCAGGCTATTACCGGTTCGAAAACGAATACAATTACCGAGAAAAAAGGCAGATTTACGAATGGGAACCCGCCGGCCGGATTGCGTTCGATGCCAAATCGGGCTTCGAACTCAAACGCTTCGACTTTCAGTTTCGGCTACGTTACACCAATGGATCTGATTTTGATGACACCACCGACGATAAAGCTTCTTTTTTCAGGTACCGGGCTAAGGTTGACTACGACATAAAAAATAGTAAACTCATTCCGTTCGCATCGGTCGAAGCATTTCACGACCTGATTGCAAAAGATGTTGACAAAATGAGGTACACCGGTGGATTAGCCTACTCCATCAACAAAAAAAATGAACTTAGTCTGTTTTATCGCCTGCAGGATTATTCCGAAACCGGTAAAGAAAGTATGAATATACTGGGTATTGGCTACAGTTTAAAATTCTGAACTATAAGCCCGCTTGACGTCCTCTAATTTAAAGGCAGGACAGGTAAATTATAGAGCCATCGGTTGAATTAATAAACAGATGGATTATCTTCGTAAAAAATATAAAACAGCAATGATTCCCAAACTCAAACATAACCACTCCAATTTTCTTCTTTTGGCTGGTCCGTGTGCCATCGAAGGAGAACAAATGGCCATGGAAATCGCCGAAAAAATTGTTTCAATCAGTGAGAAACTTCAGATTCCATACATTTTTAAAGGCTCGTACCGGAAAGCAAACCGTTCCAGACTAGACTCATTTGCCGGAATTGGCGATGAGAAAGCGCTGAAAATACTCCGGAAAGTGAGTGAAACATTCGACATCCCAACGGTGACCGATATTCATACAGCACAAGAAGCAGCTATGGCAGCCGAATATGTGGATATGCTGCAAATCCCGGCATTCCTTTGCCGGCAAACCGACATTCTGGTTGCCGCAGCCGAAACCGGAAAAGCGGTAAACATTAAAAAGGGGCAGTTCCTTTCGGCCGAAGCCATGAAATTTGCGGTAACCAAAGTGCGCGAAAGTGGCAACAACAATGTATTTTTAACCGAGCGCGGATCAACCTTTGGCTATCACGATTTAATTGTTGATTACAGGGGAATTCCTGAAATGCAGAAAAACAACTGCCCGGTTATCCTCGATATTACCCACTCGTTGCAACAACCCAACCAATCAAGCGGTGTTACCGGTGGTCAACCACAGTTGATTGAAACCATTGCCCGCGCCGGCATTGCAGTTGGGGTTGATGGAATCTTCATCGAAACACATCCCGATCCGGCAAATGCCAAATCCGACGGAGCCAATATGCTTCAGCTTGATTTACTCGAAGGACTTTTAACCAGGCTTGTACAACTCAGGCAAGTCGTAAAATCTTTTTAATATGGAAAACAGACGTAATTTTGTGCGGAAAATAACTACCGGACTTGCTGCAGCCGGTTTAGCTTCAGTATCAAACCCACTTAATGCCCAGGAAGCGCCTATGAAAAAAGTATTCGTACACCATGTATTTTTCTGGTTAAAAGAACCCAAAAATGCCGAAGCCCGGAAAGCGTTTGAGAAAGGTTTGCAGGCTTTGGTAAAAGTTCCGCAAATACAATCGCACCACATTGGCACGCCGGTTGAATCATCCCGCGATGTGGTTGACGATTCATTCACCTATTCGTATATGGCATTTTTTAAGAACAATGCCGATCAGGAAATCTATCAAACACACCCCATTCATCTGAAATTTATAGCCGATTGCCAACACCTTTGGGAAAAAGTAATCGTTTACGATGCTATGGATTAATGAAAAAATAAGTAAGCCATCAGAATGGCGGCTACTGCACCTACAAAATCAGCAATCAACCCGCATGTTAACGCATAGCGGGTATTTTTTATTCCAACCGAGCCAAAATAAACAGCCAGAATGTAGAACGTAGTATCCGACGAACCTTGCACGGTACAAGCTACCCTACCGGCAAACGAATCAGCGCCATAATTGGTCATCACGTCAACCATCATTCCACGCGAACCGCTTCCGCTTAACGACTTCATTAGTGCAGTAGGCAAAGCCGGAATAAAATCGGTATTAATCCCCATTTGCTGAAAACCCCAGCCAATACCTGAAATAAACCACTCCAAAGCACCTGAAGTACGGAAAATTCCGATAGCTACCAAGATCGCAATCAAATAAGGAATGATCATGACGGCCGTTTTAAAACCGTCTTTTGCTCCTTCAATAAAGGCATCATAGACATTCACCTTCTTCCGAAACGCCATACCTATAAATGCAATAATGATGGAGAAAATAATTACATTACTTGCAACGCTGGAAATGATTTGAATCTGCCCCTTTTCCAAGCCTGAAAAATACCAGATGATTCCAGCAATAAAAGCAGTTAATCCACCCAAATAAGTCAGTATCGTTCTATCAAAAAGATTTATTTTCTGCTTCCAGGCCACAGACATCAATCCAGCCAAAGTTGAGAAAAAGGTTGCCAGTAGAACCGGAATAAATATATCCGAAGGATTAACGGCGCCCAACTGTGCTCGGTAAACCATAATACTGATCGGAATAATTGTCAAACCCGACGCATTCAATACCAGAAACATGATTTGGGCATCCGAAGCCGTATCTTTTGATGGATTAGACTCCTGCATCTCTTTCATCGCTTTTAAACCCATGGGAGTTGCTGCATTATCGAGATTCAGCATATTTGCAGCAATATTCATAATAATTGATCCATAAGCCGGATGTTCCTTCCCGAGTGATGGAAAAAGTTTATTTAAAAATGGACCGACCAGTTTCGTAAATACCTTCACAACCCCACCCTTTTCCCCTATTTTCATAATCCCCATCCAAAGCGTCAAAACGCCGGTAAGGCCCAGCGAAATCTCGAACCCGGTTTTAGCCATGTCGAACGTTGAGTTCATCATCAAAGGGAAGATGTCCATGTCGCCTAAAAAAATAAGCTTGATCAGCCCAATGATAAAAGCTACAACAAAGAAGAAAATCCAGATATAATTTAGTGCCATTGAAGTCGGATAGATATTTCGGACTAAATATAAATAAAAAAGCGGCTGCTCCATAATTAAACGAAACAGCCGCCACTATCCAAAATTATACGCGACTAATAACCTGAATTTTGTGTTAATGAAGAAACACCATCAACTTTTGATAAGTCAATCTGATTTTGTGGAATAGGCCATATTTCATTCTTACCTGCAGTGAATTTTTTACCTCCCAGGTATGATTGACGCGGAGCCTCTGTTGTTAAGTAATTATTCATCGTTTCTGCAATAATTCCCCAACGTACCAAGTCAAAATAACGACTACCTTCCATTCCAAATTCCAATCTTTCTTCCAATCTGATTGCTTTGGTTGCTTCATCTTTGCTTGCAAAAGAAGTGTAAGGTTCTACTTTATATTTAGCTGCCGGAGTCCCATCGTCGAATTTAACGACTTCACTACCTTTAGCTCTGTTACGAACCATATTCACATACTTCAACGCATTGGTCATATCATTTTCTTCAGCAGCACATTCGGCACGCCACAAATAAATATGAGCCAAACGAATAAACCTGAAATTGTTGGCGTTAACACCAGTAGCCCAGCCAGTCTGAGTGGCTTTTGACTTTTCAGATTTTTTATACAGGCTCTTCTTGAACAGGAATGGACCACCATTTCCCGGGTCACGAATCCAGGAATTGTCGGTTGGCTGAACTCCCCAATCCAGAAATGGAATTCCGGGACGACCAATGCTGTGATCTAACCTGGGGTCAACGGCTCCGGTGTATTCAACACCACCAACTTCCTGACCAGCAGTATTCCAATTTGTAAAATCTGGCAATCCGGTAGCCTCTACAACTTTAAATGCGTTGGCAAAGTTACGTGACGCCTGGTAAAATCCGCAACAAGTAGATGGCCCTGCTGAAGGGAAATTAAGAGCATCTCCCCAGCCTCCATTTAATGAACCGTCGGTACCATCGTTAACTGCATATTGAACTTCAAGAATCGATTCAGAATTATTCTGCGAAGCAATCATATAATTATCCTGATAGTTAGGCATAAGTGTATATCCTCCATTATCAATAATATCCTGCAGCAGTGGTTTGGCCTCAGCATATTTCTTTTGGAACAGATAAACTTTAGCCAGATAGGCTTTGGCGGCCCAAGCTGTAATTCTGGCTTTATCAGTTTCACGACTCTTCAAACTTGGAATGGCTGCTTTTAAATCGGCTTCAATTTCGGCATACAATAATTTGTCGTTTTTCACAGTTTCGGGAGCTTCAGTATTCTCGTCGATATAAGGTACTTTGCCAAAAACACGTGTTAACTCAAAATAAAAATGTGCACGAAGTACTTTAGTCTGAGCTTCGTACCATGCTTTTTTATCAGCATCTAACTGCTCTTCGGTAACAGCTCCTGTTACTTTCAGAATTTCGTTGCAACGAGAAATTCCTTCATACATATAGCGCCATTTCGAATCGCAATACTCATTCGTTGGAGTTACAGTAAACTGTTCAATATCATTGATGGTCTGTTGATCCGAGCTGATTGATCCTTTGTATGCATCGTCAGATGCTACCGAACCCCATACCCAGTTAGTAATAGATCCGCCCCATTGATTAAAGGCCCAATCGTTGTTATAGTGGCCATCAAGCATGGAATAAGCACCTGTCAACAAGGCATTTACTCCTGTTTCACTATAAAATGTATTTATCGAGTTTGATGCTTTTGGTTTAAGGTCCAGCCACTCATCACTGCATGAGTACAGGAAACCCGCTAGTACCACCAAGCTGAATATCAATATTCTTTTCATCTTAAATTGGTTTAAATGTTGAAACAAAATTATAATGACAGATTAAGACCAAACATGATGGTCTGAGAAGTAGGATAAATACCCTGATCCAAACCATTGTGGCGGTCATTGGTACTACGAATTTCAGGATCCAGGCCACTGTAAGGAGTAATAGTAAACAGGTTGGTGGCTTGCACATAAAGTCTCAAGTTGCTAACCTTCATTCTTGTAACTAACTCTTTAGGCAAGGAATACCCAATCTGCAAATTCTTTAATCTAAAGTACGAGCCACTTTCAACAAAACTACTGTTTGGTAACTGGCTGTTTGTATCGTGGGTTTCAGCTATTGGAAGCGTAATTTTTGCTCCGCTTTTGTAGCGGGCTTCAGTCCACGATTCATATAAGCGTTCCGGGCTACGGTTACCATTAAACTGGAAGTAGTCGGTCCATCGGCTAACATAGTTGATAAGCTCGTTGCCATATGATCCCTGGAAAAACATGGTGGCATCGAAATTTTTATATTGCAGGTCAATGTTTAAACCATAAACCAAATCAGGATGTGGGCTACCAATAATTACACGGTCATCAGCATTAATCACACCATCCGCTTTATCCGGGACTCCGTCAGAATTGGTATCCACAGTAAGCTGGTCTTTATATTTAAACCTACCTGGTGCATTATAGTCACCAAATTGGGGGTAAGCATTTGCTTCTTCCCAGGTATTAAAAAAGCCGAGTACTTCATAGCCATAAAAAGAGGAGATCGGTTCACCGGCTTTTGATATGGTATAAATGTTACCACGTTCTGTATCTCCCCAAAGCACTTCTTTTTCATTATCATTCAACTTAATAACATTGTTTTTGTAATGTGAGGCATTGGCTCTTACGGTGTATTTAAAATCTTTCCCAACTTCACCATGATAGGTCACCATCAGGTCAATACCTTTATTCTCCATTTCACCAATGTTTACTGAAGGACGTTGAGCATTACCATAAACATGTGGTAACTGAACCGCATAAAGCATATCTGACGTTTTACGATCGAATAAATCGAGGTTAACTTCCAGTTTATTATCAAGCATGGTAAGATCAACCCCAAGATTGAGCGCAGTTGTGGTTTCCCACTTTGCATTGACATTTCCTAACTTGTTGGTATAAAAACCCGAGGTCAAGGAATTATCATCACCAGTCATAGGATAATAAGATTGGCTTAAGCCGGTAGTTAAAGTTCCCCAATAGTTGTAGTTATCAACGCGGTCGTTCCCATTTTGGCCCCAACCTGCGCGTACTTTCAAATCATCAATCCAACTTACACCTTCCATGAATGACTCTTCTGACATTCTCCAACCCAACGAAAGTGCAGGGAATGTTCCCCAGCGGGTTTGAGATGCAAACCGGGATGAAGCATCACGCCGGACAACACCTTCGAAAAGATATTTACCCATGTAATTGTAATTTAACCTTCCAAAATAGGAGAAACTTCTCCAGGCAGTTGCATAACCGGCGTTGGCAAGACTTGCAGTACCTACATTCAGGTATCTGTAATCGAGGTCTTCAGAAAAATAGGAAGCTCTGCCGGCAGTAAATTCTTCATAAACATTGTCAATTGACTCAGAACCGATTATTGCATCAAATGTATGAACACCATTCAAAATGGTCTTATAATTTAATGTATTCGCCCAGTTCCATTGCAACGAATAACCATGGCCTTCATCTAATCGGTTTGTTGATTTTGCTTCGAAGAATTCAATATCGCGAATGGTAAAAGTTTTCCAGCGACCATTATTCATATCAACACCAAGTAACGATTTAAATGTCAAATCTTTAGTAAAATTCAGTTGTACGTAGGCATTTCCCAGAACGCGTAAATCTTTACCCCAATTGTCTTTATTACGGGTTGCATTGGCCACGGGATTAGCTCCGTTCCCCATTGATTCACCTTTAGTTCCGGCAAAATTTCCGGCAATATCATAAACCGGGACAATTGGTTGCATACGATAAGCCTGTGACACCACATTACCCTCGTCATTATTGTCGCCAACACCACCTTTACGCTCAGTGAAGGCAACACTTAATGTCTGGCCTAATGATAACCAATTGGTTAATCTAGCATCAGAATTTGCACGCATCGTGTATCTATCAAATCCTGAATGAATGACAACCCCTTCCTGATTAAGATATCCTAAACTAAATGCATAATTGCTATTCTCGTTTCCTCCTGAAATAGATGCATTGTACTCCTGAATGGGAGCCGGATTTAAAATCTCGTCATACCAATCGGTACCTTGTTTGTTCGCTTTGGTAATTAAATTAAACGGAGAACCATCATCATCTCTGGCATCATATAACGCTGGATTTACAAGCGGATCGCCTTCAAATTTTGCTGTTGGAAGAATATAATCAGGAATGGTAACCTTACCATTTGCATCATAAATGTATTGCTTATTCCAGGGGGCAGTGGTAGGATATTTCAGGTATTTATCGTTCTGATATTCCTGCCAAACCAATTCGCCATATTGCTGGGTATTCAACAAATCGAGTGAGTTTGTGGTACGTTGTACTCCGTAACGGGCATCAAAAGTCAATTTAGCTGATCCTTTTTTACCACGATTGGTAGTAATAATAATAACACCGTTTGCTGCTCTTGCTCCATAAATAGCAGAAGATGAAGCATCTTTCAGCACAGTCATAGACTCAATGTCATTAGGGTTCATTCTGCTCAAACCACCTTCGGTTGGAACCCCATCAACAATATACAATGGTGAATTATTATTAATTGTACCAAAACCACGTACCCGAACAGTTGCATCGCCACCAGGAGAATTGTCGTTCACTACAGTTACACCGGCAACACGCCCCTGTAATCGGGATGCAGCATTGGCGGAAGGAATAGCCTTAATATCTTCCTGAGATACGGTAGATACAGCTCCCGTTACCGACTTCTTCTGCTGCGAACCGTAACCTACAACAACCACTTCATCAACACCAATTACATCAGAGAGTAAAGTAATTTTGAAATTTGTTTGATTTCCTATTTCAATTTCCTGTGTTCTCATACCTATGTATGAAACACTTAATATTTTAGCACTAGCTGGCCCCGAAAAAGAAAATTTTCCGTCCATGTCAGTTATCGTCCCTGTGGTAGTGCCTTTAACAACTACAGTTACTCCGGGAATCGGAGCTCCGTCTTCACCGAGAACAGTTCCAGACAGATCTTTTTGTTGCGCGAAAGTGGTAATCGCTAAAAAGCAGGAAAAAAACAGCAGTGCCGTCATTCGCCAAAGCCCTTTTGTTTTACTTTTTTTCATAAATTTCAATGTTTAGTTTGTGATAAATACTTGATTAGAAATAACTTGATTAAAGAAAGTCGAATGCGTGACTTCTAAATTCCTTAATTGAAGAGATCTACATAGGCATCTAGTTTATGTGAATAATTAGGTTTTTCTTGTTTACGCAAACTCCCTCTGGAATTTGCAGTTAACTAAATGCAAACATTAAAACATGAGACTATAGCCGAAAAGGCCTGAGAAATTTTGGAAAGGACGGATTTATCACATAATCATAATATGAAAATATAAAAAATCCGGTCATTTGAAATAACCAGTTTTTCGATCTTGTTTGTGTTTGCGTGTGTTAATTAAATTTTGCGTGATTGAATTAACGATACTAAAGTAAAGTAAAATGTAAAGATTTGTTAATATTTAAGTGTGTTAAAGAATATTTTTTCCGGACTAGTAGATTTTAAACTGACTTTTGTTCAAAAAACAAGGGGTAAAAACCAGAACATTAATCTCTGGTTTTTACCCCGTAAACAATTAAACTTACTATATTATTCTATCCCAATCGGATGACTTAAAAGTTCTGCTTCCGAAGAAATGTAAGCTTTAAAATTATCGATATTCTTCCATTTTTCGTTTTCGAGCCCCCAAACGGCAAAGAAATAATGGCGCGCAGGAACATCAGCATTGATTTTTTGCGCTACATAATAGGTCTGAGAAATCACGTTACTGAATTTTTTCTCGTCAACTGTTTTGAAGCCCAAACTGTAAAAATCGATATCGGTACTTCGGGCAACTTTGGTTGTTTCGTCCTTTTTCAAAAGGACTCCCATGCCCAGTTCATCGTTATTTAATGATTGTACGTCCAACGTAGCAATCGAACGATAATCGGCATTTGCCTCAAAATCAACAATCGCTCCGTTTTTAAATTGACTGGTAACAATACCGGTAACTAACTGTTTTTCTCCTGAAAAACCGGAAACAGTTACATCCGACTGAAACCAATATTTTCCGGGATAAATAGAGATGCGCTCAACTGCCGACAGATTTTGATCGCCCACATGCCAGCCTGTGTACTTCAGGTCGAAAACAGAGCGAACCGGACCTTCAATTACCTTCTGGTATTCGTAAACATCGGTAGAACCAAGGCGGTGCAGCGAATCATTTTCGAGCAATGCCAAACCACCAGAACCCACAGAACTCCCGCAATGCAGAATATCCATCCCCCAATCGTTGAGCTTATGGTAATCCGGAATCTCAGGAGTGTGAATCTTATCGATGATTAAGCCAGGTTTCAGCTTACCAAATAAATCTTTTACGTTGCGGCAATCGAAATAATTGCGGAAACCCATTTTGTCGTTTTCCCAGCTCACACTTTCGCCTTGTGCAATAATTTTAAAACTATCCTTGCATGAAGGTGCAAAATACTGATCAACCTCCTGGTAACTATGATCGGGTTGCAAAATTCCCAAACGAACATTAGTCCGCTTTTCAAATATTGGATATTCGGCTAAAGCCACATTCTCCACTTCCAGTTTTACTGTTTCCGAAGCTTTGAAATTGAGGCAAAAAACCAGTTCATCCCATTTACCATCCTTGTCCAGATCATCAACCTGCGATGGAATAGCTTGTCCATTCAGCTTCAGCGCAGGTGCAAAACCATCAGGAACTAAACTAAATCGGGTTTCCACTTCGGCCCGTTTAAGGATAATAATTTCATCGGTACGATCAACAGCCACCGGATTCGTTAAAACCAGCGTATTCTTTTTGGTACAGCTACCGAAAGCCATCAGCAGCACAGCACCCACGATGAATAACTTTTTCATTCAGGTAAATCGTTTTCGCCTTTCACATAACCAAAATTGGCCAGAATACCGCCGTCAACATAAAGTACATGTCCGTTTACAAAGTTGCTGGCTTTCGAGGCAAGGAACAATGCTGCATTGGCTACATCTTCGGGTTCTCCCCAACGACCGGCAGGCGTACGGGTCATCACCAAATCGTTGAACGGATGACCGTTTTCGCGGATAGGACCAGTTTGCGCAGTGACAATGTAACCGGGACCAATTCCATTAATCTGAAGATTGTATTTGGCCCATTCGCAACACATGTTGGCTGTCAAAAGTTTCAGTCCACCTTTTGCTGATGCATAAGCCGAAACGGAGTTGCGTCCGTAAACGCTCATCATCGAACACATGTTGATGATTTTACCGCTGCGTTTGGCAATCATATTCGGGGCAACACGTTTCGAAACAATCAGAGGAGCCACCAGATCAACATCAATAACCTGCTTGTAATCGGCAATTGCCATATCCAAAATCGGAATACGTTTAATGATGCCTGCATTGTTAACCAAAATATCCACGCTGCCCACTTCTTTTTCAATATGCGAAATTCCTTTGTCAACATCGGCTTCATTGGTTACATCAAAAACCAACGTAAAAACGTCAACTCCGTCAGCCAGATATTCTTTTTTGCAGTTAGCAAGTCTTTCTTCACTCAGATCGTTTACACAAATTTTAGCACCAGCTTTGCCCAGCACTTTACCAATGGCCATTCCAATGCCATGAGTTCCTCCGGTAATCAGGGCTACTTTACCGGTTAAATCAAATAATTCGTTCATATTCGTTAAATTAAAGTTTTTATCGCAATTGGTTGGGTTGTACTACATCCATATCGGTATAGTCCATATTTTCGCCTGCCATACCCCAAATAAAAATGTAGTTGCTGGTTCCGGCAGCCGAGTGAATTGACCAGTTTGGTGAAATAACCGCCTGTTCGTTCCCCATCCAGATGTGGCGGGTTTCCTGTGGCTGACCCATAAAATGACATACAGCCTGACCTTCAGGAACATTGAAATAGAAGTAAACTTCCATCCGGCGACTGTGTGTATGCGCTGGCATGGTATTCCAGACACTCCCGGGACGCAATTCGGTCATTCCCATTTGCAACTGGCAAGTTTCAATCACTTTGCTGATTAAAAGTTGGTTGATCTGTCGTTCGTTGGATGTTTGTTGCGACCCCATTTGCAGCACATTGGCATCTTTCAGGGTGATGTGACGGGTTGGCAATTCTTTATGTGCAGGAGTTGAATTCAGGTAGAAACGGGCTGAAGCAGTTGAACTTTCCGATTTGAAAATGATTTGTTTTGCGCCCTTTCCGATGTACAGAGCCTCTTTGAAATCGAGAACATACTCCGTTCCGTCAACAACGACCATTCCTTTGGCGCCTACATTGATGATTCCCAATTCGCGACGATCGCAAAAATACGGTGCTTTCAGCGGATCAATTGTAGTCAGTTCCAACGGGGCACTGGCTGGCACGGCGCCACCAGCAATATAACGGTCGTAGTGCGAATAAACCAGACGGATTTTATCGTCTTCCATCACTTTTTCGATCAGGAAATTCTCACGCAATTGTGCGGTATCATACTTTTTAACATCCCTTGGATGTGCGGCAAAACGTTCTTCAAAAATGATTGACATGATGTTTTATTTTTGGGTGTATTTGTATTTTAATGCTTCCAGATAATAATAATCAGCATAGTTCAGCGGGGTATCCACTTCCGATTTTTTAGGCATATTGCCCACACAATGTTTGATCAGGAACCCTCCATTATCGCCAATTTCGGCCAGGTACTCCGGAGAACTTAAACTTGCCATTATTTTCTCAGCCAAAGTGGCATACTCAGTTTTTCCTTCATCACTAAGTTCGGCCAACATATAAAGCGCCGAAGCGGTTACTGCAGCAGCCGAAGCATCGCGATACGTGTTTGGCTTGGCCGGATCGTTATAATCCCAGTAGGGCACCAAATCTTCAGGAAGGTTTTTCTGAATGAAGGCAGCAATTTTTTGAGCTGCATCCAGATATTTGGCATCACCCGTTTCGCGGTAACATACGGTGTAACCGTACAATCCCCACGCCTGCCCTCTCGCCCACGACGAATCATCTTTCAATCCCTGGTGAGTTTGTTTGGCAATAGCTTTACCGGTAATGGTATCGTAATCAATTACATGGTACGAACTCATATCATCGCGAAAATGATTGGCCAAAGTAGTGTTAGCATGAGCAATGGCCACATCGCGGTATTTGGAATCGCCGGTTTCTTTTGATGCCCAGAACAGCATTTCCAGATTCATCATATTATCGATGATAACCGGGAACTGCCATTGTTTCGCCCAATCCCATGATTTAATACTTCCGATGGTAGAATCGAATCTTGTAATCAGTGATTCCGATGCCTCAATGACAACCTTTTTATATTCTTCATTTTTAGTGAGGCGGTAAGCGTTTCCATAACTGCAAAACACCATGAAACCCAAGTCATGCGTATTTGTCCGATACTGCACGCCGTTTAGTTTTACGGTATTTTCGGTTGCTATCTTTTCCCATTTTTTATCGCCGGTCAGTTCATACAGGTACCAATAACTTCCGGCTGGGAAACCGCAACACCAGTCTTTTTTCGTGATCATGGCATATTTATCAGCTTCGAAGGTTCGGGGAACCATACTATCATTGGCCGAATGAGTCACCAAATAATCAAGTTGCGAGGAAAGATGACTGACTAACTTGTCTTTCTGCTCAAAAAGGCTTTTGGTTGCGCAGGCACCGAAAAGAAGGGGAATTGCTAAATAAATGAATAGTTTCTTCATGTTGGATGTCATGTTTAGGTTTAACCGGTACTAAAACCATTACTAAAAGTTAAGACAAAGATAATTGAAATTCAGAAATGCGCAATCGATTGCATTTTTATTTTATTCCTGATGGTAAAAAATAAAATTATTAGCATATTTGCATAATATTCTGCATCCATATGAACAAGAATTCCGAACCTACCATTCATGATATTGCCAGGGAGCTCAAAATTTCGGCGTCAACAGTATCGAGGGCGTTAAACGATAATCCGAGAATTAGCCTCAAAACCAAAGAAAAAATTAAAGCAGTTGCCGATTCGTTAGGTTACCGGCCAAACACCCTTGCATCTAACCTGCGCAATAAAAAATCGAACACGATCGGGATTGTTGTTCCGCTCATTAACCGTCACTTCTTTTCGTCGGTTATTAGTGGCGCCGAAGATGTGGCTTATAAGGCCGGATACACGGTGGTTATTTCGCAATCGAACGACCTTGCAGCTAAAGAAATAAACATTGTGCAATCGATGTTTTCGAACCGCGTTGACGGGCTGATTATTTCGATTGCCATGCAAACAGATACTTTCGAACACTTAAAATTGTTCCGGAAAAAGCATATTCCGCTGGTATTTTTCGACCGGGCTGTGCCTGAAATTGAAACCGACAAAATTGTAGTCGATGATTTTGCCGGAGGCTACCGGGTTACCCAGCATTTAATTGATCAGGGGTACAAAAGAATCGGGCATTTAGCCGGGCCTCAGAACCTGATGACCTACTACGATCGGAAAAACGGATATATGGAAGCCCTTAGGAAAAATAGCATTCCGTATGATGAATCCTTGGTTATTATCAATACCCTGACCAGCGACGAGGGAGTCACGGCCATTCAGCAACTGATGGATTTGCCTCATCCTCCTGATGCTGTTTTTTGCGGCAACGATACCACAGCCCTCAGCGTGATGATTTACCTGCGCGATAAAGGTATCCGGATTCCCGAAGATATTGGAATTGTAGGGTTTAGTAACGAACCTTTCTCTAAAGTCGTTTCCCCATCTATTTCAACCATTGCACAACCCGGATTTATCATGGGGCAAAAAGCGGCCGAACTGATCATCAGGAAAATAGAAAATAAAGAAAGGACTTATCAAACCATTACATTACCTACCGAACTGATAATCAGGGAATCTTCAAACAGAATAAACTAATTCAATATTATACTTAAAAAAAACAGAAAAGCCACTCCCAAAGAATGGCTTTCCTGTTTTTTTACAATTTGTGCGGGTAACCTGATTCTACCTGATTCGGTCAATCGACCGGATCAATGCCTCATCCTTACCAATCGACCGGATAGCCAGGTAATCGAGAATGATAGAAACCAGAGGGAAAACCATGCTGATTTTAAAGCTGATTTGAGCGCCACTGAATGTATAATACGTAAAAAAGAAAAACATTCCAAACAGCCCCAGCATAATCAGAATAGAAAAAACAATTACCCTTATCTGTCTGATCCGGTTCTTGTAACTCAGAATGGCAAAACCATGCAAGGCCAGGATAATGCCAATCAGCACAGAGATTGCCATACCATTTTCCTTCAACGTACCATCCAATAAAATACCTTTAAAATTGAACAGGTAGATGGAGCCATCTTTCACGATTTCAGCAAAAGGCAATGCGAATAAAAAAGCTACCACAATAGCCGAAATAAGTAAATATAAAGTTTGAATACGCTGTATCATAGTCTGAATTTTTGCACAAAAATAAACTTTTTTCGAGGGTTTGACGGGTTGCCACCAGTTTTTTTAAGTTCTCTTTCCGGCGCCAAAATTAACTTTAAATAACGCATTCATGCTTAAGTTCATCTATTAAATTTTATACATTTGGCTAATCAACTTCACCGCGACTTCCTGAATGACGAGATCTATCTGCGCTACTACCAAAACCATCCTGATTATCAGTTTCATTCTGGGATGGAGCAGTATCTTGCCAGCACAGGATGTTTATTTCTCTCAATTTTTCCTGAATCCGGTTTATTTGAACCCTGCCTATGCAGGGACCATGAAAGTTCCGCGTGCTGGTGTTCAGTATCGCAATCAGTGGCCCGGAATGAACAAGGCGTACACCACCTATTTTGCCTCCTTCGATACCTACCTCCCCAAAATAACCAGTGGAATAGGAATTTTGCTGTTTAACGACGTGCAGGGTGACGGGATTTATACTGAAACCAGCTTTAAGGTTGCCTACTCCAAAGAGATACGGATAAACAGAACCTGGACCATGTACGGAAGTATTACTGCCGGGGCACAACTCAATTCGCTCAATTTTAACCAACTCCTGTTTGCAGATGGGTTGGATCCTATATTTGGCCAACACCAACCCACGGCAGAAACGGTACCCGATAACAACAATCGCCTGTTCCCCGACTTTGGAGCCGGAATCCTGATTTTCAATGACAAGTATTTTTTCGGAATTGCAGGTGATCATCTGCACGAACCCGACCAATCCATTTATTCGGATTATTCGCAGATACTCCCGCGCAAATACACCTTGCACTTTGAAGTGAACATGCCCTGGTACAGGCCGGGGCACCGCCGGAAATTCTGCACGCTCAACCCCAACTTCATCGCTCAGGCACAAGGCGATGAGCAAAATATAACTTACGGATTATATGCCAATCGCAAAGGTATTTCGCTTGGAATCTGGAACCGGCTGACCACCACAAATAGTTCTGATGTCATTCTGATGGCTGGCTTTATCAGGAAGCAACTTAAAACGGCAATCACCTACGATGTTAACGTAAAAGGCATTGGCCTACGCTCTCACGGTTCGGTTGAAATTTCGATTTCTTATCTGCTGAAAGATCCGGGCAAAAAGAGCATTTTCCCGTTTTACGAAATCCCGGGAGAATGGGATATCCGATAGACCATGAAAAGCACGGCCTCCATCTACTTCTGCAACATCCAGGTATTACCTCACGAGCATAACTGTTCCTTTTTGCAAATGATCAATACCTTGAACATCTTTATACTTGACAATCCAGACATAAACTCCGGGTTCGGCTTTTCTTCCGCCAGATAAATTACCGTCCCAACCGGTGGCAATATCTCCGGATTCAAAAAGTGCAGAGCCAACCCGGTTGTATATGGTTAACTTGTAATTTTCCTTATCAAGGCTGACAATGTAGGGCAAAAATGTACGGTTTTCAGAAATCTCACTGTCTGGACGAAATGCATTCGGGATGAAAAAAGTTGACGGGACTATTTTCACATCCATCCCCAGAGTATCGGTACACCCAAATTCGTTGGACGCTGTCAGCACAACATGGTATATACCCAAATCGGTATAATGATGTTTGGGAGACACTTCGGCACTTTCCGGTGAATTATCGCCAAAATCCCAGGAAAAGTCAACAGCACCTGCTGTATGATTCGTAAAAGTTATATCCGGATGGTCAATAGTAGCTACAAGATAATCAGGCGTAAAACTAAGCATTGGCATCCGCACTTCAACATACGCCGTATCCGTTACCTGGCAACCATTTTTATTGGTTACAGTCACCCAATAGTTACCGGTTGTTTCAACCCTGAATGTTTTTCCGGTAGAGCCATCCTGCCACAAATAATTCACAAAACCATCTTCGGCTACAATCGTGTACTCGCCAGACAAACAAACCGTTGTATCTTTCCCCAAACTGGTTTCAGTACGGTCAACAGCAACATAAACACTATCGGTGAGGCTACAACCTACAGTTGTCTTTCCGGTTACTTTATACCAACCCTCTTCCGAAACAGTAATGCCTGACGTTGTATCTTTAGTACTCCACAAATACCTGTCGAAATAAGAACCCGCATCCAGTTCCGCTTCGTCGCCATGACAAATCAGGACTGTATCCGATAAATCTTCGCTTCTAAGGTCGAGCTGAATATCGAGGTTAAAACCTACTCCGTAACCGTAAGATTCGGTGTTTCCGCTGCTTCCGAAACCATAAATAAAAGCCAGAAACCCGCTATGTATATCGGTATTCCAAAGCCTGTGGGTCCCTTTTGTTGTTGGAACCTGCGCATAAGAATATTCGGTATTGGGAAAACGTGCAAAACGGGAACTGATGTTTACCCCATCCAGCATCATATTGGGCACTTCGGCTGTCTGGGTAATGATATTTACAAAAAATATACTGTTGATTTTGCCCGACTCGTAAGCTTCAAACGTTACGTCGTTTATTTTCTGCGATATGGGACTCAGGATGGTCATAAACGGGTCGCCAACGCCCGAATTACCATCGGCCCTTTGCGACCGGCAATACTGAGCCAGCAACACTTTTTTAGAAGACATGATCCGGCTGGCCTGACTGCTTGAAAGTTCAAACTCGTGAAACTGACCACGTTTAAGCGTAACAGTTACATTATTCGCTTCAATCCTGACAACCGTACCATCTTCGGCAGCCAAAACGCGATACGTATCTTTTATTCTTGATTGCAGCGGGACTACATAAAATTCCTTTCCCCAGGTGCTGGTTGGAGGAATCTGCTCATAAATATGATCGTAAGAGGCACTTACAAAACCAGAAACAGGTATGGTTACCGCTTTTGCGCCTGAAAAAAAGGCAATCGGTTTATTGGCAGTTACAAAACTTCCGGTAAGATCTTCTTTGCCCGAAGTATCGGTATTTCCGGCCTGAACCTGGTAAGACTGCCCTTTATTTAAGGTGACAGTAAAAGGTACATTCGCCGGTTTTCCCCGATCAGTATTCCGACTTGGAGTTATTTTTACCGTGGTATTATCTGCGCTGGCAACAACCAAAAATTCACTGTTCGACTCGTTACCGGTTGTATATCGAGGGGAATAGCACATTGCAAAATATTCCTTACCCAACGATTCGGTTGGATAAATAACAGCAACGTCCGACGATTGTGTCCGGTAATTAAGGGCATAAACATTTACAGAATTGGTTGCTTTAAGGTGGATTCCTTTATTTTCAACACTTTCCGATCCGGTAGCCTCAACCAATTTATAGTCAATGGGGATGGGAATGGAGGAATTGGGACCAACAGTATAATTCCCTATCAACGTTTCGGTCGGGCCGTAGGTAACCGTAATCTGCGCCCCCAGCCTGGAGGTCACCGTAATTTCAAGATAATGCTCGGCCCCGCTACTTCGGTTTTGCATCAGTCCCAGCCAAAAATCAGTTCCTTCTGTTGAATAGTGGCATGGATCCAAGATCTGACTTTCAGCCAAATAGGACATAAAAGACAACAATAAAAATCCAATCGACACTATCCAATTTCGCATAATTTTCAAAGCAATTCGTTTAAGAGAATGCCAGGCATTGGGGTTTCTTTATTTAAGGCGAAGCACTTGCAGTATCCGTTCTACGGTCTCCCCTACCATGCTCTCTGCCCATTCCCTACACTTTCACCCGCTTATTTGGCCTCGTGTACCAAATGTAACCGCTCACATTTTCGTAACCACAATTTTTCAGCTCACGAATATACGACCGCAATTGGTATTTATACTTATCCGACTCCACATCGCCTGATTTATAATCGACAACCACTACCCCATTGGGTCCGATCATGATGCGGTCGGGTCGCTTAATTCCGTTTGATCCGGTCAGGATATTTCGTTCGTTCACTACCCTGTATGTTCCGTCGAACCACGATCTGACTTCCTCGTCCCTGAGTAATCCGCTCAGTTCAGGTAACATTTCAGCGGCTTCGTGCGCCCCGATTTTACCTTCGGTTACGATCCGTTTCACCGCTTTTTCTAAATCACGGGTGGTCTCTACCAGCGAAAGTATTTCGTGAATCAGCTTACCTTTATTAATTCCGCTTTGGCGCTTGTTCTCCCTGCTAAAAAAGTCTTCGCCACGCCTTTTTATCTTCAGGAATTTCCTGAAATCAGCAAATTCGAATTCCGAAAGGCGCACATCTTTCATCGCCGATCCTTCTTTTTTGCCCGACTCTGCTGAGATTATTAATTCGCCCCATTCGAGCAATAAGTTGTCAGGCTGGTAAACATCGGCAAACTGAACCGATTCGCCCGCTTTCAGGCCTACAGTACCCAAAAAAGTTTGCTTTTCAACGCTCTGTTTCAATAAATCGCCCACCGTTCTGAGCTTATCCGAAAACGATGCCCAAACCCACAAACCAGCTTTTGCACGGGTAAAAACTACGTACATCAGGTTCAGGTTATCAATGTATGTATTGAATTTCTCGGCAAAATATTCTCGGTAAAAAATGGAATTGGCCAGGTCGTTTTTGTACCGAACCGGCACCAGTTCCATTTCGCTAAACGGCGCCATATCGGGCACACACCAGAGTAATGGCGCGTATTCGGGCGAAGTTTGCGGCTGAACCGACCAATCGAAAAACGGCACAAAAACATGCGTAAATTCCAGTCCTTTCGACTTGTGAATGGTCAGCACATTGATGGCATCGATGCTGTCGGAAATCGGGATCGTAAAGCGGTGCCCGTTTTCGTCCCACCAGTTCAGGAAGCTGGTGAGTTCCGAAGCATGGTTACGCTCGAACACCGAAATCTGATCGACAAAAGCCTGCAAATAAGCCAGTTCGTCGGACAGACTGAACAGATTAAATTTCTCGCAAATGCTGTAAATAATCTCCAAAATCGGTTTCCCTGAAATCAACTCCTGAAAATCTTTACTGCTGACAAACTGAATCAGCTCGTTTTCAGGATGATTCAGTTCCTCAAATTGGCCCTTATTTTCCGGTTCATAACTTGCTGTATTTTCTGCCGGTTCCGAAGCGCCAAAATCGATCGAAAACTGATCTGTACCCGTTTTTAAACTGGAACCTGGAACCTGGAACCTGGAACTTACCAGATTGGGAACTTTTGCCAACTCCCTCAGCCTCGGGTAAATCTTCCGGTAATACAGAAAATTCACTTCCGCTTTCACCACCTGATCATCCGGATTCAGGAAACCGGTGAGCAGCGAAATCAGGAAACCAATTACCTCTGAATTAGCAATGTATAGCGATTCGCCTGAAAGAATATCAAAATTATAATGACGGTTTTCGGGTAACGCTTTTTGTTCCAGAAACAGATCGGCAATTTGGCGGGCTTCCTTTTTCTCACGAACCAGAATCGCCATTTCAATCGCCTTAACTCCCTTATCCTGAAGCAATTTTATCGATTCAACCAACTCCGTCAGAACCGTTTCCTCGTTGGCAATTTTATTGTCTTTTTTATCTTCCAGAAACCGGACACGAACATAGCCCAAATCAGCCACTTTGGTATTCGAAATCTCCTGAACGCTGTCGGCATACACTTCCGGAATGGTAATATCTATCGGGTTCTCCGTAATTCCGGCATCCACCAACTCGGCTTCAATGCTCTGCTGCAAGATTTCAGGAGCCAGCCGGAACAGCGTATTGTTGAACCGGATGACTTTGCCGTGACTGCGCCAATTGCTGTTCAGCACTTCATCCTGAAGGCCAAAAGCCGGGAAACTTTCGCCCAGCTTGCCAGCCAGCAAACGCCAGTCGCCACTGCGCCACCGGTAAATGGCCTGTTTCACATCGCCCACCACCATCGCCAGGTTATCTTCAGAAAGCGAGTTACCGATCAAAGGCTTAAAATTATTCCACTGAATGCCCGAAGTGTCCTGAAATTCGTCGATCATAAAATGCGAATACACCGAACCTGTTTTTTCATACACAAAAGGAGTTTCAGAATCGGCAATCACATTTTTGAGCAAATGCCCCGAATCGGAAATCAGCACCAGGCCCTTTTCGCGGCAAAGTTCTTTAACTGCCTTGCGCAAATCGACCAGAATACCCAAAGTATATAACTGATTGACAATTAATTTGGCGGTAATGTAATTGCGCGACTGGCTTTCGACCAGCCGTACCGCTTCCTGCATTTTGGGCATCAGCTTACTTTCGGCCACTCCGGTGAGCAGCGATTTTTGCGGTTCTTTAACGGAAGCCGTCACCCAGGCCGACAGTTCGGTGGTCGATTTTATAGTCGTTACATTCAATACGAATTTCAGGTCTTTCATCTTCTGAAAACCTCCCGCCGGACCGCTTCCCTTCGATTTAAAATCGTCAGCCGAAAGGTTTTCCATCGCCAAAATGTTCAGACCCTCCTGCCCCAGCGATTTCAATTTATTTTCGTATTGTGCTATTATTTTGCTGAGATTCGAGCGGTATTCGCGCAAAAAAGTACGGTTATTCAGTTTTTCGTACAGGCTTTCGTTCAGCGACTTAAAGGTTTCGTTATAAATTTCGCTGCCCAGCCGGATGATGTCTTTTTTCAGGTTCCAGCCTTTGCCGTCGCGCATTTTGTCGGATGCAAACGCGTCGAGCCATTCCAACAGCTTCGGGTCATCTTCAACCGACTGAATCAAACGATCGGCGGCCTCTTCCAAAATACTTTTTTCGTCGAGCTCCACGTTGTAGGCCGCGTTGATGCCCAGTTCGCGGTTGAAAGCCTTGATGACACGCTGGAAAAAACTGTCGATGGTGCTGATGGAAAAGCGCGAATAATCGTGCAAAATGCGTTTCAACACCAGTTGCGCCTGCCGTTCCACCATCGTGGGCTGCCAGTTGAGTTCGCGGGTAAGCACTTCCATATATACCGAATGCTGACCTTTGGCCAGGTGGTACAACTCGCCAATGATGCGCGATTTCATTTCGGCGGTGGCCTTGTTGGTGAACGTTACCGCCAGGATACGCCGGTAGTTCGACTCGTTGGTCAGCGCCAGTTTCATGTATTCGATGGCCAGCCGGAAGGTTTTCCCGGAGCCAGCCGAAGCTTTATATACTTTGAGTTGCGACATAGAATGCGAATTTACCACAGATTACACAGAGAAACACAGATTAAACCCCAATTTGTCTTTTCCTTCGCGCCTTTGTGTCTTTGTATTTTAACAATTGTGCCTTTAGAATTTAAAAACTAAAAGTAAGCATATCTCCGATAGGCAAGCACGATTGGCTTTGGATATTTAACAACTTGTTGAAAAGTATTGAGAAAGAATGGGTTTTGTGGTGGTGAACATATAGGAAAAAGGTTGTAGATTTATCAAGAGAATAAACGGAAGTCCTTACTAACTAATTATAATTTAAAACTTACAAAATGTACATAATCCATTTTAAATTATTTGCGAACAATTTAGAAATAGATAAAACTGGTGGGGACTATGTTCCACTAGACAGCCCCATTTTAATTCTTTTTACGTTAAAAAAAGAATATTCAAAACATGCCATTCTTAAAGAATTCTGTAAACACTTAAAATTAAATCAGATTGAATGGATTCAACCATATAATCAATTAAATGAAGAGTGGATTATAGATCTTACTTTATTAAGGAGCGAGTTTGAATTTCTACAAAAGGAACATTATTTAAATGGCAAAATTACTATCGAACCAAAGTTTGAACAAAGAGAAGAAATTGATGAGAAATCTGATGAATCAATAATTGTTGAAACAAAGCTAAAGTTTAAAATCGATCCAAAAGAATCCTTCATTTACTCCAGTGCTGATAGAATAGAATATATCTCGGACATAAAAGATTCATTATCAAAATTTAAGAGAGATTACCCTAATAATAAAAAATGTGCCTTTTTGATGATGAAATTTGAAGATTCCCTCATCCAATCAAATATTGTTCAAAAATTAAAGGAGGTATTTAAAAAACATGACTTGGTCTTGTTGCGTGCAGATGACAAGCATTATTCTGATGATTTACTAGCGAACATACGGACATATATGCACGGATGCTATTTTGGCGTTGCTATTTTTGAGAGAATTAATTCAGATTATTTTAATCCTAATGTTTCACTTGAAGTTGGATATATGATGGCATTAAGTAAGCCTTTAATGTTCTTAAAAGATAATACACTAAAGTCATTGCATACTGATTTAATTGGGAAACTATACGTTGAATTCGATTTTCAAAATTTAGATAAAACGTTAGCTTATTCTACTACAAAGTGGTTAGAAAATCACGAAATAATCAATACCTCAAATTGAATAAGTTTCCAGCATCGGCCCCTAATTTGTAATGAGGGGTTGTTGGCTGAGAGTTTCGTAACTCTTTGTATGGCAACTCCCTTCGACAACCTTTGGCGTTCAGGGAGCTGAACATTGCGAAGTAAGTTGCTTTTTAAACGTTTATTTTTTGGCTTTGGCAAACACGATTGTGTAACAAAAAAAAGATATAAAATGACAAAATTTCTGAAACTTAAACATTGGCAAATATTTGGACTTCTTATTGGTATTCCGATGATTCTACAGTTTGTAATGATGGGCTCAGTTTTTTCGAGCAACGATCCTTCAATCATGCTTGCAGCATTTCCCTTCATTATGATCCTCTACATGGGACTGTTCTTCAGTTGGTTTTATACCCTTGGAACTCAACTCCACAAGAAGCTTCCTCAAACAGCAGCAATGAATCTGACAAAGTTTAAAATATTCCTATTCATTCCTGTCATTTACATATTTGCCATTTCGATTTTCATGGCAGGTCTGTTTTCTAATATCTCTGCTGGAGAAGAACCAAACTTCGGGACTTTTGCATTGATTGTTCCCTTACATTTATTATCCATGTTTTGCATTTTTTATTGTCTATATTTCATTGCAAAGGCATTAAAGGCAGTTGAATGGCAAAAATCTGTGACATTTAACGACTTTGCCGGGGAGTTCTTTTTGATTTGGTTTTTCCCAATTGGAATCTGGATAATACAACCAAGAATTAATAAGCTATTTGAAGCTTCCAACGAAAATAGCAATAAAGAAACTGACTATACTATTTAACCTTCACTTCGTTCATTTAAAATTAAGAATCATAAAAAATCAACCCTTTTAAAACCACCATCATGGGCCTATTTGCAATCTTTCTGCTTTTAATAATGACCGTTTATTTAGCCGTACTGGCATGAATCATTTATCTGATTTATACCTGGGTAACTAAGTTTATTCAGTTAAAACAAGAGCAAAACGACTTGCTGCGCGAGATGATTAAAAAGATGGATCATAACCAGAGTTCCAAATAAACAACAACCTAAAAAACAGTTCATTAATTTTGCCGGAGGCAATCAATATCAATAGAAAATGTTGTCCGTAAGCAAAATGTTGTCCGTAGGACATCAACATTGCTGTGGAATGTATATCTCCTAACGGAGAACGCATATCCAAGATGATTGTATGCTATTGGCATTGAACTCCTAACGGAGTAAAATGTACAACATTACAAAAGCAAAATGAAACTAAACAATGATGAAATCAACCCAAACCCACCTGTCAAAATTCGTATTACTCACGCTGCTTTTATTTACAGGACTGGCTTTTACTGCCGCGGCTCAATCGGTTTATGTTGGGCAGGCCGGGAAAGAAGGCAACGCATTGAAGAAATACATTGAACCCTCGGATTTGAAGAAACTGGTTGACCATCCTACTGACTCCATCTGGATTATTGATGTTCGATCGGAAAAAGCATACCTGAACGGGCACATTCCTACAGCTCAATCATTTCCTGCCGGAACCATTGCCCAGCGGATCAATGAAATTCCCAAAAACCAGTATTTGATTATCTATTGCACGGTGGGCGGCAACGCACAAATCGTATCGAAAAAGCTTAAAAAAGCCGGATACAAACGGTACATCAACTGGGGCAGCATTTCCAGGTGGGAAGGTGAACGGGAAACCGGCATGCGTCACTAATTATACCGAAGACAATAATAGTGACGGGAAAGCAGGAAGAACAGCTTTCAAGCTGATTGTCAGAAAACCAGCTATAAAAACCCGATCTCAACCTCTTCTCCTTTTTGATTCAGGGTAAACGAGCCTTTAACTACCAGCGAACAATGCTGTTTTTTAAACGATTGACTTAAATTCGTACTGATTTCTGCTTTCGGTTCGGGCAAACAGTCGGTATGAAAATAACAGAAGTAGTTGTTTGCGTTGGTGTCGTCAAACTGAATCAAAAAAGCGGCATGTTCCGGAAATACCAGATCATCGTAAGCGTAGGCAATATCGAGATCGGTTGCCTCTTTGAGCATAACCCGAACTTTTTCCAAATCGCGAAATATCATCGTATATTTTTGAATGGTTTGTAAAATCGTTCACCTAAAGCAATTCGAACCAGTATTTGATCTGGTGAATCCGCTCGGCTTCTTCGTACGATTGGCATTTTACGAGTTCCATGTTTATGGCGTCGTCAAATTCAGTCTCGTTAAAATCCTGATTTCTCATTAGCTCTTCTTTCGGGATGCGGTTGCATTCCCGCCTGAATTCGTCGTCGAGAATAAACTGCTTGATAAACCGGATGGATTTTCCTAGTGCCATATATCTGATTTTTTAAGAGTTACAAGTAGTTTTACATGCACTGCATGAGCCCGAACAGGCTGACGAAACGCTGGCCAATGTGGTAGTCATGGGTTCAAGTTGATTGGCAGTAAATAACCGGATATTTTCTTCGATACTTTCGCTGGCCGCACGGTAAACCGACAACCCGCTTTCGACAAAAAATCCCAAAGCCATCAGTGGCATTTGTGTGCTGATTACCGCGCGAATCCCGATGCACCGAAGTTCCTCGGCCAGATCGCCCGATTTGGCACCGACATCTTTGGTCGAAACCCATTCAACAGTTTGATTGGTACAATTGTAAATACAGGCCAGTTCGGTATTGTGAAAGCTTCGGGCAACCTGCTTCTGAAAGCCATTTTCGATAACCGGTAATATGATCTTCATACAGACTAAAGTTTAATTTGACATTCGATTTTCCCATCCACCTCTCTCTGGATGGATTAGCCGACGTCAAACCTCGTACCGCGAAACTTACCCGACTGATAGTCTGTTGTTTTAATACTGAAGCGGAATGGATTTCCTACCTTTTGGTAGGCTTGCACTGGCGAAGCTTACCAAAAGGTGGGAGAAATGAGAAGCGGCTGCACCACCAACCACAAGGCAATCTAAACTTTGGGCTGGCTTACTTTGTCAACCAGATACACAATGGATTGATGCGAAACCCCGGTGTGTAGGCTCAACCCGATTTCGCAGGTGCGGCTGGTTGAATAACCTCTTTTCACCTCGGGCGGAAGCTGTATTTTTAACCCGCGAAGGCCATGTTCGTTCAGTTCTGGAAACGAAAATCCCCGATCGCCGGCAAAACCACAACAATTGGTTTCCGGAACAATGACCTTCGCTGCACATTTTTCGGCCAATTCGAGCAACTTCCCCTCCAGCCCCATCTTTTTCATGCTGCAAACCGGAAATACCGTAATCGTTTCAGGCAAAGGAGTTATGACCAGATTGGGTAATACATGATCGAGAATAAATTCAACCGGTTCGTACAATTTCAGAGCAGATCCCATGTTTTCTTTCATGGTAAACAAACAGGGGCTCATGTCACAAAGCACCGGGTATTTGCCATTTTCACTGGCTTTCAGTAATGCGGCTTCCAACTCATTCGATTTTTTTCGCCCGGCTTCCACATAACCTTTACTCGAAAAAGCCATCCCACAGCATAAACTGTTCAGTTTTTCCGGATAAACAACCTCAAATCCGCCTTTATTCAAGAGTTCAAGTACTTTTTCTGAAAGCTGTTTTTCGTGGCGATGCTCTTTGGAAACACCCATTGCCCGATTGATACACGATGGAAAATACACCACTTTTTTATCCGTTTTCGTTGCCTGTACCGGAGTGGTATTTATTTTTTTTGCACCAAGCGGCATATACAAATTCCAGAGCGGAATCCGGTTTCCCGAAATGGTTCTCAGCCCACCCGAAATGCCCTTCATAACCGGGGTTCCGAGCAAACGGTGAAAAAATCCGACCATTGAAAGTGCGGTACGCACAGAAGCTGTAACTCCACCCATCCGATCGGCAATCCACACGGCACGGTTTTGCGCCGCCCCGATTTCTTCGGTTCGCAGCGTTTTAATCAGTTTACCGGTATCAATTTTCACCGGACAACTGATGGCACACAAACCGTCGGTAGCACAAGTTTCGTTCCCTTCGTACCGGAACGCGCTGGCCAGCGATGCTGCCACATGTGGTTCGTGGCCACTTCGGGTCAGATTCGCCATTTCGCGGTAAACCACAATACGCTGACGTGGTGTGAGCGTTAATTCAGCCGATACGCAACTCGGCTCGCAAAAACCACATTCAATACATTTATCGATTTTTTCGCTGGCTGCCGGAATCGGTTTCAGGTTTTTAAGGTGAGCCTCCGGATCATTATTCAGGATTACACCCGGATTGAGCAGGTTCTGAGGGTCGAAAATTTGCTTGATCTGTTTCATCAGTTCGTAAGCTTCGCGACCCCACTCCATCTCCACAAACGGAGCCATGTTGCGGCCCGTACCATGCTCTGCCTTTAGCGAACCATCGTATTTAGCCACCACCATTTCAGCTACATCGGCCATAAAACTTCGGTAACGGTCAATTTCGCTTGGCACACCAAAATCCTGGGTAAAAACGAAATGTAAGTTGCCCTCCAGCGCATGGCCAAAAATCACCGCTTCGTGGTAACCCCATTTGCTGAACAACTGCTGCAAATCGAGCGTTGCCTCAGCCAATCGGGCAACCGGGAAGGCCACATCTTCAATAATTACGGTTGTTCCGGTTTTACGCATGGCTCCTACCGACGGAAACATCCCTTTCCTGATTTTCCATAGTAAGGTATATGCTGATGGAACTGCTGTAAACTCGAGAGGTATTTCAGCCGGAATTGACTGAACCGTTTGCAGTATTCCTGTAATCTGTTTATCCAGTTCTTCTTTGCTGTGTGCGCGGGCTTCAACGAGTATAGCGCTCGCAGTGGCGCTCAATGTTTTTAAATATGCAGGGACTCCAGCCTCGTTTTCAACCGATCGTAATCCGGCACGGTCGATCAACTCCACGGCCGAAACGGGTGCCGATTTCAGCAGCGAAACGGCATTGCAGGCTTTTTCAATATCCGGAAAGATCATCAGCGAACTGGCACGAAACGGATGTTCAACCACCGTTTTGTAAGTAATTTCGGCAATAAAACCAAGCGTTCCTTCTGAGCCAATCATCAGGTGCTGAATCACTTCAAATGGATCGGTAAAATCGACCAGTGCATTCAGGCTGTAGCCGGTCGTATTTTTCATCTTGAATTTCCGGCTAATGCGCTCAGCCAATTCACGATTGGCCTTTACCGAAACGGCCATTTCGGCAATCTCACGAACCAGTTGCCCGTGTGTTTTTCCGAATTGCGCCTTACTTTCCGCATCAGCAGTATCAAGCACTGATCCGTCGGCCAGAATGATACGCATGCTATCGAGCGTTTTGTAAGAATTTTCGGCCGTCCCGCAGCACATTCCACTGGCATTGTTGGCTGCAATTCCGCCAATCATAGCCGCATTCACCGAAGCCGGATCGGGCCCGATTTTACGGCCATATGGTGCAAGCAGTGCATTCACTTTTCCGCCAGTTAAACCGGGTTGTAGTTTTATTTTGAGGCCATTTTCGTCAATCCTGAAATTTTTCCAGTGATTGCCTGCAATTACCAAAATCGAATCGGAAATGGCCTGGCCCGAAAGACTGGTTCCGGCTGCCCGAAAAGTTACCGGAATCGTTAATTTCGAGCTTTCTTTCAAAATAAAAGAAACCTCCTCTTCATTTTTTGCCTTGATGACCATTTTCGGGATGAGCCGGTAAAAACTGGCATCGGTACCAAATGCCAGTGTATGAAGCGGATCATGAAAAATACTTGTGGAATCAATAACCTGTACAAGTTGCTGATAAAGAAGCTTATAATTTCCGGAAAGCATAACGTTTAATCGATGGTTTATCGACACTAAAAATAGGGAAATAAAAGTTGTATGACCAATTCTGAAGCAATTTTATTTACGCGGAATTCGTCATTACCTAAGTAATTAGGGATGAAATAGTCATAAAAGCTAAAGCTCATGCCAACTAGAAATGTTTAAATGGCTATTCCATGAGGTTGAGAATTGAATTGAAAATCTGAAGCTGATACCATATTACAGGAATCAAAATTGAAAATTTATATGAATGAAATAATGTCGTGTTTTTTCTGAGTCAAAAAAACTCGTTTTGCAGCTACGCTGCTTCAACGAGTAAAAGTTAGCACCACAGATTACACAGATAAGCACAGATTCAAAAGCTACCTTATATTTTAATCGGTGTAAATCTGTGTAATCGGTGGTAGAATAAATTTTAGGTACCCA
>JAIBEY010000058.1 GCA_019459525.1 Prolixibacteraceae bacterium
TCAACTAATTATGCCTGCAGTTTCTATCAAGAGGCCTCAGTTTGATTCACCAAGTCCGCAATGGCCCGGAGTGGGAAACAATCGAAATATAAACTCAGGCTATATGCTGTATAAATATATATCTGAAATTTCTGCTTTGGGTAGTACAGAAGATAGTAATTACGATTACAATATCATGCGTTTTGCAGAGGTATTACTTATCTATGCTGAAGCTAAATTTGAAAAAGACGGTTCAATTTCTGATGCTGACTTAGACCTAACAATCAATGCGTTACGCGACAGAGTCCAAATGGCTCATCTAACAAATGCGCTTGTGCAGGCCAATGGGTTAGATATGAGAACCGAAATCCGCAGGGAAAGGACAGTAGAGTTGGCTTTTGAAGGATTCCGTTGGGATGACCTCCGCAGATGGAAAACAGCAGAGACTGAACTTCCTAAATCTGTTTTAAGCATCAAAGTTTCAGGAACCCAGTGGGACTCGCCAACTGTAACGGTGGACGGGAGCAGCACTCCTGGCGTTTTTTACAATTTACCTGCAAACCAATTGGAAAACGGGTACAAAGTATTGCAGCCAAGCTCTCAACGTAGGTTCGATCCGGCAAAAAATTACTTATTTCCACTGCCTACCAAACAAATTTCGCTTAACCCAAGTTTGACTCAAAATCCCAAATGGTGATTTTGGAATGAATAGCTATTTGAAAATGGGGTGGATAATTCAATATTATTCATCTCATTTTCATCACAATAATTGAATGATAAAGCTTATGAAAAAATTTATTTTTGCTATATACTCTGCGCTACTGATTTGTTCAGCCTATTGTAGTTGTGCTAATCCAGTCAAGGATATCCCGCTGATGGGAAACCGTTTCTTGACATTCAATACAATCATCCGGGTTAATCAAATTGAGGTATCGCGGAATAAAAATGTGGGAGAGGATGAGCGCACATGGCATACACCTGACCGTGTCAAGAAATTTAGAGAAGCAATTGAAGCCGGTTTCCCCGGAGCCCGAATAACATGGGCTTTCAGTTGGCTGGCTTTGCACGACACTTCGGCAAATTACCTGCAAATTAGGGAATTGGTCGCCGGTTATCATTACAAATATGGCGATGAAGTTACATTTATTCCTGGTGCGTATTTTTCCAATGCATACAACTCGATCGATCAGGTGAACCGGGATTTGCACGATGGGTTGGCTAAAGTTTCCGAAATTGTGGGGAGAAATTATCGTCCGCTAAGTGTTGTAGCTGGATTTCTGGCTTCCGAAAATCAGGAGTATTTAGCTAAAGTGGAGGGGCTACACGTCTGTCAGGGAAATATCTGGAGCCAATATGCAATTGATAACCAAGATGGAGACGGGTCGGTCTCATATCCATATTATCCCTCAAAAGAACATTTTTGTAAACCGGTTCAGGGTGAAAAAGATTTCATTGACTGTGTTAACCTTGATGGTTGGACGATGGATTTTCTGGCTGCCCGAAGGGAAGGATTTGCCGAAGGTTTTAACAGCAGAATGGGGGTTGGACCCATTGAAACGCTTGGCAAATTCGGCTCCAAAATTGGGCTTGAAGAAATGATGCACACAACAGCAATTCATTACGACAAAGGATTTGAGTTGAACGGTTTTGCCTGGGTGACCAATTGTTGGGAGCTTTGTCTTCCATATGATGTTTCGGATTTGACACGGTGGCTGGATGAAATAAAAAAACGCTGGCCAAATACAAAGTTTATCACACAGGGAGAATTTGGAATGGTTTGGAGGAAGCATTATAAAACCAACAAATTCAACTACCGTTTTGAAGAAAAAGGTTCTGGGATAGATGGTTCTGACGTTGATAAAGAAATTCGGTGGTTTATGAATGATAAATTCAGATTGGCCCTTTTGCGTGATCTGAAGACCAATAAAGAAAATGTGATAGATTTTACCAACTATACCCTAAAGGCTAAAGAACCAGTTTCGGGTAGTACCCGGAACTGGAGCCTAATGGGTGAGATCAACCAAAAGCAAACGAGAATACAGGATAAACCACGTCATATCGAAGATCTTTCAGAAGACGCAAAATTACTGATTAGGAAGTATTATCCCGAATTAACAAAGCAACAATAAAGAATAAATTAAAGACTGAAATATGGAAGTCGGAAAAACCTCTAGACTAAGAAACTTAAATTCTAAAGTGAAGTTTGCAATACCGTTATTGGGAATAATTATTTTTTTATTCGGCTGTCAGACTTCTGGTAAATCAGAAAAATCGGCACTTGAAACAACTCGGCCTAAGATTGTAAACATCATCAATTTCATACGTTTGCTTGAGCCTCGTGACGAAAAAATTACTGAAACTGTTCTTTTTGAAACAACGGGAAAGCAGCTTGAGATAATGCGTAAATTTCATCTTGGCGGTACTTTTTTATTGCAATACGATGCCTTGATGGATTCCAGGTACCAGGATCTGCTGAAAGGTTTGCCTGCTGATTCATTTGAAATTGGTGCGTGGTGGGAAATACCACAACCTCTGGTTGAAAATGCAGGAATGAAATGGCGTGGCCGCTACCCTTGGGACTGGCATGCCGATGTTGGCTTTTCAACTGGCTATACACCTGAAGAGCGCGAGAAACTGGTGGATGTTTATATGCAAGATTTCAAAAAAATATACGGGTATTTTCCAAAATCAGTTGGTTCGTGGTTTATTGATGAGCATACGTTGAATTATATGTACCAAAAATATGGGATTGTTGCATCTTGCAATTGCAAAGACCAGATTGGAACCGATGGCTATACGCTTTGGGGAGGTTACTGGAACCAAGCCTATTACCCAAGTAAGAAGAATGCATATATGCCTGCGCAGAATGAAGAAAATCAAATTCCGGTGCCAATATTTCGTATGCTGGGAAGCGATCCGGTTCGCCAATATGATAGTGGCATCGGTAACAGACATCAGGGAGTGATCACTTTGGAACCTGTATATCCAAAGGCTGGCGGAGATTCGGCCTGGGTAAACTGGTACCTGAATGAGTTTGTTGATGGTGAGTGTATGGAGTTTGCTTACACGCAAGCAGGTCAGGAGAATTCATTTATCTGGTCTTCGGTTGAAAAAGGCTTTCAGATACAGATGCCGTTAATCGCACAGTTAAGAGATCAGAGTAAAGTAAAAGTTGAAACACTTTCCGAATCAGGACAGTGGTTTAAAGCAAATTATAAAACGACACCAGCAACCTCAGTTACCGTTAATAACGATCTGCAACGAGACGACGTGAAAACCGTTTGGTTTAACAGTCGTTTTTACCGGGCAAATTTGTTTTGGGAAAGGGGAACTTTAAGGTTTCGGGATATTCATTTGTTTGACGAGAACGTTAAATCGAAATACCTCACTGAACGAGCGAATTCAAACGAGTGCTTTTTCTTTACTCTTCCTTTTGTCGATGGGCATGTTTGGAGTTCATCGAAAGAAACTGCAGGATTACGTTTGAAAGCGATGGTGGCTGGTAACGAAATTTTGATTGAAGGAGGTAAACCTTTGGTTTCAAGCCCTAAAAATGAGAACCTGCACATTTCGTGGCCACTAAAAACGGTTGCCGGAACATTAGTTATGGAACTCAATGAGAAACAAATAACCCTGAAGCTAGAAAGCGACGAAGCTGTTGACTGGTTTCTGGATATGACCGCCAAAACTGATGCGAAACTGCCTTTCATAAAAATTGAACCGGCAAAGATGGATTGCGAGTTTGAGGGACAGATTTATACTGTTTTTGCGAACAAGGGAACATTTTCTAAACCAAAACAGAATATTAACTTTAGAGTCAGTCCGTCAAGTAATGTTATTGTGTTAAATCTGGCAGGAAAGAACGCCGCTAAATAAACTATCGATGACTCCAAATCTCACATTCATGAAGCTGACTTTTTTGATCATTCTATGTGGCTACTTCAGTACATTCGGACAAATTCGAATTGCAAATCATCCCAGTGAAAAAACAGTTGTATTTGGAAACAATAAAATCCAAATGACACTTGATTACAATGCGAAATGTATGGTGACTGAAATGAAAATAAACGGAGAATCAATACTTGACGATCAGTCCGGAATATTTTCAGAGATTCGTACCTCAAGTAACAATTTCTCCACGCGCAATCTGGATGTGCTACCCGAAATAAAAGTTACTGCCGATAAGGTCATAATTTCTAATATTCATTATGGTAACGGTCAGGCTCAGGTAAATGAAGTCTGGACTTTTTGTGTCGCCAACGATGATATAAAATTCAATATTGACCGGACGGTTCCGAATACTTTTACAGCCGAAGAAGTGGCATTTCCTTCGGTAAATTTTAAAAATATCCGAACCTGGGATGGTGCATTTCTGGATTACGGCGGCTTAGCCTGGTTTTATCTTTTCAACGAGAAACTTTGTACTTATGGTGTTCATTCCGGGTCTCCCGTTTTCTGGAACAGCACCACCGGGAATGGTTTGAAAGTGTCTGCTTCGGCGCCTGGGAAAGAAATTGCATCGAAATTCACGCGTTCAGGCAACGATCTGTTGGTGTACAATGTTTCTGTTTCTGATAGCGAAATGAAACTCCGGTACGATGCGGACACTAAACGGAGAAGGTTTCTTCGCGGCAAAACGGATGTCTGGGATCCGGTTGAAGTTTCTTCCGGGAAATATTCGGAATCGGTCACTTTTGCGTGGCTCGATTACAATAAAGAATACGATCGTGGTCATTTAGCAGGGATCGATGGGAAACAGGTTTCCAACCTTGTAAATACAATTGCCCGTATTGGCGTTATTGATGCCAAACTTTTTGGGGGCAACAGTTGGCACACACCCTACGGGCCTATTTGTCTGCACGAGCAATACATTGGCCAACTAGGGATAGCTATCAATGATCCTAATTATCTGAAAGGATACATGCACTGTTTGGATTATTACAGGGATAATGCAATTCAACCAGACGGCAGGGTTCTTTCCAGATGGGCCTATACCAACGAAGATGCCATGGCCGGAACGGCAACTCCCAAAGGGTTCTATGAAGCTCAATGGGGGTATCTGATGGACTCAAATCCTGACTTTGTCTCCGATGTAGCAATCCTTTACAATCAAAACGGCGATTTGAACTGGGTCAGGACACACAAAGAATCTTGCGAAAATGCGCTGGAATACATGCTTAAAAGAGATTCGAATAGAAATCATTTGGTGGAAATGATGACGGATAGTCACACCGAAAAAAGAGGTAGCGACTGGATCGACATTATTTGGGCATCTTACGAGAATGCATTTGTAAATGCCAAACTTTATTATGCGCTCACTTTATGGTCGGATATCGAAAAACAGCTTGGCGATCAGGCCAGGGCGGATTATTATTTAGGATACGCTTTGGAACTGAAAACAAGTTTCAACAAATCAACCGAATCAGGTGGTTTCTGGGATAATAAGAATAAATGGTATGTCCATTGGGTGGATAAAGATCGATCGGTTCATGGCAACAATCTGGTAGTACCTGTTAACTTCATGGCCATTGCCTATGGCATTTGTGACGACCAGCAAAGGAAAACAGCTATACTTGATCAGGTTGAAGAACAAATGCAAAAGGAAAATCTGTTTGCCTGGCCATTGTGCATGTATTCGTATGCTCCGGGAGAAGGAAATGACTGGCAATTCCCTTTCCCGAATTATGAGAATGGCGACATCTTTTTGTCGTGGGGAGCTGTTGGCGTTGAGGCTTATGCTTCCTATAAACCTGAACTGGCACTAAAATATGTTGAAAATATTCTCAGCCGCTACAAAAAAGATGGGTTGGCCTTCCAGCGTTATGGAAGGGTAAAACAGGAGGGTTTGGGAGACGATATTCTTTCCGGAAATAGCTTGGCTATTGTTGGACTTTACAATTCAATTTATGGAATCAATCCAATGTATAACCGAATGTACCTTAATCCTCATTTGCCAGAAAAACTGATGGGTACAATTTTGAAATATACATTCAGGGGAGAAAGCCTTGAAATCAGTTTGGATAAAGATCATTATTCCGTTTCTGATTCTCAATTTAAGTTAAGCTCAAAAACTGATTTCGGATTTAATACCGAAAGAAATGAACTTGAATATTACAATTCTAACAATGACGCTTGTTCTCTAAAAGCTAAAGTAATCAACACCAGAAATCTATCTGTTGAGATTGTTAAATGGGATGAAGTAGAATGTAGCTGGAATCAGATTTTGCCTGAAAATAGTGAAAAATTAAGCTATTCGGTATTCCAGGTAAAAGCTAATAAAAAATATGTTATTTCAATCGATGGTCAAATTTCAAAAACGTTGAACAGTGACAATCGAGGCCGTTTAGAATTTAATGGTATAACAAAACCAGGGTTATCTGAGATTCGCATCCATTTATTAAATGAATAAAACCTTGAACATTATAGTTCAAGGGAACATGTATGAAAGGATTTAAATGTTTGCCAAGTCTGCCGAACCGGATTCTGTGGCAATTTGATTTTTCACGTTTGAGCAGTAAAAGGTATTTCAGAATTTGATGTTTTCTGAAGGAATCTAGTATAACCAATCCCTGAATTAGCAAGGGTTTTGAAAGGACAAAAAAATGGGGATTCTATCAAACTTGATAAAATCCCCGATTTGGTGACCCAGCTGGGATTCGAACCCAGGACCCCATCCTTAAAAGGGATGTGCTCTACCAACTGAGCTACTGAGTCATCCTTGTGTGCTCTTGTTTTTCAAAAGCGGATGCAAAAATATGTTTTTAAAATTAAAAAATCAACAGAATAGCCCATAAATTTAAATGTATTTTTTAAACTACTGAAAAACAACACATAACAGACATTAAACGACCATCCAAATACTTTCATGATTCATTATAGGTTCAAAATCACAGAATTTTAGGTTGCAAAACCATGTGTTGATTAAACAAATTCCTAATTTCGCTTATTTAAAATCGACACAAAGTCGAGAATGTATAATTTTATACAAAATCTGGAATACCCCCGTTTTACACCTAAAATCAGGCTATGAACATTCAAATGGTTGATCTGTACAGTCAGTACCTCAAAATAAAAGATGAAATTGATCGGGAAATGCAGGATATCATCCGCTCTTCTGTTTTCGTGAAAGGAGGAAAAGTCCTCGAATTTGAAGAGAACTTAAAAAATTACCTGGATGTGAATCATGTGATTTCCTGTGGAAACGGGACCGATGCACTCCAAATAGCATTGATGGCGCTGGACTTAAAAGAAGGTAACGAGGTAATAACCACCCCTTTCACCTTTGTTTCAACGCTCGAAGTATTAGCCCTGATGAAATTAAAACCCATTTTGGTGGATGTTGATCCGGATACTTTCAATATTATGCCCGAATTAGTTAACCAACACATCGACCACAATACCAAAGCAATAGTTCCGGTTCACCTGTATGGGCAGTGTGCCGACATGGAATCATTACTTGAAATTGCCCGGGAGAACAATATATTTATCATCGAAGATGCTTGCCAGGCTTTGGGGACCGAGTACATTTTCAAAAATGGCATGACTGCCAAAGCCGGTACCATGGGCGATATTGCCTGCAACTCGTTTTTTCCCACCAAAAATCTGGGTGCTTTTGGCGATGGCGGAGCGCTATTCACAAATAACCACGAACTTGCCCAAAACATGCGTTCTATTGCCAACCATGGCATGAGTAAACGCTATTATTACCAACAAATTGGCATGAATTCCCGCCTAGATGCCCTTCAGGCAGCTATTTTGGATGTCAAACTGAAATATCTCGATCAATACGTTCAGTCCCGGCAAACGGCCGCTGAATTGTACGATCGGGAATTATCCGGAATCCGGGAAATAAGCATACCGGCAAGAGTATCATTCAGCTCACACAGTTTTCATCAATATACCCTGAAAGTACCCGGAAAGCGTGATGAACTTCAGCGATTCCTGAATTCCAAAAACATACCGTGCATGGTTTATTATCCGGTGCCGCTTCATCTTCAGGAGGCTTATCAATATCTGGGCTACCAAAAAGGGGATTTCCCCGTTGCGGAGGAACTTTCGGAACAAGTATTATCTTTGCCCATGCACACCGAATTAACCGAAGGAGAGCAAAAATACATCACATCGGCCATTCGGGAATTTTTCAGCTAATGGAAACATCTTTTTTTGCACACGAAACCGCAGTCATTGATCCCGGTTGCGAGATCGGCGAAGAAACCAGGATCTGGCATTTCTCGCACATCATGTCCAACTGTGTCATTGGCAAGCAATGTTCCATTGGCCAAAATGTGGTAATCTCTCCTGAAGTCAGGATTGGGAACCGGGTTAAAATTCAGAATAACGTATCGGTTTACACCGGCGTTATTTGCGAAGATGAAGTATTCCTGGGTCCTTCTGCTGTATTTACCAATGTAATTAATCCGCGAAGCGCCGTTAGCCGCAAAGAGGAATACAAAGCTACTTTAGTACAAAAAGGCGCCACGGTTGGAGCCAATGCAACGATCGTTTGTGGTGTAACTATCGGTAAATATGCCTTTATTGGAGCTGGTGCTGTGGTTACCAAAAATATTCCTGATTACGCTTTGGTAGTAGGGAATCCGGCCCGCCAAACAGGTTGGATGAGCGAATATGGCCACAAATTAAAATTCAATCCGGAGGGACTGGCCGTTTGTCCGGAAAGCAAAGAGGAGTACCGGCTGGAAAACGGAAAAGTATCAAAAATCAAAGATTAAAAACAGGTTATGTTATCTGAAAAAAAAATACGTTTTGCCGTTGTCGGACAAGGGCATATTGGCAAACGCCATGCAGAAATGATTCTTCGCAACCCACATTCCGAGCTGGTTGCTGTTTGTGATATCCGTACTCCGGAAGAATGTAAAACTTCGTACGAAGAGATTCCGTTCTATTCATCGATCGACGATTTGCTGGAAAAAGAAGTAAATCTGGATGTTTTGAATATCTGTACCCCCAATGGGTTGCATGCTGAAATGGCTATAAAAGCACTCGACCGAAATTTGCATGTGGTAATTGAAAAACCAATTGCGTTGACTAAAGCCGATGCTGAGCAAATCGTATTTAAATCGCTGGCCAAAAACCGGAATGTATTCTGTGTGATGCAAAACCGCTACTCTCCCCCATCGGTTTGGCTGAAAAGTGTAATGGAGCAGAACCTGCTGGGACAGCTTTTCCATGTGCAGATCAATTGCTACTGGAACCGCGACGACCGCTATTATACCCGCCAAAACTGGCATGGAGATAAAAAACTGGATGGCGGAACCTTATTTACCCAATTTTCACATTTTATCGACATCATGTATTGGCTGTTCGGCGACATTAAAAACATCAGTGGACAATTTCGGGATTTCAATCACCAGGCGTTAACTGATTTTGAAGATACCGGGATTGTCAATTTCGAGTTTGTCAATGAAGGAATTGGCACATTAAATTACTCCACCGCAGTTTATAACGAAAACCTGGAAAGCAGCCTTACCATTATTGGCGAAAAAGGAACAATAAAAGTGGCAGGTCAATACATGAATGAAGTGGTTTTTTGCAACATAAAAGATTACCAAATGCCTGAATTGGAAGCCAGCGCTCCGCCCAACGACTACGGTTTATATAAAGGATCGGCCCAGAACCACCATCTGGTAATTGAAAACGTGGCTAACACATTAAGCGGACAGGCACCAATCAGCACCAATGCTATGGAAGGGCTGAAAGTAGTCGATATAATCGAACGTATTTATGAGGTTAGGGATCGGGTATGGAGAAAATAAATGCCGCTCATCAATACCATTGGCACGCCGTTTACGTCAAGTCGCGTGCCGAAAAAAAGGCGCAAAACGAACTTTGCAATAAGGAGATTGAGAGTTTTTTACCTCTTCAGTTTAAACTTCGTCAATGGAGCGACCGTAAAAAATGGGTTGAAATGCCGCTCATCCCAGGTTACCTGTTCGTAAGAATTAGCCGTAAAGAGTACGATTTTGTATTACAATCCATATTTATTGTCAGTTACGTCAGATTCGGCGGAACCGCTGCAACAATTCCTGACAACCAGATTGAATACTTAAAACTGATGCTAAAGCAAGACAATCTGGATATTGAGATGACCCAGGAAAAACTCGAACCCGGACAAAACATCGAGGTCATAGCCGGACCTTTAATCGGACTTCAGGGGAAACTGGTTAAAATAAAAGGTAAAGATAAAGTAGCCGTTGAACTGGAACAGTTAGGCTATTCAGCTTTAATTGAGATCTTAGCTGAAGACATCAGAATATCAGAACGATAGCACATCAAACCATCCATTTACTGCATCAAAAAACCGTCCGCCACAATAAGTATAAAAGCCTAAAAGCGAATCAGCATTGTTGCCTACTTTTGAATCGACTAAAAAAACGATTGGTTCAAAAGAACTCGTTGCAATAAAACAATAGAGGCAAATTCATTCATGGGCGTAACTCAACTCATCAACACGGCTATAATCGCAGCTTTATTGGCAGGAACAAAAATCAGGGAGGTGTATTTCTCTCCTGACTTTGGTGTGCAAATAAAAGACGACCAGACCCCGGTTACTTTGGCCGACCATCAGGCTCATGACGAAATCAGTGAAAAACTGGCTGTTACCGGGTTACCCATTCTGAGTGAAGAAGGTATTCTTATAAACTATTCTGAAAGAAAAAAATGGGATTTGTTTTGGCTGGTCGATCCGCTCGACGGGACGAAAGAATTTATCAAGCGTAACGATGAATTTACAGTCAACATTGCCCTTATCCGGGATTGCCATCCAATAGCAGGGGTAGTTTATGCCCCGATTTCCGGTGAACTTTATGTCGGCATTGTCGGAATCGGAGCGTTCAAACTTCGCCATCCAAATGAAGATTGTACCTTTCAAACCCTACAGCTTACGGGAATAAAACTTCCGGAGCAAACAACAGCCGATGAATGTATTGTAACAATCAGCCGCTCGCATACCAATAGCGAAACCGAAGCATATATTGAAACACTGCAAAAAGGGCACGGCCCCATTCGGATAATTGCCAAGGGAAGTTCGTTGAAAATGTGCATGGTAGCCGAAGGGACGGCAACCATTTACCCTAAATTGGGGAAAACGATGGAATGGGATACCGCTGCCGCCCATGCTATTTTAAAGGCAGCCTGGAAGAACATTTTTCTTCCGGATTTAAAAACAGAACTGACTTATAACAAAGAAAATTTACAGAATCCACACTTTATAGCGATATGACAGCACAAGGATTTTTCGTTTTGGCCATCATCGTAATCATGATTGCGGCACTGGCTAAAGAAGTCATGCGGCCAGGGCTGATTCTTTTTTCGGCCTTGATTTTCCTGATGACATTTGGGGCCGTTAATGCCAATGAAGTTTTGGCTGGTTTTGCAAACAAAGGGATGATTACCGTTGCCATACTCTTTGTTGTCAGCGAAGGAATTACCCAGTCGGGGGCGCTAAATAAACTGGCCACCTCGTTTTTGCCGCGCCGCAGGGGAAATACCCGTTCCTTGTTTTTTCGTGTCATGTTTCCCATCTCGTTCATGTCGGCATTTCTGAACAACACTCCCATTGTCATTATTTTTGCCCCGATCATAAAAAAATGGGCCGAAAACCTGAATCTTTCTGCTCAAAAATTCCTGATCCCGCTTTCGTATGCTACCATTCTTGGAGGAGTTTGCACTCTGATTGGCACATCAACCAACCTGGTAGTTCACGGATTAATGCTCGATAACGGATTTGCCGGGTTTTCGATGTTCGAACTGGGAATGGTTGGCGTTCCACTTGCTTTTGCCGGGTATATCTACATGAGTTATGTGGGTGTTCATTTGCTTCCCGGAGAAAAAAACTTTATCCGGAAACCCTTGTCCGATCAGAAAGACTATTATTATGAGCTTATTGTTCCGGCAGAAAGCCCATTGGTTGGCCAAACCCTGAAAAACGGCCGCACCAAAGATCTCAAAGGATTTGACATTATTGAAATAGAACGCGACGGTGTAAAATTTGCAGGAAAAACCCCGGGGCTGACCATCGAAGCAAATGACCACCTTTTAGTGGCCGGAAAATCGAATGGACTGGAAATCATTAAAGATTTAACAAGTATTCGCCTGAGAGGTCTCGATCTGTTAAAAGATCAGGTAAAAACAAGTGACCTGAAACAATATGAAGCCGTTTTGGCTCCCCGATTCCCGGGTATCGGAAAAACAATTTTTGAATTCAACTTTTTCGATCATTACCAGGCGGCAATTGTGGCCGTACACCGCAGCGGCGAGCGAATTACCTCCAATTTACGCAGTCTGAAACTGAAAGAAGGTGACAACCTGGTCCTTTTAACTACCGACCGGTTCATTAAAAACTGGGGCGATTCCAAAATATTCTACCTCACAACCTATATTGGAGATCATGACCAGAGTGCAACGAAATCTAAAAAATGGCTGGCACTCAGCATTCTGGTGCTTATGATTGCCGGGGCTACAGCAACCGATTACCTTCCCAAATTTGAGCATGTACAGGCCGACATGTTTTTTTTCTCGGCAGTAGCTGCGATGCTGATGGTTTGGCTGAAAATTGTTCCCCATCAAAAATATACCAAAGCCATTAGCTGGGATTTGCTCATCACCATTGCCTGCTCGTTCGGGATAAGCAAAGCCATGCAAAACTCCGGTTTGGCCGACGGGATTGCCCATACGGCGATTAATTTTGCAAAAAACTGGGGGCCTGTTGGCGTTTTGGCCTGCATATATTTAATCACCAATATTTTTACTGAAGTGATTACCAACAATGCCGCGGCAGCAATCTCCTTCCCTATTGCTATGGCAGCCGCCAATCAAATGGGGGTTGATCCGAAACCATTTTTTGTCGCCATTGCTGTTGCGGCGTCCATGAGCTTTGCAACCCCGATCGGTTACCAAACCAACCTGATCGTTCAGGGTATCGGCAACTATAAATTCAGGGATTTTGTAAAAGTCGGATTGCCGCTAAATATCCTGATTTTTCTGATAGCGATTTCGCTAATCCCACTTTTCTGGAAATTCTGAGAAACTGTTTAAAATATGAAAATATGCCCAAAATCAAAAAATTTACCCCGGCCCTGAAGGGTGATTTTTTGATTTTTCAGGCTCCCTTCAGGGTTCGGGGTAATCCGAAAAATCAAAATGAATGAAATTTAAACAGTTTCAGATCCGTCAAAAAAAAAGAAAAGTTTAAATCTTATCCCATTTTTTGCAGTCAGTATTAATACCGACCAATAAAAGAGTATAAAGTATTATTTTAGGCCCGTTAAAAATAACCCGAATATAAAACGTATGACAGAATACAGTCTTTCGCACCTCAAAGAACTGGAAGCAGAAGCAATCCACATCATCCGCGAAGTGGCAGCCGAATTCGAAAATCCGGTGATGCTTTATTCCATCGGAAAAGATTCATCAGTAATGGTTCGCCTGGCCGAAAAAGCCTTTTACCCCGGAAAAGTTCCGTTTCCGCTGATGCACATCGATTCGAAATGGAAGTTTAAGGAAATGGTTGAGTTCCGCGACAATTATGCCCGCGAAAACGGTTGGAACCTGATTGTTCATTACAACAAAGCTGCTTTCGAAGCTGGTGTTGGTCCGTTTACCCATGGTAGTAAGTATCACACCGATGTGATGAAAACTCAGGCTTTGCTCGAAGGACTCAACAAATACAAGTTCGACGCCGCTTTTGGTGGCGCCCGTCGCGACGAAGAAAAATCGCGGGCCAAAGAGCGTATCTTCTCGTTCCGCGATAAGTTTCACCAATGGGACCCGAAGAATCAGCGGCCTGAACTGTGGGACATCTACAATGCCCGTGTTCATAAAGGCGAATCGATTCGTGTATTCCCGATTTCGAACTGGACTGAGCTGGATATCTGGCAATACATCCGCCTGGAAAAAATACCGATTGTACCGCTTTATTTTGCCAAAGAACGTCCGGTAGTCAATCAGGATGGAAACCTGATTATGGTTGACGATGATCGGATGCCGAAAGAAATAGCCGAAAAAGCTGAGATGAAAATGGTTCGTTTCCGCACCCTTGGCTGTTATCCGCTGACCGGCGCCGTGGAATCGGAAGCTGATACGATTGAAAAAATCGTTGAAGAAATGATGACCGTGACGGTTTCGGAACGCACGACTCGCGTAATCGATTTCGACCAGGATGGCTCAATGGAACAGAAAAAGAGAGAAGGGTATTTTTAAAAGAAGCCCCTCCAACCTCCCCGAAGGGGGGGCTTAAAAACCTTATTTTTAAAGAAAATAACCTCAGTAGAAGTATATCTCCAATAGGATCAAACCTTATTACCTTATTATCAACTCCCAATGAGGTAATAAGGTTGGCGGATACAAGAATGGCTTTTCTACTGAGGTAACCAACTAAAATAAGGTTTAAAGAAAAGGTGATCAATGTTTGGATACAGGATATCAAAAAGATAGGTATAAAAGAAAGCCTTTATGAAGAAAAAACAATCAATATTAAATACAATGAACAACGATAAACCACAAAATACCTCTACCGATAATTCCCCATTTGGAGAAGCGCGGGGAACATTAGACATCAACGCATATTTGGATCAGGACGAGAAAAAAGATTTGCTCCGTTTGCTAACCGCAGGATCGGTTGACGATGGGAAATCGACGCTGATTGGCCGTTTGCTGTTCGACAGCAAGAAGATATACGAAGATCAGCTTTCGGCATTGGAGCGCGACAGCAAACGTGTGGGACATGCAGGCGAGGAAATCGACTATGCGCTTCTGCTCGACGGTTTAAAGGCCGAACGCGAACAGGGAATCACCATCGATGTGGCTTACCGCTACTTCTCGACCAACAAGCGCAAATTCATCATTGCCGACACGCCCGGACACACGCAATACACGCGCAACATGGTTACCGGCGCATCAACCGCCAACCTCGCCATTATCCTGATTGACGCCACCAAAGGAGTGATTACACAAACACGTCGTCACACATTTTTGGTTTCGTTGCTGGGCATCAAACACGTGGTGCTGGCCGTCAACAAAATGGATTTGGTGAACTACGACCAGAAAGTGTTCGATGAAATTGTGGCCGATTACAAATCGTTCATCACGCAACTCGATGTTCCGGATGTGAATTTCATTCCGCTTTCGGCCCTGAAAGGCGAAAACGTAGTGGAACCCACTACACAAATGTCGTGGTACCACGGACCAAGTATGTTGGAGTTCCTCGAATCGGTACACATCAGCAGCGACCGCAATTTCGATGACATGCGTTTTCCTGTGCAATACGTTCTTCGTCCCGACCTCGATTTCCGCGGGTTCTCGGCTCGCGTGGCTTCAGGAATTATCCGGAAAGGCGAAGAAATTATGGTTCTGCCATCGCGCAAAACTTCGAAGATCAAAGAGATTATTACTTACGACGGAAACCTTGATGAAGCTTTTCCGCCGCAATCGGTGACCATTACACTGGAAGACGAAATCGATATTTCGCGCGGCGACATGATCGTTTATCCCGACAATCTGCCGCGAGTGGAGCGCCATTTCGAATCGATGCTGGTTTGGATGGACGAAAAACCGATGGATCCGGGTGTGCAGTTTTTCATCAAGCACGCCAACAATACGACCCGCGTCAAATTCGATCAGATTAAATACAAGATTGACGTCAATACACTACAAAAATCGTCGATCGATCATTTCGAGCTGAACGAAATCGGGCGTGTGGTAATGACCACCAACAAAGCCATTTTCTTCGATCCGTATAAAAAGAACCGCAGCACTGGCTCGTTTATCCTGATCGACCCGATGACGCACAATACGGTGGCTGTGGGGATGATTATCGATAAGCTCAACGCCGAAGACCTGCCGTCGAAAATTGTGGACGAAAAAACGCTGGAAGCCAACAAAAGCCGCATCCACCGGGGCGAATGCCTGGTTTCGGATGCGCAACGTGAAAAACGATACAACCAAAAAGGAACTACTTTGTGGATTACCGGACTGCACGGTTCAGGAAAAAATGAACTGGCCTTCACACTCGAAAAAGAAATGTTCGATGCCGGGGCAACCGTGGTTTTACTCGACGGAAGTTCGATCCGCTCAGGTCTTTCAAACGAGTTAGACTTTTCGCCTGCCGACCGCGCCGAACATTTGCGCCGCGTGGCCCACATCAGCAAATTGTTGAACGACCAGGGAATCATTACCATTTGCTCGTTTATTTCGCCTGACGAAAACATTCGCAAACAGGTGGTTCAAATCATTGGAGAAGACCGCTTTAAGCTGATTCATATGGATGCCAGCCTCGAATTCTGCAAACAGAACAAACCTGAATTGTACGAAAAGTTCGAACTGGGATTAATTGAAAACCTGCCGGGAGCCGACCTTCAGTTTGTTGAGCCGGAAAATCCAACGCTCTTGTTGAAACCGGAAAACCGGGCAACCAATACCAAAACCATTATGGAATACCTGGCCGATCACAAGATTTTCCCGTTGATTTAAAAAGATTTTAGATATCCTATTTATAGACAAAAGACTCAGCGATGGGTCTTTTGTCGTTTCCAGGTAATAATGCTCCCCTTCTGTCCATCTTTACAAACCTACCGTGTACCCACATCTTTTTCGTGTCATATACTTCCAATGATGTCCCGTTCCTACGGAACTCTTTGATATATAAACTATCTGTAACCCCGGATTAAAATCCGAGGCTACAAAATAAATCATCCTTACGGGATTTATAAGTAAGAGCCGCAGGCTCGTCGCATTCTGTAGGGATGGAATTTATTCCGTCCATTTAGAATGAGTCGAGCCATTAAGAGCCGTAGGCTCGTCGCATTTGCATTTGTGGGTACACGGTAGCTCGCCAGAGAGGGGAGCTATTGAAAGCGGGGGATAAATGGTTTTTTGAGGGGATATTTTGATTTCACCGATTTTTAAAACAGTGCGTTCATATGCCAAAATGAGCCATTCATGTAAAAAATCGACACTTCAGTTAATTAGTCCATATTATTTTTGGTTAATCTGTTTTTCTGTTTTGCATTGTACTCCATATTGTATCAATTCAATGCCTTTGGGGCATCTGCTTTTGCCCTTAAATTTTCTTTTAATATTCGCTGGGTCTGATTTATACTAAGCAATAGAACTGAAATAATGTCGTGTTTTTTCTGAGTCAAAAATACTCGTTTTGCAGCTACGCTGCTTCAACGAGTAAAAGTTAGCACCACAGATTACACAGATAAGCACAGATTCAAAAGCTACCTTATATTTTAATCGGTGTAAATCTGTGTAATCGGTGGTAGAATAAATTTTAGGTACCCA
>JAIBEY010000044.1 GCA_019459525.1 Prolixibacteraceae bacterium
ATACTCCCATTGTGATTGATTTTGAAAGATATTTTCAATTGCGCGATTTAAATCTTCGTCGTTACTACGTTTTCGGAGTAAAGCTAAAGTCTCAAGGCTATACGGTTTCCAAATGGACTTATCCGGATAAAAACCTCTAAAATCAAAAGTGGCGGTATAAAGCTGCTGCACCAGTGTTCGATACAGTGCCGACCCGCTTAAAATCATTTTGGTAAATTGGACCGTCCTTTCGAGATCGGTTGGTAATAAGTAATCGGCCGTCCCAACGATAAGTGGATTTGCAGGAATAAGTTGACGGTATTTATGCCAAACATATTTCGTGGCCATGTCTCGAGAAAAGATACCGAAATCGTTGTAGATCCGATGAACCTGAAGAGTATCAAGCCTACTGTAAAATTGGACCTCCTGATTTTCTGGAATCAAATTGATGTTTACAAAAACATTCGATGGGAACAGTCTTGAAGGAATGGCCTCAAACAACCGACCGTAAATTAACGCCTGAAGTTCGTGTTCCAAATAGATTGCTACTTCGGGGCTCATTTCTTTTCTGTAAACTTTCAAAATTTCCTTTAGCTTGTCAAGAGCGCTAAAGTATGCTCCTACACCTGGTCGTCCCTCATCAAAAAGCAATGCATTGTGGGTTGTATTATACGGAGGAAGCCCCCATTCCTGCTGGTATTTCAGTAGAAAATCGGCTTCAGTTTTGCGATCACCCGAAAATTCAACCGATTGGTACATCATGATCTTTCTTGGAAATTTGACAATGGTATCATTTCTGGCCGAATTACCATTTCTGCTTACAACCCATGAAGTCATATTTTTTGCTGAAGATGTATTTCGGGGAGGAGACTTCTTTAAATTTTCAAGCTGCAGAAATTCCTCTTTATTCATAATCGTTCCGACATCTATGGTTTTCATAGCAAATTCGGATTTAATGTAGATCGAATCTCCCGGCTCGGCATAAAGCAGAAATGCGGCTGTATTGATGTTTTGTTTTTTATTGGGCTGCACCAGAATAACCAAGCCCGCGTGCAGTAATTTAGTCTCGATCCTGAAATTTCCTGCTTTATCGAGGTAAACATCTTTGCTGTCGGGTTCGCTGCCGAATGCACGGTTGAGCGTATAAAGCACAATGTGGTCGTTTATAGGGTTTTCAATATGCCCGCAGACAATAAGTTTCTGCGTTTTCCTGGCCATTCTTTTTACCAAACTCAGCTTACTCGCTTTTTTCAGCTTCGCGTTCTTTCCATACATCCAAAAGCTAAAACCTTGTTCGTTTTTTTCTATTGGTTTTTCTTCCTGAAAATGGGTCAACAATCCGGTTTGAAGGTCGAGCTGTCCACTCAACTTTTTCGTGGTGTCGTTAGGAAAACTTCCGAGTTCAATAATTCCGGCATCAAGTTTCTGGACTGAAATGTTGGTGCCAAATTTTTCTGAATTCAGTATTGGTTGGTCGAGGTCTGTACTCAAAAACGAGAATGGGATTAAAAACAGTTCACTTTGTTGTTGGAGTGCTTTGTTGTTGATTTTTTCGATGACCTCTGAACGGTTTTGTTCCGGATAACCCTTATCCGAAAGGATTTTATGGCATTGCTCCAGAATTTCGAGCCGGTTAAGGAGCCGTATTGCTCCCGTGTTTATATCCAATTCATAATTGAACTTAATTGGGTATAGCGTTTCTAAATCAGTTCCGTATTCTTTAATTTCCCAGAAATAGTTGATGAATGGTGGAAATGCAAAATCTTTGGCATTGAGATCATCTGATTGCAGGTATTTTTCAGTTTTCTTTAACATCTGCGCTGTAAAAGTCAGCTTATTTCCGTTGAGTTTACCAATAGTAATTGAAAACCTGTTTACTTGGAACCGATCAGTAGCCTGTTGTTTGTCAGGAAAAATAAAAATTTCTTTTTCCGTCCATTCGTAAATCAGCTCCTCGTTTGTTGTCAGGTTGACTGGTTTGGTTTGGGCTTTCGAAGAACCCGCCAGAAGAATAAAAGCAAGTGTGGTGCCCAGATAAAAAATGATTGTTTTCATACGGTTTGCTGATTTGTTTCGTCAAATGTGGCAGAAAAATAAATAGATACAAAGAAGCACTTATCGAACGGCAGGAATGATTGATTAAACGGCAATGGTTTGGGACCGGTGCGGTTAAAATGTTCATTCTTGACAACTATTTCTGAAAAAAATAGTAGATTGCAGTAGGCTTTAGGATGAAATCAGAAGTTAGGCAACGTTGGTTTTGCCCGTAAAAACATAGAGACTAAGGATATGACTAAAAAGATTCGCTGGGGAGTACTCAGCACCGCAAAGATTGGCCGCGAAAAAGTAATTCCGGCTATGCAGAAATGTTCGAATGGAAGCGTGGACGCTATTTGTTCGCGCAATCTGGAACAGGCAGTTGCAACGGCAAAACTTTTGAATATTCGCAAGGCTTACGGTTCGTACAAAGAATTATTGAATGATCCGGATATTGATGCCATTTATAATCCGCTGCCCAATAACCTGCATGTGGAATGGACAATTAAAGCCATGCAGGCTGGCAAACATGTGCTCTGCGAAAAACCAATTGGCGTTTCGTCAGCCGAAGCGCTCAAACTGATTCAGGAAACGCAGAAGTATCCGCATCTGAAAGTGATGGAAGCTTTTATGTACCGGTTTCATCCGCAATGGCAAAAAGTTAAATCGTTGATTGCCGATGGCATGATTGGCGAAATAAAAATGGTGCAGTCGTTTTTTTCCTATTTCAATATCGATCCCCAAAATATCAGGAATAAAGTTGATGTGGCAGGCGGGGCGTTGATGGATATCGGTTGTTATTGTGTTTCATTTCCTCGATTTCTATTCAACAGTGAGCCTTTCAGGGTGGTTTCGTGTATCGATCGTGATCCGCTATGGAAAACCGACCGGCTGACTTCCGCCATGCTCGACTTTGGGAATGGCCAAACGTCCATGTTTACCTGTTCAACTCAACTGATGCCTTATCAACGCGTACATATTCTGGGTACGAATGGTCATGTGGAGATTGAAATTCCGGTGAATGCGCCCAAAGATGCCTCAAGCAAAATATGGGTTCGCACAAAGACTGGTTCTGAGGTAATACTTGTAGAAGCCGTTGATCAATATACCCTTCAGGCCGAACAGTTTGCACAGGCCATACTCGACGATAAACCCGTTCCGACTAATTTAATGGATGCTGTCAACAATATGAAGGTGATTGAAGCCATCTTTGAAAGTGCGCAACTGAATGGATGGAAGGAAATAGGATAGGGAAGTCGCGATCTTCATGACATGGGAGAATAACATTAATCGCGGATAAAAAAACATGGAAAATCCTTGTTGATAAACTGCTGGTTGTATGTGATTAAGTCCTCATTTTTCTTTAATTTTAGCCTTTCCCGGTACGAAATTTTGTTCGGAATCGTATTCTTACTCTACGAGATTAATTTTCGATTACAACGGTTTCTGGCCTGTTTAATTTCGTATTATTGCCGAGGTTTTAAGTGAAAATAACTTAGTACACCAACTAAATTTCAAGGCAAAAGTGGTTAAAGATAGAATTCAATGGGTGGAAGTTTGGATGAGGTTTCGGTCGGGAGATCGTAATGCGTTTAGTGAAATCTATGAAGAATTTTCCGACAACCTGTTTGCATACGGAAGCAAGATTACCCACGATAGGGAACTCCTTAAGGACTGCATTCAGGACGTATTCTACAATCTATACCAATATAACCTTAAACTGGATTATCCGGAATATATCGAGTTCTATTTATTCCGTTCGCTCCGAAACGAAATTATCAGAAAAATTTATAAAAGCAGGAAAGAAGCTTTATTGCCGGAAGATGGAATGGTTTTGTTTGATTTGAAATTTCAGGCCGAACAAAACGATTTTGACAAGGAATATGATGAACTGCAATTAAAAACCCTTTTGCAAATTCTTGAAACACTTGATGCTCAGAAGCGTGAATTGTTATTCCTGAAATTTAATACTGGTTTAAACTATTCAGAAATCGGGCATTTGTTGGGAATAAATCCTGATACTGCAAAAAAACAGATATACCGGATTATTCATTCATTACGAATGCGGTACGGGAAAAAATTACTTCAACTTTATTCGGTTTGGGTGAAATGCTAAAATAAATTTTCAGTTTTCTGTCCCTTTTTTCGTTCCTGCTACTCTTATTGGTATAAAACTAACTTAATGAGGCCACTCGATCAAAAATTTATTGAAGATCCGCAATTTCTGAATTGGATATTTCGCAACAATCCTTCGGTTGAACAATATTGGAAGAACTATATGTTAGAGAATCCGGAGGAAATGGAACATATTCTGGAACTCAGGCAGCGGCTTTCCGAATTATCATTTTCAAATGAAGTTTTGCTTCAGTCGGAGAAAGACGAGCTTGCGAAAAAAATGCTTGCACAAATTCATGCTAAGCAACTGCGAAATACGCGAAGCCTTGTTTATTCACTCCTGAAATACGCCGCAGTTGCTTTAGTTTTTGCCGTCATGGGTGGATTAGCCGTCTATCTGACCATGGAACAAAAAGTAGAATTTCAACAATTCGCAAGCCAACCTATTGAAAACCCTTCTTCCTCTCAGGGGCCCCTGCTTATTACTTCGAATGGCGAAAATGTTAATTTAAAAAAATCCAATTCGTTGGTCGATTACTCCCGAAGCGGCTCGGTAGTTCTAAATAACGATTCGGTTATCCGGGCAGAAGGTGCCCCCAATGTTCTGAATCAACTGGTAATACCATATGGAAATCAGTCAAAAGTTGTTTTGGCCGATAATTCTGTGGTCTGGCTTAATGCAGGAAGCCGGTTGGTTTATCCTACTTCCTTTAGTGGCAAAACCCGCGAAGTTATTTTGTTTGGAGAAGCTTTTTTCGAAGTTTCCAAAAACCAGGATATGCCATTTGTAGTAAAAACTACAGATTTAGAAATCAGGGTACTGGGGACAAAATTTAATATTTCGGCCTACAGTGAAGATAAAATTGTACAGACTGTTCTGACTGAAGGAAGCGTGGCTATCAGGCGAAAGAATGCCCGATTTTATGAAAAAGAGCTGGTGCTAAAACCCAACCAGCTGGCATCATTCAACCGGATATCTAACGAAACAAAGGTCTATGAAGTTGATATCGATTACTATACGCTCTGGATCAAAGGTTTATTGAGCTTTGATGAGGTTGATTATAACCGGATTCTTAAGAAGGTAGAACGCTTTTATAATGTCCGGATCAATTTCGCCGAGCCAAATCTTGGCTCAATCCGGATTAGTGGAAAACTGGATTTAAAACAAAGCAGGGAGGAGGTACTCGAATACCTGGGAATGGTTTCATTAACTAAAATTGAAAGGACAAGCGAGAATCAATATACCGTGAACAAATAAAAAACCGGAAAGTGCTCGAACACTTCCCGGTCAAACAAATACGAGTTACTAGTTCATATTTATTATCTAAAAAGGAGTTCAAATCTATGAAAAAAAAGTGGTTAACCGGGCATTCCTATGGGGATGACCTGAAAAAACTGATTCGGATTATGCGACTTACTATTCTGTTGCTGTTTGGGTGCATGGTAACTGTTTCCGCAAACAGTTACGCACAGAAAACCAGATTGGACGTTAACATGACTAACACGTCTATTCGTGATCTGTTCGGATTTATAGAAGAAAACAGTGAATTTGTTTTTCTATACCGAAATGAAGATTTCAACGTTTCAAAAAAAGTTGAAATCGTATTGAAGGATGCAACGATCAATCAGATTCTTGATGAAGCGCTGAAAGGTGAAAACGTAATGTATCATGTTTACGAGAGGCAGATTGTGATACAAAAAACAAGCGACGTTTTGTCTATGGTTCAGCAATCATCAGCCATTTCCGGAACTGTAAAAGATAGCAAAGGCCTTCCAATTCCGGGAGTCTCGGTGCTGGTGAAGAATTCATCCATCGGAACAATTACTGATTCGGATGGAAGCTTTAAACTATCAATTCCAACCAGCAGCCAATTGTTGGTCTTCTCTTTTGTAGGAATGCAGAGTCAGGAAGTAGAGATTCAGGGTAAAACTACATTCAACATTGTATTGCTGGAGGAAACAATTGGTGTGGATGAAGTGGTAGTTGTTGGTTATGGAGTGCAGAAAAAAGCGAACCTTACCGGGGCCGTGGATCAGGTTACCAGCGATGTTTTTGAGAACCGTACCATGACCAATTTAAGCCAGGGGCTAAAAGGGGTAATGCCTAACCTGAATATTAAAATGCTGGATGGCAAACCAAATCAGGCGCCGAGTTATAATATTCGTGGGACCACTTCGATTGGTCAGGGTGGAAGTGCACTCATTCTTATTGATGGAGTAGAAGGCGATCCCAGCTTGTTGAACCCTAATGATATTGCTAGTGTGTCAATGCTTAAGGATGCTGCATCTGCTTCAATTTACGGAGCAAGGGGCGCTTTTGGTGTGGTATTGATTACAACAAAAACTCCGGAGAAGGGAAAAACAAGCGTGTCATTTACCTCCAATTTTTCCATTAAAAGCCCTGTTGCACTTCCTGAATTTGTCACCGATGGCTATACTTGGGTGAAAATGTTTTCGGAAGCTTTTGTAAATGGTGATGGCTCTTTCCCGCAAAACATTAACAAGACCCAGAAATTTTCTCAGGCTTATCTCGACGAATTTAAACGAAGAGCAGAATCAGGCCAACCTTACAACACGGTTGAAGTTGATCCGGTTACCGGTGAATACGTGTATTATGGAAGTACCGATTGGTATGGACAGTTATACAAAAATACAACCAATGCCACCGAAAATAATGTAACCATCACTGGGAGTAGCGATAAAGCTTCATTCCTGGTTTCTGGTCACCTGACCACTCAGGACGGACTTTTCAGGTACAATTCCGATGATTACAATATGAAAAATTTCAGGGCTAAAGGATCGATTAAGGTTTTCCCCTGGTTGCAGATTGATAACAATGCCGATTATTCGGAAATGAATTATTTCAATCCGATGAATGTTGGTGAAGGAAGCGGGATTTGGAGAAATATCGGGGATGAAGGTCACCCGTCGGGAACCATGTTTAATCCGGATGGCTCGCTCACGATGGTTGCCGTTTACACCGTAGGTGACCTTTGGTATGGCAAAAATGGAATTGACTACAAAAAAAAGGTATTTAAAAATACGACAGGCTTTACTTCTACTTTTTTTAATGATAAGTTTAGGGTAAAAGGCGATTTTACGTTTAGAAATACCAATGATAACTCGGCAAGAAAACGGGTGCAGGTACCTTATAGTGCAAAACCAGGTGTTACTGCCTATGTGGGAACAACTACCAACGACCTGACTTTCGATAACCGTGAAACTCAGTATCTTGCCACAAATCTTTATACCGAGTACGAAAATACCTTCAATGATGCTCATTATCTAAAATTCATGATTGGTTACAACTACGAAGAATCGACCTATAACAGGATGTCGGTGCAGCGAAATGGGATTATTTATGAGGATGCCACCGACCTTAACCTGGTTTTGGGTCAGGCGATTACAACAGGTGGGGGATATGAAAAGTGGAATATTTTAGGAGGTTTTTCCAGAATAAATTACTCTTATAAAGACCGGTATTTGATTGAAATTAATGGACGGTATGATGGTTCATCAAAATTCCCGTCTGACCAGCGTTATGCTTTTTTCCCCTCAGTATCGGGTGGCTGGCGTATTTCTAATGAACCATTCTGGCATGTATCTCCCAAATTGCTATCCAATGTTAAAGTCAGGGCGTCTTATGGTTCTTTAGGGAATGGAAATATTGCATCGTATGTTTATCAGGAACAGTTTGCCATCTCTCAATCCTCTCTTATTCTAAATGGAGTTAAACCTCAACAAACCAGTCGCCCAAGTGTTCTTCCCGATGGTATTACCTGGGAAACCTCAACTACCACTGATTTTGGACTCGACTTCTCGATGTTTTCAGAACGTCTGAGCTTTGTGGGCGATATGTATATTCGGAATACTACTGATATGTTTACCATCGGATTAACACTTCCGGCTACTTTTGGAGCAACAGCGCCAAAAGGAAACTATGCCGATTTAGAAACCAAAGGATGGGAAGCGTCTTTACTTTGGCGCGATCAGTTTAATGTTGCCAAAAAACCTTTGAAATATGACATCCGATTGACTCTGGCCGATAACAGATCGGTTATCCAACGATACAACAACCCGGATAAGTTGCTTTCTGATTATTACGAAGGACAGGTTCTTGGAGAAATCTGGGGATATGAAACTGAAGGTTTTTTCATTGACCAGGCAGATATTGATTCACATGCCAAGCAAAGCCCTCAAATGCGGGCTTCTCCAACAAACATCTGGTATCCGGGCGATATTAAACTACGAAATTTAAATAATGACGGATTTATAAATATTGGAGCCAACAAAGTTTCAGATCCGGGTGACAGAAGAATTATAGGAAACAGTGCACCACGCTATACTTATGGTGTAAATCTGGGATTGGAATGGGATAGTTTCTTCTTTTCTTCTTTCTTCCAGGGGGTCGGAAAACAGGACTGGTATCCGAGTACCGAGGCTGAATTCTTTTGGGGACAGTACAACCGGCCATACAACAATATTCCTACATTTCATTTAGGAAATATGTGGACACCGGAAAATACGGATGCTTATTTTCCCCGCACCATGTCGCGTGCGGCATCCAACAGTACTACCAGGGAACTTGGAGTAGCTCAGACCAAATACTTGCAGAATGTGGCCTATGTCAGGATGAAAAATATTCAACTGGGATATAAACTGCCTAAAAATCTGGTTTCGAAAATTGGGGCAGGCGAAGTGAAGGTTTACTTTTCAGGAGAGAATCTTTGGTCCTGGTCGCCTCTCTACAAGATTGTGAGACACTTGGATGTTGAAAATACCGGACCTTCGGATCAACTCTTTACTTCGAGTAATGCCGGTGATGGTTACAACTATCCGATGCTGAAAAGTTTGACATTTGGATTGTCTGTAGTATTCTAGCTAACTATTAAAATAAACAATTATGAAAATATATTATTTATTAATTTTCTTTATTGCTGTCTTTTTTGTCAGTTGCGACATTGAACAGGAGCCAGTTTCTACCGCTTCAAAATCTGCAGTATTTGGCAGTCAGCAGGGTTTAGATTTGTATGCTAATTCTTTTTATTCCATATTACCGGGCCGTTCTACCAATTTGGATGCCATGTCGGACTATCTGGCCGTAAAATCAGTGCCGACCTTTGTTCAGGAAGGTGCTTATACCGCATCGCTTAGTTCAGGCTGGAGCTGGACCGATTTACGAAACATCAACTATTTTATAGCCAATTGTAACGATCCTGATGTTCCTGTTGATGTCAGGAAAAACTACATCGGTATTGCAAAGTTTTTCAGGGCATATTTCTATTTCGAAAAAGTCAAACGTTTTGGCAATGTGCCGTGGATTGGGAAACCTCTTGGTGTTGAAGATCCCATTTTATATGGAGGCCGCGATCCAAGGACATTGGTCATGGATTCTGTAATTGCCGATATTGATTATGCTTGTGCAAACATTAAAGCCACGAGTGATCCGACCAGAAGCTTGGTTACCAAATATGTAGCTTACGCTTTAAAATCAAGGATTTGTCTTTTTGAAGGAACCTTCCGGAAATATCATACCGAATTAAATCTTCAGAATTCTGCTTCAGCTTGGTTGACTAATGCAGCAGCAGCAGCTCAGTCGGTAATGGATGCCGGAATTTATTCCATTTATACTACCGGAGGGGCAGGTAAGTCGTATCGTACAGTATTTACAAATGCTACTCCTATAGCCAGCGAAGTAATGCTTGCCGGAATATGCGATTTGGCCTTGTCGGTACTGAACGACGCCAATTGGTACTGGACCAGTGGAACTTATGGAGATAAGGCAAGTTTTACCCGTACGTTTATCAATACCTACTTAAATCAGGATGGGACTCCGTTTACAAATAACGCCGAATACCCAACCATGCTGTTTAAAGAGGAGGTGAAAAACCGTGATTTAAGGCTAAAGCAAACCATTCGCCTGGGCGATTATAAGAGAATAAGCGGAGGATCGCTCGTTCCGGCACCACCATTGTTTTCTTATACCTTTACCGGTTATCAACCTATTAAATGGACTCTTGATGATATGTATTACGATACAAGAGACCTCAATATTAATTCGATTTCTCAATTCCGTTACGCTGAAGTTTTATTGAATTACGCCGAAGCTAAAGCCGAATTAGGGACACTAACTGATGCCGAATGGGCTAAAACGGTTGGGGTTCTTCGGACCAGAGGTGGGATTACCGGGGGAATCAGTGCCAAACCAACAGTGGTCGATCCGTATTTGGTGGCCAATTATTTTCCGGGCATTACTGATGCTGTTATTTTGGAAGTCAGAAGAGAACGTGGGATTGAACTGTGTTTGGAAGGTTTCCGTTTCGCTGATTTGCTTCGTTGGAAACGTGGTGAACTGATGAACCAGGAATGGAATGGGTTTTATGTGCCTGCGCTGGTTACTCCAATGGATCTCAACGAAGATGGTATTCTTGATGTGGCATTTTATCAGGGAACCAAACCATCACCTGCAGTCTCAGGAGTAACTTATGTTGATGTTTCGGCTACAGTAAGCGGAAAAGTGAACTCTCAGTTGCTGAAAAACGGAACTTCAGGTGAATTGACCTGGATGAATAACATCAAAAGGAAATGGGAAGACAAAATGTACTATTACCCAATTCCACAAACTGATTTAATAACTAACCCCAACATCGGTCAAAATCCGGGTTGGTAATTGGATGAAACGAGATGCTGTAAAATCCAGGTAATTTTATAGCGACTAATCTGGGAACTATCCTGTTGAAATTGTTCTGCAGGATAGTTTTTTTTCGATTTAAATGTATTGTTTTCAATAAATTATAAAAAAATGAAAATTTTAAAATTATTTTTTGTCTTATTCTTCGGGATGATACTGGCTTGCTCGTTCGCCGATCCAACTCCAGCTTCGGGTAAAGCCCAGAATAACGCAACATTCAATATCATTACTTATAATGTCAGGATGAATACTTCCGCCGACGGGGTCAATGCCTGGCCACTCCGGAAAGATAAAGTCGCTGGTTTGCTGAGGTTCCATCGGGCTGATATTTTTAATTTACAGGAAGCTTTACCGGAGCAGTTAGATGATTTAGTTGCCAGTTTCCCAGAATTTGATCATGTTGGTGTTGGTCGTGATGACGGGAAACGACTGGGCGAACACATGTTGATATTTTACCGGAAGTCGCGGTTTCAGAAATTAGACGATGGAATGTTTTGGTTGAGTGAAAATCCATCGAAACCTGGATTAGGCTGGGATGCCGTTTGTAACCGGACGGTGACCTGGATTAAGTTGAAAGATCTGGTTAGCGGGAAAACTTTACTGGTTTTTGATACCCATTTTGATCACAGAGGAAAAATTGCGCGTGATGAATCGGCTAAACTGATTCTGAAATCGATTAAAGAAATTAACAAGGAAAATTTACCAGTTATTTTAACCGGAGACTTCAATCTGACCAAAGAAACCACTCCAATTCAACTGATTTTAACTGAACTGAAAGATTCACGAGATCAGTCGAAAGAAACGCCCTACGGACCGGAAGGCACAAGCGGTGGTTTCGATGTGAAAGTGATGCCAAGAACGATCGATTACATTTTTATTAACGGGAAAGTAGAAGTTAAACGGCAAGGTACTTTGAGCGACTCTTTTGGGCTCTATTACCCATCCGATCATTTACCGGTTTTAGCCGAGATTTTAATTAACTAAACGGGAAATACTCACGAAATCAATAGTAAAAGCTTCATTTCAGCCTGACCTGAGATGAAGCTTTTTTTTATTTTATGACCAGTTTATTGATCGGAATTTTTAACCTGAAAACATTCTTCCAGCAACGAATGTGCCGAAGGTCCTTCGTTAAAAAGCAAATCCAGGATGCTCAGGTCTGGAAGGAAGCCGAATTTTTCTGAAAAAACCTGGGTGTAGGGCTGCGCAATAAAGTGCGGATCGTGGCTAATCCGGTGTGTTTTGGGGCTGATTTGTTCCCTGAAATTCAGACAGGTATCCGGAATTTGCTCAAAATCAGCAGTGAGTTTTAATTCAACATCCAGTTCCAGAATTTCAATCAGGGTTTCGGTTATCTTCAGGTTAAAATCGAACAGGAAATCGTATTTTTTCCTGAAAAAAGGCTCCATATCGTCGGCATAATATTCGAAGAAGGGGGAGGAGTTGTAAGCCGAAAAAATGGTCCGCCAGTGATTGCGCTGCCATTCTTCGTCGTAAGCAATGCGTAAATCCTTAATCATGATTTTCTGTTCACGTCCTTTTTCAACGGGTACAATAAGCGAAACCGGGCCATTGGCGCCCAAAATGGTCGTGCGGTTCCGGTACGTTTGTTTGATGAAATTTTCGTGCTGCTCGAGGTAAATCTCAGGATAAACCGCCAGTTTAGAAAAATACCGGATCGGCGCAAAATAGGCTGTACTCAGCAGGATGCCGGAATGTTGTGTCATGATTCTTCGTTAAAAAATCCCCCTTTGTAATCGCTTCCCATGCTCACTCCTTCGGAAGTTACATCTTCATCTTTTCCGGCTTCAATCTTTTCGGTTTCTTCCAGCTCCCTGACTACCCTTTTGAGTTCCCTTCGCAGTTTTATAATAGTCGGAACCTGCATCACCATCGAAAGCAGAAAGCCAAAAACCAGTCCGGAAAGCAGCACATAAATCACCGGAACATCTTTTAATTCCCAGTGAAAGAATTTGATGTCGAGCAGGATGGGGTTCTGAACGGTAAATATGACCAACAGAACGGTGAGGATTAAAAACAGAATAACTTTCCAGGACATAAGTATCGGATTAACAACGGCAAAAGTAACGAAAAGCTGCTAAACTCGCAAGTCCGCTTACTACCGGCCCAATCCCTTTGCCAACAAGGTTCGGTTTTTTTAAGACAGCTTGGCTTTTTTGAACCGTTTCATGACCTTATCCTGAACGTGTTCCTGCGCCGAGAAATTGACCTCCTCGCCAAGCAGATAGCCGTAAGGTTTAAGCGATTCAACGTTGTCGCAAACCACTTTTGCCATGCCCGTAAGCGGCATACAGAGTATCATTCCGGGAATGCCCCAAACGAGCGAACTCCCGATTAAAACCAACGTGGCTGTTAACGGATTGATGCTTACACTGCTGCCAACCACATAAGGCGTAATAAAATTATTGTCGAGAAACTGAACGAAAAAACAAACTGCCGCCACACCAAGTGTATAGCCCATGGCATCTTTGGTTAAAAAGGCCATGAGGATAGGTAACGTGCTGCCTATCAGTACGCCAATATAAGGAATGATGTTGAGCATCGAGGTGAGTACGCCAAACAAAATGGCATGCGGCAATCCCAGAATCAGGAATCCGGTTGAGTTTAATACCGAAAGGATGACCACATCCAGAAAAATGCCCATCAGGTATTTCTGCGAAACCCGCGACACTTTTTTAACCACCATTAAGGTATGTTCGTTTTTATCGTCCTCGGTAATCAGTTTTACAAACTCCTTGAATTTATCCTGGTACAAGGTCAGGAAGAAAATGTAAATCGGGATGAGTGCGAAGCTGGCCAGAAATGAACCGGTTGCCGAAAAAAGCCCTAAAACAAGAACTCCGCCGGTATCGGCATTCTCCTGTATTTTGGTGGTAATCCAGGCTTTTTGTTCGATTTTGCTTACGTGGAAAGTTTCACTTATAAATTGCTGAACGCTATCTATTTTCGAGGTAAGGGTTTTTTCGAGTAAAGGAAGGTCGTTGACGAAGCTAATTATCTGCGAATAAAAGAAGTAGAGTAAAGCTACAAAAATGGCTAACGCCAATACGATACTGACGAGAATAGCTATCACTTTAGGGAAACGCCACTGTTCGAGCCTTCGCGAAACTGGCATCAGCAAAAAGGTGAAGAAAACCGCCAGCGTAAAGGGGAGCAGAACGTTTTTAGCCAATACCAGGAAAGCAATGACCAGGCTAAAAAGCAATAATTTTATGGTTATCCTGAAATAAAAGGGTTGTTCGGAAGCGTTCATACGAGGAATTTTAAAGTTTGACAACGAAAGCATAAAATTAGGGCTTTTATCGAAAGCCAGGCCCTTATGGGCAGAAATGTTTAAAAGCAAAGGGATTCAGCCTTTCTTCATAAAAAAACTTGAATCCCTTTGGTATATGGTTACAAAAACCTGATTTCATTCTGATTCTATTCCATCGCTTTCACGCCTTTTACCGGTTTGGGGATAAGTTGGTGCAAATCAAAAATTACGATTTCGTTTTTCCCTTTTTTTAACCAGGTGGCCGGACAGTACAACTGTTTCTGGGGGCCAATATTCCAGTATCGTCCCAGGTTATGGCCATTCACCCAAACCACACCTTTTTCCCATTGGCTCACATCCAAATAGGTGTCGCCAGTGGCTGGTAGCTCGAATTCGCCTTTAAAGAAAACTCCGGGACGGGTCGTTTCTCCGGACGAAAATTTGAGCCCTTTCAGGTAAGATTCATCAAAAGGGAGCGTAAAAATCTGCCAGTCCATCAGGGTCATTCCGTTGAGCGAAACGCGGTCGGTAATTCCTTTACGGTCAATCATGTACTCTGCAAAATTGATACGCCCCATTCCTTCAACCAGAATATCAAGTTGTGGGTTGGCACTGGCAGAGGCTGGCAATTCGATGATGTTTTCGGCTTTGGAACGGTCGAGTTTGCCCACATACTTACCATCAACAAAAACAGTGGCATAGTCGTGCAGTTCGGTAATCCGGAGTTTCCCGTTTTTATGGCCAATAAGTTTAGTCCGGTAAAGGATAAAACCGCCCTTTTGTCCCAGCATTTCCATTGGTTTGGGCTGTGGCGACTGTATCGCTGCCGGGAGGTTGTCCCAAACCGGGGCAGAGGCAGTCATGCTGATCTCCGGAATTTCAATCACGGGTAATGCTGCCGGAATGGCTGGTAACTTTTGTTTGACCGGTTGATATTTGGTCAGCAATTTGCGCAAAGCCATGTATTTCGGGGTTGCCTGACCCATCTCGTTAATGGGTGCATCGTAATCGTAACTGGTCACATCCGGCTGATACTGGGTTGGATTAAAAGCGTTGGCACCGGCCCAATATCCAAAATTGGTTCCTCCATGAATCACGTAAAAGTTGAACGATTTTTTATTGTCCATCAGCCATTTCACATCTTTAAGGAGAGCTGCGGTGTCCGGGCGTTGCCATTTTTCGCCCCAATGCGTAAGCCATCCCGGATACAATTCGCTGCAAAACGAAGGGACGTTTGGATTGGCTTTGGTAGCTTCCCCAAAATTGGATTCGTTTGCCCCGGGATCTAAACCGATGGCCGCATCGGGCAATGAACCAGCTTCGAGCATAAACGGGGTAGCTCCGTCGGCGGTGTAAAACGGAACTTCAATGCCGTTTTTTTTCCACACTTCCTGAACCCACTTCATATAAGTACGGTCGTTCCCATAACTGCCATATTCGTTTTCCACCTGAACCATCACCATCGGTCCGCCTTGGGTTACCTGAAATTCCTTTACCTGAAGGGCCAATGTTTTGATGTAACGCTCTACGGCTTCGGTGTATCGCGGATCCATACAACGAACTTTGATGTCGGGAATGGCGAGCAGGTAGGAGGGTAACCCCCCAAAATCCCATTCAGCGCAAACATAAGGCCCGGGACGCAGCATCAGCCACATGCCTTCTTCCTGAACAATGCGGATAAACCGGGCGATGTTATGATTCCCGGTTTGAAAATCGAAAACACCGGGCTCTGTTTCGTGGTAGTTCCAGAACACATACGCAGCAATGGTATTGCAACCCATGGCTTTGGCCATCTGTATCCGGTGGCGCCAGTATTCGGCAGGAATACGTGCCGGATGGATTTCTCCCGAAATCATTTGAAACGGTTTTCCGTCCAGTATAAACTCCGATTTGCCGAGTTTAAACGAATGGGTCTGGGGCTGAGTTTTGCCTGTGAATGAAACCAGCAAAATCAGAAGAAGTAACATAAAAGATCGGTTCATTTTTGTTGTTATTTTGAAGTCATGTATGTAAAGATTTTCCCGGTAAAAGTTTCCGGAAAAGTAATAATCGGCAAAGTTGAGCGGAATATTTCGATTCATCAAATAAAAATAAACCCGATGCAGCATACTAAAATGACTGATCGGCAGTTTTATATTCGATTGGATTTTAATAATTCAAAAAGATCCTATCGGTATTCCGAACTAATCAATCAATTCCCGGTAGAACCTTTCAAGGGCAGGATTTCCTGCCCTTGTTTTTTATCTGAGTTGTTCTTTTTTTATTTGACTGCTTTTAACCAGGCCTCGGCCATTAGCGAAATACCTGACATTGACGGATGTACACCATCACCGGTCCAGAACCTGCCGGGCGCATAATTTTGGGCTTCCGTAAAAATGGTATGGTAGGGAATGAAAATGGCATTGAATTCTTCAGCCAGCTTTTTTGCTGACGCCCGGTACAAATCAAATTCCGGAAACCATTTCTCATCAACGGCAGTGCCGCCTAAAACAGCGAATGGTTCGCCAATGACAAGCCTGACTTCAGGTAACATTTTTGTGGTCAGGCTAAGCAATTGCCTGAATTCGGTTTCGTATTTTTCAACAGTTCCATCGTATTTGCCATTCAGCTTGTGCCAAAAATCGTTTACTCCAATTAAAATGCTGAGTACTTGTGGTTTTAAATCAAAGCAATCTCTTTGCCAGCGGTCGGCTAACTGAAATACTTTGTTTCCGCTGATGCCACGATTGTAAATGGTAAAATTACGCGCTGCATAATTGTTCAGAATATACGCTCCGGCAAGCAGGGCATATCCCGAGCCAAAACAGGCGGTCGAATTTGGAGCCTGTTTCTCCTTTACACGACCTGCATCGGTTATCGAATCGCCCTGAAATAAAATAACACTATCAGGCTTTAAGGAGGATAGGATTCCTTTTTGCTTTTTACTTGCCGGGGGCATTGCGGCTGATAAGATACCCGGAATTGCTGCCATCCCAACCGTATTTAATGCGGCATTCCGGAGAAAATTACGTCGGTTAATGTTCATAGGTTCTGAGTTTATGGATAGTTTGAGTTATAAATTCCATTCGTTTATTTACGGGTACTAAAGGTAGTTCAATTATCTGGTAATTCAAGCCCGAATAGGTTTCCTGAATGGCTTGGTGAATGCGTACAGCTTCTTCGAATGTCTCGGTCCGGATAGGGTCGTTTTTAAAAATCCCGGACCAGGGCGGTGTCATAAAAACCTGGGGCGCATAACGGTATTTTTTCGCACTGTTTTCCAAAACTTCCGGAGTGCCAAAACCTTTATAGCGAGAAAAGGCCAGTTGATCGGGAATTCCGCGATCCGCAAAAGCAATGGTCGATTCTGTTACCGATTCAAAAAAAGCGACCCGCCGTTTCAAAACTTCCTGCTGGAATAACTTCGGATTTTTCCATGGCAGAATTTCCCCGCCTGAAGCCTGTTGCTGATCAATTAAATCGCGGGCAAATTCACCGGAACAAGGGTATCCCGCCCGGCGGAGTTCGTCAATGAGTTCTGTTTTTCCAAACCCCGGACCACCGGTTATGATGTAAATTTGTTTTTGAACGATTCCCTGATTCACCTCAACTTGGTTTTGCTGTTCCTGTTTTGCCCGGATAAATTTATGACAGGCGCTTCAAAAAAAACGAGTGACTCTTTTGAAGTGTATAAATTACGCGGGTTAAAAGCCTAAAAATAGAAATTATTCCTGCCTGAAAAGTGACTGAAATCCATATTTATTAAATTATCATTAAGAATAAATCATGCAAAATCTGATTATCAGTTATTTAACTCGGTTCTCGGGGGCTGAATATTCAGGCTGATTAAATAAAAATATACATTTGCGCCCGAACCGTGTACGAACACGTTTTTTTTAACCCGCATTCCGTGTGCGAACACGGAAGGTTTTCAGCAATGACAACAAAATGAAATGAACACGTTGCTCCGCAACATTGAAATAAATTTTTCGCAACATGGAGTTCCTTGCCTGAAGGTTCAGGCCGCATACTTCGATTAAAAAATAAATAACAGACAAATGAAATTAAATCGCAAAACCGCAACTCAGACTCAAATTTATCCAACCCGAATCCTTCAGTTTGGCGAAGGGAATTTTTTACGTGCATTTACCGACTGGATTGTAAACCGCATGAACAAGGACATTGATTTTAATGCAGGAATTGATGTGGTTCAGCCACTTCCCGCAGGAATGGCCGGAATGTTGAACGATCAGGATGGATTGTACCATGTTTATCTCAAAGGAATTAAAAACGGTCAGCCGGTTAAGGAATATTCGCTCATCGATTGTATTAATGTGGGCATCAATCCATATACCGAATTCGAAAAATACGAACAATCCTACCTGAATCAGGATCTTCGTTTTGTTTTTTCGAATACCACAGAGGCTGGCATCGCGATGGACGAAACCGATACACCGGACATGCGGCCCCAGAAATCTTTTCCGGCGAAAGTGGCTTCGTTGTTGTATAATCGTTACAAAGCGTTCGGCGGGGCGACCGATAAAGGACTGATATTTTTTACCTGTGAGCTAATTGACCGAAATGGCGATATGCTGAAAAAGTATGTGTTGCAACATGCCGCCAACTGGAACCTCGGCGACGAATTTATCAACTGGGTAAATCAGTCGTGCGCTTTCTGTAATACCTTGGTTGACCGTATTGTGCCCGGATTTCCGAAAGATGAAATTAAAGAAATACAAAAAGAACTCGGTTACGAAGACCATTTAGTGGTGGTTGGCGAATATTTCCACTTTTGGGTGATCGAAGCTCCGGAATGGGTTCAGAAAGAATTCCCTGCCGAAAAAGCCGGATTGGATGTGAAATTCGTAAAAGATATGACCCGTTACCGCGAGCAAAAAGTAGCGGTATTGAACGGCTGCCATACCGGAAGCTACGCTGTTTCGTATCTTAGCGGGCTGGAGACTGTTCGCGAAGCTTTTGAGCATCTGGAAGTGGGTAATTTTATGAAAGAACTGGTTTACGACGAAGTTTTGCCGGTACTCGACGGAACTGAAAAAGAATTGCAGTCGTTTGCCCATAAAATTCTGGAACGTTTCCGGAACCCATATATTCGTCACCTGTGGCAAAGCATTGCGTTGAATGCCATGTCGAAATGGGAAACCCGGAATTTACCAACATTGCTAAATTATTACGAAGCCCACCAGATGCTTCCGCAAAAACTGGTATTTTCGCTGGCTGCCATGATTGCCTATTTTAAGGGCGAGGCTGATGGGGTGAGTTACCAGCTACAGGACGACCAATGGATTCTGGACTTTTATAAAGAAGCCTGGAGCGAATGTGACGGTCGGCCTATTTCGGTACAAAAACTGGTGGAAAAAGTGCTGAGCCTGGATAAAGTCTGGAAACGTGATTTAAATCAGGTACCTAACCTCACCATTTCGGTTACCTGTTATCTGTTCCTGATTGAGCAGGTTGGGATGAAGAAAGCGGTAAAAGCGGTATTAAGCGAGAATAACCCGCTGATGAAGATTGGATAAATTAGTTGATATGGGGTGCGGGTTACGAGTTTCATGTTAGCCAGTTCCCGCAGCTTGTAACCTGTAACTCGAAACTTTTTTTATGTCGAAATTTATAAAACTAAACCCGGACGATAATGTGGTTGTTTGCCTGGAGGCCGGGCAAAAGGGCGAATCTGTTGCAATCGGAAATCAGGCGGTTGTCCTTTCAGATGATATTCCGGTGGGTCATAAAGTAGCGCTGGCTACTATTGAAACTGGCGCAGATGTGATCAAATACGGAGCGCCTATTGGTCATGCTATTGTCCCGATTCAGGAAGGCAGTCACGTACATACCCACAACCTGAAAACCAATTTATCCGGAACAATAGCGTATGCATTCAACCAAAAACTGAACGAAATCAGGTACGCCAAAAGAGACCTGACTTTTAACGGATATCGCCGAAGCAATGGCAATGCCGGAATCAGGAATGAAATTTGGGTGGTGCCAACGGTGGGCTGTGTAAACGGGCAGGCTCAACAAATTATTAACCGTTTTCAGAAAGAAGTAAACCCTGAAAATGTGGATGCGATAGAGGTTTTTAAGCACAATTACGGCTGCTCGCAATTGGGCGACGACCACGTAAATACCCAGAAAGCATTGGCACAGATCATTAACCACCCTAATGCCGGTGGAGTTTTGGTACTTGGGTTAGGATGTGAAAATAACCAGATTGCGCACCTGAAGCAGTTTATTGGCGACTACGATGCTGAGCGGATTAAGTTTTTGGTGGCCCAGGAGGTGGAAGACGAAATTGAAGCCGGGGTTGAAATACTGAAAGAAATTTATTCGCAGATGATGAACGACCGTCGCGAAGCTATCCCGCTTTCTGAATTGAAAGTTGGGCTGAAATGTGGCGGTTCGGATGGGTTTTCCGGAATTACCGCAAACCCGCTGGTGGGCGTATTTTCCGACTTTTTGATTGCTCAGGGTGGAACTACCGTATTGACCGAAGTGCCCGAAATGTTCGGTGCAGAAACCATCCTGATGGCTCGCGCCAAAGATCGGTCAACATTCGATAAAACGGTGAGCCTGATTAATGGTTTCAAGGATTATTACACGCAGCACAATTTGCCGGTGTACGAAAATCCGTCGCCCGGAAATAAAGAAGGTGGAATCTCAACACTCGAAGACAAATCGCTGGGTTGCACCCAAAAAGGCGGATCGGCTACCGTGGTTGATGTTTTGAAATATGCCGAACCCATTACCACCAACGGGCTCAATTTGCTTTCTGCTCCTGGAAACGATCTGGTTGCCTCGTCGGCATTGGGTTTTAGTGGTTGCCAGTTGGTACTTTTCACCACAGGCCGCGGAACTCCGTTTGGCAGTTTTGTGCCCACGATGAAAATTTCGACCAACTCGGCTTTATTCAACAAAAAGAAAAACTGGATCGATTTTAATGCCGGGCAATTGCTCGAAGATAAAACGATGGATCAGTTGCTTGAAGAATTTATCGGGTACATTATAGCCGTTGCTGGTGGAGAAAAACTGAAACACGAAGAAAGCGGATTCCGGGAAATGGCCATTTTCAAAACCGGGGTGACCCTCTAAATAGTTTCAGGTTTCAGGTTCCAGGTTTCAGGAAAACACCCACTTGGAACCTGAAATTAGCTTGCTGTTGCATCCACAATCACACCCATTTCCCTCAATTCGTTCAACTGGTCGGGTGGAATTTTGTTTCCGGTTAAATCAACATATTCCAGTGCCCCAATTTCCAGTAAAGGCGAAATGTCGTCAATCGAATTGTTCGATAAATCAAGGCTTTTTAGTTGCTGAAGGTTACTTATCGCATCAATGTAGCTGAGCCGGTTGTTCGATAGGTTTAATTCCTGAAGCCGCGAAAGTCCGGCCATTGGCGATAAATCGGTAATCAGGTTTCCCGATAAATCCATCGACAGGGTGTGAATGCAGTATTCAATGCCTTCCAGATCCGAAATTTCCGATTCCGACAGTTCTATCTCGTCCATGTCTTCCAGGTAATACGTAGGGAAACTGGTGTTGGTATGGCCATATTGCCTGATTTGCATCGCCTCGTAAAACGAAAACCCGCCGGTAGGTACTTTTGCCGCCCGTACTTTTTTCTTTTTCTGCTTACCGTCAAAATAGCTGAATCCCGAATCTTTTACGTCCCACACATATTCCGGAGAATAGTCGATGTCTTCATAGCTTTCCATGTTGGCAGCTATTTCCTCAATATCCTGGATCACAAAAATATGCCCGAACCGCGACAACTGCTGGACATCCCGTTTCTCGGCTGCTTCTGAAATCTGGTTCCGGTAATAATCGCCACGGTCGGGATGGTATAGCGATATCATTTTTGAAAAGCCTTTTCCATCCGGCTCAATCACCAATTCAAACCATTCGGTAAGCATTCCTGAAATGATATTCAGCTTTTCAAATTCCTTTTCTTTGTATAGCCTGATCAGGTTTCGGGCAATTTTATTCAGGTTGGTTTCTGAATAGGCTTCCAATAATTTTACCGGCAAATCCTGTGTTTCTGTCATAATTTAAAGTGGATTAGTTTTTTGCTGAAACTTGAGAAAATCTCCATCGATGATTAACAGCTTCGCTCCATTTTTGGTTCTTGAACGGTGTGAGCTCATTTCGTCGGTAACCACGTAAGCCATTCCTTTGGTCAGGATGGTAGGATTCCCGTTTGCCGATTCGCTGATAAATTCGCCTTCGTGGCAATGAACGATGTGGCCTTTCGTACACCAGTGATCGGCCAGATAGCCAGCCGTATATTCTACCATTCTGATTCGCAAGCCGGGTAGCTGAATGGTTTGCCAGAAGGCCATTCCTGTTTCGCCCGGATGTTCTGTTTTCGGAATTGCCGTCCAATCGATGGTTTGAAATGGGATATTTGTATTCATGTGGTTTATTTGATAGTATTGTTTGGTAGTTCTCCATGTGTTTTAATCGCAAATTACTGCTATTTTTTGCAACCCGCGACTGAACACGGAAACCTTAGTTAGAGCTGCGGACCGTTTCCGATCTCCATTTTTCCAAGGTAATATTTTAGTTTGATTTCGGCAGAGCGTTCGGTAAACGCTTTTATCCCAATTTGATTAATCAGGCAAAGGTTGAAAACTTTGAGGTTGTGAGGCAATACACTGGCCCGGTCGGCCGCTGGTTGCAAGCGGTTACAGGGGAAATCGGTACAGGCAGAGCAAAATTCCAGTTCGTTTTCCTTTACACAGGTCCAGGTGTTGCAAACCGTTGGTTTTACCGGACAGTTTCCTTCAACAGCCCGGCATCCGGGGCAGGGTAACTTTTCTTTCGGAATACCTCTTTGAAGTAGTGACTGGTAAAGTTCATCGGTCTCGCTGACCAAATGCAATTCGCAAATGCCGCAGTCGATGCCGCAGGGGGCTACCATAGAGAGTCGTTCATTGATCTTATCGGGTTCCATCAGATTCATATTTTTTTCTGCGAAACTAAGCTCGTTGGTATCTTACTGCAATTTATTCAAGCTGAATGACCGAAAGCATGGGGTGGATTTCTGGTTTCCAACGTTGGAATTGCATGGTTTTACGCCGAAAGAAGCAAAAAGATCAGCAGCAGACAAACGGGTTTATTGCCCAATCCGGTACAAAAACTTATCCGTTCGCAAAACAATTTGGTCGCGGACAATGGCTGGTGTCGCCTTTACAGTTCCTTCCAGTTGATTTTCGGCAACCAGTTGAAAAGTTAGTCCGGGTTTAATCACATAGGTTTTTCCTTTCAGGCCGAACAGATAAATATTTCCGGAGGCATACAAAATGGAAGCGTTGAATTGGTCTTTCAGCTTGGTTTTCCAGATTACCGTCCCGGTTTTGGCGCTCAGGCAGGTGAGGTCGCCCCGCTCGTGAACCATATAAATCAGGCTATCCACAACGACCGGCGTTGAAATTTGCGGAACATCTTCTGCAACTTCCCACGGAACATGCGATTTGGTTATGTCCCCATTTCCGGTCGGATCGACAGCCAACATGCGGACATAAAAAGTTCCGCCTTTGGGAAACATCCAGCCTGAATTGACATACACCATTCCGTTGTAACTCAAATTCATCGCAACAGTTGAATCATCGCCATAAAAAGCCTGCCAGATCTCTTTCCCGGTTTCGGGTTCGTAAGCGATACAAAGCTGCGCACCGTTGCTAACCAACTGGTCTTTGCCATTCACTTCAATTACAATCGGTGTGCAATATGCTTTCCGGTAAACGGGTTCTACATTTTTGTAAAATTCCTGCGGACGTTCGGTTTTCCAAACGGTTTTTCCGGTGCGTTTATCAAGAGCAATTATATATTGAACATCAGTGCCTTCGATGTGCAAAATCAACAAGTTTTTATACAGAATGGGAGATGATGCTGCACCTTGCATGTGCTCGCAATTCAAGTCGGTGCGTGTCCAGACCACTTCGAAATTACGGGTGTCGATGCATGCCGTTCCGTAGGTTCCGTAGTGAATATACACAAAACCATCCTCAATGCAAGGTGTTGAGGTGGCGTAACTGTTGGTCGGATGAATATGCTGAACCGAATCGGGTTTAAAAAGTGAAAGCTCTTTTAAAATTTTTCCGGAGTTGAAATCGGTGCAAACGGCAAACAGCTCCTTGCCATCATCGGTGGCCGAGCTGGTCCAAATCTGGTCGCCAAAAACAACCGGCGACGACCATGCAGTGCCACGAATGGCCGTTTTCCAGAGTATATTACTGGTTTCGTTCCACGTAACGGGGGCGTTTGCACTCAACGAATGTCCGTCGAGTTGGCTTCCTCGTAAATGTGTCCAGTTTTCTGTATTTTGGGCAAACAGTCCAACGGAAATGCCCATTGCCAGTAACAGAAGGGAAAAAGGTTTTCGGTTCATGGTTTCGGTTTATTTGGAACTGTGAAGATGATTCTTTTTTGTGATTTCTGAAATTATACGCGCATATAAATACGAAGACACGAAGACACAAATTTTAAAAATCTGTATTCTTCGTGCCTTTGCATTTTGAATTATTTAGCTATTTGATATTCTCCAACACATCGACCAGCAACTTCCAGAATTTATCGACGGTTTCGATGTTGATTCGTTCGTCGGGCGAATGGGCTCCGCGGATGGTCGGGCCGAAAGAAACCATATCAAGTTCAGGATATTTTTCGAGGAATAACCCACATTCTAACCCGGCGTGAATGGATTTGACTACTGGCTCGTTTCCAAACAGTTTTTTGTACGAATCGGCAGCAATCTTGGCTACAGCAGAATCCGGATTGGGTGTCCAGCCCGGGTATCCGTCGGAATGCACCACCGAAGCGCCTGCCAATTGCATAACTGATTCCACCATTTCGGCGGCCATGTATTTGCGGCTGTCAATTTCGCTGCGTTGGCTGGTAGTCAGTACAATTTCATTTTTGGAGTTAAATTTCACCGAAGCCAGATTGGTCGATGTTTCCACCATGCCCATCATCCGGCTGCTCATTTCCAATACACCATGCGGACAGGCAGCAATCAGTTTCAGCAGTTTTCCCTGCGTTTCCAGGTCAATCACAAATTCGGGCAAAGCAACCGACTGATGGTGCAATTTCAGTTTGGGCTCCGAGCGTTCGAACTCAAATTCCATTTCCGAAGCAAACACATTCCATTCCACAATCAGGTTTTCTTTTTGCGAATGGGGAACAACCACTACCGCAAAAGCTTCGCGGGCAATGGCATTCCGAAGGTTTCCGCCGTTAAAATCGGCAATCCGTAAGTCGAATAATTTAGCCGCCGCAATTAAAAATCGGTTCAGTATTTTATTGGCATTTCCGCGGTTTTTGTTGATGTCGTCGCCTGAATGCCCGCCCAGCAATCCTTTTACTTCCAGTTTCGCGGCAAACGAACCGGCAGGCAATGCTTCAGGGGCATAGTTTAAAGTCCCAATAGAATCGATTCCTCCGGCACAACCAATGAATAATTCGCCTTCGTCTTCCGAATCGAGGTTGAGTAAAATCTGTCCGCTTAAAAATCCGGGTTGCAGGGCAAAAGCTCCGGAAAGTCCGGTTTCTTCGTCAACTGTAAACAGGCATTCGATGGGGCCGTGCGACAAATCGGTGGCGGTTAAAACGGCCATTTGAGCGGCTATTCCAATGCCGTCGTCCGATCCCAAAGTGGTGCCTTCGGCTCTTACCCATCCGTCGTCAACAAACGGCTTGATGGCATCGGTATCGAAGTTGTGCTGCGTTTCGCTGTTTTTTTCGCAAACCATGTCCACGTGCGACTGCAAAATCACAACCGGATCATTTTCGCGCCCCGTGGTGGCGGGCTTGCTGATGAGCACATTGCCAATCTCATCCTGACTGGCTTTTAATCCATTGGCATCGGCAAAGTCGAGCAAAAAGCGGATGATTTTTTCCTCTTTTTTCGATGGCCGCGGAACCTGGCAAATGTCTTCAAAATAGTTCCACAAAGGTTGTGGCGATAAATTTTTTAAGCGTTTCATGTTATCTGTTTTTATTGTTTAAAATTACAAATCGGCAATTGCAGCGCAAATGTTTGATGGGTAAATTTATGATGATTTTTCGTTTTTCGGCCATATCATCTTATCATGCCCTTTATAAAGCCGTACAAGTATCGTATATTTGTAGAAACTGGCAATAAAATATTGCTGCTTTTAATAACATTTCAGAACACTTTAAATCACAACAACCATGAAACAAATAACAGTTACTATACCCGATAATAAAGAATCCCTTTTTGTTGAGCTTTTGAAAAGCATTTCTTTTGTTAAGGGAATTGAAACCATTGAGGATTTTGAAATACCGGAAGAACAGAAACAAATAGTCCGTCGTCGAACAAAAGCCAGTGAAGCTGATCCTTCCAGACTTTTAAACTGGGACGAAGTAAAGCACAAAATTAAATGCTAAAGAAATTTACCATCGACATTGAACCTGAAGCATTTGAAGATATACAAAAGGCAGTTGATTATTATAACCAAAAGCAAGAGGGTTTAGGGAAACGCTTTTTTATTACTGTTGACCAACATTTTGACTTTTTAAAGAAGAACTATACTTCTTGCGCAGTACGGTACGACGATATTCGTTGTATGAAAGTTAAAAAATTCCCATACGCCATACATTACCGAATAGTTATGCAACAAAAAACGGTAAGTATTAAAGCTGTTTTCTGCACATTTCAAGATCCTGACAAATGGGAAGGAAGAATAAAATAGAAAATGTAGCGAATTAAAATCGCAAAGTAAATATGGTGCTTTGAGCACGTGCATCTCCGCCAACTGGAGGATGTTTACTGCCCGGCTCCGTGTCGGTTTTTTTTATGCGTCAAAAAGTTGACACTACGGTTAAAGGGCACATATATATAAATCTTACCAGTTTTTTGCATATCCGAGGAAATAGGGTACTGTTTGTACCCGCAGATCTGGTATATCAATCGGTTTTAGTGATTCGTAAATTCGAAAAATGGGCTTCAGTGCCGGGACCGATCCATAAACCAACGGCTCCGTGATGATCAGCTCCTAATTTCAGGTCGTTAACCAGTAATGTTGGCTGCAGGTTTCCGTGCACAAATAATTTTGCATGGTCGTCTTTCACTTCAATTCTTACCTTCGTCCATTCGCCCGAAACCAGGTCAACGTAGGATTCATATTTCTCAGGAAACTCTTTACGCAGTTTAAACCAGGGAAAATCAGGAAATGAAATATACTGAGCGGAATGATTTCTTCGCACCTGGTCGTCGGCTCTTCCATTTGTCGGGCGAAGATAAAAACATTCAAACTTCGAGTTATCCTTAGCAATACGGAAGGCGATGCCCACAAAACCTCGCGCCTGTTCAGAAGAGCTTTCGGCAGGTTTTCCTGAAAGCTCAATTTCAATAACTCCATTCTTAAAATCGTAAGTATCGATTTTTACAAATTTAGCTTCCGTATTGGCACCACTGTCGGTAACTTTTAAGGACTTTTTGCCCAAATAATCGTCTTCAGCGACTTTTACGTTTACCGGTGACAAATTTTTATTCCCGAATAACGAAATGGAGTCGGTATTGGGCTGGCTCATAACTGTGGTTGAACCCAATAGCGCCAACATAATGAAGTAGTTTGCTTTTTTCATGGTTATCGTGGGTTAAAGTAATTTCTATATTCTATGAGGAATTAAGGTTCAGATAATTAAGAAAACTTCTGATAACGAGTTTTTTTTTATTTACTAACTCCATGTCAAAAAACCACCGTAACCCGAAAAGTGGGTAGCTTGCTCTATGTCTATGCAGTTATTTGATTTCAAATTCAAATTTCTCATTTCTCGCTAGCTCAACTATGTTATTGATGTTTCCAATACCCCATTCTGTTGACACAGCAAATCTAATTTCATCACCACTGGTCAGAATATCACTTTCATTCACAAAATGTCTTTTCTTATCACTATTCGAATACTTTGAATTGACAAAATCTAACTGATTAATCACACCAGTGGAACCTTGCAAATTGGATGGAAATTTTCGACACAATTCATGAAACGTCGATGTGGGATTAAGAAATAAATATTCTTTTACCACCTCAAAGACAAAACGTCCTTTTCCAAGAATCATTCCTTTAAATAAATATTTAGTCTTATCTCTTGATGATTGAATTGCAATCTGTCTTTCTGTAGTCTTTTCTTTAATCTTAACCAAATAACTCTCTGCTTCAGGAAGTGGAATTATCTGATTTATGTCCATTAACAATTCGTTTTTAAAGGTATATGGAGCAAGTTTGATACATGTTATATCAATTCCTTTACTTATTAGCCACATGACAGAAGTTGTCAATTCTTTTGAGAAGTCAGCAGAAGCAAGAACTATTCTAACATCGGATGCGAATTCATTTTCAACTGGAGTTTCCCACTCAAGGAACATCATTAATTCATCTTTCGCATCTTTTTCTATACCTCTTGAATTGAGATAATCTTGAAATATGGTAATGCATTTTTCAAAACTCATAGTTGAAATCATAGAAGCATATCTTAATGCCTGCAACTCCATGTGATCACCAGAATCCGTTCTTTTTAGCTCAATCACAACTAGATTTGCATCCTTATCAATACCTAACAAGTCAATTCTTCGTCTGCTTTCATCCCATTCGGAAAATTCTTCCGCTATGACTAAGGTGTTTGGAGAGATTATCTCAATTTTGTCTCTCAAATATGCCTGCAAATGATTCCTTTCAAGAATTCCATTTGAGTGAAAACTTGTCCGTTGAACTTCTTGAATCCCCTCGTATGATATGTTATATATTCCCATGATGGTTGCTCTTCATATAATTATTGGTAGCAGGTAAATCTCCCCAAATATAACCCACTTTTTCAAGCTTTTATTTACTATAAACCCTGAAAACCAATATATTTTTGTTGGGTTCGCATACTTTCATTCGAAAATATCGTTATTAATTAATTTTCGGATTTATCGGTTAATTGGTTGACACTGTTTTCATGCTGTTTTTAACCAGCGTTTCAAACATGTCATCCTGATTACGATTATTATACTTGAAAACAAATTCACTCACATAGTTAGGCAGATACTTTAAACTAACTTGGTGATATTGTCCAATGATGCCACGTTTAACGATAGCCCAAAATGATTCAATTGAATTTGTGTTTACTCCTTTGTATGAATATAGCTTTTGATGATCAATACTAATGTGTTCAATGATTTCAGAAAAGCGGTTGTAACCTGTGTATTCATCTGTAATCATTACTGAATCATTTTTGTCAACATACTTGTTTACTAACTTTTTTAAATCTGTATATGTTGTTTTCTTCATTACTTCTGCAATAACATCACCGTTTCTGGAAACAATGCCAACAACCGGAATTTTTGAAGTTCCCCGACCTCGTTTGGGGTTTATATCGCTTTTGGCAGGGTTTCCCCGTCCACGCTTTAGTTTCATTCCGGCTTCTTTTAAATCGTGTATTCGTTCGTCTAGTTGCGGTATTTTGTAGGCTTTGCGAACGTCTGAAGTCGTGCCGTCGTTAAATTTTCGGGGTTTACCGCCTACATAGGTTTCATCCATTTCAAGGATTCCAGATAGTTCAATCTCTTTGTTTTCAATAGCCATCAAAGAGCGTATTTTGTGACCCATAGCCCACGCAGTTTCATAATGAACACCGATATTCCGTTCAAGCTGTTTAGCTGATACTCCTTTCTTGGCATCGGTAACAATGGCGAACGAAATCAACCATGTTTTCAAGGGTAAACGGGTATCATGTAAAAGTGTATTTGTTGTAACCGAAAAAGTCTTATTGCAATTTTTACAGTTGAATCGGTGATCAGCATTCCGAACACCAATATTTTCAGAGCCACAATAAGCGCATTTAGGTTTTTTGCCCCATCGTAACCGCTCAAAGTGTTTGATTGCGCTTAGTTCGTCCGGAAAGCTATTTGTTATCTCTATTAGGTTCATATTTAATCTCTAATTCTTTAAAATCAGGAAAATTCCGTTTAAAATTTATTTTTATGTCATTCATTTTATTTACAAATTGTTCTTCTTTTGAATAATCTATTTGAATTGGCATTGATGAATATAGTATTCCCTTAATTCTATTTAATTCTTTACCAATCATCTCATTAGATTCAATACTATAAATGAATAAATGATAAAATCGTTTATCAATATCTGATTGTAAAACTTTTAACTGTTTTTCAATTTGTATATTAATAGCATCACTATTGCTTCTTTTTATGAATATATCCATTAAAAAACATAATAAGAAAACAGATATTCCAATAAATAGAGAAAACAAAAATATACTTGAATTCCATTCTATTGATTTATAATCTATAAACATAAATGTTACATAAGTAATTAAAATACTAATAGCAGAAATAATACTTGAAATAGTTTTCATATTCATTACGGTTTTGATTATTTGCCTAAATTTATGAAAAATTAAGCATTAACCAATAAACCGATAAGTCCGTTAATTTTTTATTTGTGCGTTCTCGTGTAACTCCATGCCAAAAGATTTCCGCGTCGAACAGTAACTTAATGCTTTTTTGCGTTGCAGCCTTAATAATTATTCCAATGGCATGTTCGTTTCACCCGAAAGAACTTAATTTGCATCAAAAATTGTAATCATGGAATCTATTCGCGAAATATATAAAATAGGGCAGGGGCCATCGAGCAGTCACACGATGGGGCCGGCCAAAGCTGCCAAACGTTTTTTAGAATCGGTGCCGGATGCTGCCACTTACCGGGTTTATCTTTACGGCAGTTTGGCTGCCACCGGAAAAGGTCACTTAACCGATGTGGCCATTCTGGAAGTTTTCAGCGGAAAACCGATCGAGATCGTTTGGGAACCCGAAACATTCCTGCCGAAACATCCGAATGCCCTGAAATTTGAAGCGTTTGGCGCGGAACAGCAATTGATTAAAGCCTGGACGGTGTATAGCGTGGGCGGCGGCGCCATTATCGACGATCTTTCGGAACTCGAAACACGCAACGTTTATACACTCAGCAAACTGGAAGATATTTTAAACTGGTGCCACGAAAACGGCAAACAACTCTGGGAATTTGTGGAGGATCACGAAGGTCCGGAGATTTGGGATTACTTGGCCGAAGTTTGGCGCGTGATGGACGCTGCCATTGCCCGCGGATTAAAAAAAGAAGGCACTTTGCCGG
>JAIBEY010000080.1 GCA_019459525.1 Prolixibacteraceae bacterium
GGGCCCCCGAGCCGATCTACCAAATCGCGCAAGGCCCGAACCACTCTGAAGTCGCGGACGTCTTCAACAAAGTGCATGCAATTTGGATGGTTTTTCCAATGACTCAGCAAAGCATTCATGTCGTGGTTAACACAGGCCACAACCTTAACGTTGGGTAATCCGGCCAGGTGTATGCCAGTGGTTGTTCCACCGGCACCTGCAAACAAATCGATCCAGAAGATCATGCGGCCTTTTGCTGCATCGTAATCTTTCGCCAAATGGAGCATCAACGGCTCCAGCTTTATTTCTTCAAATATGTGTTGTGGTTTCATAAGTTGTTTTCTTCTCAGGAAAATAATTGCAATAGTGGATTAATCTGTTTTAGCCATCTCCCTTATGAGCCTTCTAAAAGCTACCCTGACCTCCTCTTGTTTGTTTACATATACATCAAGGGTTTCTATTATTTTCACGGCAACACCCGGATTTAGTTTGTTTGACACGCTAAGCGTATTGGCATATTTGGCTAATTGATTGATATTATTTCCCTGCCTTCCTAGTTCCAGATTAAGAGAATGAATCTCCTTTAAGTAATCGATATGATTAAACACCACCCTTTGGTCAAGGCATTTTCTCAATATAAAGTCCGTCACTGTCAACCCATATTCAGCCGCCTTATCCCTTATAATTTTCTTTTCTTCCCGAGTACATCTTACCTTAATTTCTAAATTTCTAGATAATTCAAGGCTTAATTTAGGACGGCCACCTTTGTTTTTCATGATAGTTTATTAAAAGAAAATGATGAGTTGCGAATCATTTTACAGCAGAATCCCACAAAAAGCGAGGATAGGAGCGGTTGTGGGCAAGAAAAGTTTTTGTGGTAACAAAAACACTTCTTGCAATGAGAAAAACGGCACACAGATTTCGTTCGCGTTATGTAAAATTTACCCGCGTACAGCTAAAAAGAAGAAATGCTGCAATGATGTGATGCTATAATGCTGCAATGATGTGATGCTGTTATGCTGTTATGCTGCGATGCTATTATGCTGAAATGCTGTTATGCTGAAATGATGTGCTGCTGTAATGCTGCGATGCTATTATGCTATTATGCTATAATGCTGCAATGCTGTGATGCTATTTATATATCATCCTGACTGTCCATCATCATTGCTAAAAACACAATAAAAAAAGCAAATGCAGCTTTCATTAGGAACCATGCAATTGTGGCTGAGACTTCCATTAGTTTTACCAAAACCTGAGCGACAATGGTTAGAGTGTTGCCAATGATCTTAAAAGCGATATCTGATAGATTGCGAAGTTTTGCAGTGTCAATTTTCATAAGTCTAACGAATTAATTATTAGTATTAAATCAAAAACCATTTCAATTTTATTTATTCACTTGATAAACAAAGACTTTGTGAGGTGCGTTCTTTTCATCGGCGACAAGCTGCCCGATAATCAAGTAGAATTTTTCATCATTTTCGATATATTGTCCGTTTATTACACAGCTCATTTCTTTTGAAAAAAGGTAAAATTCAGTGATCGGTGTATTCTGTTCGTTTGTTTGGAAAAAATCGACTGTCATAATATATAGTTTCGTTTTTTTCGATATGTAGCTACCTGCAAAGGTTTTTCCTTTGAGAAAGATCGTTCATCAACTTTTCGTTATAGTCTGAAAATTCAGCATACAAATTTCTTTTATCTTCAGAAAGCGAAAAAGCTTCTTTGAATTTTTTGGTACAATCATCGCCCGCCTTGTCGTTGTCGCAAAACAGGTTGATTTGTTCACTAGAACCAGATTTCTGTATGTGCAAGATTGCTCTATCTGCCAACGAAGTAGTATTAAGGATGATGTTTTTGTCGTTAAATGAGACAGTGCCGTCGGTTACCGCGGAAAGAAAATCGATCATTCCCTCAAAGACATTTACTATATTGCCGTTTCCTACAATGGAAATATCTTTACTGTTTATGCAAACTTTCCCGTATTTAGAACGAACATCAAAACCGCCAGATTCATTTTCCCATCCGGCGCCAAAAAAACGCTTGGTAGCTCCTGCCTCGTTTATATAATCATAATAGACCTCTATAACTCTCCCTGATTTTCTTGCAGCATCATAAATCCCCCGTTCTTGCAAATACATTGTTATTGCGAGATTATTATCGAGAGGTTTTGTACCTTTAATTTGGTGCTTCAGTGCTTTTTCCTTAATTTCATTATCAGAAAAATAAACGTTGGTGGATGGATCCGTGGATGGATTAAAACACGAGAGGCACTTAATTGCGCCTCTCGTGTCAGTTTTTTGCATTTGCATAACAAGATCAATTATACTTCCGCCCTCGCCACTCCCGTGGTCAAACCAGACCCGCCTAACATCGTTTACAGTCAACGATGCGTTTTTGTCATTGCGAAGAGGAGAGTGATAAAACAATTCATTACCTGATTTTCGAACAGGGTAGATGCCATGATTGGCAAGGTACTTTGAAATTGGGATTTCTTGTTTTAGTTGTTCAATCTGATTCATAGATTACCGCTTTAGGGAATTTGATCTTTCCAGGTCACTGGAATCGGCTTTAAATGATTCCAATCGGAGTGATGTGTATTCGGTTGAAATGTCAAGGGTCTTATTAATCCAATCCAGCGATGCGATTTGAGTCTCTTTCTCTTTATTGTTCAAAACAAGTGTATTGTTTTGAATCAATTCATTTTTTTGTTCACTGGTAAGATTCTCTTTGGCTCCGGATTTTTCAAACAAATTATTGATTTCATCAACTTTGATGAAGATAAGTTTGTTAAGAGCAGTGTCAATTTTTACATAAGTATCCCCATAGCCAAAATCTTTTCTGCAAACCTCTCCCTTGTGTAGCTTCTCTTTTTCATGATCTGAGAAAGAATTTCCAAGTGTTAATTCTGCATTTCGAGAGGTAACGTTTACCCGGATTTTACCATCTTCCCGATATAGGTTAAAAACAGCCTGATATTTTTCGCCACCTGATTTTGTAAATTCATACAGGTTATTTGTTGTTTTTCCCTGCAATAAGAGGTGTAGATCTCCAGGAGTGATGGATTTCTTGTCTAGTCCAAAAATAGCTTGCGGAAGCTCGCGAAAGTCGTATTTTTGGCCTGCCTTTAATTTGTACGTCCCTCTATAATTCTCATCAAAAGCAATTTGTACTGTTTTACTTTTATCCAAGAGTGCTGTTTCGGGTATTTCAGCCCGGTTGATGTGGTATTTCATACCACTGCCTTTGAGTTGAAACTCAATTTCCTGGTCTCTTAGTTCTGTTACCTCGCCCTTAAACGTGCCTTCACCAAAAGGAAATGATATTTTGTCGCCAATCTTGAGGTCTGAAATATTGATTTCTTTTTCCTTTTCACCTCCGGTTAAAATTGTTAACCCAGATTCGGTAATTTCTGCAATTTTTCCACGACAGAAATCATATCCGACCTGGACACTAACTAGATCATTCTTTGCGATGATTTTGCCGTCATTGTGCAAATATTCAAACTTTTTTGCACTCATTTTTTCGGTTGACAAATCAACCGCCTGAAGTTCAACACTAAAGAGGTTTTCTCCTCCTTTAATCAAAAACGGTTTATTGTTATACAATAACATTTGACCGGAGCTAATTAAATTTTCCATGATTATTCTATTTTTAGATTAATAAAAAAGGCAGCCAATTGGCTGCCTAACAGTTATAATGAATGTATATGTGATTTTACGAAGGTCTAATTCTTCTTGTTCTTTTAATTTCAGTGATGCTCATCCTAGAACTCATCACTCTTAAAACTTCAATTCTCTTTGTGGTGATGCGATAAATTACATAGTGAGCATCAAGGATAATCCACCGGTATAACTTTGCTTTTGTAGTCAGAAACCGACATTCCGGAAATAGAAGATAGTTATTTGAAAGAAAGTCAACAAGTTGCCAAATTTCATCTTCATAAAGCTTGGTTTGTTTTAACCCAAATACCTCTAATCCATATTGATAAATATTATCAATGTCAATATTTGCTTCTATTGAAAGCTTTACTGGGAGCTCCTTTGTTTTCTCCATTCTTCAATCATTTTTTTTGATTCTTCTATCGAATAGAATGGACCTTTTTCCGCTTCTCTGATGGATTCGACAAATTGTTCTTGGGTGACCGTCTGCCCAGGTATTGCCCAGTTAATTTTCCTTTTTTCTATTTCTTTTTTTTCTACTGATTTCATACTTATTTTTTTCAAAGATACTCCTTTTCGTAAATGATTTGAGCCAACTCCCTGAAGTATTCCCGAACTTCTGGTAAAAATACGATCTTCATTTCTCGAACATTTTTTCAATACGGGGGATAACCCTTTCAAGGAGTTGTTCTGCTGTAATTGCCCTTGCCAGGTCATCGTCCGGGTCATGCTTGAGTAGGTATATATACCGTTCTTCGTCATTCATTTCTCCGGAACGAATGTTCTCCAGTTCTTTTCTTGACAATTCTTTGAATCCTGTAGTTTCAATCGTCGAATATTTTAATGTTTCCATCTAATTCATGAATTTTTCACGTATTCCGTGAAGTTTGACCAATCCTCGACACGGAACGCCCGGATATCACGGACAGACAGCCTGAACCATTCTGTTTTTTTTAGGGCTTCAATGGCCCGGAACAGGTTGGCCATGTCGTTGTCCTTTGTCAGGTAAACGCTACCCTGGGTATTGTAGAAATTGAACGATTCAAGGATGTTTTTAATCTCGTAATAGGCATTCGTGTAGGGTTCGCCATAGTGCTGTTTAAGGTCTGAAGTGACCATGTCAAAGGCTATTGCAAACATGACCCGTTGTTTAATTCCCTGAAGTATTTTTCTTCCCCAAAGAAGATGCGGCCAAGGCTGTCTTTGATGGCCACCACGATGCCCAAAAACGGGTTTGTTTTTACTTCGATTACCGTACCCTCTACCCATTCGTCAAGCCCGGTTATAGCCGGAGCGGCTTCTGCTTTGTCTCCTGTCTTCATAGTTCTATTTTTAATCTTTATTTTTTTCTTGTTTTTGGCCTTGGGTTTTTCATGATTAACCTTTTTACAAAGTTAGCTAAAAAGTTCGTTTTTGGTTTTCATATCCTATCAGTTTCGCACTTGGTCAAAAATTATAAAAGGCTGTTTTTTTTAGCTGAAAAAAAGTTTAAAAAAGTTTGGAAAAGTGAAAATGATTTTTATTTTTCAAATTAAGTATATTTACAGTATATATTTATATTATTCATCGAAATACCGGACAAGTTCGTTATTTAAGGAATTGATATTCAGATTGATTTATTTTTCTATCATCGAAATGTCGGACAAGCTTTCAGTTTTATCGAAATACCGGACAAGCTCATCGAAATACCGGACAAGTAAAATGCGTTTCATCGAAATGCCGGACAAGCTTATCGAAATGTCGGACAAGTTTATCGAAATACCGGACAAGCAAATGGCTTTTTTACAGTTTATCGAACCCATTTTTGTAAATGTTATAGGCATCCACGTCGTTCAATTCAATGTTAAAAGCTTTGTCGTATGCTTTTTTTAAGATGTTTATTTTTTCATCAAGATCTGCCCCCGATATCAGCCAATCCTGAAATGGATCTCCATCTGTTTTATTCTTGTGGCTTCCCTTGTATTTATAGTCGAAGAGGTCTTTGAGATCAGAAATGAGTTTATGATAGAAGTTGTGTTCCCGGGCAAGGTCGCTGGTCAGATTTGTGTCCTGAAAGGTTAGGCTAACCTGGAAGCTCTTTCCCTTGTAACCTTCAAAATGGAAAGTAAATGGGAAAAAGGCCTTGTCCCTGATATAAATTAAAATGTTATTGATAGCTTCTTTTAGATGGAAGGAGGTCTTTTCTCTGCTAATGCCTCCCTGGTTGGCTAAAATGTCAATTGGAACGGAAGTGCAGATTAGGCCACGAGAGTGCAGTACGTGTCGCAGAACAGATAGATAAATGACTAGCGATTGGCGGTTTTCCCTTCCCTTTCCTTTTCCGGCTAATTTATATGCATTGACGTCAATTGTATAGTAACGCCTCACAAAGCCGTCAATAATTTCGGGGCTTACGCGTACATCATAGAGTTTTACTTCGGTACTTTTTCGTCCGAAATTCATTTTAACATCGCTTAAAATCCGGATTGCTTCCATGTGTACAGTTTTATCTCCGCATTTATCTTGGAAAACATTCGTAAAAACAAGATTATGGTGCATCATGCGGATAAGCGCATAGTCGAATACTGATTCAAAGCGCAATCCTTGTATTTCCGGAACCTTTTTCTTTCCATCCAAAAATATTGGATGTTTTAGAGCCAGTTCTTGCCTTCTTCGGCCGGTTGCTTCACAAAAATCTTTTAAAGTAAAACGAGTGTAACCAAAAAGATCTGTTTTCATCCTTTGTGAAATAAAAACAATAAAGTCTAAGACAAGAGAGGCATCTACATCAAAACTACTGCGTATATCGTCCAGATTAGCTGCAATGGCTCTATCTAAGCGACCCAGTTGTGTGAAACGTGAAGACTTGTCCATAGTTTGTCTATTAGAAAATAAGCAGATTCTATTGAGTTGAAAGTTGACGGTACTTTGACAACGAATGTGTCAAACTATAAAAAAACGCAGCGAATGCTTTTAGCGTCTATTAAATCATAGCTCGAAAATGTGAACGGATATAATTTTTTATTTTCTCCGTTTTCAAGTACAGCAAAATATTCTTGACTAAATCCAATTATCGGATTATTTTGAAAATGTAATTTTGCCTCATTAAATTTTTCCTCAGAAGTATTTTTTGTGAAAATAAATTCTGATTGTTTTGTTTTTATTTCCGGATAGTTGTTTTGGATATAAGAAGAAACTTTATTCAAAGATTCGATTAAATTTAATTCTTCAGTAAATGGTGGAATGTAAAATCCTTCTTCATAATCTTCGTTTATTTCGCCACTTACAAATGTTTCGTTTTGAAGAAGTTGTTTGTCGATTTTCTTTTTTAAGTTTCTCAAATGTTTTTCAATGTGTGATTTGATCTCTTTTCTGTCAATATCATTAACTCCAGTCAATTGAATTGAGCAATAGAAAATTCCCTGAAAACCTCCAAAATCCTTTTTAATTTTATTAAGCATGCGTTTTACTTTTGCGACAGCTTCGTGCTGAATGCAATTTTTATGAAAAATTATTTTATTCATATTGTTGGTTTTAGTTTGATGAAAGCCCGAACCGATAACAACATTATCCTTCTCTGCGTGTAGTAATGCTTTTCTTTGAAACACCCATCGCACTCCTTGTGGGGGTATGTGCGAAGGGTGTATTTATATTGTTCGCTACCCAAAGAATGGGTCACGGCGGTTTGTTGTTGATCTTTTATTGGCCTTAATCACCATTGATGTTTGCCAATTCGACTTATTTCAGTCTCCCGGTGTCTGCAAGCCGGTAATTCGCGCCATTTTTTTCTCCCCCTTGTCGGCCATAAATCGGGGATGCGCACAGAGCTACAATAAGTCAAAGAACTTCTTTGCCGGGAGCCAACCAGGCTCACTGGTTTGGATGAATTCAATTTCATCCTTGTATTTTTTGCAGAGCAAATTGTAATGCTCTGTTTCCATTTTAATTATAGCTTGCCTTAGCTTCGTTCTCATAACCGGTTCCTGGCGCAGTTTTTTAGGCTTTTGTGTCTTTGCTACAGAATGACGTTGTAGTTCATTCTGTAGCAAGGCGATTTGCCTCGATAACTCTTGTATGATGTCAACCGATAGAGACATGCGTTTATCGTTTACTCTTTTCTTCTTCGTAACTTAGCCCGGTAATAGCGAGAAGAATATCTCTTGCAGCCTGAATAATATCTGGCTTTTGTGTTTTAGCATTCCGCTGCAATTGATAGAGGACTTCGGCGCGTGTTGCGGCTGTGCGTACCTGGATCATTGCGACCATACCTCTGGGCATGTTGTGGCAGATAAAAATTAGTTCTTCCTGAGAAGCTTCTTTGAAGGGATTTTCGTTAATATTGTCCATATATAGAGAATCAAAAATGAATAATACAAATATAGAGCAAACTCTAATATATTCAAATAAAAATTAGAGAATATTCTAAATTTGTTGATAATAATTTATAAATGTCTGATAGTCAATCAATTTCGGAAAGAATAAAAATTTATAGGGATCAAAAGGGCTATTCTGCAAAGGCTTTTGAAAAATTATGTGGGCTATCTAATGCGTATTTAGATAAAACAGAAAATGTTGGAACCAAAATATTAGAGCGGATTCTAAATTTTTGTCCAGATTTAAATAGAGACTGGGTTGTTAATAATAGGGGAGAAATGATTAAAAACTTAGCTCAAGATCAAGAGATAAGATGTACTACACAGGAGACAAGCAATCAAGATGAAGAGAGTTACCTAAAAAAACTCGTTGTTAGTTATGAAAAGACTATAGAATTGCAAGCTGCCGAAATTACACGGCTAAAAGAAAAAATAGAAAGATTGAAGCGCAAAGTGAAAGAGGATACCCCTGAAAAGATTAAAAAGGGCGGCATGTAAAAAGTGTAAAGAGAGAATTTTCCAATGTCTAATTTGTGAGAACTAAATAGTTTCTCGCGTTTAAATAATTTGAATTTTTGGTCAGCGGTTGAAATTTGCCATTGATCGGCTTTAAAAGCCGCGTGAAATTATTGAACACTAAAAATAATTGTGCGAACTTGAGGAATCATTAGTAAATAATTAGAGAAATGTTTAAAATTAAAAAATTATAAATGAGATATTTATTTTTTTTCTTTTTTGCAGTAATCTCGGGTTTCGCAAACTCTCAAAGTATTGTTCGGCAAGAATTGACCGTGGATGAGATTAAATATTTGGCTACTGATATTATCGATGGATTTGGTAGTCCGGACTCAAAGGATTATGAAAATTCGGTTATAAATAATCTAAAGAATTACGATTTCGAGATTTTGTATAATGATAAGATAATATACAGAGGTGTAATTAATAAACCGAGCTTGGCTGGATTTGATTTTGTAAGAGGTCGAAATAAGGTGTCTTTTTGTTTTGAGTATGATATGTTTGATGCAGATACAAAATTGGAATTGGCCGAAGGCGGAAAATTTAAGCTCTCAACAGCCAAAGAAGGCAAAAAGTATTTGTGGGCCGATCATTATGAACTTTTCTGTTATGAAAAATATCATGATAAATTAACTGTAAACGACACTATCGCCCGAACCATAAAGCTTAAGTTTTATAAAATAGAATATCGTAATTAACCAACATACAAATTACAAAGTTTAATTTACACTCCTAAAACGAATGGTATTGGAATTGCCGGTTTCGTTTTGGTCCTGACCTCCTATACCTTTGGTTGGATTTTTTGAAGAATTTGAGTTTGTCCTAGCAAAATTGTGCATATCTGTGGAGTGATTTATGAATAAAAAGTTAAGTGACACGGATAAGGAGATTTGAATAATACCCACCAAAACTCCCACTAAATAATTCGGATACTCAAAAGTTAAAACAACGCTTCAAAAAACGCTTTGCAAGAATGGAAAATGTCAAATACAAAACTCCTAAGATTGTAAGAGCTAAAAAGGGTTGGTTTATTGCTTTGTATCATGAATATCCGGATAATCCAGGTAAGTATAAGCGATTTGAAATTTCAGCAGGAATTAATTACATCC
>JAIBEY010000002.1 GCA_019459525.1 Prolixibacteraceae bacterium
TGAGGATCGTCTGGGCTGCTAACGGCTAATTTGGCTTGGACGGGTGCATTAAAAAAGGATGGACGTTCGTTGCTGCCAAAAAATGACTCTTCCTCCGCCTTTCTGAAAAAGGATTGCTGTTGTGTTTTTTGTTGGACAACAGTTGCGGGTTGATTTGTCTTTTCTGCGGCTGAAAACATAATTTCATTCTAGACCCATTCTGTTTTTAATAAGTTTTTCATCCACGGCAGTTTGATCATCGAAATGCTCCATGGCAATTGTTGTAACAGCATATCAAAAGGTTTTTGCTCAACCTGAAGCAGCCATTCGTTATTGACCATACCCAATTTTCCACTTCGCTTAAAAAATGATTCTCTCAAACCGTCGATGGAGGTGTTTTTAAGTACCGACCAATATTCAATTAATGACAGAAGCATTTCGTTAACTTCTTTCATCTGGCTGGTAGTTATCCTTACATTCGTATTCACCGGAAATTCGATAGCTAATCCGCACAATATTTTAGGGAGAACCAATTCGTACTCAGCAATTTTTGTATTACCTGTTACGCAGTACTGAATAAGCAATACGGCCAAATCAGGTTTTTGGATCGCTCCTTCGTTCTCTAAAGCTAATTTTTTAAATAGGGTTGGAATAAATGCGGCAAAAATTACCGCTCCGGCATTGTCAATGTAAATTCCTTCCTTTAGTTCGGGCACCAGATCTTCCTGACTTTTTTCTTCAAAATCAGGATTGGTCAGTTTATCGATTAGTTTATTGTATTGAAGTCTGCTTTCCTTTTCTTCCTGATTTTGCTCTGATGTTGCTTTTATCTTCTTTACCGAAGAATTCTGTTTCTCATCTTGACTTTCTTGTTTTTTTAGCTCATTCTTCAGAAGCTGTTGCCATGCCACTTTAACCGGATTCGCTGTTTTATCTCTTCTTTCAAAAGTCGGTTTAAGCACCTTCGAAGCAATTTTTGTTTGCCTAACTTCTTCGAAAACAAACCGTAACAACACATCGGTATTGATGATCCCTACATTTTCAACCACCATGGTCAACAAAAATCGGTAAACCGTTTCTGAAATTGCTTTTCCTTTTACTCCAGAATTGTTACTATCAATTATTTCTTTGAAAAATGATTCTGTATGAGAGATGATCTCAACTTCCTGTTTGTAAATGTTTTTCAGCAATTGAAAAAATAATTTTTGCGGAACCTGATTTACGATTCTTTCGATCGGGGTTTTAGATGCTTTCTGTTTTAATTCTTTGCAGATAAAATCAGCTCGCGATGGCGACATTTCTCCTGTGATCCAATTTTGCAAAACAGTCTTGAAATCGTCTGCAATGAGCGTTTTTCCCCACCAGGGCAAATAGCCATTTTCAAAATAATACAAAATAAGCTCATCCAGTTTTCTGGCTTTGGTTACGCTTTTTCTGCTGGCTTCTTCCGTAAATTTGGGTCTATAGTCGATTAATTTTTGCTTCAGGCTCGAAAGCAATTCATCCCGAATTTTTTGCTGCCAGTCATTTTTATTGGCTGTTGCCTCAATTTCAAGCTTATCAATGGTGATAAAATTATCACCCAGATCCAACAAATCAAGTTGCTGTTCAATCTCAGGAATCAGGGTAAAATTGCACCAGTCGCTCACTTCCTTTTGCAGCGCAAAACCATCTGCATTTCCATTGTATTGAAATTGCACAATTTGTTTACGGATGGTATGTAGTGAGCCGGTCATGTTATAGAGCCATTTCTTTAAACACTTTTAAAATTACAGCCAGTATTTCAACATAAGTTGGCTTAGAATTTATCTCATCATTGCTCTTCAATCTGTTCCTTTCATCATTTGTTACAGCCTGAAGGGTGCCGAGAACCTTGCGGTGTTCATCGGGAAAATTAGCAACAACCCGCAGAATCACGTTTAATGAGTCGTTCACCGAAGTCAGCGTATTGACCATTGGTATCTCCGCTTTGTTTACATCGTCTTTCTGAATGCACGAGATGTAATAAGCGAGCTCGGTATGTATATGAAGCATGAGCAGTGCCAAGAGCCTCAAATTTTCAAATTCCAGTAAAAACGGTTTTAAATTGTCGATCCAGGTAGCAAGTCTTGATTCAATTTTTTGCTCAATAAAGAATTTAATCTGATCATCGACTGTCATACTTTGAACCTTGGACGAAACCATTAGGTTGTAAAACGCCCTGATTTCCTTATAGTCCACATAGCGAGCAGTAAATAATTTAAAATTCTCGGCAGTATCAGCAGTGGTTAGTGCACCGAAGTTTGAAATGATGCTATCAAGCGTTGCACATGTTTTTTGTACCACTATTTCCTGAGTTACAGTTACAGTAACAGTAGTTGCATCAGTTGCTCCTCTGTTATCGGTTACTGTTAGTTTGAACTGGTACGTTCCCGGCTGATTAAACGAAACCAGAGTAGTTTCATTATTCGGATTACTTATAACAGAACCACTTGTTGGGCCTGAAGATAACGACCAGTTATAGCTTGCAATTGTGCCGTCCGGATCAGCCGAACCTTTGCCAATTAGCTGCGCCGTAACCTGCCGACCCGGGACAAACACCAATGATAATGGATCTGCATTGGCTACAGCAACCGGCGGCTTGTTTTCTTCCTGGGTAACTGTTATTGTCACAGTAGTAGCATCGGTTGCCCCTTTATCATCAGTTACTGTTAATCTGAATTGGTAAACTCCGACTTGATTAAAGGAAACTAAGGTATTTTCACTGTTTGGATTGTTTATAACAGAACCACTTGTTGGGCCTGAAGATAATGACCAGTTATAGCTTGCAATTGAGCCATCCGGATCAGCCGAACCTTTGCCAATTAGCTGTGCCGTAAATTGCTGGCCCGGAACCAATACCAATGTTGATGGTTCTGCATTGGCTACAGCAACCGGTGGCTTGTTTTCTTCCTGAGTAACTGTAACGGTCACAGTTGTAGTATCCGTTGCCCCTTTATCGTCCTTAACTACTAATTTAAATACATAAGTACCGGGTTGCGTAAATATAACCAGGGTCGTTTCGTTGTCCGGATTATTAATAACTGAACCACCCGTTGGTCCGGATGATAATGACCATACATAGGATACGACTTTGCCATCGGAATCAGTAGATTCGCTGCCAATGAGTTGTGTAGTTCCTGCGCCATTTGCTGATAAGGCAACAAGATCAGGTTTGGCCAGACCTCTGGCAACCGGAGGAACATTGGCTAAAGGCAATACGGTAACGGTAACCGTAGCCGATGATGTTGCCCCATCGTCGTCAGTCACTGTTAGTTTGAAAACATATGTACCTTCGGTTGATAGGGAAATGTTGGTTTTACTTTCTGCCGGATTTTCAATTTTTGCCTCGGGCCCCGATTGCAATTCCCAGACATACGTTTTAACGGTACCATCCGGATCTGAAGATGTACTGCCATCAAGCGTAACCGTATTTGCCGGTAATTGCACAGACACATTGTCGCCCGGTCGTGCAACCGGTGGCTGGTTTGGTTTTTCGGGTTCGCCGGTAACGATCATTTGTATAGGCGGACAATCGGAACAGCAGAGGTAAGGAAGATAAAAATCGGCAATCACCACGCCATCATTAAATTCGGAAATAGCTTCATCCAGTTTATCAGCTTTGCGGTTCTTCAAATAGGCGGCAGCATCAGCCAGATAGCTAAGGGTTCGCTGATTAATGTCCTGCGTTTTGGCCGCCGTAGCAGTTGTAGTAGTAGAAACGGCTGTTACTTCAGAAACGGTATCGGTTTTAGAAGCTTTTGCTTCTGCAGCTGCAGCTGTTATTTTTTCAGCCTTTTCAGCCCTTATGTTATCCGTATTAATTGTTTTCTTCAGCCCGGTTATGATTCGTTCCCTGGCGATTACCACTTTTTCATTGACATCAGCCGAAAGAACCATCAAATGCTCCTGGGTTGAGGCATCTGCCCGTAACCTTTGTGCTCCTGAATTAATTTTGGCCGATTCTGCTACGTCAGCATTCGCCCTGAAAGCCAGGTTTTCATTAACCGCAACGTTTGTGGCAACTGAGGTTTCGGCTTTCTCTGCTTCATGATAAATTAAAATAAAGGTTCCGCCTAAAGGTACGCCCGCTTTGTGCTGAATCCCGGGATGGCTGAGGGCATAAAAACCAGCCTGCTGCATAATTTTGATCTGCAATATCCGGCGAAGGAATTCAATGTAAAGCTGAACCATTCTGTTGTCGGCAGTTATGGAAAGAATGGCATCCAAATGGTCGTTTTCTTCTTCGCTCAAAGGGAATCGTTCACTGGAAAACTTGTTTAGCAATTTGATGTACCTGACGGCCTGAATTAAGGTGTAATAACGAACGTAAAAATCATAAAAAGTAAAGCTACTGAGGCTTGTTGTCACCGTTTCGTAAAGCATTTCGATGTAATACAGAACTGCTTTAAAAACAAAATCCATGACATCGTTATTCCCATCCTGGCCGAAAGATTGAAAAAATACCGGTAACGAAATCAAAGGAAAATCTTTTACATTAGCATAAAACAGCTCAAACTCGTGGCCAATGCTGTTGTTGGTAAACCGGAATGCGGCATCGGTTTTTTTCAGCAAAGGTACCTGTGGAATGTTGCTGGATGGATCAGGTAACACCGGGCGTTTGGCATCCCGTTTCAGATCGTAAAAGAATTTCATTTCATTGCTCAGTTTCCCGGTGAGCTCGGCCATGATGGAATCGTAGAGTAATTCCAGATCGTTAAAATGGCAACTGGTGCCCATGATCGATTCGAGCGTGGCTTGGGCATTGGAAGTGCCTGAGGTCATTACTTTTGCCAATTCTTTAATAAATGCCGTGATTGCTGACACATCCGCATTAAGGGCGACAATCTCAAAAGGCAACCGGTTTTTATCCCGGATGTCTGTTATGTTTTTTACTACATGCTGATACGATTTGCCAATATGCCCTTCAATCCGCAAGAAATTGTACGGTTCCAAATCGTACAATAAAGGCTCATAAATATCCTCGTCAGTCGTATTGTATTTTTTTGCATGATAGGACAAGTTTCTGCTGCTTTTTCCCTGCGCATACTTCAGAGGGCTCCAGCTTTTCAGCAACTCATCGGATGCACCGCTTATGGAATAATAATACGGAATTGACTTGCTGGAAAACGGAACATTGGCCAATATTGACGGGGTAATGCGAATGTTGGTATCAACCAGTTTATTGGCACCCTGAATGGTGGGCGGTGGTACTGCAAATTTGTGCACCAGCAATACCAGTTTTTTGAATAATATTTTTAGCTGTGAGGCTGTTTTTTCCTGATCGCTTAAGATGGGCGACGGAATAAAATAATGACGGTAACTACTTATTTCAGTGGTTGTATCCGGAATGGCCAGATCGAGCAACAAATGCCTGGGGAAAAGGTCGTCGGGGCAGCACATCCCTATAAATTCAGTTCCTTTTTCCCTGAATTCATTATAAGCCAATATCAGGTCGGAGAAGAGATCGTAGTAATATTGCATGAATATTAACTGTTCCGGAGTGATACTGCCATCATTCAGGAATTTGAAATCGTTGGCTAAGCTGGCGAATGGGTTTGTCGGAAACTCTCCGGCCAGCAAAGGCTGCAAAACATCGTACGATTTGGTTAGTGAAGTTTGTACCTGGTTCAGGAATGTGGTATTGAGAATTTTCCGGTAAGCATCGAAAAAGTTGAGGCATTCGAATAACGGATTAGCTGTTACGTCAAACCTTTTCATAGTCAAGTCAGGCAGGCTTAGCCACGGGCTTGCAGGTGCACCTGCGCCGGTCAGCAAAGCTTCAACATTTGCCTTTTCAATTAACAGCGGCCTGAAATTTACAGTTACGTTAATTCCTTTGTCGTCGCATGAATTCGGGTCACAATTTTTGTTGTTTTCCTCCAGCAGTTCAACAAACAGCAATACAATTTTCTCTCCTGAAGTGAGGAAAGTCTTGGTCAAAGCAGTGTTGCCTTCAGCCTCAGCTTCCTGCTTTAATTCCCATAAATTAAACTTTTGCGTTTTTGTGGCGATATTTACAAAGCGATTGTAGTACTCGCTTTTTACAGCATCGAAAATGGCCGAAGTTCGTTTGGTGTAGATTATTTCGGGCACCGATACCAGGTAACCCGAACTGGTTACACCAACACCTTTGGAAATGGTTATACTACTTCCGTCGGCTGCAGTTTTAACTTTTAATCCGCACACAATACCAATACCCGATAAATAGGTTCGTGTCATTCTTCCCTGTTCATCCAGGTAGCCGAATAAATCATTGAGGTTGTCAGATGTTAACACCTGATCGGCTACAAATTTTGGATAGTCTGAATTGGCTGCTGAAGGTATCATAGCTGTAAATTTATTTTTCGTTAAAGCGGATCGTAAAAATTAACTCTCTTTCTTCTTTTTAATCTGTTCATCCAGTTCTTCATTACTGATGATTGCGGTATGGCCCAGGAATACCCGGTTACTGTCGTTGCCATCCACACAATCGTGCAGAGTTGCTTTCGGATAAACATTATTCAGGTTCGTAAATACTTTGATCAGTGCATCAAGCCGGTTGTGAAGAGTCGCTGCATCAGGTTCGGGTTTCGACAGTTCTGCAAGCCAGCTGCAATACAAGTCGCCAAATTCTTTGAGTGATTCTTTACTTACCCAACATATCTTTAACCCAAGGTGAGCCGGGGTTTCCATGCGAATGGTCTGCTCTGCGAAACGGCGGAATTCAATGCCTTTGTTGGCTAATCCATCTTCGCCGTTTAATACAACAGTAATGCGGAAAGAATACGGATCGGTTTCATCACAATCGTTGCACCCGGGATCTAAACAAACTGAAAGCAAGGCATCTCCAATGTTACGCGGCCGGAGTAAAACATGCTCCACAATAAAGATCTGCTCCCGTGTTATCGATTTTTTTGCAAACGCAATGATCTCATCCCTGGCAGTTTCGGCTTCGGCTTTGGTTTTGAAATGTTGTTTTCGGGTGGCAATAACTTCACCGGTATCATCAACCAGATTAAGAACCCAGGTTTTTGCTTTTTTGATGGTATAATGTGCCGGATCGGTGATGTACAGAAAAACATGATCAATTTCACTCCAGGCCTTTTGTTCGGCAACCGGAAGCGCATCATCAACATACCGGGTGCTACTGCTCAACTGTATCTTCTTAGTTTCATCAACTAACCGCCACCTGCGTTCGTAAAACTTTCCGTCGGTATCTTTTTCTTCGTAGAGTTCTACATTTCCCGAATAAGTTGGGCTATAACCCAAAAGCAGCTTGATCCGGTTGACTAAACCTGCCACATTTTCGCTGTTGCAAACCAGAGCGGGATTCTTATAATTGAACGATTTTGCCCGGTTGCGACTTAACTCCGGAAAGTTTTGCAGAAAGGAAATCTTGTTATCAATCAATTGGGTGTCGGCAACGTCTTTATCCTCGGTATAAGAATAAAGCATCAACGCGTAGTCGTTAAATGTTTCGGCAAAACGAGCCAGCAAATGATCGAGAAACTTATTGCGTCTTTCCAGAAAAGTGTCCTCATTTTCAATTAATCCCTGCAAGGTGGCAGCATCCAATCCGTTGTACAAACCGGCAATTCCATCAATTTCTCCTGAATCCAGCAAACGCGAAAAATAGGTTTGTTTTACTGTATTGTCAACTGCAAACAATTCCTGCGTATTGGCTAACTGAGCCAGATAGTTTACCAGCAATTGTTCGAAAAATAGCAGGTATGCTTTCAACTGTTTGGCCTGTGCTTTGCGCAGATCGGTGGCCGAATCGGGCAGTCCGGCAGAACCAACGCCATACGTTAACGGCAAGGTATTCTGTACCGCGTAGTACGATTCCAGTTCATAATAACTGCCATGTGGAACCGGCAAGTCATTTTCAAGTACTGAATATTTGGGTTGGGTATGTCTTCCTTTTACCACCTGAAGGGTATCGCTCAGTTCGTTGGCATCGGCCAAAAATGGCAGGCCGTTTTTATATACCATCATCTTACTTCCTTCAATGTATAATCTGGGCTGACGATTGGGTGTAACCGGCAAACTCCACGACTGACTTTCGACTAAACGTCCGAAGTCATCATAGCGGGCAAATACAAAGTCCTTTACCGATTTGACCCCCGGAATCTCCATGATCAGATTAATTACATCCGAGGTGTAAAGCGTTTTTCGCAAAGAGGCCTGAGCCAGTTCATCATTGTCAATAAATCCATTGCTCAATGCCGGACCTTCAAAAATTTCGTCCACAGGTTTATTGGCGTCAAGCAATTGCTGTAACGAATAAAATTTAATATCGGGGCTCATGTATTGGTCGATGAGGTAATAAGCCTCGGCCAAAACCACTTCAATATCTGCTGAAGGTTCAACTTCCATATCGGTGCAAATGGCAATGTCTTCAACCTCAATGGCTTTAATCGTGCAATAATCTTCAGCCAGATTGCGGTGGTTGTGCAGTACTTGTATCGTTTCTGCAATTACAGCGTCGGCCCTTTTTACCTTTTCAAGGTATTTCGGGAAAATGCCTGAAACCGTTTTATCTACTATGGCCGTCTTTAAATCGGCCAGTTCAAGCGCTCTCCGTTCCGCAGTATTCCTGAACCAGACGTTGATGGGTACATTATCGAAGATCAATACTTCGGTGGCCGCATTGTCCTTATCGGGCTTAAACGTAATTTCAACTTTTGCAAAAATCGGTTTGCGTAAAGCATTGTCGAGCACTTGTTCCGGAGAAGTTGGAATATCGGCAACAACAGGCATTGAACCCGAGATAAACGGAACAGAAACGGCTGTAATTTCGCTTTTCGGATTCCTGAAGTTTTTGTAAACAGCGTTATTCGATTCCAGTTTTGCCCACGATGGAAGCCGCATCTCAATAGTGGCATTGGCCAATTGAAGCCCGTTTTTAAAGCTGAAATTGTATTTTATTTTGCCGCTGTTGAGGTTTCCGCTTTTCTCTTCTTCTTCAAACTCAAGCAAAATATCGTAAAGTCCCCGTATAAAGACCTTGTGATCATTCGGATTTATCGGCGCATATTGCAAAACGCTTTTGGTACAGTTGGCATAGATGAAAAGATCGTCGCACGGGCATTTTTTGCAATTCAGCCAGCCGTTTTTAATGCCATCAATATTGATGAGCAACTTGCGAAAATCGTCGCTGGTCCATGGATTTACGGTTAGGATATTGCGCGCTGTATAGAAAGCCTGACGTTTATCTGCCGGGAATTGTCCATCTGCATCAGCCGTTTCGGGAGCTGGTAAAGCGAGCAGGTCTTTGATGTCGAGCGAGGTGCGGAAGCCTAAATCGGTGAGTGCATAAGCCAGCGCCTCCAACATGGTAATACCCGGATCGTGAATGTTGTAATCGGTCCACAATCGGCTCCCCAGTTTCTCAATGTATTCTAACCCTTTCTGGCGCAGCAGTTCGTAGTTACTGCTGTCAGTAAGCGTTTGAGTTTTTTGTATGGTAATACTTTTAGCCATGTTCAGGCGTTATTTTACATTGTTTTTATCAATACAAACCTCTTCAGTATTCGTGTCGGCCAGGGTCAATTCATGAATGACGTGCTTCGAAGCCGGGGCCGATACCAAAATACTTCGGGCAGTTGATGCGCTTATTTCGTCCATATCTAGACTTTCGGCTGTTGTATCATCCACTTTTACATAGAGGTACACGTCAGTAATAAAATCCACATAATATCTTTCTTCAATAAAATTGATGAGTACCGATTTGTAAATTTTTCCGCCGAAATCGATTGCCGAAGTGTTCCCAAATGCCCAGGGCGACAGGAACTGTGTTATTTCTTCTTTCAGCTTGTCGGAGTAAAAAGTAAAATCTTTATACTGATCGAACAGCTTGAGCGAAAACTCCAGCCGGACTTCTTCAAACTGAGGCTGACAGGCACGCAGGTTCACGAAACAGGAAATCCGTTTTTTTAAGAAGTTTTCAATATTGGTTAAGGTACTTTGTTGTGTGTAAGGTTTTAGCGGATTCGCATCGTTGTGGTTTTGCTGTGACGGAATGGTGATAATACTTACATATCCGGGCTTAACTTCGTGGTAAATTCCGTCTTCAATCTGCGTGTGATTCAGGCATTTCACTTTGTATATTTCAGGAAAAGCCTCCAGAACAAGGTGCTCGTAGTCCCACACGGTAATGGCCCGGGCTTTATGGCGTAACCTTTCGCTCACTCTGATGTAGAAATGATCGTCGTTTTCTCTGGGCCGCCCGCCGAAAGAAGAATAAGGCTGCGTAATTTTTTTAACCGAAGCATCCGGAATTCTCAGTTTGGCGACGGTTCCGGCTGGCAGCACGGTATTTAAAAAGTCGTCAGCATTTTCGTTATTTACAAAAGTGGCCACCGAGGCCTGTGGATCAACCGAAATGAGATCGCAAACAGCTTCGACGGCTTCTATGACGGAAGCCCTTAGCCAGATATATCCGGTTGGTAAAATGGTATTTTCGGTTGTTGCTTCCGCCGGAATGGCAAAAGAAATGATACCCGATTGAACCAGTTGCAGCGTATTGTCGCTGTAATCAGAAGAATCAAATTCTATCCATTTGTTGTTGCTCAAAAAAGCCCAGTAAATATGCTGATCCTTAGGTTTTTCGATTTTAGGGTTTGTTGTCCCTTCCATCACCTGAAACAGAATATTTATTCCTTCATTCGGATTTAATTTCTCGATACCGATGTAAAATTCTCCGATATGTGATTTGATTTCACTTTCAACTGAATGCTTGAACTGAGGCAACAGGAAAACATTTTCAGCAGGGTTTAAATAGTTATGCTGTTCGCCATCGCCAAACGGATAAATGTGGAAGAAACTGATTTCACGACTGTTGAATGTCGCAGCAGTTCCAGCCGTTAAATCATTTATAGTATAAGCAGAATAGCTGGCGTAAATGGATTGCAGTGTTGGCGTATAGGGTTCTGTTGGAAGTGAAATATCATCAGTAGTTACATTATTTGCTTTTCTAACCAAATAATCGGTTAATGTTACCAGATATTCTTTGTGCCCAAAAGACTGAGTTAGTTGCAACGCAATAAAACCCTTATTTCCGTTGATTGAATATGGTGGATATTCTTCAGAAAAACTAACTACTGAATTATCAAAGCTTTTTTCGGTAATTGGAATCTGTCGTGTTGTTTTTACTCCTGAAGAACCCTCATCTTCGAAAATTTCCTCGTAGGTATCCAGTGATTTCCAAATACCCTCTTCCAGTTTATTAATGGCAATGTTGGGATAATTTGAGCTATTCAGATCGGCAAAACTGATGTCCGTCCTACTTGAGGGTAAATCCTTCCATTCCAGATTTAACTTTAATGATGCATTTTTCTTTGAAAAGATTTCTTTATTGCCTATAACCAATCTGTTACCCACTGTTGGCCGGGTTCCAAATGGCATAAATGGTTTTGAAGCATCCAGCACGCCAAAATCGTTTGACAACTGTAAATTTTTCAATCCTTTCTGGCTGTAAGTGCCGTCCATGCCCACTTCAACCCGGATTTCCGTTTTGGTAATGGTAATGTCCTTCAAAGCATCGTATTCGTAAATGCTGGCATCATCGTTCACCAGATAAATCTTGAGCATCGGTAAAGCCACATTGAAAGTGCCACCGTGCTTGGCTGCATTGTAGTTAACAATGGCCGGAGCCGATCCTGGAATGGTGAATGAAATTTCAGCACAGTTGGTTGTTCCGTCCGAAAGTTTTTTGCCTGAAGAAGCGATAGTCAAGGATTCCACTTTGTACCATTCTTTTTCAGCGGTGAGGTAACATTCGATGTGTTTACCGTCGAGCGCCGAATTATTATTCATAGCAAGGCGAACAAATACTTTCCGCTCACCTTCGGTCAGGTATAAATAATGAGATGCCATTGCAAACCCAAGCTGTGCTTTTGGCATCGAAATCCGTTCTAGTTCAGCCTCTTTGTAAATTTTGTGAACATAGGGCTGCCTTTCTTTATTGGCGCTGGTCTATTTGGCTTCAATTCCGTCGTCGGTGTTCGTTGCAGGCGAAGCAAATACACGTCCGGTATTGTTTTGTTTTACGGTCGCAGTTCCGGGCTCTTTGATACTATCATCACCAACTGCTTTATAGAATGTTTTTAACTGGGCAACCTTTGCCTTGTTGAAAACCGTATCCGCATCAAGTTGGTAGTTCACATCCTTTTTCAGACTGTCCTTTCCGGCTTTCAACAAAGTGCCCTGTTTCAGCAAATAACTGTCAACCTGCTTGGCCAGTTCGCCCAAAACATGAACCTTATTGGCTTCTGCCTTACGTGGTTGCAGCCGTAGAACTTCCTTATAATAAAAATCGAGGTGACGCTGCGTAATGGTATTGGAGTGCGTTTGGGTAAAACGGAACAGCATTAAAAAGCTAAGGAACAAGGCATAATGCGGCGTGTGTGCATCGTAGCTTTCCAGAGTTTTTAGTAACTCAGCTTCAGCTTCCTGAATAATTTTGGTGTACGTTGACAGGTAAGTATCGAATATGCCTGTAAACAGGTTGTGATTGGCAGCATGTTCGATGCTGAGAAATTCATAGGCAAAAGCGGTTAACGGATTATTAAAAATGCTTTCGTCCGAATCAATGTCAGCTACATAGGCGGCCCAGTCAGCA
>JAIBEY010000069.1 GCA_019459525.1 Prolixibacteraceae bacterium
CTTCCAACGTGTTGCCTGTTGCTGTGATGATTGAAAGGAAAAATATAGAATTAGAGGACAATCCAGAAGCTGTTAAAACCTGAAGATTGGCCAGTAATGCCCCTAAAAAAATGGCCGGCCAAACCCGGTAACCTGCAAGTATAACGGCCGCCAGTGCAATACCTGACGGCATCCAGACCGGTGACGCATTGGTGCCTTCAAAAGCAAAAGTCAGGCCCAATTTAGCCGTTAGGTAATAACTCAAGGCAATTAAAATCAGCAAGATGTACCAACGCCATTCTTTCACATAGTGGGGAAACATAACTGGTTGACGAATCGCTAAGTTCATGGATCTTTACGGTTAAATTTGTTTTCGGCAAATCCGACATTAAGTTTATCTGATCTGCCCATACCTCTTTGATCCTCTCTACTTATCCGTTATTAAAGCAATTGAGGAACCCCTAAAATAGCGAAACAGGATGAAAATTCCTATTGAAAATATTTTATGAGAATAACTTTTCTATACCCACTCAATTCCTTTTTTTAGCAGCTCCTGAGTTTGAGACTCGGGGCTGCCCGGTTCGGGTTGGTATTGATACACCCATTCTACTTCAGCAGGCAAACTAACCAGTATGGATTCGATGTTCCCATCAGATTCCAATCCAAATTTGGTGCCGCGGTCGTGTATCAGGTTGAATTCAACGTAACGACCACGACGAATTTTTTGCCATCTTTTCTGAGCTTCGGTAAACGGCTGATGCCCGTTATTTTTCATCAATTGGCTGTAAATAACCGGATAGATTCTTAACAAATCGCAGGTCAGATTTAGCATTTTTTCCAAATCAGCTTCATTGGCAGGTTGAATGCGGTCGAAGAAAATTCCACCAATACCGCGGGTTTCGTGCCGGTGAGCTAGGTAAAAATAATCATCGGCCCAGGTTTTCCATTCCGGATAAAATGACGTATTGTACTTGTCACAAATGTCCTTCAGGATTTGATGAAACCAGCGTGCTTCTTCCGGATTAATGTAAGTTGGAGTGAGGTCGATTCCGCCACCAAACCACGAAGAGCCATTGTCGAGACTGAAATGCCGTACGTTCATGTGAATGGTTGGAACAAAAGGGTTTCCAGAGTGAAGAATAGATGAAACACCTGTTGCGGCAAATGAAGTTGCATTTTCGCCCAACAGTTTGGCCATATTTTTGTTAAAACTACCCCGGACATGCGAAAAGTTGACACCGGCTTTTTCGATGATTGAGCCGTTCTGCATCACACAGGTCAGGCCCGAGCCTATCTCTTTTTCCCAGGCGTCTTCAGTGAATTTGCCGGTTCCATCGGCTTCTTCCAGTGTGCGACAAATTGTTTTTTGTATATTTTCGTAAATAGCGGCAGTTTTCGATACGTTCACAGTGTTCTGTTTTGATTATTGTAAAATTCTATTTTAAAAGAGTATCCGAAGGATACCATATTAATGACCCCCAATTTTATTGGGGGTTAAAGGGAAAAGTTGGAAACAAACAACCCCTGTACAGGGGTTGAATTATTTGGTTATTCAACCCGATTCCGGGTTGTTTTTTACCTTCTCGCTTTTCCACCAGCTTTGCTGGCGGTTATCAATATTTAACTCCTTCGGAGTTCTAATTTAATGACTCTGAATTTTTCCAATCAGCTCTTCGGCAATTGTGCGTCCCTGTTTCACCCGGTCGGACATCCCAATGCCATCACGAATGTTTCCGGCCAAAATCAGTCCGGGGTATTTTTGCTGAAGCAGTTCAATCATCTCAAAGCGTTTCCCACTACTTTCGGTGTATTGCGGAATAGCTTTCGGGTAGCGCAGAATACGGAGCATATCAGGACTTAACGACCGGTCGCTCATCATTCTGGGAAGATCCTTGTTTATGAGTGACTCAATCTGGTAATTATCCATTCCGGCAATATCGGGGCGTTTGGTGCCTCCCATAAAAACAGAAAGTAATGCTCCTCCTTTTGGGGCGCGGCCTTCAAAGAACGACGAGGTAAATAACACGCCAAGAATATTTTTGTTTTCTTTTCCTGGAACTAATCCTCCAAATGCCTTTAATGATATGCCTTTCCATTTATTGAATCCCAGGAGGACCTGAGTGACTGCAGCATATTTAAGGTCATTGAATGGTGCAGCTTCTTGCTCATCCAGAAATGGTAATAATTTAGGAAGTGCGTATCCTCCACAAGTCGTAATTAAATGCGGTGTTTCTAACGAAATCAATTGTTCCGGGGTTGTAATCTGAAGTTGGAATCCGCCCGAAATAGGTTTTACCATGGTTTCAGCCGATAACAGAATGTTTTCATAGCCAATGGATTCGGTGAGCGCCTCAATCAATCTGCCCAGTCCGCCTTTGGCCGAAAATACCTCTTTGGTCGCTTTTTTATCGCGCTCGTCCTTCGGAAGTTTGGCTTTTTTTATGGCACCCTTAATGAAACTTCCGTATTCTTGTTCCAGTTTCCAAAGTTTGGGCATGGCATAACGGGTCACCAATTCGTTCGGGTTTCCGGCGTAAATTCCGGAGATAAACGGATCGATCGCATAATCGAGATAGCTATTGCCCATTCTTCGTTTCACCAAATCGGCAAGTGTTTCGTTCGGATCGGTTCCTTTTTTGCGCCAGGGCTCGCCCAAAATCCTGAACTTATCGCCCCAGGTAAAAAGCGGGGTAGTGATAGCTGACCAAAGTCCGGAAGGAAGTGCATGCCACTGGTTATCTTTCCAGATCAACCTCCGTTTTGCGCTCGGATCGGCTATTTCTAGTTCACATTTTCCGGCCAGATCCTCAAACAATTCAGCCATTTCGGGACTTGAAACAACACCTGTATTGGGGCCGGTTTCATATACAAACCCCTTTTCGCTGATTGTTTGAATCACGCCTCCGGTTTTGGCCGATTTATCGACGATCAGGAAGTTTACACCTGTTTTTTTGAGGTAGAAACCCATCGTGAGGCCAGTAAGACCGGCACCAATAATTACGATTTTAGGTTTGAGGGATTCGGCCATGATTAGTTAGTTTGAAAAATTATAAATCGTAAACGGGTCAATAGTAAATGATTAAACTGGTTTTGAGAAGTTTGTTTGTCCGGCCTGTATGAGTGGATCGAACGAAGCGGCTACATTTCGGATAAACAATTGTCCATCAGGCGTAATTTGTATTTTTTCGTCGGAAAGCGTGATGATTCCGTCTGTTTCAAATTGCCGAAGTAGCTCCGGATTGTAAACCGTGTAAGCTTTTACTTCTTCAGAAGTCATGCTCAGGATTTCGCCCAAATGGCTCCAAACGATTTGTTCGTTGCACATCAGTTCGGTAATCACTTCGCGAACAACCACCTGCTGCGGAGTTAATGCATACCCTTTAATTGTTGTTAGTTCGCCCTGATTAATTTTGACAATATATTCGTCTATCGACTTGGTATTTTGCGCATAAACGCCTTCCAGTTGACTGATGCCTGTGACTCCGAAAGCATAAACCTGACCGGTTGTACGGCGTGTGCAATAGCCCTGAAAATTGCGGTGCAATTGCTTATTCTGGCGAGCAACGGTTAATTCGTCAGCTGCATTGGCATAATGATCCATCCCGATAGCTTCATAGCCGTTTTGGGTCATCAGCGAATAGGCAGCTTCGTACATCTTTATTTTTTCGTCAGGTGCCGGAAGTCCTTCCTTCTCCAGTTTTTTCTGGATTTTGCTCACCCATGGCACGTGTGCGTACGAGAAAGTTACCAGTCGGTCGGGTTTTAGCTCGATGGCTTTCAGGATGGTTTCTGAGAAGTTGGCGGCTGTTTGCTTGGGTAAACCGTATATAAAATCAAGATTTACAGCCATTTCTGGTGAATCCTGTTTCAGAAAAGCAATAATATCTTTTACCGGAAGAGCCGATTTGTCGCGGTTTACAGCATCCAAAACCTCATTGTTAAAATCCTGAATTCCGAGGCTAAACCGGTTGAATCCGGCTTTTTTCAATCCGGTCATCTGCTCATAAGTAAGGTAAGCCGGATTGACTTCGATTGCAATTTCAGGTTCGGGAATAAACTCGAAGGTAGAAAACAGCAATTCGTTAATTTCCTGAAGATACTCTACCGGAATAGCGTTTGGCGTGCCTCCGCCGTAATGAATCTGAGAAACCTTTCGGTTCTTATCCAATCTCGCAGTCACCATCATAATTTCCTGAATCAGAGCTTTATGATATGCTTCAACTACTTCAGCCTGACGCAATGCGTACGAATTACATCCGCAGAAAAAGCACATTTTCAGGCAAAACGGAATATGAATGTAAATGGAGATATTCTGTGGGTTCCACTGATTCGAATCATCTACAGCTTTTAGGTAATCGGCAGGGCCAAACTCTTCAGTAAAAAAATTAGCAGGCGGATAGCTGGTGTACCGGGGAACCGGATGGTTGTATTTTTCGAGTAATTCGCGGTTGATCATGGCGATTGAGTTTCAAGTTTCAAATTTCAAGTTCCAGGTTGAGCTCTTTTTAGCATTTCCCCAGTTTTTGTGACTTGGTCGATAATCTGTTTATTTCAATGTTGAACCCACTTTGGGGTTCAGTTATTAATCGTTTCCTTTTTAATTTTCAGGTACCATTCTTCAAATTATTAAGTTTTATCGAACCAAATACTAACTTGAAACTTGGAACCTGAAACTTGGAACCGCCTAGCGCTTCCAGTCTGTTCGTTTCACCCAATCGGCCAGGAAGCGGGCGTTCTCGAACGAAATGCCCGGCATAAACCCATGCCCAAGGTTGAATATCCAGTTTGGATTGTTTTTGCCAAATTCAATATAAGGTTGCAACGCCTTTTCAATTTCGGGCTGACTGGCATATAACAATCTGGGATCAATATTTCCCTGTAATCCGATTTGGGAATCGACCATTTTTCGGGCAGTACCAATCGGAATCTGCCAGTCGATGCTCAGGTAATCGCAATCTTCCGGAGTTATATCAGCAATTCCAACTCCCAATCCTTTGGGAAAAAAGATAAACGGAATGCCTTTTTCGCGAACTGCAGCCCCGATTTTACGGATCGAAGGCATAAACAATTCCTGATATAAATCGACAGGAATCAATCCGGCATGGGTGTCGAACAGTTGAAAAACGTCCACTCCATGTTTGATCTGACCCTGTGCATAAACAATAGAAAGATCAGTAACAACTTCAATCAGCTTTTTGGTGGTTTCCTTATGCTGGTATATAAATTTGATCGCTTCCGGAAAATCACCCTTCCGGCCCAACCCCTGAAGCATAAACAACAAAACAGTCAACGGGGCACCGCAAAATCCAATTAGCGGCGTTTCCTCTTTTTTTGTCCGGATGATCTGGTCGATTACCTCATAAATATAATTCAACTTAGTTGGATCTGCCTGAAGTCCGGCAAGAGGATTCTCGCGATAGGCCAGTGGTTGATCGAAAACAGGGCCACTGTCGTTAAATTCCAATCCCATGCCCAGTGCATGAGGAATAACTAAAATATCAGAGAAAAGGATTCCGGCATCCACCCCCAGATCATCAATCGGAAGTAGCGTCACTTTGGCCGCTACTTCCGGATTCTGCATCATTTGCCAGAAGGTATAATTTTCTTTGATCTTCATGTACGAAGGCAACACTCGGCCCGCCTGACGCATAAACCAAACGGGAGGCCGTTCGGTTTTTTCTCCACGGAGTGTTTGAAGTAGAATAGATTTTGTTGTCAAAATAGGATCTGTTTATAGTTTGTAGTCAGCATTATTCGGTTCTTCTTCTTTCCCGCGAATCTTTCTTTGACTCTTTGGTTGTTGAAGCCGATTTCTTTTCACTTTTTGGTGTCGATCTTACATTTGTACTGGCCCTGTTTCTGCTTGATCCGTTATCGGATTTGCTGCTTGAAACAGAACTTCTTTTTGTCGATTCAACACGGTTTGTTGATCTGTCAGGAGCTGATGTCGATTTTTCCCGGTAAACAGAACGTTGTTGATTCGGTCTATCATTTCTGCTATCGGCTTTTTTTAACTCCGAGCTGCTCTTCGAATAGGATCTGTTCCGGTTCGAATCTACATTCGAATTTTCTCTTGTCCGGTTTTGATTGGAACCCGGTTGTACATTGGTTGGTCGGCGGTTCTGATTGACTTCCCGCTGTCTTTCCGTTCTTCCGGAATTCGAATTGCTTTTATTCTGATATTCGCTGTTGTAAGCTCGTTTTACATTATTGTTTCTCTGACGATTAACCGTATTGGACGGACGTCTTTCAATCAGTTCGTTCCGGTTGCTAACACCCTGATGGCGGTTATTAAAAGCACGATCAGGATACCTGGTTGCATAATCGTTTCTGCGGATGTGGTTATAGTTGTCACCTGAGAAATGAATATGCCTGTCATGTACCCTGTTATACGTGTTATACCTGTTGATATGAACATGGATGTGTTTGTGATATTTAAATGGTGAATAAGGCCTGTAATAACTGTACCATCTGGGGTAGTAGTTCCAGTAGTAAGGCGACCGCCATGGGCTGTAACGTGGTCCCCAGAAGAAAGAGAAAATTATTGGGGTGCGGACAAATACCGGCTCAATAATGTAATTCGAACCATAAATGTAAGAGTCGCCCACGATCTGGATTCGGTGATTGTTGTTGGAAAGCCTTTCAATTTCGATGGTGGCCACATCCTGATAAACATCTTTATCTAAAACTGCCTGTACAACCACCAATGAATTACGGTCGGATGAATTTTCGAGAACCCTTAAGTAATCGATGTAACCATCCTGATTTAAATCGAGGTTCGAAATCCGGCTATCCGGATCATTCAGTCTGCGTTCAAAGTCTTCCAGATTTTCTGAATCTCCGAAAATGGAAGCCACTGCATCCAGATCCAGGTTGTCGCTAATGTCGTAGCTGGTGGCACGGGCGGTAGTAACTACACGCCGTTGTGCCTGTAAAGAGAAGAAGCTTGTGCTTAAAGCCAAAACTAAGATTCCAATTTTTGTTTTCATGATCGTAAGTATTAATTGTTTCCTGTTTTGCTGAAATTCATGGTGTAATTCTTATCAGCACCAATGCTACTTCAAAAAATCTGCCAGAATTGAAAAGGAGAGTTTTCAGTGTTCAGTCGCAGTGTTCAGAAATAAAAAATATTGCGACTGATTACTTTGACTGCCCACTTCTTATCCCTTTAGTACCTTTAATGCTTCGTAAGTTGCTTCAATCGTTTTGTCGATTTTTTTTGCAGTGTGTGCAGCCGACATAAATCCGGCCTCAAATTGTGATGGTGCCAGGTAAATACCACTTTCCAAAGCCATTTTGAAAAATTTGGCATAGGTTGTGGTATTGCATCGGCAAGCATCGGCAAACGAATTTACACGATCTTCTTCTGTAAAGAAAAGCGTAAACATAGAACCTACACGGTTTACAACGCCCGGAAAATTCAGATCGGCCAGACATTTTTTGATTCCATCGCCTAAGCGGGCCGATTTATCTTCGAGCATGTCGTAAAAACCATCCGTTTCGTCCAGAATTTTTAATGCGGTTAATCCAGCGGCCATTGCTAGCGGATTTCCTGAAAGTGTTCCGGCTTGGTAAACCGGACCTTTTGGGGCTAGTTTGTCCATGATTTCCTGCTTGCCGCCGTATGCGCCAACAGGTAACCCGCCACCTATTATTTTCCCGAAGCAAGTCAAATCAGGTGTGATACCCAAAATTTGTTGAGCCCCGCCTTTCGATAAACGGAACCCGGTCATTACTTCATCGAAAATCAGTACGGTTCCATATCGGGTACAAAGGTCACGGATTCCCTGAATAAATTCAGGTTCAGGAATAACCACACCCATGTTCCCGGTAACTGGTTCAAGTATCAAAGCAGCAATTTGTTCCGGATAACGGATAAATAATTCTTTTACTGAATCCAGATCATTGTAGCCTGCTGTTAACGTATCCTTAGCTGTTCCCGAAGTTACGCCGGGTGAATTGGGAGTTCCAAATGTTAAAGCACCCGATCCGGCTTTGATCAGAAAGCTGTCGTTGTGTCCGTGGTAACAGCCTTCAAATTTAATAACCAGTTCACGGCCGGTATAACCACGGGCCAGGCGCAAAGCACTCATTGTAGCTTCCGTTCCGGAGTTTACCATTCGGATGCTATCCACGGAAGGAACCATCTTTTTAATTTGGAGCGCCATTTCGGTTTCGAGCAGGGTAGGGGCACCAAAACTGGTTCCCTTTGCCGCTGTTTTCTGTATGGCCATGATTACATCGGGATGCGCATGACCCAAAATCATAGGTCCCCACGAACCCACATAGTCGATGTATTCGTGACCGTCGATGTCGAAAACTTTGGCACCTTTGGCACTGGCAATGAAAAGAGGATCGCCGTCAACGCTTTTAAATGAACGTACCGGTGAATTTACTCCACCGGGAATATGTTTTTGTGCTTCCTGAAAAGCAGCTATGCTTTGGGTGTAGTTTTTCATGATTTATTTTTTTGTTACGAGTTGCGGGATGCGAGTTGTAAGTTGCGAGGAATTTGTCCACTGCGACTTTCCTTTGCTCTCTGCTCTCTGCTTTTATAGTTCTTTGATAATTTCCTGAGCGTGATACGTAATAATGATATCCGATCCGGCACGTTTAATCGAAGTCAGGATTTCGCGAACCATTCGTTTTTCATCAATCCAGCCGTTGGCCGCAGCGGCTTTTACCATCGCATATTCGCCACTCACGTTGTAGGCAGCAATCGGGATATTAAAGTTGGTTTTAACCTTTTGGATGATATCCAGGTAGCTTAAAGCTGGTTTCACCATGACAATATCTGCACCTTCTTCAATGTCGAGCGCTACTTCGCGTAAAGCTTCGTTCGAATTGGCCGGATCCATCTGGTAGGTTGCCCGATTGCCAAATTGCGGGGCACTGTTGGCAGCCTCGCGGAATGGCCCATAAAAGGCTGATGCATATTTGGCGGAATAAGCCATGATTGGAAGATTGTAAAAGCCATTTTGATCGAGTGTCTGGCGAATAGCTCCAACCCGTCCGTCCATCATGTCGCTTGGTGCAACCATATCAACACCTTCCTGTGCCAGCGAAACTGATTGTTTAGCAAGAGTTACCAACGTGAGGTCGTTGTGAACGTCACCATCAACAATGGTTCCGCAGTGTCCGTGTACTGTGTATTCGCAATTACAGATATCGGCAATTACATATAAATCAGGCAAAGCAGCTTTTATTGCACGTACAGCTTGTTGTACAATTCCGTTGTGTTCGCAGGCCACCAGTCCGTGTTCATCTTTGTGTTCAGGAATACCAAAAAGCAGCACCGCCTGAATCCCAAGCCCGTGTAAACGACGGCATTCTTCAACCAGTAAATCAACCGAAAGATTGAAGTTACCAGGCATGGATGAAATCGGAATTCGAACATTGGTTCCCGGACAAACAAAGAGCGGCATAATCAGATCGTCGCGGGTAAGTATTGTTTCTCGTACTAAATTGCGTAAAACAGGGGTGTGTCTTAATCTCCTGAGTCGTGTAGTTGGAAAAGACATAGTTGAAGAATTTAAGTTATTTTTTCTGAAAATAGTTGAGAATGGCCGAGTAAATACCTTGAGAATTGGCTGTTCCGGCGGTAATGAGTGGCTCGAGTCCATTTCGGATGACTTCGGCAGATGTTGTTTGGCCGATACAAACCAATCTTAGCTTGGCCGGATCTGATTTTCCGGCGATGAGGTATAGCAGATTGGTGCATGATGACGGACTGGTAAGTACAATCATATCGTACTTGTCGTCTATTATAAGTTGAAGGGCATTGTTATCAACGGTTTCCGGAAGAACGGTTTCGTAAAACAGTATTCGGGTACAAATCGCCTTTTTCGATATTTTATCTTCGATTACCGATCGGGCCAGATTGCCTATCGGGAAAAGAACCCGCTCGCCCAGATTAACCCGGTGAAAGAAGTCAGCTACAAAATCTTCAGCCGTGTTCCCCAAGTTAATGAACGAAGCCGAGGTTCCGTAACATTCCAGATGGGCTGCTGTTTTTTTGCCTACCACTGCAATTTTTAAATGCTCCGGAAGCCCATAATTATTTTGGATTTCGAACAGGCGGGCGAAAAAGTATTTCAACCCGTTTGGGCTGGTGAAAACAATCCAGTTAAAAGAATCGAGATTTTTTAATTGCAACCATCCAAACTCATCAAGTGGCAATGGTTTTACTTCGATGGTTGGCATCGGTACCAAGGTGGCCGATTCTTCAGCAAGAAGGTTCTCTAACTCAGCTGACTGACCAACAGGCCTGGTGGAAATAAAAATTTTATTTTCGAGTAGTTTGCCCATTGGGTTTAGTTGCTGTGTGGATTACCTGATTTAATTGCATTCAGAATTTCGGTGGCTCCTTTTTCCTGCATTTTACCGGCGAGGGCAATTCCAAGACTTGCACCCTGTGATAATGCTCCCGAAATGGTTTCCCGAATGTATTGTTTTCCGTCTATGGAAGCAACAAACCCGCTAAGCGTTAAGGTGCCGTTATGGATACTTGAGAAACAACCCAGCGGAACCTGACACCCACCCTGAAGTTCGGCCAGAAAAGCCCGTTCGGCTACCACGGCTTCCCAGGTTTCGGTATGGTTGATTTTATTCACGAGGGTTTCAGTTTCCAGATCGCCGATTCGTGTTTCAATCGCAATGGCACCCTGACTTACTGCCGGAAGAATTACTTCAGGATCAATAATTTCGGTGATGTATTTTTCGAGGCCCAGCCGTTGCAGGCCAGCCGCAGCCATAATCATGGCGTCGCAATAACCATCTTCCATTTTCTGGAGACGGGAATTAACATTTCCGCGAATATCTTTAATGACAATCTGGTTGTTTATTTTCAGGAGGCCTGCAATGCGCCGGAGGCTTGAGGTAGCAACCACATCGCCGGCTCCAAGTTCCGAGAGTTTTTTCCCGTTTTTACTGACGAGCGCATCGCGAAATTCGCCCCGTTCCAAAACGGCGCCTAATTTTAGTCCTTCGGGAAGGGTTGTTGGCAGGTCTTTCAGGCTGTGAACAGCCAAATCAACGGTACCATCTATCAGCGCATTTTCAATTTCTTTGGTAAATAATCCCTTGTCGCCGATTTTTGAAAGCGCAACATCGAGAATTTTATCACCTTTTGTTTTTATAATTTCCAGTTCAACCTGTAGTTCGGGGAACAATATTTCGAGCGTAGCCTTTACCTTTTTTGCTTGATAAAGTGCAAGTTGGCTGCCACGGGTGCCAATTTTAATCATTTTTTTCATTGGGTTCGTTCAATCGCAAAACGAGCGGATTTACAGTCAAAATAATTTAGTCGAATTTAAATAAATCATTGATGATTTTTAACGAATCGATATTTTTTCCGTTATCCGTTAAATCTTTCAGGTTTTTGATCAGTAAACGCGTGTATCGTTGGGTGAGGTGTTTGGCATAATCGTCAACAATTTCCTGCATTTCCGGAGTATTCAACTTTCTGTAAGTCGATAATTCTTCCTGGTTAATAGTCTGGAAATTAGTTGTTATCGTATTGATCGCAGGTCGTAACGAACGGCTGGCGAGCCATTCATTGAAATCGGCAACTACTTCGTCTATAATTATTTTGGCTTTTTCGGCACTTTCTTTTTTCTTTTCGGTGGTTTGTCTTACTATTTCCTGGAGGTCGTCAACTCCCAGAACATTAATGTTTTCAAGATCGGCAACTGATTTTTCAATGTTACGCGGAACAGATAAGTCGATGTAAACCTGCGGATGATTGTTCCGAAGTGATAGTGACTTCGTCACCATCTCCTGAGTAATCAGTGGATTTGGAGCTGAAGTGGCAATCATGACAATATCATTTTCGTATAGCGAATCTTCAAATTTTTCGAATGGAACAGCAACCCCATTGTATTTATTGGCTGTTTTTTCGGCTTTTTCAAATGTACGGTTGGTAACTGTAACGCGGCCAACTCCTTTTTTTGCTATATTCTGTAAGGCCAGATTTCCGGTTTCGCCTGTGCCAACTAACAATACGCTTTTATCACTTACGCCATTAAGCAAACAGGCGCACATTTCAACCGCGGCGCTGCTCACCGAGGTGATCCCAAGTTTGATCCCGGTTTCGGTCCGTACACGTTTCCCGGCTTCAAATGATTTCTGAAAAAGCCGCATCAGAACAGCATCGGTGAGCGCCAGCTCGGTACAGGTGATGTAAGCTTCTTTAACTTGCCCGATAATCTGATCTTCGCCAATGATCAACGAATCAAGACCCGAAACAACCTCGAATAAATGCCTGACAGCACCGGCATTGGCACGGTGGTAAAAGTAATGCCAGCAATGGTCGTTTACTCCTTTAAATTTTTTCACAGTCTCGTAAAGCAACTCAAATGCAGTCTGGTTGTCGTGCTTGTCTTGCGAGAAATAGATCTCGGTGCGGTTACACGTTGAAATCAGGACCAGATCAGCAATTTCAGTTTCTTGTTGAAGAAGCTCTGAAAATGAGACAATGTCAGTTTTTGAAAACGAGAATTTTTCGCGAATTTCCAGCGGCGCTGTTTTATAGCTAATTCCTATCACCCCAATCATAATGTATCTTTATCAGGATTGCTAACCCAAAACAATTATGCACAATAAAAGTTGTTTTTTAGCTTGTAAAAGGCAACTAAAATGTCCTTGCTAAAATAAAAAGCGTGCAAACTTTCGAAGGAATTAAACTGATGGTGGTGGTCGTGAGAAACGGAATCCGGAATAATAGAAGTCGGGCACATCCAAATCCCAAATTTGAAAAGTTGTCGTCCGGGTATCCGGAAAATAAACCGAAGTATCTGTGGATAGTAAAATTTCTGACAGGTCTTGGGTGGGTGTTGGATTTAACTGAAAGTAAAAGGTTGCTTGCTCGGGTGTTTTTTGCTTAGCTTCAACCGGAATGGTTACTGCTGAAACAGTTTCGACAGACTCTTCATCAGAGCTATTATTGAACATACCCATTGCAAAGCCGAAAAAATAAAATGCGGCTAGCAGTAAATAGGGCAGTGGTGTTGATAATAGTCCGAGAAAAAACACAGTCAGTTAAATTTAGAGTTAATGGTTCAATACGATCATCTTGCCATTAAACGAACACCAAGACGATTTGTTGAGTTGCAAATGTAACAATTCCGAATAAATAGGAGGACCTTGCGGAATTGATATTTATCAGCAAAGTCAAACATTATTTTGAGCCCGATTTGAACCTGTTGGTGGAGAGATAATTTTAAAGATTCCAGGTATAGAAAATGATTGCAGATTAATTAATTGTCGCTTCCCCCAATTCTATTTTTATTGCAAATAAAGTAAAAATCACTGTTTCCGGAATAATTCTTATTTGCATCTTTGTGCCCTGAATTTAAGGATTGATTTTTTATTAAAATTAATGATATGAATTTTTCTGGTTTACTTAAGTATTTTGTTCCCAAGGAAAAAAAGTTTTACGCTATGTTTAATCAGGCCGCTGAAAATACCATTGAAGCTTCGGCTGCGCTCGAAAAACTTTTTAATACTCCGTCGGCTGATGATCGGCGGGCTATAGGTCTGACTATAAAAGCGATAGAAAAGAAAGGCGATGAGTTTACCAACCAGATCTTTGATGTGTTGAATCATTCCTTTATTACCCCGTTTGACCGGGAAGATATTAACGACCTGACTTCGAAAATTGACGATGTGGTTGATTTAATTTATAGTTTGTCCGGAAAAGTGGATCTGTACCGATGCACAAATTTCAGCAGCTATATGAAGGAAATGGTCGCTATTATTCATCAAGGTTGTCTCCAGATTAAGGTTGCTGTTGGCGGACTGGAAGACTTTAAAAATTCGCAAAAGGTTTTAAAATCCTGCAAGGAGCTGCATAAACTCGAAAGCAGGGTTGACGAGTATTACCACATGGCCATTTCGAGCCTTTTCGAAAATGAAAAAGATCCGATTGAGTTGATTAAACAAAAAGAAATCCTTCAGAATATTGAAAAGATAGCCAACAAAATTGAAGATGTTTCTGATGTGGTCAAAACGATACTGGTAAAATACGCCTGATTCAGGAGCCGTAATTAGTTTTTAATCTTTTATTTCAGGCTATGCTTACGATATTGATTGTTATAATTGTTTTAGCATTTGTGTTCGATCTGATTAACGGGTTTCACGATGCTGCCAATTCCATTGCCACGGTAGTTTCCACCAAAGTACTGGCCCCACTGCCTGCCGTAATTTGGGCCGCCTTTTTTAATTTCGTGGCTTATTGGATTTTTGATTTAAAGGTTGCCAATACCGTTGCTAAAACTGTTGACAGCAGTGTCATCAGCCTCCAGGTTATCTTAGCTGGCATTGTTGCTGCTATTATCTGGAACCTTCTGACCTGGTATTTTGGAATCCCATCATCTTCATCACATACTTTAATCGGTGGTTTTGCCGGCGCTGCTGTTGCACATACCGGAAGTTTTACAGTAATTAATCAGGCCGTAATCCTTAAAACAATCGGATTTATTTTTCTGGCTCCAATTATTGGGATGTTGATGTCCTATTTGATTACGCTGATTATTTTGTGGACATGCCGACGGGTTAACCCGCATCATGCCGATAAATGGTTCAAAAGGCTTCAGTTGGTATCTTCCGGAGCGTTTAGTTTAGGCCATGGCGGAAGCGATTCGCAAAAAGTGGTCGGGATTATCAGCGCTGCGATGATGGTTTACATCGCTCACCTGAATGTCAACGGACTTCATATTCCGGATTGGGTGCATGTTTCAGAAACGGTTGATGCCTTGGGTAAAAAACACCTGCATGTCCCGTCATGGATTCCGATTTCCTGTTATACGGCCATATCAGTTGGTACGATGATGGGCGGCTGGCGAATAGTTAAAACTATGGGAACTAAAATCACCAAAGTTACCCCGGTTGAAGGTGTTGCTGCCGAAACGGCTGGGGCTGTTACCTTGTTCGCCGTTTCTCAGGGACTAGGTATTCCTGTAAGTACTACGCATACGATTGCCGGTTCAATCATGGGTGTGGGAATGACTAAACGTCTTTCGGCTGTTCGTTGGGGTGTTGCTACCAACTTATTGGTGGCGTGGGTTTTAACCATACCTGTGAGTATGTTTATTGCCGGATTGGTTTATCTGGCTATTACGGCTATGGGAATATAAATTTACCTTAATAAAAGCAGAAAATGCATGTCGGATTTATTCCAACATGCATTTTCTTTTTTAATCCTTTAGGTACAAATTGCTGTCGCCGTAACTTAGAAAACGGTAATCGTTAACCAAAGCATGTGCATATATGTTTCGCCAGTCCTGACCCAAATAGGCTGAAATCAACAGGAGCAGTGTGCTTTGCGGCTGGTGGAAATTGGTAATTAGTCCGTCAACAATCCTGAACTGGTATCCGGGAGCAATAATAATTTGCGTGGATGCCGATAAATAATCGGTTTGATGTTTGTCTAAAAGGCCTACAAGCGCCTTTAAAGCCTGATTGGACTGAATTGAATTTTCATTTTCCTGGTAGGCCTCCCACTGCGAAATTTTTAAATCTTCGATGTTGATTTCCTGATTTTGACAAGCCTGAACACCAAGCCAGTAAAGGCTTTCCAGCGTTCGGACGGATGTAGTTCCCACCGCAATTTTTTTTCCGGAATGATGAATAAGCTTGTTCAGAAAATCACGACTGATATACAAATGCTCGGAGTGCATTTCGTGCCCCGAAATGGTTTCGCTTTTAACCGGCTGAAATGTTCCGGCGCCCACATGCAGAGTTAGTTCGGCCAGCTCGTGCCCTTCATCTTGCAAATGATTGAACACTTTTTCGGTAAAGTGCAATCCGGCTGTGGGTGCAGCTACCGAACCCTTTATTTTGGAATACACCGTTTGGTAGCGTTCCAGGTCGCTTTGTTCGGGTTCGCGATTCAGGTATGGCGGAATGGGTAACGATCCGGCATGTTCAATGATTCTTGAAAATTCAAAATCAGGATTGTCCCAGCTGAACCGGATCAGGCTTTTATTCGTTTCCGGATCAATCTGCTCAGCACACAATTCGATTTCGGTTTCGTCAATCCAAATGGTTTTCTTCAGGCGTTCACCTTTCCACTTTTTTTGGTTGCCAATCATACATTTCCAAATGCACGATTCGGTGGTTTGAAAGGCAATCTGGTAATCAGCCGGTTCATGTGGATCCAGACAAAATATCTCGATTTTGGCGCCGGTTTCTTTCTGGAAATGAAGCCGTGCACGAATAACTTTCGTGTTGTTGAAAATCAGCAAACTATTGGCGGGCAAATGTTCCGGTAGATTTGTGAATTGCGTGTCCTGAATGTTGCCGTTCTTCCAAACCAGCAACTTCGACTGATCGCGTTCAGCCAACGGATATTTAGCTATTTTATCATCGGGCAATTCGTAGGCATAATCGCTTATCGATATTCCTGTTACCTGTTCGAGTAGTTTATTTGTGTTTTCCATAGGTTTCTGGCGGCCAAAATTACAGAAACAATGCATTCAGTCAAAATTCGTGTTAGTTTTGTGTAAAATTTTAGAAAAAGATGAAAGCAGGAGATAAAGTCAGGTTTTTGAATGCCGTTGGAGGCGGTGTTGTTAAATCGGTCATCAACAAAACGATGGTGAATGTTGAAGATTACGATGGGTTTGAAGTACCAACCCTGATTAGTGAATTGGTGGTGGTTGACGATTCGCTGTCGATGAATACAGAAAAGCGCTTTGCACGGATTCGGGCCAACGAAAAAAAGGAAGAGCAACCCGAAATAAAGGAGCAACCCAAAGCAGAACCGAAATACATTGCCGGTAAAGATTCTCCCGATTGTTACCTGGCCTTTGTCCCGCAGAATGAGGCCAATCCGGTGGATGGGGAATTAAAAGTTTATCTGGTAAACAACAGCAATAATTTTGTGCTTTACAATTACAGTCACCTGAAAAATAAGGTTTACCGCAGTGTTGAATCGGGTAAAATGAACCCAAACAGCAAACGGTACCTGGAAAGTTTCACCCGGATGGATTTGAATGAATTACCTGATTTTCAGTTTCAGTTGGTATTCTTCCTGGAAGAATCGCCAAAGCTGGAAAGTCCGGTGGTAAAAAGTCTTCGCCTGAACCCGGTGAAGTTCTACCGCCAGAACAGTTACGAAAAGACCAAATATTTTACACAAAATGCGATGGTGATTTCGTTGCTCGAAACTGAGCTGGAGACTGAAGTGGAAAAACTTACTGAATCGGAAGTGGCAAAAGTGATTCAGGAGAAAGACGAACCCAAGGTGGTGTTAAAACGCACCGTTTCGCCTGAACTGGTTGAAATTGACCTGCACATTCACGAACTGCTTGAGGATACACGTGGCCTAAGTAACCACGAAATGCTCGAAGTCCAGTTGGGTCGTTTCCGCAACGAGCTGGAAACCGCGATTGGCAACGGAACCAAACGAATCGTTTTTATTCACGGTATTGGTAATGGAACGCTCAAACAGGAGCTTCGCAAAGAACTCAGCGCCAAATATAAAAAATACTATTTTCAGGATGCCAGCTTTAAAGAATATGGCTATGGCGCCACGATGGTGATCCTGAAAAACGCCTAAAAGTTCCAGGTTCCAAGTTTAAAGTTCCAAGTTTTGTTTTGCGAAGAGTGACGTTTTGGATAGTTGATATTTCTTATTTCATGATTCTTATTTTCAGAAATCTCCATTTTAATGCAAACTTGGAACATGGAACCTAAAACTTGAAACTATTTTCCCATCTTTGCCGCGCAAACCGCTCTATCGCTGTCCCGGGTAACCGGGAGGGAGGAAAGTCCGGGCAACACAGGGCACCATGCTTCTTAACAGGAAGGCGGGTGAAAGCTTGCAGTAAGGTAACAGAAAATGACCACCCGGTTTTGACGTGTCACGACCGGGAACGGGTGAAAAGGTGAGGCAAAAGCTCACCGGTGGTGGTGGCAACATCGCCAGCCGTACCTCTGATGGGTTGCAAAGCCAAATATATCATGATTTTCCGGTACGCCGGAATACAGAACGGCCCGTTTTGATTCTTCGGAAGTCGTGAGGGGTAGGCTGCTCGATCAGCTTTGAGAAAAGCTGGCTAGACAAATGATAGAGGCTCTGAGACTTCGGCGTGAGCTCAGTCGAACGCTTGTCGAAGAGTACAGAACCCGGCTTACAGGTTTGCGTTTTTTATATAAAAAAGTAAAGGCGATCTTCAAACGGTCGCCTTTACTTTTTATATGGCTTTCAGTGAGAAAGCTGAGAGGTACGATATTCGTGATTTATCCAACTGATTTTCCATCCAGGCTTCCTCCGCATGGCTTTGCTCCACTATTTCTTTTGTCGATTTACCTCCCAAATAGCTTGTAATTTCGCGAATATCCTTCATTTCCGATTCATCAAAAGCAGCAAGGTCAACTACTTTCCTGCCCGGGTAGAATCGTTCAGTAAATCCATAATCGGTTATGATTCCATTTATGCTGATTGTATTTTCTTCCGTCAGCATCTCGTACAATGAACCATAATGGTCGGGAACCGGACCGAAATCGATGGCAACATATTTTAGACCGGTAATCGATCTGCCTGTATTTTTGAAATGAAGAAAATCGGTATAAAACAACAACTTATTCATTGCTGTTTTGTAGGGCGACAACTCTTTGGCAAAAAGTAAAATTAATTGTCCGGCTTTCGTTTTGCTAAAACTGGAATAGCCGCTAAACCTATTTGGCGGTGAAACATGAAACAGGCTCTCAAAAAAATGCGCTTCACTCGTTTTCTGTTGCTGTTCGTTGATGTTTTTCCGGATTTTATCAATCTCACGTTGGCTGCAAGTGCCGAATTCGCTGATGTGTTTGATGAAGTTCTGCGGATCGCTGATCAGTTGCATCAACCGGGCATTGGCAACCGTGGGAACTTCGCCGTTTTCGTACAAACGCCAGGTGTTGATGCCCAAACCCAAAATTTCCGACATGCGCGCTACCGATAAACCATAACTTTCACGGATGGTTTTGATCTATTCGGGGAATGGAATGTTGTGCTTTTCGCGGTATTGGTCGGTTACCTGCTGCATGTTGAGCGTGGTTAAGTGGTCGTCCTCAAATTCTTCGTGCGAATCGCTGCAAACATAGCTGTGGTAAGTAATCTCAAAGGGTTCTTTTCGGAAATGAAGTGTCGATTTTATTCTTTTCAGTTCCATTTCTTTGCCGGTATATGGGCTTTTCATCGTGGTATTTTTGTGACTGCTTAATTTTAGTCTTTGCCCGTAGGGCATCAATAACAATAGCAACTGGAAACGCAAGAAACATGGTTGTCCGTCGGGACATCAACAAATTGTCAGTCAATTCCCTACGGGAAATATGTTTTCAGACCAGAACTTTTCTATTGACATGTATCTCCTACGGAGAAAAATTGAACTGTTTCTACTTTTTAAAGGACATTTTCAGCTTAAAATCGGACAAAAAGATTTCAATATTGGATTGAGTTAATTTCACTAATTCGTTGTAAATATAGTATTAATATGAATTATAAAATATTATTTAGTTGTTATTTGAATCCTATTTTAAGCTCTTCGATCTGTGAAAATTTTGAAAAATAAGGTTCATGTATTGAATTTTTAGGTTCTAATTGGAAGCCAAAGCCAAGTGGAATTTCTTCTCCTATCATTATTATCGATTCTACATAATTTGAATATATTACTGCTCTCATTTTTTCTTTTACAAAATTGCTTTCCAGCAAATATCTTTTTACATTTTCTTTTGTCTGAAATATCGCTAAAAGAGATCTATTCCAAGTAGGCTTTTTCTCGTCCGAGTTTATATAAGGTTGATAAATACCAATGAAATATGGAAGTATATCATCAGGGAATTGATCTGCTAATTTTCGCATTGGTTTAATAACTTCTTCATCCCAAACTATTTTGCCATTTTCATCTATTTTCTGATAGCAGCAATAAAATAAGCTCACTGTTTTAATTGATATTCCCGTACCTTCCTTTACGTGATTGATGAAATTATTTTTTGATATCGATATTGCTTCATGAATATTGAGGAAAGTATTAAAAATAACTTCATGTCCCCAACTTCTTTCCCAACTCCCGTCTTCTTTGCATTTGTGAATCAATAAAGCTAATAAGGGTTGGATGATCTCATCAAGATTTGATTTTTGAATGAAATTGAGCATGTTATGCTGGATAATTTCTATGTCTTGTTCTTTAAATGTTGAGGATACTTTCGGTATTGAGGTACTGATTTCATTAAACACTAATCTAAACGACGATGGAGGATTTATTTTACTACTAATCCAAATCAAATGCTGGAAATAGTCACTTAAAAAGTCTTTAATTTCATGATTACGTCCTAAATTAATTCTCACAGCACTGAGAATTTCACCAAAACTAAATTGACATAAGGTTTCTTTATCTTCAATGAGTATTTCAACTTTGTTTTTAAATTCATCAAAATTTTCTGCCTTTAGCTTTGCTGAAAATACATCCATTGTGATATCTTGATGGTTCCCCAAATAAAAGTAATTCTGAAAATTCTTATACCATACAATACTTGTAGCCGGAGCTTGTGAATTCTCGAACCCAATTAAAATGGTAATAATTGATTTAATCTTTTCTTCATTTGGGTCTTTATCATTATCTCGAAATATGATTGTCCCGTATTTTTCGTATGAAGTTTCAATTTTTCCTTCATTTTTGTCGGTGAATAACTCATGGTATGCAATGTGAAACCTTTCGTAATAATCAGAAAAGAAGAACCTCAATAAATACAGGTAATAAAAATCCCTGAATCTGATCTTTCTTTCAACCACAACATCTTCTTCTATCTTTATTACAGTTTTATAATTAAAAAGCAAAGAGCCAACAAATCGCTTTACATCCCGAAGATTAGAAAATAATGCATAATGAATTTCGTAAGGATTACTATAGCGTTCTTTTTTTTGTTTTCCAGTTCCTTCAAAAAGATCAAACAAATCATTAATTTCGTCTTTTGGAAAAACATTCGTTTTATGTTCTAAAAGCTCTTTTAATACATTTATATATTTCCTCGGTTGCGGCCTGTATATCGGAGCTTCCCACAATACAATCTTATCCAAGTAATTTTGGTAATTGTGTTTATTAATTTCTGTTTGGATGGCTTCCTCCAAGTACTTGCGGTCGTATGCGGCCAGAAAAACCAGATTAGGAAAATTGGCGGTGTCGCGCATCAGTTTTAGCACGTCGGCAATTTCGTTTTTGGCCAGCCGGTCGAGGTCGTCAACTACTACCACTAAGTTTTTATCGAGCAGTTTCATACTTTCCGCCAGATTATCCTTTTGCTTTTCTACCGAATCGGGTCGATAAAACAGTTGCCACAATGCTTTGCCAAAACCGGTTTTATCAAGCTGCAACAGGGCATCCGCATAACGGTCAATTTTCCAGTTGATGCCCCAGATTTTGTTTTTCAGACCATCCTTTAGCGCATCGAAAAACAACTGGTTCATCGCTTTGCCCGAATTGGTTTTCCAGGGATGAAAATCAACCACCGTATAATCGTCATCGTCCAATTGCTTGCGAATCAGGTTAATCATCGAGGTTTTGCCTTCGCCCCACTCACCGTTAATGCCAAATACAACCGATTCGGAAGAAGAAACCGTTTTAATTTCAGCCACTATCCTTTCAGCAAAAGGTTTAAACCCAAGCAGATCTTTAGGCTCTTCCTTTTCGGGATCAAAAGCAACATCTGTAATAAACGAAGACTTTTCATTCGGAAGGGTTTCAACCTTTATCAGATAGTACACAACCATAAACAGCAAATCAACAATACAAAACAGATAAGTCAGCGATAAGAAATTTAAACTTTTGAAAAAAGGAAGTTCAACAAAAGAAACGGTTGGGTTTACCCATTCGTGAACATTAATAAAATACCAGATTGCAATTGGAAACATGCTCATAGCAACCGGAAATTGTCCCCACATGAAACGACCAAAGAACACAACTCGTGCGAACAAATATAAAACATAGCTTACAGCAATAACCCCAAGATAAATTTGCAACGAATTATTATCTCCCCAAAACAAAAATCCACCAAGTTTGCCAGCAAGTAAATTTATCGGCTTGCTAAACAGCAAACATGCCATAGTCCAGCAAACAAGGCATATAAGATAAGTTAGATTTAAGTTTTTTTTGATTCTTTTTCCGAAGTCTTTGGTGTCCCAGATTTTAGTAGTCATGATCAGGAAATTAGGAAGTACTAAAGATAATTAATTCTTTAGTCGCACCAGAATTAACTTTTCAACAAGATATTTACATAAAACGCGATTGTAAAATGGTATAAAAAACAAAGGCGATCGTTTTTTACGATCGCCTTTGTTTTTTAGGTCTTCTGAAAATTTAATGATTCACCACAATTTGTCCGGAGAATTGACTGGTTCCATCGTTGGCAACAACCAAATAAGTGCCCGAAACGAAGTTTGAAAAGGATAATGAAAATGAAGGGCCATTCTTCGATTCTTTTTTCATGAGTTTGCCTTTGTTGTCGAAAATGCTTACTTCAAGCTTCTTGGTTTCCGAATAGTTTTCAATGGTAATCAGTACATTGTCGGAAGTTGGATTGGGAACAATGATTAACTTGTTGTTTGGTTGACTGGATTTAATTACAGCCTTTTTTTCGGTTGTTGAAGTTGTTTTTTTACCAATAGCCAGCTTTTCTTTGCTTGGCATGTTGGCAGGCAACGTAAAAATTACAGGCATTGCATAGGTCACATCAACAGCCTGCCCGTTTTGTTTGCCCGGGCTCCACTGCGGCATTGCTTCGACGATACGAACGGCCTCTTTGTCGAGCGACGGATCAACCCCGCGAGTAATTTTTGCATCAGTCACTTTACCGGTTTTGGAAACCACAAATCTTACAAATACCTGTCCATGAATACCATTTTCAAGGGCTGTTATCGGGTATTTCAGGGTTGAATTGACAAATGCTTTCAACGCTTCTACCCCTCCCGGGAATTGGGGCATTTCTTCTACTGCGAAAAAGGTCTCGGCTGCTTTTTTCGATGTAATTTCAATTACCCCATTTTTCCCATCATTCCCGTATTTACTGGTAGCTGTCTCGTCTTTTAAAACCGATATCGATTCAATCGTATTCGGATCAATATCTTCTGTTTTCATGCTGGGTGAAATAACTCCGTCTTTTACAAATAAAGGTGTGTTTGTGGCCCCAAAAGTTTTGGTGTTGCGGAATTCGATCTTCGAATTTAAAGCGTTAGAAGGATTTACTTTTGGATCATTCCGATAGCCTATCACTATCGTTTCGGATGGTTTACTGCCAGTTGTTGCTGTCACTCCCTTTTTCATAATGAATTCAACTGCCCCATCTTTAGCCTTTTCGCCGTATTTACTGGTTGCCGTTTCACCTTTAAATACGCTGATCGATTCGATGGTTTCAGGATCCATGTTTTGGACATCCTTTGCTGGTGTGATAACACCGTCTTTAATATAAAGAGGTTCCTTTCCGGAACCATCGGCCGCGACAATTTTCAAAGGGCCATCAGCTTGTATTTTATAAGTTTCAGAATTCTGATTGTCTGGTTTTAAGGTTATCAAAATAACTCCATCTTTACCCTTTTCTCCATACTTTTCAATCGAAGTTTTGTCTTTAAGAACATCAATGCTCGCGATTTTATCCGGACTAATCTTGTCTATTTCAGCTCTGTCCGATTCTTTCCCGTCAACAATAACCAGAACATTATCCGATATTTCAGAGGGTTTGGAAGCCGTAATTTCATTTCCCATTGCTTCAATGCCAATAGTGGCGGTTTTCATCGTAACTGGCAAGTCATTATTTATTGCTCCTGACGGCAGTATCACGGTTTCAAAACCAACATACGAAATCACAATGGGCGAATCGTCGGTTACTGCGAGCATAAAATTTCCATTTTCGTCAGTTATTGTTCCGGTTGTTTTGCCTGAAATGACAACTGATGCACTTTTCAATGGGTTCCCACTTTCGTCAATAACTTTCCCTTTGACGGTTTTTTCGTTTTGACTCATATTTGTAGCAAGCTCTTCCGTTTGGATAAATTTGTATTCCGGAGCAGCAAAAGCATAGAAAACTCCCGCCATCAGCGGTAAAACCAATAGAAGCTTGAGTTTTCGAATTGGTGAGTATGTTATCTGTTTCATCATGTTAAATCGTTTTTTGTTGAGTGAATAATTAAATGAATTGGCCAGCGAAATCACCGGCCCACCAAACATTTGGTTAAGCAAGGCCGCACGGTAAATAGCCGGATTGGAGCTGCGCTGCAGCGCCCGCTCGTCGGCCAGGTATTCGTGGTTTTGCCTGATCATGTGGCCGTAAAACCAACTGGCAGGATTAAACCATTGCATCGTGCGAAGGATTTCGAATAACAGCAAATCAATCCAGTGCTGTTGCCTGATGTGCTCCATTTCGTGGTTCACAATTTCGTTCGTTTCGGTGTCGGATACGGAAGGATTGACAAATACAAACGAAAAAAATGAAAACGAAGCGGGGTATTCAGTCGTACGGATCAATTTTGCTGAACTATGCTGATGTATTTCTGACTTTCGGATAATACGGAAAACAGGAAGCGTTTGCCGCAGAATACGAAAGATCAGGTAAGCAATTCCTGAAATGTATGTAAGCAGAAGCAACACATTTGGCGTTAGAAACGGTTCGCTCACTTCTGCAATTCCCTGAACCTGAGGTTCGAAAACTTCAGCCGTTGAAACAACAGGCAATACAACCGTGTAATGCCAGGTGAAAAGCGGGAAAATAATGGAGACCAGAATTCCGGAAACCAGGTAGATGCGGTTCAAAACAAAGTACCGTTCATTCCGGAGAAACAGCGCGTAAACCAGAGCAAAACCTGTCAGCCAAACCGACGATTTAATCAGATAAGTTGCTAGTGCTTCCATGTTTTTCGGGTTTTAGTCTTTCGACAGTTCTTTTTTTGTTTCTTCCATCAATTGTTCCAAATCCTGAATAGTCAGGTCTTTTTCACGGGCAAAGAACGAAGCCATGGCCGGGAACGAGTTATTAAAATAGCTTTTCATTAAGCCAAAAAGCTGATTTTTTGAATATTCTTCTTTCGATACCAAAGGATAATACACATGTACATTTCCGTAAGTGCGATGCGAAACAAAATCTTTCTTTTCCAGAATCCGCAGTACGGTGGAAACTGTGTTGCGAACGGGTTTTGGTTCGTCGAACCGGTCGCGGATGTCTTTAACCAGTCCTTCGCCCATTTCCCATAAATGTTGCATCACCTGTTCTTCAGCTTTTGTCAGTTGCATAGTTGTAGTTTTTTATGAATATCCAGTCTGCCAATGTTCATTAATGGGGCTTTGCCCCATTCCCCAATTACTTTTTTGTCTTGAGACAAAAAAGTAATCAAAAAAGGTCAAGACTTCGTTCGCTTCGCTCGAAAAACCAGCGCTTGACGACTAAAATCTTTTAAACTCGCCTTCGGCTCAAACAGAAAAGATTTTTTAACGTCGTCTTCACTTGTTTTTCGGCTCACCGAACAAGGTCGGGTGTCTTTTTGCGTGGACTCTTTACTTTTAGGTAAAAGAACGGATATTCTATTCTTATTTGTCAATCCTTCGGAACAAATATATGACTATAAATTTAGTCAACCAAATATTTTAGCTAAAAATTGACTAAAAATATAGTCAGTGCTAAAAAAGTCATTCGTCAGTTGGAGAAAAGAAGAAGGAAACTGCCCGGAGAACTGTAAACGAAGACAGAATGCTGCGGACTTATTTTCCTTTTCGCCAATACTGCATAGGGTTTACCTGCGTATAAAGACCTTTATTTACAAATTTGACATCGGCAATGGAGTAAAACGCATTGGGATTGTAGGTGCGGATAATGTCAACCACATGGGGCAACTCGGTTCTTTTAATAATGGAGTAAATGATTGAAACTTCTTCGACAGCACCGTGTGCTTCCTGATGGGTAATTCCGTAGCCGTCGGCTTTTAATTTTTCAATCAGTTTATGCGCGTCAACCCGGGTGATGATCTGAAGCTGGATAATACCTACGGCTAATTTTTCTTCGATAATCATACCGATGTAATTTCCGGTGGCAAACCCGGCACCATAAGCCACGTAGCAAACCCAATTGTCGAGGTTCTGGATAATTTTACTAATGGCTATCAGCCAAATCAACACTTCGAAAAAACCAAGGATCGGGGCGATCATTTTTTGCCCTTTAGCTACCATCACAATACGGATGGTTCCAATGGTAACATCAGAGATACGGGCTAAAAAAATCAGCAGGGGAAGAAGCCCATAGGTAAACAAGTCGCTTTGGTAGAAGTCCATACGCAAAAAATCAAAAGTGTAAAGTCAAAAGTACAAAATACCTGTTCACTTTTGACTTTTACTTTTCGACTTTTGCCTTAAAATTCCGAAGTAAAATGGAACCGAATGTCTTTGAACTCGCTCTGGGCCATATCTAATATAAACTGAGAGTCGGCCATAAATACATCGCGGCCACGTTTGTCGGTAGCCATTTTCTGGTGCTTACGGTTTTTGAATTCAATCAATGCCTTGGGGTTGTCGCTCTGGATCCAGCAGGCTTTGTACATTTGCAGCGGTTCGAAACGGCATTTGGCGTTGTATTCGTGTTCCAAGCGGTATTGAATTACCTCGAACTGTAGCTGCCCGACTGTTCCGATGATTTTTCGTCCGTTGAACTGGCTGGTAAATAACTGGGCCACGCCTTCGTCCATCAACTGATCAACTCCTTTGTTCAACTGTTTGGTTTTCATCGGGTCGGCATTTTCTACGAATTTGAATAATTCCGGAGAAAAACTTGGCAGTCCTTTGAAATGAATATCCTCGCCTTCGCTAATGGTATCGCCAATGATGAATGATCCGTTATCAGGAAAACCAACAATATCGCCTGGATAAGCATCTTCGATGATTTCTTTCTGGGAAGCCATAAAAGCTGTCGGGCTCGAAATGCGGAAGGTTTTGCCTGTGCGTACCTGTTTGTATATGCTGTTTCGCACAAACTTTCCGGAGCAAACTTTTACGAAGGCAATGCGGCTGCGGTGGTTGGGGTCGATGTTGGCATGAATTTTAAATACAAATCCGCTGAATTTATCGTCTTCCGGATCAATTTCACGTTCTTCGGTTTGGCTTTTTCGTGGCCAGGGCGCAATTTTTACGAAGGCATCAAGCAACTCCTGAACACCGAAATTATACAGCGCACTTCCGAAGAAAACGGGAGCCAAATCGCCAGCCAGGTATTCATCGTGATCGAATGGCGGATAAACACCATAAACCAGATCCAATTCTTCGCGCAGTTTGTGCGCATCGTTGCCAATGTGTTTTTCGAGTTCCGGACTGTTGAGGTCGTTAAACGCGATACCGGGTTCAATATCCTGAACGCTGGCTTTGAACAGGTTCAGGCTTTTGTTGTAAATGTTGTAAACCCCTTTAAAATCGGGGCCGTTATTAATTGGCCAACTTAACGGATTGATGCGGATTTGAAGTTGCCGTTCAATGTCGTCGAGCAATTCGAAAGTATCCTGAGTTGGGCGGTCGAGTTTGTTGATAAAAACAATCACCGGAGTTTTGCGCATCCGGCAAACATTCATCAGTTTTTCGGTTTGCGGTTCCACCCCTTTGGCGGCGTCAATCACAATGATAACGCTGTCAACAGCAGTCAGCGTGCGGAACGTATCTTCCTGAAAGTCCTGGTGCCCGGGAGTATCCAGAATATTCACTTTGTAGCCATCGTACTCGAAACCCATTACCGAAGTGGCAACCGAAATACCACGCTGGCGTTCGATTTCCATGAAGTCGGAAGTGGCGGCTTTCTTTATTTTGTTGCTTTTTACGGCTCCGGCAACACGAATGGCGCCCCCGAATAAAAGCAATTTTTCGGTCAGGGTTGTTTTTCCCGCATCGGGGTGACTCACAATGGCAAAGGTTCTTCTTCTGCGAATTTCTGTCTGATTACTCATTACACTATTTTTTGGAGCTGCAAAAATAGAACTTTATCTGGAATAGATTGAAGGATGGAAAGATTGAAGGATGGATTGTTTTCAAACAGAGTCATTAGTAACCTGAGTTCGACATAAATAATTTAGTATGAGACTATAAATAAGGTAATAAGGTTACAATCATTGGTGTTTGCCCTGACTACTGAGGTTAAAAATGCAGGATAAGGTTTTAAAACCTTATTTTTCTCGGGCAACCTGAGTAGAAATGGTATGCACAAACATATCTAACCTTATTAATGCACTGTATTTCAGTCATTAAATATCCAATTAAATATCGAACCCAGGCTAATAGTCGTTGACAGCGAAGCATTGACACGAAGTGAATGACTATAAAGACTTGTGGTAATTGACAATCTCTACTTCTGTGCCTTGATGGATGCTTCAATGGCTTTGCTGATGGTTTGCCAGTATTTCAGGTGAAAGGTGCGATCTTCGGGCGACAACAGTTCGAAGTAGGATTTTGGGTTATCATCGGGCGCAAATTTCAGCTTTTTGCCTTCCTGGTACAAAGCCGGAACTTCAGGATGAAACTGGACGGCAAATACGTTCGGGTAAATCCGGTGGTGAATACCTTCGATAACTTGTCCGTCCATCGAGGTTGCAGTTACAATCAGGTTTTTGCCCAATTCTTCAATCGATTGATGATGGCTGCTCAACACTGTCGGCTTCAGTTCTTTGTCTGCTTTAACTGTTTTCAGAAAGAACGGGTGGGCGGTGTAGCGAATCTGGTGAAAATTAATTCCCATCAACTGGGGGTCTTTGGTAATTTCCTGCCAATAATTGCGATGCAACTGGTCTTTTTTTAATTTCAGATTTTCTTCGGCATTCATCTTTTTATAGGTTTGGGCCGGAATATCCTGAGTTAAAGAGCCACCTGTAGCCACATTCATGCTTTGCAACCCGAGACAAAATCCGGTAACAAAATAGCCGGGTTTTTCTTGCAGGAAAGGAATAAATTCCTGGTTTTGGTAGCCACCCAGCAAATGAAACAGGAAACTGAGCTCAAACAGATGCCTGTTAGGGTCTGTAACTTCAGAATACAGATTCTTTTGACCGTATATTTCGGGCTGGATATCGGGTCCGCCAAAAAAGAAAATACCTGCCGAATGATCGAACAGTTTCTTAAATGTCAGAGTCCATTCGTTTTTGGCATAAATCCGGGTAGAACTCTCTTCTTTGTCTATTTTTTGCAGATGGAATTTGCTCATTTTGGGTACTTTAATCAGCTCGATGGACTTGCTGTAGTCGTAACTTTCGGCCAATGAATAAACACCAATAAACTCGGCATCAGGCAACTGAAGAATTTTATTTTCCACCAGGAACTGGATCGTTTCAAGATTCTGTACTGTTGGATGGGCGAGCAAAACATAGTTTTTGTTCGCGTTAAAATCAGCCGATTCGATGAAGTTTTGTGCCTGGCCCGTTTTCAGTACCAAAACGAAGAACACCAAAAGCAGAAATTTTCCTATGGTTTGCATGATTAGTTTTTTATTACATGTATAATGACAGTAAAACCGCGTTTTCCCCTCAATGGAATGACCGAAGTAAAGTTACGATAAGGGAAATCAATATGGAACAGCTATAATTTTCAGGTGAAAATAACGTTTTTCGTTTGAAGTGAGAAAAAAGTAGTCACGTTTATTTTATTTGTTAATTTTAAAACTTCGAATTCCAGACCAAAAATTACTGATTATGTCGTTTAAATTGTTTTTTGCCAACACCTTCGGATTGATTAAGTCAACCGCAAAAATTGAAGCTGCCCATGATGCCCTCCTGGCTGATTATCTGATGTTTTGCGAGTTTGAAAAATCAAACCAGCAAAAGGAATATCATGAACTGGATACGTTGGTGAAATCGGCTACATTCAAGCAAAAGAAAAAGGAAATTCAGCATTTAACACTCCACGGCAGCAAAGAAGAGGCGCAGTTAAACGAACTTAAAAAGCTCGTAAAGAACAGTCGTCTGCAAAAATTTTATTCCACGCTTAAATCGGAAGAGTTAAAACGATTTGAAAAAATCTCAGGCTCCGACTTGATGGTTAAATACAAAGAGCTGAAAACTCTGGTCGAAAAGCATTCGCTGGCGGCGCTGAAAAAAATGGATAAACAATCGAAAGAATTCGCGTTATACACTGAATTTCTGGGTTTAAGAGATTCGGCTGACCTGACTTTTTTCCGGAATTTCAGGAAATCGCCGGGATACAGGAACTACGAAATAATGTTGGAATCTCCGGAACGGAAGCGTTTGGAAGAACTTCAGAAAATAACAGCTTCGGATGAATTTAAAGCCCGGGTTGCTTATTTGGAAGATAAACACAAATGGGAAAAGACCGAAGAAGCGGCTAAAGAAAAGCGCTACGAAGAATTACTGAAGTTGCCGCAGTTGGTTACTTACCTGAAATATAAACATTCAACGGCTTTTGATTTTTTCAAAAAATGGAATCTGATTTTTGAGGACCGTTTTGAAACCGGAAAACTTGATTTACAGAAATGGCAAACCCAATCGCATTGGGCCAGTCAGTCTTTAGGCCAGAACTTTTCGCAGGTTGGCGATTTGCATGCGTTTACCGATGGCCGAAATGTTTCGGTTGACGGAAAATCGCTGAAAATAGAAGTGCGCAAAGAAAACGCGAAAGGCATGCAATGGCGCATCCCGTTCGGATTTGTGGAACAGGAATTTGATTATACTTCAGGCATTGTTTCAACCGCTGGAGTTGAATGGTGGAAACACGGATTACTGGAAGCCAAAGTGAAATATGCGCCAGCACAAAATCTGGTTGATGCCCTTTATTTACTGGGCGAAGAGAGTACACCGCAGGTAAACCTGGTTGAAATGGGCGTGAAAAACCGCCTTGGATTACTGTCTAAATCTGCTGATGGAATACAGGCGGCCTGTGAAAGTATTTCGGGCCTGAAAGAAGGTGAATTTTACATCTTTAGCCTGGAATGGTCGGCTCATTCGCTGGTTTGGAAAATTAATGGTCGCGAAATGTTAAGCCTCAACCAGAACGTTCCAGCTTTTAAAATGCACCTGAATGCGGCTTCTATTGTGGTTGCAGAACCGACTGGCAGTCTGCCGCACCGGTTCGAAATCGGTTGGGTCAGGTTTTATCAGCACCACCACAACGCATAGGGCGTGGGGGATGGAGCGTGGAAAGTCAGGACAATGTATTTGCAGAACATCGTAGGACAAAAGGAAATAAAAAACTGAAAAATAGTCGATAGTAATGAACTGGACGGATGGATTTTTGGGTGCAATAACGGTTTGCGACCGCGAAGGAATTGTGGTTTATATGAATGACCGGTCGAAGAAACAATTTGATAAAGATGGGGGAGAGAGCCTTGTAGGTAAAAGTCTGATAGACTGTCATCCGGAACCGGCCCGTACTTTTTTGAAAAAGATGCTGGTTGAACCCATTACCAATTCATATACCATCGAAAAAAACGGTATCCACAAAATGATTCACCAAACCCCCTGGATAGAAAAAGGTGAATTTAAGGGAGTTGTTGAAATTTCGTTCGAGATCCCGATGGAATTGCCGCACCACAATCGGAAATAACAGGTTTAAAATTTTAGACATCATGAATGCAGAACAAAAAGATATTCGTTGGGAACAACGATTTTCGAATTTCCAGAAAGCTTTCCGGAAGTTTGTTGCTGCTGTTGAAGTGGTGAAGGGGGATAACTACGGTCATACCATTAACGTTGGAGAATTGCATCGCGAGATTTTGAAAGAAGGGTTAATTCAGCGGTTTGAGTACACTCACCAATTAGCCTGGAACGTAATGAAAGACTATGCCGAATATCAAGGGAATAATGAAATTAGCGGATCGCGTGATGCTACCCGCGAAGCTTTTAAAATGGGATTAATCAGTGAGGCTGAAGGTTGGATGGATATGATCAAAAGCCGGAATGAAACTTCGCACACCTACAATGAAGCAACTGCCAATGCCATTATCCTGAAGATTATACAGGTTTATTATCCTTTGTTTTCCGAATTTGGACGGAAAATGGATACACTTAAAACGGGCAATCAACAAAGTCTTTTTGACCTAGAGCTATGATTTATGGATTAAAAGATGAAGTAGTTGAAGCCCTCTGCAAAATATTTCAGAAATATCCTGAGGTCGAGAGGGTGATTCTTTATGGTTCAAGGGCAAAGGGTAATTTTAAAGCGGCCTCTGATATTGATTTAACCTTCGTCGGATCGATGCTCGATCCAACTATCCTGAATAAAATTTCGTGGGAACTCGATGATTTATTGCTGCCATATACTTTCGATCTTTCTATTTTCCATCATCTCAAGAACCCGGAGTTACTCGACCATATTCGGCGAGTTGGAATTGTGTTTTATCCCAGGTAAAGTATCTGTTATCCCCGGTGCAAATCCCCCTGAACAATCTTTCGACCCCGAAGTTAATTCCATGTTCGCCTGCGTTGTGTGCAGCATATAGGCTGATAATTCTATGATGTGTTTTGTTTAATTCAGGATATATGATTACGACTTTGCAATGTATTTTGTCGATTGTAAAATATCGGATAATAAGTATGCGAAATACCTTATGGGTTGATTGGGATGAAATGATGATTTTATCATACACTTTATCGATTGATAAATGCCTGATAATAACTCTACAATATAGGTTGCCAACTAGACTCCGGAACATATTGATTAAATTGGGTTTGCTGGTACTTTTACCAGTTAGGGTGTAACCTCAACGCACTAACAAGTGTTGTGTTAACAATGGAATTACGGTTTAGACTCCTTCGTTGTACCTCCTCGGAGTGACGTTACTGCGAAGACGAGGACCGAGGATGAAGCAGTCTCAAACAAAAATAGGAGTCTTAACACAACACTAGCTTTGTTCTTCAATATCCCGATTAGCCACATTTTCGTGGGACTTGATGGCTATAATTTATTGCGCGTTTGGCCGTTTCGGGCAATTTGACCGGATTTTCTCAGAAGCACCCCAATCCGCTTTTTAGATTTACTTAACCATAGTTAACTTTTGGAAATACTTTATTGATCAAAATTCCGTTATTTTTGATCAATACATTCCCAAAAATACATTGTGCATGACTGTAAGAATTCTACTTCCTCTTTTCTTTTTCCTTAATCTCATTTCTTTAGTTTCCGCACAGGGCATTCGCGGCCGAATAACCAATGCACAAGGGGAGGCCATTCCGTTTGCCAATGTGTACATTCCGCAGTTGTCAACCGGAACCACTTCCAACATCGAAGGGCGGTACGATTTAAAACTCCCGGAGGGAAGCTGGAAGGTTTTGTTTCAGTATTTGGGCTACCAAACTGAAACCCGCGAACTGACTATTGGCAAAACGTTCCAGGAAATTAACGTGCAGCTTGTTACCCAGGATTACCAGATTCCGGAGATTAAAGTGCTGGCTTCGGGCGAAGATCCGGCCTATTACATTATGCGGCGGGCCATTGCCCTGGCTCCGTATTACCAGAAACAGGTTTCGAAATATTCGTGCAAAGTGTATCTGAAAGGTTCGGGGGTGTTCGATAAAATTCCGAAACTGTTTGAGAAACAGATGAAAAAGGATGGCGTGAAAGAGAATGAAGCTTTTGTGCTGGAAACGGTGAGCAAAATCGATTTTGAATTACCCGATAAATTGAAACAGCAGGTGTTGGCCATGCGTTCTTCCGGGAAAGACAACAATACCTCACCAATGAGCATGATTACCAATAATTTGTATGAAGCCGACAAGTATGGGGTTGTTTCCCCGGTAGGAAAAAGTGCGTTAAAAGCTTATCGGTTCAGGCTCGATGGTGTTTTCGAAGATCAGGGGCGGACGATCAACAAAATTAAAGTGATTCCCAAAACCAACGGGAACGATGTGTTTTCGGGCTACATTTATATTGCCGATGTGTTTTGGAATATTCATTCGGCTGATCTGAAACTGCATATCCCGATGACCGATGTAAAGGTGCACCAGGTCTATGGCGAAGTCAACAAAAATACCTGGATGCCGGTGAGTCTCGATTTCGACATGGATTTCTCCGGAATGGGTTTCAAGATGAAGTTCCGGTATGTGGCTTCCATCAACGAATACAAAACAACATTAAATCCGGCGCTCGACCACACCTTTCTGGATAAACTGAAAACTCAGCAACTTCAGGAACAGCAAATGGTTGAAGATTTTACGGCAGAAGAGAAAAAGGCTGAACAACTGCTGGAAAAATCGAAAGCGCAGAAGCGTATTGACGCGTTGATGCAAAAAACGGAACTGAGTAACCGCGAAACCGTGAAACTCAACCGGATGATTGAGGCTGAGGCCGAACGAAACAGTCCGCCGGAGCCGCTTGAGATAAAATCAACTTTTCAGGTTAGCCAAAAGCAGGTAAACAACGATTCGGCGTATTGGGCTACTTTAAGGCCAATCCCGCTGACCGAATCGGAGAAGGTGAGTTTCGTTAAAAAGGATTCGTTCCTGGTTGTTTCGGCCAAACCCGAATTTCAGGATTCGGTGCGCGACTCGAAACGAAAATTTAAATTCAAACATGTGGTGGTGGGCAAAACGTACGATTATTCCATCGACACTATCAAGCGTTACGAGCGGTTTACCATCCCGGGCCTGATAACCCCGACCATACTCTCTTTTAACTCGGTTGACGGACTGCGCATTGAGTTGCCGTTTAGCTATTATAAATCGGACAGTACCGGGCAGATGAAACGTTTCAGTCCAACGTTTGCTTATGCCATTGCACGAAATAAGCTGGATGCCGAATTTTCGTACCAGCAGAGGTTAAACGGGTTGACAAACAGTTGGTTTTCGGTTTCTGCCGGAACCACAACTGCCGATTTTAACCGGATTTCGGGTTTAAATACCATGACCAATGATTTTTATACGATCTGGCTCGAAGAGAATTACAAGCGGTTTTACCGGCGCGATTTCCTTAAGTTCATAACCAGCCGCGATCTGGCGAACGGACTGAACCTGAATGTTATGCTCGATTACAGCGAAAACAGCCCGTTAGCAAACCATTCCACCTATTCGTTAATCAAATACGACAATAAACAGATTCAACCCAATGTTCCGGCAAATAATACCTTATCTTCCTGGCAGTTGGAGCAACACCAATCACTGGTTGGCCGGTTGGTGCTGGAATATACTCCGCGCTACCGTTATCGGATCAGGAACAATATAAAAGTATATGCCGACAGTAAATATCCGACTTATTCGCTGGTTTATAAAGGTGCATTTTCCGGAGTTTTGGGGAGCGACACCCGCTTCGACCTGGTTAAGTTTGGGATGCGCCAAAAGATAAAATTCGGGATTGATGACCATTTTTCGTACAATGTCAGCGCAGGTACCTTCCTGAATTCGTCGAAGGTTTATTTTGAGGAATATCAGCATTTTAACACACAACCCACCGGTTTCCTTTTCAACAGTAGCGAAAATAGTTTCAGGCTGTTGCCTTTTTACGAATATTCAACACGCCAATCGTTTCTCGAAGGTCATGTCGGTTGGGAGTCGAGGCGGTTAATTCTGAAACAGTTACCAATCATTAAAAATTCATCTATTTCAGAAAATGTGTTCGTAAATTTCCTTTCTACCCCGGAAATAAAAAACTATACCGAGGTGGGGTACGGACTAAAACACATTTTCTTTTTCCTGAATGTGGATGTTGTGGCTGGATTCGAAAATGGGAAATATCGTTCGTCTGGTTTTAGGGTGAGTTTAGATATGCCCAATTAGCAACAACGATTAACAAACCGGTTCGTGATTTTAGCCGATGTCTCGTGGTTGGTTGTGAGTTCATTTTATTTTGCATTCCTTATATTTGCGCTTGGCGTGATCAATTTGTTGAATGATTTGTTGTAATGAATCAACAAATTGGTATAAAGTAAACTCAACACATGGAGAATAAAAAAACGGCGGTATTGCTCATCAATGTCGGAACACCCGATCGACCCACAGTAAAAGCTGTTCGACGGTATTTGTCGGAATTCTTAAACGATCGCCGGGTCATCGATATCCCGCTGGTTTTACAGAAAATACTGGTCAACCTGATTATCGTCCCTTTTCGTGCGCCCAAATCGGCCAAACTCTATCAGCGTTTGTGGACCGACAAAGGTTCGCCGTTGCTGTATTATTCCGAAAGTGTTCAGGATAAATTGCAGCAGGAACTCGATTCCAAAGCCGATGTTTTTATGGCCATGCGCTACGGAAATCCATCGATAGGGAAAGCGTTGGCTGCCATTCAGAAAGGAAATTACGACAAACTGGTTATTCTGCCTATGTTTCCGCAGTATGCTTCTTCAACCAACGGTACCGCCATTCAGGCTGTGACTGATGAAGTAAGGAAATGGAATACGATTCCTGAAATCCACGCGATTAACCAGTTTTATGATCATCCTGCTTTTCTGGATGCTTTTACCGACCGGATACAATCTTATCAACCAGAAAATTACGACCATGTGGTATTTACGTATCACGGGTTGCCCAACCGTCACCTGGAAAAGAACCACCCCGACGAATCTATTCGTACCTGTAATTGCGAAACCAGGTTGCCCGAATTTGGAAAGTTTTGTTACAAAGCCACTTGTTACCAAACCACCCGCGAGTTGGTTGCGAGGTTGGGGCTGAAGCCGGGACAGTATTCCGTTTCGTTTCAGTCGCGCTTATCGAATAACTGGATGACCCCGTTCACCGATCAAAATCTGATTGGGCTTGCGCAAAAAGGGAATAAAAAAGTGTTGGTAGTGGCTCCGGCATTTGTAGCCGATTGTTTGGAAACCACTGTTGAGATTGGATGGGAGTACAAAGAATTGTATGAAAAAAATGGTGGTGAAAAATTACAGATGGTTGAAAGCCTGAATGATTCGCCACGATGGATCAGTGCGATGGCAGAAATACTGGCTCCGTATCTTTAGATAGGATAGAAAGTGTTCAGTTACAGTGTTCAGTAGTTCAGTTGCGACTGAGCACTGCGACTGAACACTTTCTTTTAATGCCTATACATACAAACAGTAGTAAGCCACTTGTCCGTTGGCTTTTACCTTAAATTTTACATCTTTTTCAACCACAAAGGTTTCACCTTTCAGGTAAGTTGTCCAAACGGTTTCGCCGGGAAGCATCACATCCAGAACTCCGCTGGTTACGGTCATGTGTTCGATGGTGCCGGTCCCAAATTCATATTCTCCGTCTTCCATCACACCAACAGTTGCAACGCCTTCAAGATTTTCTAGGGCAATAGATTTTACCGTTCCGCCAAAATATTCATTTACTTTTAACATGATCTGTATTTTTTTATTGGTTAATCAAACAGGAAGGCAAAAATACGTTTTTATTCTAATAGCCTTTTCGGTTAAATAAAATGTATCCAATATTCAGCATGGCAAAAAATTTGGTTTGGCTTTTTTCGTAGTAATTTACCGAAAGGCTTATAGGGCCGATAGCCGAATGAAACACAAAAGCCCCGGAACCCATAAAGTTGATGGACGAGAATTGCTTTTCGTCGTAAACAGCCATGTAATTGGATGTTTCTAAAATGTCGCGAACCGGGACAAAGCCATAAGCTTCGGCCCTGAAATGCAATTGATCGGAAATGTTAAAAATCCCTTTTAGTCCCGAAGCTACATATTTATTGGCATGAAAGTTATTCAGGTAAAGGGTTTTGCTATGTGGGATGGGGTTAAATGAAGGCGCTGAAAGTATGGTTGATACGTAATTCGTAAATGGCTTTTTATTGCTGAAAACGCCTTCGCCCATCCATCCGATTGTAAAACGTTTGTTGATTTTAAAATACCGGTCGTAACTACCTTTCAGGATATAAAAGTCGTGGCTGAATTGTGTATCAGTAGATTGATTCGAGGTAGTGCCTGGCTTGTTTTTTTCCTTTCCTGAAATATAATTCAACGTAATGCTTGTTGCAATTCCTTCAGTAGGATATTGTTTGTCGTTGAAGGAATTTGACTGAAAATTGGTGGTTGCTGTCAAGGCGTCAAACGTGGTATGATCGGGTGTATCCGATAGTTTGATCGATTCAGTGAGGTAATATTCGTCCCTGGCGTTAGACCACGATCCGCCAAAAGTCATCTTCCCCCATGTTTTTACCGGAAAGCCCAATTCTGTCCTGAAATTGCTTTCACCCTGAATAATGTACGGAGGACGGACATCCTCAAAAACGAATTCGGTGGTCGATGAGTAATAATCCCAGCGGTTAAGGGTAAAATATCCGGCCAGATAGAAGGGTAGGGAAGCCGGAAAATCAATGCGGGTTCCGGCTTTTATCGAACTGTAGAACCGACCAAAATACATGTTGGTGCTAAAGGTATAGGATCGTTCTTTAAACATGCGGTAATCGCCGCTCAAAAAACCCTGATTGATCGGACGGGTTGATATATTTCCTCCAAATTTAATTTGCATCGGGTTGTTCGATTTTAAAACCAAATGTAGATCGAAATAACCAGTTTCGGGGTTGTAGCGCGAAACCGGACGCAGTGATTTTATCTGGTGATCGGCAACCAATTTGAAATATTCTTTTTTGAGTTCCCTGATATCAATCACATTGGCGTTGTGTTTCAGGCTTTGGATAATAAACTTACGCTGCATGGCGTCTTCGGCGCCTTCAATCTGAACATTCTGAAAAATCAACTGCGGTTTCTTCATGTTGAACTGATGTCGCTTCTGCTGTAGTTCGTCGGGCCTGATTCTACGTGAAACCCGCTGCTTAATGCTTTCGATATGTTTGTTTGCCGTTTCGTAACCCGCTTTTTCGATCAGGTCAATCTTTCTGAAGTCGAGCAGCCCAATATTATTAAAGGTGGTTTCCATGAGGAATCCATCTTTGGGGTCGATTTTGTACTCCGTTTTTTGCATGATCATATTTTCGATCTGTGCCATCACATTATCCGGATCCGGCTTTTCCGGATTATTGGCCACATTGTGTCCGATGATGATATCCGGATTAAAAAGCTCTTTCATATTCTGGACCGGAAAGTTGTTGACGATCCCGCCATCAAAAACCAGCGAGCCATCAATTTCAATGGGCTTAAAATACAGTGGGAATGTCATCGAGCCACGAATGGCTTCGCCCAAATCGCCCTGTCGGAGCACCATTTCGCGGTTGTTATATACGTCGGTGGCAATGCAGAAGAACGGTACAAATAACTTGTTGAAATCTCCTTTGTTTATAGCCGTTACCGACGAAAACATCTCCATGAAAGCAAAATCCATTTGCTCTTCGGGAATGAGGTTGGTTGGTGGCATAATCTTCAGTTTGTCTTCCTTTTTCATCAGGTCGAGTTCGAGCCACGATGGATCTTCCTCCAGATTACGGTAATAGTAACGGTACTCTTCCTGAATTTTACCCGTTGACCAAAATTTGAATTGTTCCGATTTGAAAAGCTGTTCCATTTCCCCGACCGAATAGCCTGCTGCATACAGGCCCGCCACAATAGCGCCCATTGATGTTCCGGCAATATAATCAATCGGGATACCATTTTCTTCGAGCGCTTTAATAACGGCAATGTGTGCAAGCCCTTTTGCACCGCCACCACTCAAAACCAGTCCTACTTTTTGGGCCTTTAGCTGAAAGAAGCCAATGGAAAGAATAAAAAACAACAGTAAAAAACGCTTCATGGTTGATGAAATTTTCAAAACCTGGACAAAACCAAATTTAAGAAAATACTAACCCATAACCGGAAAGGAAAATGTAAATTTTACCAATAACCGTGAAATTTAACAAAGATTACGATCTGGAATCTGAAGCCTGAAATTTCGAACTTTAGTTAATCTGCAACCTTGTGCTTGAGCGATTGAAACCCTTCTCCCAGAATCTCATGAGTATCCATAACGGTAATAAATGCGTCGGGATCAATCGTATTGATGAACTCTTCGAGGATCGCTACTTCGCGTCGGCTAACTACGGTATAAATGATCTGTTTTTCGTTTCCGGTAAACATGCCGGTTCCTTTCAGGTATGTTCCGCCACGTTCCAGGTCGATAAGTATTTTATGCCTGATTTCTTCGTGTTTTTCTGAAATAATGATCAGTGCTTTGTTGTAGTCGCTACCTTCCAGCACCAGGTCGATTGCCCTTCCGGTAATGTAAATAACTACCCACGAATAGAGTGGAATTTGCCAGTCTTTAAAGGCTACCAAACTGAGCAATACGATGGTGGAATCGACATAAATCATCAGTTGACCCAGTTGCATACGGGTATATTTGGCAATGATCATAGCAATAATGTCCGATCCTCCGGAAGTTGCCCGCGCCTTAAAAACCAGTCCAAGTCCGAACCCGATAAGGACGCCACCAAACACACACGAAAGCAATACATCGGGTACAAGCGGGGCATCTCCATCCACACGCAGGTAAGTGATAACATCCATAAAAACAGAAGAAAGTACAAACCCCACTACCGTTTTTATGCCGAAGCGTGGCCCCAGTATTTTTATACCGGCGATGGTAAGCGGAATATTGAGTACCAACCCGAATAATCCAATCGGTATGCCTTCAGGCCAGAACGAAAACATGCCTACAGTCATGTAATGCACCACAATCGCAATTCCATAAACTCCACCGGGAACAATGCGATGAGGCGAAATAAAGTAAACGAACCCAACCGCCAGTATAAACGAGCCGATTACAATTAAGCTGTAATCTTTAAACCACTTGAGGCTGAAAATTTTATCGTTCGGAACAAAGGTCATATGATTTTTTTTTACGGAAACACAAAGAAAGGCAGGATATTCGGTTTATCCAGTGATTTTTATCAGCGATCGTTTTTGTTTGAACATGGGTAAAGATGTATCTTTTATGGGCCAGTTTGTTAGTCTGTATTTAGCTAATAACTAAATGATTATCTCCGTCTGATTCCGTCATTCAGGTTCAATGCAATGGAGATGATATTACTCGATCCGGCCAGGTGGTAACGGGCCGACCCGTAATTAATGTGGAAACGGGAGATCCGAAGCCCAAAACCCCAGGAAAAACCTACCGTTGACATTTTTTCGTCCAAACGCAATTCTTGCCTGATCTGGTGGTTATAACCCGCCCGGATGGTGAAATTGGGTGACGGAAGTAACTCGACCCCAAGGACCAGATGCCGCATAAATTTTTTTGTAAAGTTCTCTTCTCTTAGTACGGTGGTCGTGCCCGAGTCATCTTCTTCCGCTTGTGCTAAATCCCATTTTTGCAGGTGTTGCATGGTAGCAGCAAACCGTATGGGGGCATGTTGCAGCCTTTGCGAAATCCCGAATTGAAGGTCGAAAGGGATTGATTCGCGTTCGGCTCCTTCGTAATACGTGGTGATTTGAGTCCCAATATTTCGGGCAACGAGCGACGCAACAGCCAAACCACTCTTGCTGAAATAACTAACACCCAAATCAGCCGCAATACCTATCGACTGGTAATTCTCAAAAGAAGAGAGTATCGGTTTCAGGTTAACGCCGTAAGTCAGGCTGTTGGTGCCCGAAACCCGCGACGAATCGTTTCGCGTAAAATTCAACTTAATTTCGTTAGCCCAGATCATATTCAGCGCATATTCGGCTGCGTTGAATGTCGCCCCTGTTTTTTCACCATTGGGCAATGCCTCAATAAATTTTCCGTAGTTGATGTAGTGCATTCCCACCGCGAAGTTTCCCGGCAACGGAGTCCCGAACGAATAAGCCGCATAACCGTAATTGACTCCGGCAAAATAATCGACATAATTTAACGTCAGCATGTTCTTCATCTCCGATCTCAGCAGCGAAGGATTGTTGTACGAAACATTCAGGTCGGTTGAGTCGTTTATGGCAATCTGATTGCCGCCCAAAGCCGCCATACGAGCCGAGTTCGTGAGGTTTAGGAAATCGTAGGTTGATTCGCCACCGATCTGGCCAAAAACCTGTGGATAAAAAATCAGATGAAGAACAATCAGGGTAAGAAGTTTGCGCATAGTTCTCTGGATTCAGCTTTTTAACCGAACGTTAAAATCCGGTGTTTAGTATTTTACTTTGGAATCTGATCTTCCAATTCTTCGGGTTTGGGAATCGTATTGAAATGGTATTTCCCGACAATGGTTCCTTTTTTCAGAAGCAGCAGGCCCGGATTGGAGCGGACAATGGTTTTCAACGTAATTTCGTCGGTATTGAAAAAATCAAAATCAGCGCCTGTTTCTGCTTTAAATGCATCAATATTATCGGGCGAAGTAGCCGTTAAAGCAATAAAATTATACCCTTTTTGTTTTGCTTCTACGGCAAATTGGGCAATCTTTTCCATTCCTTCTTTGTCCGATTTTTGCAAGTTGTAAGCCACAACAACGAACGTCCCTTTTTCGTCGTAAAGGAAAAAGTCTTTGATGTCTTCGCCTTCCGGGGTCTCAATCCTGAAATCGTGAATGGGCGGTTTGTATCCTTTCTGAACCAGTTTTTGCTCAGCCATTTTTACGAATTTCCAGTTGAGCGTATCTTGCCATGGATAATTGGCTTCTGTGAATTCCTTTTCTTCGCCGGTTTTCAGGTTCTTATATATCAGGTTGTTTTCGTAAATATCTTTGGCAGCTCCCTCCGGAACTTTCATCGCTTCCGGAATATTCACCCCAACTTTATACGGGCTGAAATCAATAATTGGCAGATGATGGTAGGAATAGCTAACCAGGTAGAAATAAAAAACCATCGTCATACCTGTCATGGCAACCGAAAGTACAGGTCCGTTTTTGCTCCTGAAGTTTTTACGCTGCATGAAAACGAAAATGGCCAAAGCCAGTAATACGATATTTTTGTAAAATGTTTGCCAGTTGGTAATGATGAGTGCATCGCCAAAACAACCGCAATCGGTAACCGGGTTGGTAAGGGCTATCACCAGGGTGAGTCCGGTGAAAAACACCATGAAAGCCAGCATGAACCAACTGGTTATGCGGATGAAAAAATTAAAGAGAAACGCAGTACCCAGAAGAAATTCGGCTGCTGCCAGAAAAATACCCAGCGCAAAAGCCAGGTCGGTCAACCAGGGCATCTGGAAAGCGTTAAAATAATCGGTGAATTTGTAGGTCGAACCCAACGGGTCAATTCCTTTAACAAAGCCCGAAAAAATAAAAGTAAGGCCAAGCAAAATGCGCGAAATATGTTTGAACATGAACGTAAAATTTAGAATTCAATCTTAATTAACGCAAAAACGGCATAATTGATCATGTCGAGGTAATTGGCTTCAATGCCTTCAGAGATGATCGTCTTGCCCAGATTGTCTTCTATTACCTTGGTTCGGTTGAGTTTCATTAAAATCAGGTCGGTGTACGAACTCATCCGCATATGGCGCCAGGCTTCGTCGTAGTCGTGATTTTTATCCAGCATCAGCACTTTGGCTTCGTTAAAATAACCAAGGTACAAACTCAGCGTTTCTTCCTGGGTAAGGTCATCGTTTTCCGAAGTGCCTTTTTCCAGTTGGATTAAGGCCATGATGCAGTAATTGACGATGCCGATATATTCGGAGCGAACACCCTCATCAATTTTGCTGACTCCTTTTTGCTCGATACTCCTGATGCGCTGAGCTTTAATGTAGATTTGGTCGGTCATCGAACTCGGACGCAATATGCGCCAGGCGATGCCGTAATCTTTCATTTTCTTGGTGAAAATATCCTGACAAACAGTTATCACATGATCGTATTGCTGGCTTGTTTTATCCATGATTATCGTAATTTTTCGAGGCATAAAAGTACTAAATTTATTCTACTTTAGCATATTCGGTTAACCATCCTTTTATACTGAATCCACAACATTAAAGGTGCTTTTTTCTAATCAACCCTATATAGAACAGGCCTGAAAGACTGGAAATTCTTTCCGGAAATCAATTGGTTAAATGTAAAATTAATATGTACTTTGATTGCATTTTATTTTACTTTTGTGTTAAACATGTTTTTTAGTGGTCTAACCTTTATCGTATGCTCATCACATCAACTGCAACAAAATTTCTGAAACGCAAGAATACCATAAACCTTAACGGGCGGTTACTTGATCTGACAAAACCGGTAGTTATGGGTATTTTAAATGTTACTCCTGATTCTTTTTTTGACGGTGGAAAGTATAAAACGGAGAAGAAAGTCCTGAAACGGGCTGAAGAAATTCTGGAGCAAGGCGGAACGATTATCGATATTGGCGCTCTTTCAACGCAACCGGGGTCAGAGGCTATTTCGACCAAAGATGAGATTGACCGCCTGTTGCCGGCTGTTAAAGCAGTTAAAAAGGCTTTCCCGAATGCGTTTGTGTCTATTGATACCTATCGTTCGTGGGTTGCGCTAAAAGTTATTGAAGATTGCGGACCATGTATGGTGAATGACGTTTCGGGTGGAAACTTCGATGTGCATATGTATGAAACCGTTGGTAAGCTGGGTGTTCCGTATATATTGATGCACATGCAGGGTACCCCGCTCAAAATGCAGGAGAATCCGGAATATGAGGACATTATTCGTGATATTTCCATGTTTTTTACCGACTGTGTCAAGAAACTGACTAAGGCTGGTGTGAAAGATGTAATTATTGATCCAGGATTTGGGTTTGGAAAAACGCTCGAACATAACTACGAACTCCTGAACAGGCTCGATTCTTTTAAGGTATTTCAGTTGCCGCTTTTGGTTGGTGTGTCGCGCAAGTCGATGATTTCAAAACTACTGGGAAGTAATACTGATGAAGCGCTCAATGGCACTTCGGTGGTGAATACCCTGGCATTGATGGGCGGTGCCGATATTTTGCGGGTACACGATGTACGCGAAGCCGTTGAAGCTGTTCGGATCATGAATATGGTTCGTTCAACTACAGAATAAGGTTAGCTTTCAGAAGATCTTTTTCAGTAATTTAATAAACTGAAATTTTACTATTCTGCTATGAATTTATTTATCACCATACGAGTGCTGGATGTTGTTGATATATTGCTGGTTGCATTGCTTCTTTACCAAATGTACCGTATAATCAAAGGCACCATTGCATTCAGTATTTTCATCGGTATTTTTCTGGTTTACGTTACCTGGCTGGTCGTTAAGGCCATGAATATGGAACTGCTAAGTACCTTAATGGGGCAGTTTATCGGGGTGGGGGTGTTGGCTTTAATTGTTGTTTTTCAGCAGGAAATCCGACGGTTTTTGCTGCTTATAGGTACCAATTATCAGGTCAGCCGGAGCTTTGGGCTCGAAAAACTTTTTGCCTCGGAAAAGCTCAAGCCAACGACCAATTTGCAAATCAAAGAAATAGTTCGGGCATGTGATAACATGGCCCGTTCCAAAACAGGTGCACTCATCATTATTCCACATAATTCAGAATTAAAAGACATTATTCGATCCGGTGAGAAAATGAATGCCCGCATTTCTTCGGCGCTTATCGAAACTATTTTCTTCAAAAACACGCCCCTTCATGATGGGGCAATGGTTATTTTAGGCAACCGGATTGCAGCTTCACGCTGTATTCTCCCGATAAGCGAACGGCACGATCTTGATCCCAATCTTGGGCTTAGGCACCGCGCTGCAGTGGGCGTTTCGGAAGTTACTGATGCCTTGGCTATTGTTGTTTCCGAAGAAAAGGGAACCATTTCACTGGCTCAGCACGGCGAATTGATGCACAAAATATCGCTTGTACAGCTTACCACCGAACTCGAAAAAGTAATTATCGAGGAAGCATAATTTTTTTGTTCCTGAATACTCAAAACGTTTCAGTTAGAAATGTTGAAAAGCGACTCCAGCTAATGAGTTTAGCGAACAAGGTCTGTTGAGCAATTGACAAACCGTCTTTCAAATTAGGCACACGACCGGATATTCATTTTGTTTAGGCAATATAAATTTATCCATCATCGAAATTCCTACCTTTGCACCGGATTTCAGCAAAATAGTTTTAACATGGAAAACCGGATTTGTAAACTTTTCGGCATTAAATATCCCATAATTTCGGGCGGAATGGTTTGGTGCAGCGGCTGGCGGCTGGCTTCCGCTGTAAGTAATCATGGCGGATTGGGACTGATTGGCGCTGGTTCCATGCACCCGGAAACTCTTCGCGAACACATTCAGAAAACCAAATTGGCAACCGATAAACCTTTTGGGGTAAACATTCCTTTGTTCTATCCGGAATTAGATACGATTCTCAACATTATTGCTGAAGAAAAAGTGCCGATCGTTTTCACTTCGGCAGGAAGCCCTAAAAAGTTTACTGCATGGTTGAAAGAACGCCGGATAATAGTAGCCCATGTAATTGCCAGTTCTGCTTTTGCACTGAAATGTGAGGAAGCCGGAGTGGATGCCATTGTTGCCGAAGGTTTTGAAGCCGGTGGACACAATGGGAAAGAGGAAACTACGACGATGACTTTGATTCCCGCGGTTCGTAAAGGAACATCTCTTCCGCTGATGGCTGCCGGTGGTATCGGGACTGGAGGTGCGCTGCTGGCTGCCATGGCTTTGGGCGCCGATGGTGTTCAGATCGGATCGCGGTTCGCCATTTCAGAAGAATCGTCGGCTCATCCGGATTTTAAAAAGCTGGTAACTGGCCTGAATGAAGGCGATACCAAACTGGCACTGAAAAAAGTGGGGCCGGTGAGGCTGATAAAAAATGATTTTTTTCAGGCAGTGAATAAACTGGAACAGGAAGGCGCTGATGGCGCTGTACTCAGTGCTTTATTGGGGCGCGGTCGTGCCAAAAAAGGTATGTTTGAAGGTGATCTGGATGAAGGTGAACTGGAAATTGGGCAGGTTTCGTCGATCATCAACGAAGTGCTTCCGGTTGAAACGATCATGAAAAATCTGCTTCAGGAATATCGGCAAGCCAAACTAAAAATGAATACCAGCCCATTTGAATTCTGAAGGACTGGCTTTCGGCAAGCGTTCGACTGAACTCTCACTGAAGTCTTAGCGGCGGACCTTGAACTTGAAACTTTGAACTTGAAACTCATTTATGATACATTTTGAACGAACGAAATTAGCAAACGGATTAACGGTGATTGTACATCAGGATAAAACTACCCCGATGGTGGCGATGGATGTTTGCTACAATGTGGGCTCGCGCGACGAGCATCCCGATCGCACGGGGTTTGCGCATTTATTTGAACATCTCATGTTTGGCGGATCGAAACACATTCCGTTGTACGACGAACCGCTCCAAAAAGCTGGTGGCGACAACAATGCGTTTACCTCGAACGACCTGACGAATTATTACCTGACTTTGCCTAAAAACAATATCGAAACCGGCTTTTGGCTCGAATCGGACCGGATGCTCGAACTGGCTTTTTCGAAATCGAGCCTGGATGTTCAGCGCAATGTGGTAATCGAGGAGTTCAAACAGCGCTATCTCAATCAGCCCTATGGCGATGTGTGGCCCTTGCTCCGCCAGCTAACCTATACCGTTCATCCGTATCAGTGGCCAACCATCGGTCGAGAAATCAGTCATATCGAAAAAGCGACCATGCCACAGGTTAAAGATTTTTTCTTTAGCCATTATGCTCCGGATAATGCTGTATTGGTCGTTACCGGCGATGTGGAATTCGATCATATCCTGAAGTTGGCCGAGCGCTGGTTTGGCCCGATTCCGAACCGGAATGTAAAAGCCCGAAATATTCCGCAGGAACCTGAACAAACTGCCCAGCGGGAACTTACAGTGGAGCGCGATGTGCCGAATGATATGATTTACATGGCTTACCATATGGTCGACCGGCTAGATGCCCGCTATTATGCCACCGATTTGGTGTCGGACGTACTATCGAACGGAAATTCGTCGCGGATGTATCAAAATCTGGTTCAGAAAGAAAAGCTGTTTACCGAACTGGACGCCTACCTTTCAGGTGATTACGAGCCCGGATTATTTGTGGTTTCAGGAAAACCCAGCAACGGTGTTTCGCTCGAAACGGCACGTAAAGCCATTGAAGTGGAACTCGACCGGATGAAGCAGGAACTGGTTTCGGAATACGAATTGGAAAAGGTAAAGAATAAAATGGAAGCCAACATTGTTTATGGCGAAATGAATTACCTGACCAAAGCGATGAACCTGGCTACCAACGAAATATTGCAGGATGCCAACCTCATCAATACACAATCCGACAGTTATCGTGCTGTTACTCCCAAACATATACAGGAAGTGGCTCAACAACTCTTCCGTCCCGAAAATTGTTCGGTTATTAATTACCTGGCTAAAAAATAAACTATGCTCAATCGCACCATAGCACCCGAAGTTAATCCTATCGAACACATTGATATTGTTCAGGCTGAAAAACGGCAGCTCTCCAACGGCATCCCGGTTTCGTTTGTGAATGCCGGTTCGCAGGATGTCGTTAAAATTGATTTTATTTTCGATGCCGGAACCTGGTTCCAGCCGGAAAATCTGGTAGCCAGTCTTTGTAATTCGATGCTGGAAGAAGGTGCTGAAAACTTTACTGCGGCTGAAATTGCCGAACGGTTCGATTTCTACGGCGCTTATCTTCAGTTGGTTGCCGATCAGAATTACGGATTTATAAATGTGATAAGTTTGGGCAAACATTTGCCTGCCATACTGGAAGTTACCGAAGATTTGGTTAAACGTTCTGTTTTTCCGGAGCACGAGTTGCAGGTGCTCATCGACAAAAACAAGCAGAAGTTTTTGCTCGAAAACGAAAAAGTACGCACCCTTTGCCAGAAGAAATTTACGCAGGTATTGTTTGGCAAAGCCCATCCGTATGCCATCAACAATAAACTCGAAGATTTTGATACGATAACCCGCGACATGCTGGTGCAGTTTTACCGGCAACGTTATCACTCCGGAAATTGCCGCATTATTGTGGCCGGAAAGGTTGATGGGGACGTGCTTCGTTTGCTCGATCGACATTTTGGCGGAACCGACTGGCAGCGTGAAGTGGAGCCCGACATTCCGCACTCATTTCAGCCTGATCTGCAAAAATACCACCACGCCGAAAAAGCCAATGGAGTGCAGTCAGCTATTCGGGTAGGTAAATTCTGGGTGCCCAAATCGCATCCCGATTTTCATGCGTTGTCGGTTTTGGTAACTATTTTGGGTGGCTATTTCGGATCGAGGCTGATGGCCAATATCCGCGAAGAAAAAGGATACACTTACGGAATTGGCAGTTTTGTATTGACATTGAAACACGCCAGTTATATGGTTATTTCAACCGAAGTGGGTAACGAGTACATCGAACCTACCCTGAAAGAGATTGCTGCCGAAATGCGCCGTTTGCAAACCGAACTCATTTCGGAGAACGAACTTGAAACCGTAAAAAGTTACCTTTTGGGCGAATTCCTGCGCGATTTCGATGGGCCTTTCGCCCTGGCCGGAAGTTTTAAAGCCATCGACGATTTTAATCTGGATTATTCGTTTTACGACCAATATTTGCAAACCCTTCACGAGCTAACGGCAGCCCGATTGCTCGAATTGGCTCAGGATTACTTAAATCCTGACGATTTTTATACCGTAGTTGCCGGCACCCAAAAGACACAGAAATAAAAGAAATGAACTGGATTATTTTAATTGTAGCAGGCTTATTTGAAGTCGCCTTTGCTTTCTGTTTAGGAAAAGCGAAAACAACCACAGGAAACGAAATGTATTTGTGGTATGTTGGTTTTCTTGTCGCCCTTACTATCAGTATGGGACTTTTAATTAAAGCAACTCAAACTTTACCAATCGGAACGGCTTATGCGGTTTGGACAGGAATTGGAGCAGTTGGAACCGTTTTGGTAGGAATTTTTGTATTTAAAGAACCTGCAACCTTTCTGCGATTACTTTTCATAACCACTTTAATTGGTTCTGTCATTGGACTAAAAGCAGTATCGCACTAAAATGGAAAACCTGGACATAAAACAAGTAACACAAAACGATATTGATCAATTACAAAAAATTGGCAGACAAACCTTTTCTGAAACCTTTTCATCAGTTAATACTGAAGAAAATATGACAAAATATTTGGATGAATATTTTTCTGTAGAAAAATTAACTGCTGAATTTAATAACAAGAGTTCTGAATTTTATTTTGCAACAATTGGCAAGAACGTGATAGGTTACTTAAAACTAAACTTTGGACAAGCACAGACCGAATTACAGGACGGAAATGCCCTTGAAATTGAACGGATTTATGTGTTAAAAGAATTTCATGGAAAAGGCGTAGGGCAATTACTTTATGACAAAGCTTTACAGATTGCCAGACAGAAAAATGTGGACTATGTTTGGTTGGGTGTTTGGGAAGAAAATCGAAGAGCCATAAATTTCTACACGAAAAATGGTTTCGTTGAGTTTGACAAGCACATTTTTAAATTGGGAAATGAAGAGCAGACAGACAAAATGATGAAACTAAGTCTGAAGCGATATGAATGAATAAAGAGGCCGTTGCTAACAAAAACTAAATGGAATTACTAGCGCCGGGTGGTGATGTGGATTCAGTTAAAGCCGCTATTCTGGCTGGTGCCAATGCGGTATATTGCGGGTTGGATAAATTTAATGCCCGAAATCGTGCGGCCAATATCAGTTTCGACGAATTACCGGGCATCTTAAGACTGGCACATCAACACGATTGCCGGATTTTCCTGACGCTAAATATCATTTTTGTTGATAACGAAATCCCCGCATTGATCAGTCTGCTGAATAAGCTGGTAAATACCGGTATCGACGGGGTAATTGTTCAGGATTTGGGCTTGTTTTACCTGTTGTCTCGCTATTATAAAAGCCTAAAGATACATGCTTCAACCCAGCTAACGACCCATAACGAAGGGCAGATCTGGTTTCTCAATCGGCTGAATGCCTCGCGTATCAACCTTTCCAGAGAATTAAACATTGGCGAAATAAAGACCTTAACCGCAGTTGCCCATCAAAACCAGGTATTAACCGAAGTATTTGTGCATGGTTCGTACTGCCTTTCTTTTTCGGGCATTTGTTACCTCAGTTCGGTGCAAAGCGGAAACTCCGGAAATCGCGGACGGTGCAGTCAGCCTTGCCGTGATAGGTATCTCACAACTCCGGCCGGCAAAAATTATCCGCTCAACCTGAAAGACAATTCGGCCTGGTCCGATCTACGGGAACTCTCCGAGGCCGGGGTTGATTCGCTTAAAATTGAAGGTCGGATTAAAAAGTACGATTACGTTCATACGGTCGTCAACAGTTGGCGAAAGCAGCTTCGCAGTTTATACGAAAACAACGAACTGCTGACCGATAACAGCGATTTGTACAAGGTTTTTAACCGCAATTTTTCGAATGGCTACCTGAAGGGAAATCTCAATAAGGATATGTTTATTGACCATCCGCGAGATCATTCCATTCAGCATCTTTCTGATGTGAATGACTACACTTCAGACAATCAATTGGAGGAGGGCAGGATCGGATTGTACGACGAAAAGGAAGAAATTAAAACGTCGGTGGAAAGTAAAATCAAGCAGATGAGTGTAGCCAAAGTTCCGCTGATAATCCGTATTTCAGGAGCATGCGGCACCACTTTAAACGTAAAGGTAAAAACTCCGGATACCTCGTTTGAGGTGATTTCAGCAGTTAATTTGGCTGATACCGGTACCGAACCTTTGGATTATGCGCAGGTATTTAAGCGACTGAAAGCCATCAACGACACCGGATATTACATCGAAAAGCTGATACTCGACGATCTCCAATCCAATGTTTATCTGCCGTTTAAAGAGCTGACCGCACTTAAAAAACAACTATTGTTTATTCTGAACGATTTCAGGGAAATGATTGATCCTGTTCATATTCCTGCTTTCAGGCAACCGGAACGTACAGAGATTAAACCATCGCTTTCAGTTCTGATGTCTTCACCGAAGGACTTGTATCTCTGTCGGGAAACCCAGGCGGATGTTTATTTTCGGCTTCCGGATAGCTTTAAAAATGAATGTGCCGTGTATGTCGATCTTTTCAGGAAAAACGAAAATCTGATCCCTTGGTTTCCTTCGGTTTTAATTGACGAAGACTACAGCACTGCGGTGGAATTTTTACAACAGTTACGCCCTAAATTAATTGTAACCAACAATACCGGAATTGCATACGAAGCGGGAAAATGTGGTATTGACTGGATTGCAGGGCCGTTCCTGAATGTGGTGAATTCGTACAGTTTGCAATGTTTAAAAGAACAACCTAACTGTAGCGGCGCATTTATTTCGAATGAGATCAACCAGGCTCAGATCAGGCAACTGCATAAACCTGAGGATTTTAAACTATACTACAGTATTTATCACCCTATTGGGCTGATGACGAGCCGTCAATGTTTGTTTCATCAGGTTACCGGATGCGGCAAAGAGGAAATGGATGAAAGCTGTATTCCGCATTGCGGGAAATCGGCCACAATTACCAACCTGAAAAACGAAACAATCTGGCTGGAAAAATCGAAGGGAAATTATCCGGAGGTTTACCATGATGCAAATTTCCTGAATACTGATATCGTTGCCGATGTGAAGTATCTTTTTTCTTCTTTTCTGGTTGATTTGCGGGATGTAAAAACCGGCACACCAGCTCAAACCAATAAAACCACTATCATTAAGCAATTCGAAAATCTGATCAACGGGAATTCCGATGCCAAAGCGGAACTTCAACAATTGTTGTATCCCACAACCAGCGTCCAATATAAAAGGGGAATCTGAGCTTAAGCGGCAATGCAAACACGTAAATCCGCTGTAGAATTGCAAAACGATGGAGCAAAAGGCTCTCTTCAGGTATAATTTTCAGAAAAAAAATAAGGCCGGAATCATCGGTGTTAATGGTTGAACATGAATTCTTAGCGGTTATTTACCGACCTGAATTTTGTTGCAGGATACCATCTTTTTTGAAAAGGCAACGCAACCATCGCCATGCCATCATCATCTTCTAACAAACAAAAGAACCGCCCCCCACGGACGGTTCTTGTTAAAACAACCGGAATAGTCCGGTAATTTTTTATAACAATTCAAAAGTAATTAAAAATGGAAAATTTCAGAAAATTATTTGCAGGCATTCTTTGCTTGTCGATTGGTGCTTTTACGCTGGTTTCATGCCAAGATGATGATCCGGTTCCACTTCAGGCCGTGGTTGATGTTATTGTTCAGGATAATAAAACGGATGCCGGCCTAAGATATGGCCTTATTATTTATGCAACTTCTAATTATGAACTGAAGTCGGTTAAAGTTTCGGGCCCCGGAACTACACCTGAAGTTTACCAGTTGACTGCAACGGCAGACAAACGCCAATACATGTTCAAGATGGAAGCTGGTGATTACACGGTGGCGCTACCTCCAAAAGGCGATTACACTTTTGAGATTACATCAACAAGCGACGAAAAAATCACAGTTAAAGATGCCGTTGGTGACGAAAAATTAGCTCCGATCACCATTAAAACTGCCGCAATGGCCAGCCAGAAACTTAAAACCACCTGGGACAAAATCACCGGTTGTGATGCTTATGTGGTAAAATTCTATTCGGCCAATAAGGCAGAACTTTTATTCTCCAGCAATTTCCTTGCTTCGGATAAGGCCGAATATGAATTTGGCGCATCAACTTCAGGATGGGCTGCCGGAAAAACACCGGTTGCAAATACCAATTATGTAGTTGAATTACTTGGTGTGAAGGCCGAAACCGGAGTAACAACTGATAAGGCAAACAACCTTCAGTTTATTACGCTCGATTCGAAAACCATTAAATGGGAATAGTTTCAAGATAAGGTATTTAATGGCTCGGTCTTTTTGACCGGGCCTTTTTTTTGCCTGGTACCAACTGATTGGGCAACTAATCTCCAAAGCGGTAGCCAATACCCGATTCTGTGATCAGAAGTGTTGGTTTGGAAGGGTTGTCTTCTATTTTTTTTCGGAGTTGGGCAATAAAAACTCTCAGGTATTGGGTTTGTTCGAGGTAGCCGTACCCCCAAACTTCTTTCAGGATGTATTGATGCGTAAGCACCCTTCCCTGGTTTTTTGCCAGCAGACAGAGCAACGCAAATTCGGTGGTGGTGAGTTTTAATATTTCTTTGTTTTTGCGGGCAACATGGTTAAGCATATCAATGCTCAACGAACCAAATTCTAAAACGGGAGCATCGTTTTTATTCTCTCCGGCGCGAATCGCAGCCCGTATTCGGGCCAGCAATTCTCCACTTCGGAAAGGTTTGGTCAGGTAATCGTTTGCGCCGTTATCCAATGCCCTGATGATGTCTTCTTCGGAACTGCGTACCGACAACACAATGATCGGTTTGAAAAACCATTCGCGCAGCTTCCTCAAAATTTCCTGCCCGTCAATGTCAGGCAACCCGAGGTCCAGAATAATTAACGAAGGATGTTGGGTGGCTGCGTCAACCAGTCCGTCTTTCCCGTTTCCGGCCTGAAGAATCTTATACCCGTTGGCCGAAAGGGTAATTTCGAGCAACCGCCGGATTTGTAATTCATCATCAATAATCAGTATGGTTTCGTTCTCGTTCATTCGTTGTCGAGTTGTAAATTTTTAATATCAGGATTTTCGGTAGGTATTTTTATGGTGAATTCCGATCCTCCGCTTTCTCTGTTTTCAACAGTTACGCTTCCTTTGTGGGCTTCAACAAATCCTTTAACAATCGACAGGCCCAAACCCAGTCCGCCGGTTTTGCTGCCATCGACCCTAAAAAATTTTTTAAATACATTCTCTATCGCTTCTTCCGGAAATCCGGGGCCGTGGTCCTTTACCTGAATGACCAAAGTGCCTTTGCTGTATTGAACGCTTAGTTCGATATTTGAAGCCACAGGGGCGTATTGCGAGGCGTTAAATATCAGGTTGTACAAGGCCTGTTCCAACAAGCCGTAATCGATCTTAACCAGCGGCATATCGTCGGGGATGGAGACCACCAGCGAAAAGGGCTTTAACTCATCAGCCAACTCATCGGCCACGTTATTTACCAAATCGTTCATGTCGTACCAATCGAGTCGAACGGAAAGTTGTCCGCTTTCGAGCCGCGACATATTGAGCAGATTTTCGATCAACCGGTTGAGCCGAAGTGAGGCGGTGAATATTTCGTTGAATAAGGCTGACTGAACATTTCCGGGGTGGGGTGAATTCAGCAACGAATCGGACGCGCCCATAATCGTGGCTATTGGAATCCTCAATTCGTGCGAAATGGAATTAAACAGCGTTTTGTACAGGCGGTCGGATTCGACCAGGAAACGCGCTTTTTGCGCCAGTTCACCCAAAAATTCGCGTTCGAGGGCGTTGGAAATCTGTGTCAGAAAAGTATCCCAAAATGCTTTTTGATCTCCCGAAAAGAGTTCTTTAAGTTTTACCGCGATCACACCGGCGTTCAATCGCGTTCCGGCCAATGGATAAAAGGTGTATTCCACATCAGCCAATGTTCCGGTGTGTTCGCCTGCTTTTTGCACATGTATAAATACCCATTCGGCCACGTTGTGTTCAGTTGCCGATAATTTTCGATCTTTTCGCAACCGCCCCGATGAGTGCAGAATATTGTTGCCATCCTGTAAAATGAAAAACGGATCGGTACGAAAATGATTTTTGATGCCTTCGATAGCCACCGTCAGAACTTCATCAATTCCACTGGCCTTCGATAGTTCTTTAGTGAGCAAAAACAAAGCGTTGGTTCGTTCTTCCCGTTCGCGCGCCAACCGCTCCTGACGGCGTACTTTGGTGGTCAGTACTCCGTTTACCAGCGCAATAATGAAAAACATACCAAACATCAGGATATCTTCGGTTTTGTCGATATGAAAAGTCAGGTTTGGCGGGATAAAAAAGAAGTTCCAAACCAGGGCGCTGAGGGTGGCGGCAACGAAAACAGGGCCAATGCGCAGGAATGTGGCCAGTATGGAAACCACAAAGAGCAGGATAAACGAAACAACATGGTAGGCCTGTGAATTGGACAGTGGGGTACACAGCAAGGCAATTAGTCCAATAACAACGATGGAAAGTACATAAGGATTAATCCGGGTAATAAAGGTCGGAGGAAATCGGCTCGATAGTTTTTTTTTCTTGTCCATTTTTTTGGTCTATGGATACAAATTTAAGCATATATCATTGAATTACCTGCTCCAGAAACTTCCGGAAAATAGTACGATAATCGTATATATTTCCAATCGTCCAACCAACATCAGAAACGATAGTATGATTTTTCCCAAATCGGGCAGGTGGGCAAAGTTACTTACGGGGCCAACCGTTCCGATGCCCGGACCGATACCTGCCATGCAGGTTGCCACCGAACTGCTGGCGGTTTCGCCATCAATGCCAAGTAATACGAGCGATAAACTTCCTACCAGAAATACCAGAAAATATACGGCAATAAAGGTTAGTACCGATCTGTTTGTTTCATCGCTGATTACTTTTTTATTTAGCCGTATCGGCAATATTGCGTTGGGCGAACACAGTTGGCGAAAATTGCGCTTTATATTTTTTAGCATGATTAAATGCCTGACCATCTTTATTCCTCCGGCCGTAGAGCCAGTACTGCCACCCAGGAACATGGAAAAGAAAATAATGGTCCAGGCAAAAGCGGGCCACAGCATATAATCGGCAGAAGCAAATCCGGTGCAGGTGATGATTGAAACAACCTGAAAAAATGCATCACGGAAAGATTCCTCCAATGGTTTTTGCATCGTAAAGTAGAGCGATGCCGTAACTATGGCAACGATAGTAAAAACTACGATGATGTAGAATCGGAGCTCTTCATTTTCTTTAACCTTCTTGAATTCGCGTTTAAACAGGTAATAATGAATCACAAAATTTGTTCCGGCTAAAAACATGAAAATGGTGATGACATACTGGATGTAAGGCGAATATGCAATGATGCTGGTGTTTTTTGGCGAAAATCCTCCGGTAGCAACTGTTCCGAAAGAATGACAAACGCTCTCAAAGAGGTTCATGTTTCCGGCCAGAAGAAAAATGACTTCGGCGACGGTAAGTATAATATAAATGAGCAGCAGTCGGGCCCCAACTGCTTTTATTTTGGGTTGAATTTTTTCCTGTAACGACGATTCGAGCGTAAAAAGCTGGTACCCGCCAATCTGGAGCGTGGGCATGATGATGATAACCAGTACAATGATGCCAATGCCACCAATCCAGTGGGTCAGGCTTCTCCAAAAGAGTATTGATTTGGGTAATATTTCGATGTCGGTAAGTATGGATGCCCCCGTGGTGGTAAACCCGGAAACCGATTCGAAAGCGGCATCAATAACGTTGGGAATGGCTCCTGAAAAAAGGTAAGGCAAACTACCAATTATGCTCATAAACAGCCACGATAAAGTCACGATCAGGTAAGCATCTTTCCGGCGAATGGTAACATCTTCGTCCTGTTTTCGTGTCAGCAAAAAAAATAGAGAGCCTATGCTTAGACTTATAGCTGCCGTAAGCATAAAGGGCATGGTATTTTCGGCATAATAAAGCGCTATTCCTACGCAAGCCAATAAGGCCGCCGCGAGTATGAATAAGTTCCGGCTTAAAACTTTAAATACGATTTGAAGATTGATTATTTTACCCATTTAGCAATCCCATGTTAGTCGGTTTTGAAGTTAGTTGGCGATTATGGGCGTTTTTGTGAAAGGTAATATTCGTGTCATTCAGTCGGTAATCGAACCATGCAAAGTTGCCTTCGATTTCGTAAAGGAATTGTAAATTTTAAGGGTTGAAGTATAAAGATTTTATAAAGATTTGTCGGGATTTAAACCTGTTTCATTTATCCGATTATACCTTATTTAAACCCGAATAGCTTGGGTTTGTAGGTTAATTGTGAAAAATGACTGTTGTAATGTTATACAATTTGTATATCCCGTATTCTTCAAGTTTTGCAACAAGAAGTCTTTTTATTTGAGGGAAAATCTTATTTGGAATACTATATCACTGATCTTTATTCGAGCTTACCTCCATGTAAGGCATAGAAAATGAGAAAACAGACCCTTTGCCCTTTTCAGATTCTAACCAGATTTTTCCTTCTAAAAGCGCTAAAAATCCTTTTACGATTGAAAGACCAAGTCCGCTACCTTCATATTTTCGTGTGGTGGCAATATCTTCTTGTATAAAAGTCTCGAATATTTGATCTTTTTTTTCATCAGAAATTCCGATTCCAGTGTCTTTTACAAAGAATTTCAGATTATTATCCGTTGTTGCATAACCTACGGTTATAGTACCTTCCAAAGTAAATTTTACTGCATTATCAATTAGCTGATAAAGAATTTTACTCAGCAAATCGCCATCTGTAATTATATTTATTTCCTCTTCAGTTGCTGGCGTTTGAAGCGTTAGGCTTATGTTTTTGTTTTTACACTGATCATTGAATTTACTGATAACGTTTAGGACCAGAGTGTTAATTGTTGTTTTCTTTTTGTAGATTTTCTGGTTTCCTGAAGTTAGTAACGAAATGTCCATGAAGTTGGTAACCGTATTGATTAACCGTGCGCTACTTTCGTTCAGCATTTGTAAATAAGTATCTTTTTCTTCTTCTGAAAGATTTCCGTCAGTTAATATCTGGCCAAAGCCAAGTATTCCATTCAGAGGTGTGCGTATTTCGTGCGAAATGTTGTTTATGAATGAGCTTTTAAGCCTGTCGCTGGCCTCGGCTTTTTCTTTAGCCAGGCTAAGCTCAATGTTTCTTGTTTCAAGTTCTATGGTCCGTTCTTTCACCTTTTCTTCCAAATCCAGATTCTGGTTTTTTAGTTTTTGCTGCAAAAAAACGGTGAAAAGTAAATTCCGGATGCGTAGTTCTACTTCAACCAAATCGAATGGTTTAGTTAAAAAGTCGCTTGCCCCACCGGAAAGTGCCCGCTGCTTTGACTCGGTGGTAACATCTGCTGTTAGCACTAGTATCGGCAAAAAGGTATTTGCCGGAGTTAGAACTTTCAACTGTTCCATCACTTCGAAGCCCGACAAATAGGGCATTGAAAGATCCAGCAAAATTATATCAGGCTTGAAACTTATATATAGGGGAACAACATTACGGGGATCGGTTGTCGTTTTGATATTTGTATAACCCTGAGAAGAAAGAAAGTACTCTAATATATAAATATTAGCTTCCTGATCGTCAATGATAAGTATATTAGCACTTTCCAGGGTTGAATTAATCATGATTTATTTGGTAAATTGCATAACTAAATCTAATCAAAATTTAGGATTTATATACAAAGCATACGATTATATTTAAACATCTTATGTAGTAGCTCGTTTAAACTGTTTTTTTTGACTGCATCTGGCAAACGGTTGTGATGGATTATTGGCAGTTGTTACAATCCAGGTATTCCTGATTCATTCGTTCCGTTTCCAATTTGTTAACGAACGGTCATTTTACCCGATTAAAAATCGCTCATCTTTTGCTTTTCCTACTTTTGTGCTTTGTTTTTCGATGTTCAGTAATCACAGATGACAGATTCTACTCAAATAGTTGCGGGTCATACCGAATTGGTTCCCGATAAAAAACGTATCAGGCTGGCCGTGGCATTGGTTTATTTCAGCATGGGGCTTTGTTTTGCTTCGTGGGCCAGTCGTATTCCGGATATCAAAACGGCGCTGCACCTTAACGATGCCATGTTTGGTAGTATTTTGTTCGCTTTGCCTGTTGGGCAATTCCTGATGATGCCTTTCTCCGGAAAGTTAGTCACCCGCTTCGGAAGCCGAAAAATAATGCTTTTTGCACTTCCGGTTTACACTATCTTTTTGAGTAATGTGGGTTTGGTTCGTGAGGGTTGGCAACTGGCTATTGCTTTGTTCTTGTTTGGTTTAGCCGGTAATCTTTGCAATATCTCAATTAATACCCAGGGAGTAGCCGCCGAACGCTTATACGGACGACCCATTATGGCCTCATTTCATGGCAGTTGGAGCCTTGCTGGGTTTACCGGCGCGTTAATTGGCTTGCTAATGATCAACCTGAAAGTGTCGCCTTACTGGCATTTTGTTACCGTAATCCTGATCGTCTGGACGATTGTCTGGACCAATCAGGCGCATTTAATCGGGGGTAAATCGGGGGCAAATCCAAATGAACCCAAACGTAAATTCTTCGGAAAACCTGATCCGGTATTGCTTCAACTCGGAATTATTGGATTTTGCAGTATGGCCAGCGAAGGAGCCATGTTCGACTGGAGCGGAGTTTATTTTAAAGATGTGGTAAAAGCCCCTGATTCGTTGGTAATCCTGGGTTATACGTCGTTCATGATCATGATGTCAACCGGTCGTTTTGTTGCCGATTATTTTATTTCTAAGATAGGGAGGAAACTGCTGTTGCAAATTTGCGGAGTGATGATTTCCACGGGGCTGTTTACCTCGGTTATTTTCCCTTACCTGATTCCTTCAACCCTTGCTTTTATGTTGGTTGGACTGGGTGTTTCGAGCATTGTTCCTACGGTTTACAGTGCAGCCGGGCGCCACAGTAAAGTTCCGCCGGGAATAGCACTGGCAACGGTATCAAGCGTTAGTTTCCTTGGATTCCTAATGGGGCCGCCCTTAATCGGATACATTTCTGAAGCTTTTGGCTTACGTTACTCTTTTGCTGTAATTGGTATCTTCGGAATCGGTATCACCTTACTGGTGTCGAAAATAAGAGCTTTAAACGATGTGGGTTAATTAATCAATGGGCAGCGAGAAATAAAAGGTAGAACCTTTTCCTTTCTCTGACTCTAACCACATTTCTCCGCCAAGCAAATCGACCAGGCCTTTAGCTATTGAAAGCCCGATTCCACTGCCTTCGTATTTGCGTGTATCGGTAATTTCTTCTTGCCTGAAGTTGTCGAATATCTGATTTTTATATTCTTCAGAAATGCCAATACCAGAGTCTTTTACGAAAAAATGGAATTCGTTCTTTTTCTTCTCAAAGCCAATAGATATCTGTCCGTAGGATGTAAACTTGACCGCATTATTTATTAATTGATACCATATTTTTTCAAATAATTCGCCATCAGTATTAAGTGTATAACCGGAGGCCGATGTTGGCTTTTGCAGCGATAAAACAAGGTGTTTTTCATCGCATAATGATCTGAATTTATTAAAAACCTGATTGATATGGTCTTCAATCCGAATTTCTTTTCTTTTCGCCTTTTGATTTCCAGATACAATTAGCGAAATATCCATGAAATTATTTACCGTATGCAGAAGGCGTTCGCTGCTGTTATTGAGCATCTTAAAATAAACCTGCTTTTCTTCTACCGGAAATTCGGGGTCGGTTATGATTTGTCCAAAACCTAAAATTCCGTTTAGGGGGGTACGAATTTCATGCGAGACATTATTCAAAAAGGCTGTTTTGAGTTTGTCACTGGCTTCAGCTTTCTCCTTGGCTCTTATTAATTCCTGTTCTGCCTTTTTTTTGTCGGTGATGTCGAGATTAACTCCATGTAAATGAGTTAGTCTGTTGTTTTTGAAAACAGGTGTGATGTTGTTTTGAATCCAGATTACCTCACGATCTGGCATGAGGTATCGAAAATCATAGCTCACCGGTATTTTTTCGTGTATCAATTTCCTGTTGTAATCATCTATAACATGCTTATCTTCAGGATGCACGAGGTTAATAAAATCGTTGTAGGTAGGCTCTTTTTCAAATGGTTCAAACCCTAACATTTTATACATGTTTTTTGACCATTTATAGGTATTGGTTTCTGCATTAAATTCCCAGCTTCCCATTTTTGCCAGTTCTTGGGCATAATTCAGATCTTCTGCATTTTTCCTGATGATTTCTTCGGAACGTTTTCGTTCCGTGATGTCGCGTATGGAACCGTCAATATGGTCGGGCTGGCCGTCGGAATTAGTAATAAGCCGTGCATTAACTGAAGTGTATTTTATTGCGCCACTTTTGGTTTTTAGCCTGATTTCATAATCTCTGATTTCCCCTTTTTTATAAATTTCCCGGAGTAATGCTGCTCTTTCGCTGGCATCGGAGTAAAACTCATAGATTGAATGACCCAAAAGCTCATCGCGGTGAAATTCTGAGAAATAATTGATGGACGGGCTGATTTCAAGAATAATTCCATTCAGGTCGGTTTGGTAAAATACATCCTGAACATTCTCGAATATAGTACGGTATTTTTCTTCGCTCTTGAAGAGAGAAAGTTCAACTTGTTTTCTTTCTCTTTTCTCTTTTGCTTCATCGAGTGCACGCTGCAGGGCAAAAGGAAGCCTTTCCATCCGGTCTTTTAATACATAATCAACAGCTCCTGTTTTCAGGAGTTCTATGGCCATAATTTCACCAATTGAACCTGAAATGCAGATAAAAGGTGTATCCGGACAATGTATCCGGCATAACTTAAGCGCTTCGAATCCATCAAATTGGGGCAGGTTATAGTCAGCCAGAATAATGTCGTAGGTATGGTTACAGATTCGTTCTAAAAAGTCGCTCTCAGTTTCCACCCTGGATATATTTAAATGGTATCCGGCAGCACTAAGTTGTTGATTCATAATTTCGAAGTCCAGCAGGGAGTCTTCGAGCGAAAGCACATTTAATAAGTCAGGTTCCTTCATTTTCTTGAAATTCTATCCTGCATCAAGAGGAAGTTCATTGATCATAGCCCAAAACACGCCAAGTTTTTTTACCGAATCATAAAAATCCTTGAAATTAACAGGTTTTACCACATAAGCATTAACGCCCAAATCATAGCACTTTTTTAAATCGGGCTCTTCTCGTGAAGAAGTCAGGATTACCACAGGAACCATTTTAAGTTCGGTGCTGCTTTTGATGGCCTCAAGAACTTCAATACCATCCATTCGGGGCATTTTAATATCCAGAAGTATAACCGCGGGGTTTTCTTTTTCCCTGTCTTTATATTTTCCTTTGTATTGTAAATATTCCATGGCTTCAACACCATCATTCATTACTATAACTCTGTTTGCCAGATTTTGTTCGTCCAAAGCTTCAAGAGTTAATTCAATATCATTTGGATTGTCTTCTACTAAAAGTATTTTTTTTAATCTGATCATTTTATTTCCTCCTTATATTTGGGTAATGTAAAGTAAAAAGTAGCACCCATCCCGGGTTGCGATTCGGCCCAGGTTTTTCCACCATGTTTTAGGATGATGCGGCGGACATTGGCAAGCCCGATACCGGTTCCATCGAATTCCTGCTTGGAATGAAGCCGCTGAAATACTCCAAATAACTTATGGACATAACGCATGTCGAAACCTGCCCCATTATCGTTGATAAAAAATATAAATTCGTTTTTTTCTTCCCGGTACCCGATCGCTATAGAAGCCGGATTTTTTTGTTTTGTGAATTTTATAGCATTGTTTACCAGGTTGTACCAGACCAATCGCAGCAGGGCGTGATCGCCGTTTAGGGTTGGCAATGCAGCAATATTCCATTCAATATTACGGCCATTAATGTCGTTTTCCGCCAGTTTTAAAACTTCCTGAAGCACCACATTCATATCCAGATTTGTTTGCTGCATTTCCTGCCTTCCGGTTCTGGAGAACTGGAGTAAATCGTCAATCAGCGCTCCCATCTGGCGCGATGAATCCACAATAACATTCAGGTAGTGTTGAGCTTTTTCTGGTAATGCATCACTGTAATTTCCGGTTAGCAAATCAACAAAGCCATTGATGTGCCGCAACGGGGCGCGTAAATCGTGAGATACCGAATACGAGAATGCTTCCAGTTCCTGATTAGCTTCCTGCAATTGAGAGGTTCGTTCTTCAACACGCTGTTCCAGTGTTTCGTTCAGTTGCCTGATTTCTTCTTCAGCTTTTTTTCGGTCGGTAATATCAATTAAGGTATTCAGTAAATTGTTCTTAATAATTATACCGGAAATAATAACGATACGCACTGTTCCGTCATTACAGGTAACGCGGTATTCTCCGGAGTGAATGTCGGTTCCAGTTTTTTTTGCTTCCGTCACGGCCGACTCCCAGTTTTGAATTACCCATTGCCTGTATTGTGCATCGGGATAAGCTTTTACCCACCACTCTTTGATTGTTGGCACTTCGGCTGCGGTGTAGCCAAAAACCTGAACAAATCGGGTATTCCTGAAATTGATCTCTCCTTCTTCGTTGATATAGGTAACCGGCAATGGAATACTTTCCATGAGTTCCCTGAACTTTTTTTCACTTTCGCGAAGCGCTTCTTCAGCCTGCTTACGTTCTGTAATATCTTTGGTGGTACTTACGATATGCGAAACGCGATTCAATTCGATGATTGCGGCAGATATCAACGTGTCTTTTAAACGGCCTTCCTTCGTGCAGAGTTTTGCTTCAAAGTTTTCGATGATTTTGTTTTCCAGTAGTCCGTTCACAAATATTTTGCGTTCCTCCGGACTGTTCCACATATTGATTCCAAGAGAAGTTTTGCCGATCACTTCTTCTGCTGAATACCCAAAGATCTGAGTGAACCCGGAATTAACAGAAACGTAAGTTCCGTCGTCAAGACGGTTAATGGTTATAGAATCTGGATTAGTTAAAAAGGCATGTCGGAATTTTTCTTCACTTTCGCGTAAAGTTTGTTCCATTTCTTTGCGTTCGGTAATGTCTTCGATGGTCCCTTCATAATAAATTACTTTACCACCTGAGTCGAAAAAAGCTTTTGCGTTCTCGTTGACAAATACAGATTTACCATCTTTCGTTTTCCATATCGATTCAAGTCCGATAACCCGTCCGTTCTTTTCAATAGATTTTCGAAATTCTTTTCGCCGGGTATGGTCATCAAATCCTTCTTTTTCGAGATTCCGGGTTGCTAATTCATCAAACGAGTCGAAACCCAACATTTTGATAAGGGTAGAGTTGGCCAATAAAATTTTCCCTTCAGGAGATGTCCGGTAAATACCAATTACCGCACTTTCAAAAATATTTCGGTACCTTTCTTCGCTAATTTTCAGTGATTCCTCGGCCTGCTTCATTTTTGTGATATCGTTGAACGAGCAAACGACTTGTCGTACACTTCCGTCGTGGTTAAATTGAGGCTCGGCATCAACCAACAGCCAAATCCGATCATCCTGTAAGGGGCGATAGACTCCCATGATCACATTATTTACCGGTTTGCCGGTGGCAATTGAAACAGGAACCGGATGAGTGGAGCCCGGAAAGTTACTTCCGTCTTCATGAATTATATTCCAATCCGGATCAAAAGATGTTTTTCCCATCAACTGGGCTTCGGTGAGTCCGAGTAAATCCAGAGCCTTCGGGTTTGATAGTAATATTTCAGAGTTTGATGCTTGTATGATGACTCCTACCTGCATGTTTCCGACCACTTCCTTTAATCTTGTTTCACTTTCTTTAAGAACTTGTTCCGTCTCTTTGCGCCGGGTAATGTCATCAATAACAGCCAGATTGTACAGAAACTGACCTTCAGAATTGTAGTTGGCTACAATAGTGAGTGACCCCCAAATTATACGGCCATCTTTGCGGATATATCTTTTTTCGGTTTTGAAAACGGAAATTTCTTTATTAATAAGTTTTTCGACGAATGGAAGATCTCTGCTGATATCATCCGGGTGAGTAATGTCGCTGAATGTCATGCTCATAAGCTCCGCTTCGGAGTAGCCCAGCATGACTGAATAGGCCGGATTTACGGTTCTGAATCTGAACGCGCGGTCAACTATAGCCATTCCAAATGGTCCATCTTCAAATAGTTTACTAAATCGAAGTTCACTTTCAAGAAGCCGTTCTTCGTTTAGTTTACGCTCGGTGATGTTTCGGTTGGTCGCCCTGCGCCCTATGAATTCTCCTTCGCTATTGAATATTGGGCTACAGGTATGACTGACCCAGCGTATTTCACCTTTTTTGTTCCTGATCCTGAATTCCAGGTTGTGCGAAATATGGTCTTGTTTAATTTGTCGGGTATGTTGAATAACTAATTCTTTGTCTGTATCAATAATAATTTTGTGATTCAATTCTGGCTGACTGATAAATTCTTCCGGCGAATATCCAGTAACCCGCTCACAGGCAGGCGATACATATTTAAATTTTCCATCAGGCAATACCCAGTATATCCAGTCATCACTATTGTCAGAAATTAACTTGTATTTTTCTTCGCTTTCTCGTAACGCAAGTTCAGCCCTTTTGCGCTCGGTAATATCTATCGACAAAATAAATACGCCCTCCGGAACCGGCTGAATACTTAGGTCAAACGATCCCAACTTTCCATCCGGAAATACAAATTCGTTTACCAGATGATTGGGGATTCGTTTTTCGAGTGTATGTCTGATAACCTGAAATACTTCAGTTTCAGTTATCCCAGGCCACATATCCATGTAGCGGTTTCCGAGCAATTCGGTGTTGGGTCGTCGATTATGGGCTTCGGCTGTGCGATTCAGATACAGATACTGCCAATCAAATCCGAGAATCTGGCACCCTTCCAGCATATGATCAAGGGTAGGGCGGAAACGTTCTTCGCTATTAAGTATCGCCTCCCTTTTTGGCATTTCCTCGGTTATATCGCGGGTAATGGCCTGAAATCGTCCATCTGATAATCTGGTGCTGGTAACTTCACCCAAAAAATGAGAGTTGTTCTTACGCCTGAATTTCCAAAACCCTTTTACTATTTCTCCTTTCAATAATTTTTCAATGGTCGGGCCAATTCGTTCTACTTCATCGGCAGTGATTATATCGGCAATGGTTAATTGCGTAATTTCATGTTTGGTATAACCTAACATGAGGCAACCGGCAGAATTTACATTGGTAAAATGACCCTGAATATCAGCCACGAAAATTCCATCACTTGCCTGTTCAAATAATATCCTGAATTGTTCTTCCCGTTTATCCATATCTGTTAATCTGGCTATTTCGGTAATAATAATTGGGTATTTAAGGGCGATTAACTACAGTTTTTTCGATTTTGAGTGTTTGTAATGCGAAATTTTCCTTAAAAAGGAGAGTAGGGTAGAATTCCGATTATTCGTTTTTTACTTCTGGTGAATTATTTAGTTTTCGGGCGGATGTAGATCAATCAGCAAAGGAGATGTTCCTTTTACTGTATGAATTCTAGATTTTTTAGCATTCACAATTTCTGAACAATCGGAGTGTTTCATAGCTTTTCTGGTGCGTAATTCCGAAAAAAAATAATCTGGCCTGATGATCTGGTTTTATTTTTCTGAAATATACTTATTTTTTTTGTTTAGTCGAATAAAAAGTGTCTTGTTTTTAACCTAGCATGAAATATTTACCGCAATCGTGTGTTTGTAACATTCAGCGAATGTAGCAGATGGATGAACTTTTATTGAATCTACTATAATTAATGCGAAATTATTTAGAGGTCTCTTTGCCTGTATTTGTCAGATGTTTTATTTGTTAAACAGATAGCTTGACTTTCTGGAACCTCCAATACAGGTAATCATGCTGTAATTCTGGTAAAGTGCACCTAGCCATATTCCAGAAAAGATCAGGAAAATAGAAAATAAGCTATACGGTTTGTATTAAAATTCAATTGCCTGCAAAATCCTAAGAACTACTTCCCACTCTTCGCTAATTTGTTTCAATTGTTCCTGAAGTTCGGATGAGTCTGAATGGCTGTTTTGTTCTATTTTACCAGCAATTTTTGCAAGCTGAATGAAGCACATATTCAAAGAAGCCCCTTTAATACTATGCGCCACTTTCCGCATGGTTTCCGGATGGTTTTCGTGAATAGCTATTTCGAGCTGATGGAGATATTCCGGAAACTCAGAACGAACGACTTCAATTAAATCGCCCCAAAGTTCCCGATCGTCTCCAACTTTTTGGATCATCGTTGCTTTGTCAAAGTGAATCATCGGTTCATCCTCGCTATTGGCTGATGACGTTGTCGTTTTTATAAGCCCCAATGAAAGATGTTTCCGGAGTACGTTATATAAATCGTCAGTAAGAATGGGTTTTGTAAGGAAATCATTCATGCCGGCGTTGCGGCATTTCTCTTCTTCTCCTTTGATGGCTCCGGCGGTTATGGCAATAATGGGTACGTGTTGTCTGGTTTCTTTTTCAAGTTTCCGAATGGCCAATGTTGTTTCTATTCCGTCCATCTCGGGCATTTGTACATCCATAAGAATGAGCGTTGGACTCTCTTTTAATACAAAATCGAAAGCTTGTTTACCGGTTTTGGCTTCAATAATTTGCGCATCTGGTATCATTTTTCTGACTAAAGTGGTGATCAGAAGCATGTTTAGGGCAACGTCTTCGGCAATGAGGATAACCGGAGCATTCCCATCAATAGTTCTGAGTGGAGTGCGGGCCGATTCGGTGTTTGTGTTTTTAAAGCCGGGTATTTGAACTTGTTTGCGAATGTTTTGGAGGAACTGCAAAAGTTCCTGCGATTTTACCGGTTTTGTCAGGTTAAAACAACCCCCAAACTTTTGACATTCTTCGTAAATTTCGGTGTCGTCGGAAGAACTGTGCAAAAGAAGGACAGGAAGTTGTTCTGAAGATATTTTAAGCTCAGTGCGGATTTGTTTAATCGTATCCAATCCATTTAACAAAGGCATATGGTAATCCATGATGACCAGATCAAAAAATGGAGTTTGTTTGAGTATGTTAATGGCAGATGGTCCATCGACGGCACCGGTAAATTCGATACCCCAATTCCGCAAGGTATGTTCCAGAATCATCAGGTTATTCGAATTGTCATCAACCACTAAAACCCGTTTTATATCGAAAGTATTTGAAATCTCTGTTTTTTCGCCGGTTTCAAATTTAGTTTCCAGGGTAAAATAAAAAACCGACCCCACTCCCGGAGTGCTTTCTATCTCGATTGTACTTCCCATTTTTTCGGCAAGCATGTACGATATGGTTAATCCAAGTCCTGTCCCGCCAAATTTTCGGGTTGTTGATGTATCGGCCTGCGAAAATGCCTTGAATAATTTTTTGCGTTGCTCTTCTTCTATTCCAATACCTGTGTCGCGCACTGATAAGGCGAATAAGCCGGTAGATTCTGTTTTTGGTGTAAATTCAATTTTCAGCTCAATTTCGCCAGATTCGGTAAATTTCACTGCATTACCGAGTAAATTAATCAGGATTTGTTTAAGCCTTACCGGATCGGCAAATACAAACCGCGGGATCTCGGGTTGAATGTTCAGCAGAAGTTCCAAGCCTTTTTGCGAAGCATGATATTTAATGATGTCGGAAGATTGTTCGGCAAGTTCAATAAGGTCGGTTTTAATGATGTTGAGTTCCATTTTCCCGGCTTCTATCTTTGAGAAATCGAGAATGTCGTTGATGATTCCGAGTAACGAATAACCTGATATATTTACATTTTCAGCATATTGCTGTTGTGTTTTACTTAGCTTGGTTTTAAGCAGCAAGTCGGTGAACCCAATAATGCCATTCAATGGGGTGCGTATTTCGTGACTCATATTAGCCAAAAATTCTGATTTGGCAGTATTGGCAATCTCTGCCTCTTGTTTAGCCTTAAAGAGAGCTTCCTCGTGCTTCTTTTTATAAATAACTCCGGCTAAAACATTGGCAAATACTTTGAGCAGGATAATTACTTGTTCGCTCCATTGTTTGTGTTCCGAAACCGAATCGAAACCGATAAACCCGATCAGGTTAGGTCCGTAAAACATGGGGACAGTTACTAATGATTTGATGTCCTGTCCCTCCAGCATTATTTTTTCGTAATGCAATTCGTCGGGTAAATCGCGAACCGATTCGATGTAAATGTGTTCGTTCCGGAGAAATGCTTTTCTCCAGCGGGGGATAAACGAAAACGGGATATTCTGCAGGTTATCTATCTCAGGAGTGATTCCATGCGCACACCATTCGTAGGTATTGTTTATTTCGTCTTTAACCTGATCTAAATCAAAAATATAAGTTCGGTCAACTTTGTTAAAAAGGCCCAACATTTCGAGCGACCGGTTTATCTCCATATCCAAACGGCTAGAGTTGGTTTGGATTAACCGTTCTGAAACTTTGGAGGCGATGTTATAAAAGTCGTTTTGAAGTTTAATTTCTTTTTCCATTTTTTTGCTTTCAGTAATGTCGATCATCACCGTTAGCAAATATTTGGTTTGTTGATTGGTAATAATTTCAGCAGAAAAAAGTCCGTCCAGAATTGCCCCCGACTTAGTACGAATCTTCATTTCACGATTGTAGTAATAACCATTTCTCTTGATATCGAGGGAGGCTTCTTTCAGTATTTCGGGTTCAACAAAGATTTCTATTCCCAAAATTGTCTTTCCAATCACTTCTTCCCAGCTAAAGCCTGTTTTGGCCAGAAAAGAACGGTTTACTTCAGTCAATACGCTTTCCGGGTACGAGCTGATGGCCATCAGCGCCGGATTATTGTCGAAAACTTTGTTGAACTTTTGAAGGGTTTCCTGTTCTTTGCTAAGGTCTTTTGATAATCCGAAGGTGGCATCATTGCCATCCCATTTCCCATTCCATACACGGGTTTCGACCGGAAGTAGCGTTTCATTTTTATGTACCAGCGGTAACGGACAAGAATCGCGCTTACCGGCAAGTATGTCGCTGCAAATTTGTGCTGCTTCCTCCTGATCTTCCTGCAGATGCATTTCGATCAGTTTTTTTTCTTTCAGGTCTTTGAGCTCGTATCCCAGTTTGCGGGTAACCGATTGGTTGATGTAAAAAATCTTACCTTCCGGACTTGCAATGAAAATCATGTCGTCCATGGTTTCAAAGAAGGCTCGGAAATTTGCCTCGCTCTCGTGAACTTTTCTTTCGGCCAATCGGCGTTCGGTAATATCATGCGAAACACCCACTAACCCGGTAATCTTTCCGTTAACATCGCGCAAAGGTACTTTTGATACCATAAGTGAATACTGTTTCCCATCCTTGCCAAGCAGCAAGCCATCAGTGCCAATGATCGATTTCCCCGATTTTAGTACAACCTGATCTTCTTCCCAGGAACGTCTTGCTTCATTCTCTGAGTATAAATGGGCGTCGGTTTTCCCGATAATTTCAGTTTCTGACTTCATGCCTAAAAGCTGAACTTCTTTCGGGTTTGCAAAAATTTTGCGTCCCTCGGTATCTTTTACGTAAACCGCATCAGGTATTAAATCGATGATGGTGCGTAGCAGGGTTCTTTCGTTGTAAAGAGCTTCTTCAGCACGTTTCTGTGCTGTTATGTCGCGGATAATAATCAGTCGGCTTCGCTGGTAATTTTTTATTTCTTGTTTGATGATTTTAAATGTTCTCTTCTCGTTGTTAACCAAGCTTTCAATCTCGGCTAGAGAAACCTCATTAATCACGGCGCGAAACAGTTCTTTTGAAGTAACCTCGAGTAGTTCGATGGTATGTCCGATAACGTTCTTATTTTGGGTACCCAAAAACTGTATTGCCGCCTCATTAATATCCTGAATCCTGTTTTGTTCATCAAGAGCTAAAATTCCGTCAGATAAGCTCTCCATCAGCGTTTCGCGGGCAATTGGGGCCAAATCCAGGAATCGGAAATATAAAATAGCATAGGCCATAATTATTCCACTTAAAACCATACTAACCGGAACAATATCCAGCCCAGCTACCGGATTTAGGCCTGAGAGATACACAACACTGGCAGACCAGGGAAACAGGCCTGCAATCAGAATAACCGCGCCTTGTGAAAAGAATGTTTTGGTATGGTTGATGATAAATTGGAACAGCAAAATAGTCCCCAGCGAAAGCAGAAGATAGTTATAACACATATATCCAATCCAAAATCCGGGTCCATGATAAAATTCCATCATATTGGTGCCAGCGTAAATGGCAGAGAACCCCGACCAGATGAGTTGATGGTTTTCGTTGGTGAAAGCCAAAATAAGCGTGATGATTGGAACTGTGGATAACAAGATGGTATTTCGGATGGTGATAAACTTATCTTTTCCGGTAAAACGAAGAATGAATAAAAAGTAAAATAAAGGTGTTGAAACGGCTCCGGTATAGGCGAGTTTTGCCCAGAAAACTTTCTCGGCAACCGTAGTCGAAGCGGTCTCGAACATGATACCTAACGACCAGATTCCGGCAGCAAAAACCACACGTGTGAGTTCTTTTGCCCCTTTCACCGATCGGCGTTGCCATGCAAGAAAAGCAACAAAGAAAGAGACTAATGATGTGGCTAAAAAACACACGGAGTAGATGGTGAAAACCTGATTCATTAGTTGTTCAAATTGCTGTATTAAACATCAAAAAAGTCATAAAAAACATATAACAAAGCAAAGTCACTTTCAGCATGAAAACTACTAAAAAAAATTGATAGGTCAACCTAACGAATTTTTCATTTCTACTTGCGTTGTTTTCGTTGATAATTGGAAATTTATTTAAAGCGGGATAAATAAATTTAAATGAACAAATGTTCAAAATAAATATTATTTTTGTACGTAAAATTTTAACAAAAAAGAAAGGAGATTGTAATGAAAATAGCCATACCAACCCGGGGAAAGGTCGTTGATGATCATTTTGGTCATTGCGAAGTATATACCATATTTACTACTGATGAAAATCAGAAGATTAGCCATTCTGAGACTCTTCCTTCACCACAGGGCTGCGGATGCAAAAGCAATATTGCGTCGGTTTTACAGCAAATGGGAGTTTCTGTCCTGTTGGCCGGAAATATGGGCAATGGGGCGCTCAACGTGTTGACTCGTCACCAGATTCAGGTTTTGCGGGGAAATTCTGGCGATGTGAGGCAATTGGCTGAGGCCTTTTTACAAGGTAAAGTGGGTGATTCCGGAGAAGGTTGTCGTGAACATGAACACCACACTGATGCTAATCATCAGTGTAATCATGCTTAACCGGGTAAAAGAGACTGTATCAAAAGTCAATATAACTAGAGACTTTTGATACAGCCAATTTCATTGAAGACTTTATTATTGTTTTTCTGGTTCCCACTCATCGGTACGGAACGATGAAACCGGTAATCCATCAGTACTGAACAAGTCACCAACTATAAAATCTTTAAATGCGTAGCGTACAGCAACCGGCTCGGCTACTGAGGGTGAAAAGACCGTAATTCCGGCTCCGGTAATAAATGCTTTGGCCGGGAAAAAACGTTTGTTGGCTCCGGCCACTTCAAAACAAGTAAGTTCTTTACCGTATGACGTTAGCCCGTTTGGTGCATTCTCAAAAGTAAGTTTTACGACTCCTTCGGCAGCTTTCATTTCTTTCAATACGGGGCTCAGATTGGCAATTCCTTTTATGCCATAGGTTTGCGCAAGGGCAAGCAGCGCCAGCCTTTTAGAGCCGAGTTCTTTATTGGCCGGATGAATGCAGTCTTTTTCACCCAGATCCATAATGCAGGCCATCCCGATGTTCCTGATTGCTGTTGATGCTTTCAACTGTGCTTCGCGCAGGTAGGCCGAATTGAGTCCGCCCGGGCCGTAATCGAAAGGAGCGATTTGCACAAAATAGAACGGAAACTCGCCAATTCCCCATACCGATCGCCAGTTCTCAATCAATCCCGGCATCAATTTCTGGTAGTACTGAGGTTCATTCCGGTTCGATTCACCCTGATACCAGATGCCACCACGAATTCCGTAACCAACAATAGGATTAATCATTGCGTTGAACAATACGGTTGGCGTTTGAGGTGAGAGGTTTTCAACTGGTTTTTTCTCCGGCAGTTTCACCCAATCGAAGTTTTTACATCCGAGTTCGCTAATCCAGGGTTCAATACGGGTTCCACCCCAACTGGTATTAATTAATCCGATCGGTACATTCAGGGCTTTGTTCAGCATCAGTCCAAAATAGTATGCGGTGGCACTAAATTCATATACATTTTCGGGTTCGCACAGTTTCCAGTCACCAGTGAAATCGGTTAACGGTTCGAGGCTGGTGGCTTTTTTTACCGTGAACAACCGAATGTTTGGGTTCGATGATAAAGCAATCGCATCAGACGAGCCCAAGATGGGTTGGTTTCTGTACCCTTTCATTGGCATTTCCATGTTCGATTGCCCGGAGCATACCCAAACTTCGCCAATAAGTACATTCTTTAATTTAAGCGTTTTCCCGTCGCTGATGGTAATTTCATAAGGACCACCGGCTTTGGGTGTCTGCACTTTAATTTTCCAGCTTCCGTCAGATGAAGCCTTGGTGCTGTAACTCTTGTTGTTCCAGGATGTGTTTACTTTTACGCTTGCATTTTTGTCGGCTTTGCCCCAAATGGCAGCTTCGGTCTGTTGTTGCAGAACCATGTTGTTGCAAAATACTGATGGCAATTTAATTTCGGCAAAAGCATGGCTTATGGTAAAAACCATGAAAAGGAAAAAGATAAGAACAGAATTAAATGTACGTTTCATTTTAGGTCGAATTTTTTAGGTTAATATTATTTAGTAAAACGAATGAATTGTGAAGTAAACGGAATTGCTTTTCCCAACCTGATTTTTCAGAATTGATACTATCGGAAGGAATAACACGACCGTAAATGATTGTTGTTTCAGGCGCAAAAAACTGTAGATATTTTTTGCATCGGGCCTGTTGCACGACAGAAATAGTAATACAAGTAAAGGTTTGGTTAGCTGTTTATTCATAATGCCAATTGCCAATATTTATTTAAAGTTTACAGATGAATCTGATGTGATTGGATGTTATTCTGCAAACTAAAACTTACCAGAGAGTATGGTTTCGTAAATATATTAAAAGTTACGGGAGCTTACCAAAGCAAATGCTCAAAAAGTTCTGAGCATCAAAAACGCTTAATGCGAAGGTGGTAATGTACGGATGAATCAGGTTTCATCACTGGCATATTCGATTGGTAACCGGGTCTGAAAACCGGCATTCGGGTATTCCGGTTCTCCGAAAGTTGTGGTTCCTGATAACGCTTCAGCGCCAAATCCGGATTTTGCGGGAACTGCTTATTTTCAGGTAAAACTAAGCGGGGCAATTCTTTTGTAAAAGGTTGGGGCAGTTTGAGTGGTTCATCAAACTTTTTAGCCTGAACAGAGTCGTTGAATGCGCTGATTGAGTCGTTTTTTAAGTCCAGAGCGGTTTGCGCCGACACCATGCCGGAAATCAGACAAAACAAAAATAAAATATATCCTGACGGTTTCATTTTCTGCTGGGTTTGAACACCTAAAACTAAGCAAAAAACTCTGTAGGGAACGCAAAATTTAAGCGTTTTAACATTTAAATAGTGGTTATTGCCCTGAACAAGCTTTTGACCGGGTGATTCGATTGAATGGGTTGCCATCAACATATTCCCTGACAGAAATGCGACAGAATAAATTAGTATGAGTATCCGATATCATTCCTGATTTTTAAAAGCAGTCATTAAATGGTCAGCGGCAGTTATTTTTGTAGCTCAAACGACTAATTTTCAGAGCTAAAGTCTCATATTATTTGTCAAGAAGCTTTTTGAGATTATTCAGGCCTGTTTCCAGATCGTTCCCAATCATTTTATCCATGTTCATCACCAAAAGCATCAGATTCATCGGATAGGTCATTTTACTGTCGAATCCCCATTTGACCAGGGTTACATTTTCTGAAATCATTTCGGTTGATAAATAGGCTTTCGCAAGACCCTTAAAGGGTTTAATAAACCGTATTTCCAGATCAATCCGCTTTCCTTCCACAATATCTTTAATTTCCTGCTCTCCCTGACCCACATTTTTGTTTTTACTATCCCAGGCCGAAATAAAACCAATGGTACCATCGGTTCCCCGGTATTCTTTCTTCATGTTCGGATCCATCAAAGCCCATTTACTGAAATTGTCCTGATTCTTTAGCTGTTTCAGGTATTCAAAAACTTTTTGTTTCGATAGTTTGATGGTGATTGCACGATGTACACTGTACTTTTTTCGTACAAAAAGGGCAACGATTAAGAGTAAAACAATCAGTCCTGCCAGGCCTGATAACAGTATTAAAACAAAATTCATAGTCACGTATTTTAGGTAAACAATCTCATAACAAATAAAAATTGAAAATTGTTGAGCATTCAAAAGGTTGAAATCCTGCTTGTGTAACTTTTTTGTTACTATTGAAATATATGCTTTTGTCATTGCCCAATGAGGACTGGTTTGTTTTTATTTTTGCCTGAATACGGCGTTAAACTTTTCAGCTTTAGCATATGGCAATTAAATACGGAGTAATTGGGACAGGCGCTTTGGGCGGTTTCTATGGAGGGATGTTAGCCCGGTCGGGTAAGGAAGTTCATTTTTTGTTTCGCAGTGATTACGAATACGTTCAGCAACACGGGCTTCGGGTTGATTCTGTTAACGGTAATTTTCATCTGCCCAAAGTCTCAGCCTATCGTCAACCACTGCAAATGCCCGCGTGTGATGTTGTCTTGGTATGCCTGAAAACAACAGGGAACCGCCATTTGCACGAATTGATCAAGCCGATGCTTCACCCGGGAAGCGTGGTCGTTTTGCTGCAAAACGGTTTGGGGCTGGAAGAAGAACTTGCCTCGCATTTGCCTGACGTGCAGATTGCCGGTGGGCTGGCATTTATTTGCTCCAATAAAGTTGGGCCCGGACACATTCATCATCTCGACTACGGAAAACTTGTTATTGGCTCTTTCAATCTAACCAATCCGGAAGTCCTGAAACAGGTGATTTCCGATTTTCAGTCGGCAGGAGTACATGCCGAATTTTCGCCTGATTTGCGTATGGCACGTTGGCAAAAATTAGTCTGGAATGTTCCGTTTAACGGAATGACTGTAGTTTTGAATACCACCACCGACCGGTTGATGTCTAACGAAAATACCCGTGAATTGTCGCGCGAGCTGATGCTGGAGGTGATTCACGGAGCCAATTGTTGCGGGGTGCCACTGAAAGAATCGCTGGCACAGCAAATGATCGACATGACTCTGAAAATGAAACCATACGCGCCCAGTATGAAACTGGATTTTGATTTCCGCCGACCCATGGAAATTGAGTATATCTACTCAAAACCAATTGAAACAGCCCGAAATGCCGGATTTGAAATGCACAAAGTTGCCATGCTCGAAAAGCAATTGCGGTTTATTCAGGCCCATTATTAATGAACCAGATCAACGGAATGAGGCACTTTGACTTCTACAAAAAATTATCGGATATCCTTTAAAAACAACGTCTTCGGGTCGTTGTAGAACTTCACAAAATCGGACTCGCTGGGGCTGCCCGGGTATGGACCGAAAGGAACGTCTTTAGTTTTCGTAAACGAATTTCTCCAAACCAACACGTACGAAAGATTGTACGGACGTAAGGTTTCGAGTATTTTTTTTGTCCACCACGCTGTTTGTTTTCCCGAAGGATCGCCAGCCTCGGTAACCGCAGCAATTTTACCTTTCTCAGCAGCAATCTGGGTAACAATCTTTGCGCAATTGCCCAATGCCGACTGATAATCAGCTCCGCGGTCGTACAGATCGAAACCAACCAAATCAATCAGGTCATCGCCCGGATATCGTTCCAGATATTCACCGGTAGTTTCAACGCGGTCGGTCGAGTACGAAAACAGCAGGTGGTGTATGTTTTTTTCATTCCGGAGGTAATTCACTGTAAACCGCCACAAGGTTTTGTATTCGTCAACGGTACACAGGTTTTTGCCCCACCAGAACCAGCTTCCGGTGTGTTCGTGAAAAGGCCTGAATAAAACAGGAATGTATTTCCCATTGTTGGTTTTCAGGCTGAGCATAAAGGTGGCCAGTTTATCGAGGTATTGCCGGTAAAGTTCGTGTTTTTCGCCTCCCGGAAGCATGGATGCAACTGTCTTTTTTGATGTGACATCCCAGGCCGTCCCACCTGTAAGAGCATTCCGGAAGTGCCAGCTAATGGTATTTATAGCGCCAATCTTGTCGGCGTAATTTACTCCTTTCCGGATGTTATCAAAATAAACAGAATCAAGGCTGTAGGCATCGCCCAGTTCGAGATGCCCGAGTTCCCAGCCGATGATTGCCGGGTGATCGCCGCACACGTCTTTCACATCTGAACGGCCTTCCTGAGCATACCAGGTTGTTCCGTAGGCAAAAGCATCCTGATGCCCAAACATCATTCCTTTTTGCTGAAGTTTCAGCATTTGTTGATACAGTTTAACCGCCTGCGGAGTTGCTTTGGGATCAGAAGGTACTGGTTCAGACGCCCATGTTGATAGCCCGAAAAACAGAACGGGTATAAGGAGTAAATAGATTTTTGTTTTAGGCATTGTCAATTGGTTTTTAAAGTTTCGTCAGTTGTTCGGTATGGTATTTTTACAATTTTCAGGAATATGGATAACTCATCAAATGACCATCAAAATGTAAGAAATACAATTACAAATAAACTCAATTTTTTCGATACTTTAGACGATCAATCTTAACGAACGATTTGCCCATTCAAAAACAAATGAAGTACAGATTTAAACTATTGCCAATCATTATTTTGCTCTTTATTACGTCAACACTTCGGGCGCAAACTCTGTTTTCGAAAGGAGTTAATTTGACCAATTGGTTTCAACCAGGCAGTGCCCGGCAAATTCAGTTTACCAAATACACCAAACAGGATTTTATCCGGATAAAGAGCTTGGGCTGCGATGTAATCCGTTTGCCAATTAATCTGCATTTCATGACCAATGGTTCACCAGATTATGTGATTGATCCGCTGTTCTTCGATTTTATGGATCAGGTGGTCGATTGGGCAGAAGAACTTCAGATTCATTTGCTGCTCGATAACCATACCTTCGATCCGAATGAAAATACTGATCCTTCGGTGGAAGGAATTTTGCTGAAAGTATGGCCGCAAATGGCGGTGCATTTCAAAAACCGATCGAATTACGTGTATTACGAGGTATTGAACGAACCTCATGGAATATCAACAGCGGTTTGGTGCCAGATTCAGCAAAAAGTGATCGATGCCATCAGAACCATTGATATGAGACATACCATTGTTGTTGGCCCTTCAGGATACAACAGTTACAATGAGCTAAAATATATGCCGGTTTATACCGATAACAACCTGATTTATACCTTTCATTTTTACGACCCGTTTGTATTCACTCATCAGGGCGCCACATGGACCAATTACATGCAGGATTTGGCCGGAATACCTTTCCCGTATAATGCTTCAGGAATGCCAGCCACACCGGCCAGCGCAAAAGGAAGCTGGGTGGAGGGTTCGCTGAACAATTATAAAAACGACGGAACTGTTGCCTATGTGAAACAAATGCTTGATGTAGCGGTAAATTTCAAAAACAGCCGGAATGTGAATCTTTTTTGTGGCGAATTTGGTGTTTATATCCCCAACAGCCCGCATCCCGACCGGGTTTATTGGTACGATGTGGTGCGGAAATACCTGGAAGAAAAGGGTATTGCGTGGACCATCTGGGATTACCAGGGTGGATTTGGTTTGTTTGAGAAAGGAACCAGTGAATTGTTTGATTATGATTTGGATACCGGGATATTACAGAGCTTGAATTTTAATATTCCGGAGCAAAAGGAGTTTGTAACAATTCCCGAAGTCAAGTCATTTGATATTTATACCGATTACATCGGGCAGTCAATCTCTGAATCGGGGAATGTCGGGAACGGGACCATCGACTATTATTCATCGTCATCTCAAAGCGGAAAATATGCCATTTACTGGACGGGCAGCAGCCAGTATGCAGGGCCCGGGTTCGATTTTAAGCCAGATAAAGATCTTTCGGAGCTTTTGGCGCACAACTATGAACTTGATTTCTGGATCAAAGGCGACTCTCCAAATACCAAATTCGAGATCAGGTTTATCGATTCAAAAACTGTGAGCGCGGGCGATCATCCGTGGCGGATGAGCTATACCATCGACCCAGCAAAAGTGCAGTGGAACGGTGCCTGGCAACAGGTAGTCATTCCGTTGAAAAGCTTTAAAGAGACCGGTTCGTGGGACAATGCCTGGTTTAGTCCGGTCGGAAAATTTGACTGGAAAGCAGTTAACCGTATTGAATTTATATCGGAATACGGAGCCATCGGGGCGCAAAAAATTTGGTTCGACGAGATTAAAATTAAGGGTACTCCGGTAACTTCAACTGATGAACAGGAAGGGTTCCGACCTTTTGACGCGAAAGCTTATCCAAACCCATTTCGTAATGGCACTACAATTGAATATCGATTGCCAACTTCGGGGTGGGTGAATGTGGATATTTTTGATTTAAAAGGACGGAAGGTTGCTACGCTGGTTAAAAATGAACTGCTCCATTCGGGAAATCATCAAGTTCAATGGCCTGCTGGACAGAAAGGGTTTTTAAAACCAACAGAAGGTGTCTATATTTGTAGAATTACATCTTCAGGCAAAACCGGGATTTTGAAGCTGGTGGTGCAGGGCAGGTAAGTCATGCGTTCAAGTTAAAAATCAGATGTTTTCGTTACCGGATAGATTGCAAAAAGGAGATAAAACTATCGACAAAATAGGTTCGAACCGACAATAATAAAGCGTGTTTTTAGTTTAGGTATTTTGGTATTATACCCCAATTTTAATATGTAACTATGAGTAGAAATTTACTTTCAATTATAATTCCGGCTTACAACGAGGAAAGAACTATATCTTCCATTTTAAGTAAAGTTGCTGCGGTGGAGCTGATTGGCGGTTTTGAAAAGGAAATAATCATTGTGAATGACTATTCAAAAGACCAAACGGTTGAGGCCATCGGGCAGTTTTGCGCAAATAATCCGCAAGTTCAAATTCGGTTATTGCACCAGCCGGTAAACATGGGAAAAGGGGCTGCTATTCATCGTGGAATTGCTGAGGCTACCGGTGATTACCTGATTGTTCAGGATGCCGATTTGGAGTATGATCCCCGTGAGTACAACGCTTTACTAAAACCGGTAGTGGAGGGTTTTGCCGATGTGGTTTTCGGATCTCGCTTCTCAGGAGGAAATCCTCACCGTATCTTGTTTTTTTGGCATTCTATTGGTAACAAGATGCTCACTTTTTTCTCCAACATGTTCTCGAACCTGAACCTTACCGATATGGAAACCTGTTACAAGTTGTTTCGGGCCGATATTATTAAATCGATTCATTTAAAGGAAAGAAGGTTTGGCTTTGAGCCTGAAGTGACTGCCAAAATTGCCCGGATTCCTGATGTCCGCATTTATGAAGTTGGAATTTCGTACTACGGACGAACTTATGCCGAAGGAAAGAAAATTAACTGGAAAGATGGACTTCGGGCGCTGTACGTGGTTCTGAAATACAACTTGTGGTCGAAGAAATAATATGTTTTTCAGTAAATTATACTGAATCAATTTGGAATGGAGATAAATCATGAGAAATCGAACAGACACATGAAGCATTCAAAAGCTTTTTTATCCTGGGGATTGATTCTGGTAGTATTGGCTTTGCTGATTAATAACCGCCATCATAAATCAGGGACATTTAACTGGATGACTCCTTTGTGGGCCGATCAGGCTGGCTATTATGTGTATTTGCCGGGTTTGTTTGTTTATGATTTCGACGCTAAAAAATTCCCTGAAAAAATAGAAGAAAAAACCGGATTCGGGTTTTCGCTCGATCTGGAAAAGAATAAGGTTGTAACCCGTTACACGAGTGGAATAGCAATCCTTCAGGCACCGTTTTTTTTACTTATTCATGGGGTCGCAGGCTTCCTGGATCAGCCACGAGATGGCTTCTCGGGAATTTACCACAAAGTGCCCGATCTGGCCGCGTTATTCTACTGCATTTTAGGGCTGTTCTTTTTGCGGAAATTTTTACTTTTTTATTATCGCAGGCGTACGGCGTGGATAACCGTACTTACGCTTTTTTTAGGCACCAATTTGTATTATTACGCGGTTGACAGTACCGGAATGTCGCATATCTATTCGTTCGCTTTGTTTGCGCTCATTGCGTGGATAACCAAACTGATTCTTTCGGGTGACGTTAAACGACCGGGGATTTATTTTATGGGCTGGAGTTTTCTGTTTGCGTTAATTGTACTTGTCAGGCCAACCAATATTTTGTTATTTCCGTTTCTGTTCTGCCTCGACTGTAATTCGCTCGAAGAATTCTGGTTGCGTGTAAAGCGCTTTCTGAATTTCAGGGTTTTGGCTATTTTATCTGGAGCCTTTTTCGTGGTTTTCCTACCTCAGTTTTTGTACTGGAAATATGCCTCCGGAAACTACATCACCGACTCGTACGAAGGTTTTGGCTTTTCGAATTGGAAATCACCCAAAATATTGGAATTGTGGTTTTCTCCCAACAACGGATTGTTTCTGTATAGTCCGTTATATCTGGCAGCCATTGCCGGTTTACTTTTAATGATCAGGCAAAAGCTGATGAACGGATGGGTCGTTTTGATTACTTTTTTAGTTGCTACTTACATTTACGCTTCATGGTTTATTTTTTCTTTTGGTTGTAGTTTCGGAAGCCGGAATTTTGTAGAATACACGGTTTTGTTTTCGCTTCCGCTGGGTTATTTGTATTCAAAAATTCCTGAATTTGGAATAGTAAAAAGATATTTAATTATAGCACTTCTTTTGGTTTTTACGCTGTTTAACCTGAAGCTGGTGTATGCCTATCCGAGGTGTTTTGAGGGAGGCGATTGGGATTTTCAGTTGTATCGGTCGTTTATTATGAGAATAGAGAAATATCACAGATCGGTTGATTTAAAGGGCTATGAAAAGATGTTGCCGGAGAATGAGTATTCAAAGACTATCTATTTGCCAGTCAGGGATATCCCGCAGCTGGAATTTAAAAAAGCGGTGGTTACGGCAAAAATTAAACTGGAAGATTTACATTCTGAAGCTTCGTTGGTTGTTTCGGTTGATTCCCCGGATTCAACGATTTACTGGAATGCATTTAAATTGAAAGAGCAAGTGCCTGACCATCGGCTTCATAAAAATCAAACGGTTGTCGGCGAATTTGTGTTGCCGGTTCCGCTTCCGGCGAATTCAACTATTGCTACATACATCTGGAATAAAAACAAGGAAACATTGACTTTAAGCAAATTGGAGCTGTCGCTGGAATAGAATTGTTTACTTCCGAAGAGTCTAGCTTAGGAGTTTTTTTAATTATTTTGGAATAAAATGGATAAAATACAAGTAAAAGATAGTGGCCCGGAAACTCTGGATGTTATTTCTGAGGCAGGTAATTTTAATCGGTGGATGTATAATACCATAAAGCCGCACTGCTCTGGAAATATTCTGGAAGTAGGCAGTGGAATTGGCAATATTTCTCAATTCTTTCTGGCCGATAATCAGGAAATTTCGCTGAGCGATTTGAGTACCGATTATTTCAGGATTCTCGAAAATAAATTCAGTAGTTACCCCAATTTGAAGGGACTTTTTACCTTGGATTTTGCTGAAAAAGAACTGGAAACAAAGTATCCGCAATTGATTGGGAAATTTGATACCGTTTTTGCCTTGAATGTGCTGGAGCATGTTCCGGATCACGAACAAGCTATCCGAAATTGTTATAAGCTGCTTAAACCCGGAGGAAAGCTGGTGATTTTGGTTCCTGCTTTTCAATCCTTGTTTAATCAATTTGATGTGGCCTTGGAGCATCAGCGACGTTATACACCCAAAACTCTGAAAAAAGTGATGTCGATTCCAGGCTTTAAATTGGTTCATTGTCAGTTTTTTAATGCCATGGGAATTTTAGGCTGGTTTGTTTCTGGCAAGTTAATGAGTAAGAATGCCATTCCTGGTGGGCAAATGCGTTTGTACGATCAGCTTGTGCCGCTTTGGAAAATAGTGGATTGGATCTTAAAACCATTCTGTGGATTATCAGTAATCTGCGTAGCACAAAAAGAGTAATATGAATTTAGTAAATGATAAACGCTTAGGCATATTAGACAAACTACCATGAAAAAAAATGATAATCGAATAGCCTATGTTGTTATGTTTTTTTGTGCTTTGTTTTTTGTGCTTTTCTCCATCTATTCCGAAGGGAATTGGGGCGGGGCTGATAGTTACTCGCATTACCGGATTTCGCGGTATGCATTTAAATACCCTCATCTTTTTCTTGACCTATGGGGGAAACCGGTATTTAATATTCTGAGTTCTCCCTTTTCTCAATTCGGATTTTTGGGTATCAAAATTTTCAATGTTGGCGTTGCATTGCTTTCCGCTTTCATAGCATACGATTTTGCAAAAATAAATAAATGGCATGCCAGTTATATGGCTATTCTGATGTTGCTTTTTGCGCCTATATATTTTATCATTATTCCTTCGGGGCTTACAGAACCGCTATTTGGGTTGGTACTTATTTCCGCTGTTTGGTTTTTCTTTAAAGACCGTTTTATCCTTTCATCAATTATTATTTCACTACTTCCTTTTGCCCGAAATGAAGGATTTGTGGTATTGCCTTTGTTTCTGACCGCTTATCTATTAAAGAAGGAATATCGGGCCATTCCGTTTCTTGGTTTTGGTTTTTTCTTTTTTAGCCTAATTGGTTGGCCGGTTTATCGTGATTTTTTCTGGATTTTTCCTCAGTCGCAAGGAGGAGGGGATCAGGGAATTTATGGAACGGATTCATTGTTTCATTTTGTTTATTCAATCGATGATATTCTTGGTATTCCAATCTTGCTCTTCTGGTTGTTTGGTTTTGCTTTTTCGACTTACGCAGTACTTAAAAATTTCAGAAAGATCAACAACGAGCATTATTTTTATCTGCTCGTTGTGGGAGGGTTTCTTGTTTATTTTGCTGCCCATTCCGTTGTTAGATGGCTTTGGGAGGGAAGATCTCTGGGATTGATACGGGTCATTGCAGGCGTTGTGCCATTGGCTGTGTTAATTGCTATAAGGGGGATGGATGAAATCCTAAAAACAGTTGAACGACACAAAATGCGTTCACTTGTCATTGTTTTTGTAGCTGGGATAGTAATTACTTTATATCCATTCTTCAAATACCCGGTTCCAATACCTCCTGGAGGTGAAGAAAAATTCATTAAGATAAGTTCTGAATGGCTGAAGGAGAATGATTTAGACAAGCAGCGGATCTTTTATTTTGATCCTTACCTGATTCATCTTTTGAATTTTGATCCATATGATCAGTCATTGTCCATTCAAGGTGTTGCTGATAAATTACAACCATCAAATAACATGAGTCTAGGTGATTTACTGGTCTGGGATGCCCATTTTGGCCCTAATGAAGGAGGTGTTCAACTTGATAATCTGATGAATGATTTGCACCTTCAGCTCATTAAGACAATACTGCCAATCGAAAATTTCAAGGTTCTTGGAGGTTATGATTATGGCATTTATATTTTCAGGAAAGTGGAACAGAAAATCATTCAGGAAAAGAAACTGGTTTTGTGCCGCGAGTTGGTTTTTGGCGATTCGAGGAACGAACATCTGATAACGATTGATGGGAAAAAAGTGTTAAAGATGGATTCCCAACTGGAGTTTAGCCCTGCTATTCAAGTTCCTGTTGCTGAAATGCAGGCTCGTGATTATCTGGAAGTTTCAGCTTCTGCCCGGATTTTTCTTAAAGAGCCACTGGAAGCCGGCATCGGATTGTTTGTTTTATCTGTTGACGTTAATCGAGAATCTGTAAGCTATAATAAAGTGGAGTTGGCGACAAAAGCTACTGATATTCAGAATTGGCAGGAAACTTCATTTACATTGCGGTTGAACGCCAATTTTCCGGAAGGAGCAATAATAAGCTTATACGTCTGGAACAATGGAAAAAAGAACTTACTGCTTGATAATTTAAAATTGACCATATCTGGATTTTAAATTTGGAAGGAGAATACTTTCTATATTTATATGGCTTATTATAAGTCTGTTGACGATGAAAATGATTTTGTATATGTATCCATAGCATTCGAGAGTAAATAAAGCAAGGAATATCAATACGTATAATGTTTTACTATGAAACTAGACTTTTTTAAATCAAATTGGGTTGGAAATGTGATTTTTGCATCGGTTTTTTTGTTGATGTTTTTTTATTTCGGGCTTCACAAAACTTTCTTTGATCCCCCTCAGTCTGTGCATGTTTGGAGACAAACAAACAGCATATCTTTAACTCAAAACTACTACCAGTACGATCTTCCTTTTTTAGAGCCAGAAATGCACAATCAGTTTGGGAATGACGGTATCTCAGGAAAGGGTGTGGGAGAATTCCCTGTGATTTATTATTTTGTTGCACAACTTTGGAAAGTTTTCGGTAAACATGAATGGATTTTTAAATTGGTGCAGATCGTCATACTTTTCATTGGATTATTTTCATTATACCTAAGTTTAAAGCAGTTGTTCAAAAGCCAGTTTTGGGCGGGATTTGTCAGTTTGTTGATTTTCACCTCACCAATGATTGTTTTTTACGGGCCTAACTTTCTTCCCGATGTCCCGGCCCTGTCACTCGTATTTATTGCGTGGTATTTTATTTTCAGGTTTTTAAATAACAGACAGTCCATTAATCTTTGGGGTTCAGCATTATTTTTTTGCCTGTCGATGTTAATAAAGATAACTTCTGCAATCTCCTTTGTAGCCCTTGCCGGATGGGTAATTTTTGAATTAATTTTTCTCGAAGAAAACCGTCGGATTTTTAGATTCAAGTTGAGCTATTTTTTACCCTTTGTATTAGCTTTTATACCGGTGGTTTTATGGTATGCTTATGCTGATTATTATAATACGGTTAATAAGGGGCATTTTTCTTATCATGGTATATGGCCTATATGGGATGTTACAAAAGCAGATTTTTACAGAATAATTGACATTCAGGATAAGATTTTTTTTAAACAGTTTTTCTTGCCATATACCCAATACATTACTTTCCTGATTTGGTTATACCTTGTCGTTTCAATCAAAAAGTTAAGCCCGATATTGCGATATTTCATTCTTGTTTTACCACTCGGTTTTTTGATTCAAGTTCTGCTTTATTTTAAGATTTTGGATTATCATGATTATTACATGATTAATTTAGTTGTGGTGCTAGTTGCTGTTTGGACAATCTTTGTAATCCAGTTTAAACAACTAGAATTGAAGTTGTATTTAAAATTTGCAACTTATGGTTTTATTTCAGTCTTTTTTATTTGGAATGCTATTGCTTGCCGGAAACATCTAAATGCCCGCTATGAAGGGTGGATGAATGAGACTTACAATAAACATTTTAAGACCTTGATTTCTATTGAGCCTTCGTTTCATAAGTGGGGAATAAACCAGGAAGATAAAGTTATATCCATCCCTGATTTTACAATTAATACCACACTGTATTACATGAACAGAAAAGGTTACACCGATTTTGCAAGTGATTTTTCAAAGGCCGAAACATTTTACTGGCGGATTGAGCAGGGAGCAAAATATCTGGTGATCAATGACTCAACAATTCTTTCAAGGGAATATTTAAAACCTTTCATCCAAAAAAGGGTAGGAGCATTTGAAAATGTTTTGGTTTATGATATCCAGAATATCAAACCTGAAAAATAAGCTGTTTATCAGGTTTTTATTCATTGAAAAAATAGACAAAAATAGTTGGTAAAGATCATTGATTGCACGGTAGAAAATAGATTCAGTTGTCATTTTTTTGGTAGTTTGATGATTTCCAGATCATCAAACCATACCAAATTATCTCCAGAGTTCCATAAATATATACCTAGATTGAATCCATTGCAATTTTCTGGAATAATAACTTCTGATTGAATAAGTTCCCAACCTTCGTTGTTCGTTTCTAAAGCCTGATTGTTGAAATAATACAAATTATTACCGGGCTCGGCAGAAATTACAATTCCGGCTTCATTAGATCCTTTTCTCCACACTTTTACAATAAAACGTTCATCGGTTTGGATATTTATATATTTACTTAATAGTCCAAACTGATTGATCGAATCTAATTTTATTGAATACTGTCCAGAATGTGATTCCGCGTTATTTTGAAGGTTTCCCCCCAAAAAATCGACATCACTATTCGTACTCAAAAAAAAGTTATTGTCAACACTCTTTTTTTCACAATTGCACTGTATCGGAAAAGCAGAATAAGGAATTGTTTTTTGTTCCTTAAAAAGAATGTAAATGCTATCATTCCCTGGGGGAAATATACGTGAATACGCTATTTTTTTTATTGTTTTACATCCATCTATGTTGCCAAAAGAGATGATATAATCATCGGAAGAAACAAACCACCAACTTACCCTTCCTTTAATTTCGGGATTACATGCCGCTGTTTGAAACCATGCATTAAATTCAAATCCACCGTCAATTTTGTTTCTTTCAATTCCATTTTCGTCCGTTAAAAAAGTAATACCCTCCCATCTGGCTCTATTCCATGACATATAATCGTGTGTTGCCGCTATTGAGAAAAGAATAAACACAGATAGCGATAAGCCAAATGCAATTTTATTTAATCCGGTAAATATTGGCTTTACGGGTAGTATGATAATAAAAACGGCTGGAATGCAGGGTAATATATATCGATCGAAAAATATTGGGTTAATCAAAACAAAAACAAAATAAATCAGAAAAAAAACTATAAAAGTCGCGCGTAAAAGTCGCGCTGGGCTGCTCTTTGATTGAAAAATTTTGAGTAGCCCTTTAACCGTTTCTATGCAAAAAAAAGTAAAAACAATTATAGCGCTTAATAGGGATAATAACTTAATAATATACATTGACTGTGATGATAGTATAGGGTCAATATTATCCCCCCAATAAGTGTCTTTAAGTAATTTGGGACCTAATCCCAGATTATAAATAACATTTCCTGCAGGGAAACTATTTATTATCCCTGAGAGATATCCTGCAACTCCCAAAAAAAGTGTTATCACTTTTTCATACCAAGTATAGTTCTTCAAAATACGAGGTAGAAGTAGTATGCTTATTGGCAACGAAAAGAATCCAAAATATAAAGCAATTATACCAAAGCGAGTCAAATAAAATTCAATTGGTGCCTCTGCTAACTGCTTTGTTAGTATGCTAAAATCGCTGTAATTGGTTATTTTATCAGTGAGACGCAACCAAAATGAATAGGAATACAACCCGGCTATTCCGATAATGGCCGGTGTTAGCGAAATGACTATATGTTTTAAAGAAAATCGTTTGTTGAAAAGGTAGATAATAGCAAATGCAGCGCCCACGGCAACTCCTGGCTGTCGTATTAATGAACTTACCAAGACAAAAAAGCTACCAGCAAGTAAAAAAATAATTTTCTCGCATCTATAAAATTTAAAAAAAAAGAATAACGACAGATTTATTGCAAAGAGGAAATAGACCTCCGTCATAAATGTATAAGAACTGGCAAAAAAGAGTGGTGAAAACATAAACAATAATGCACCTGCCAGCGAAGTAGTTTTATTTGAAGTTGTGTTTATTAATATTTTGTAAAACAGTATTGCGGTAAATAAACCAATAAATAAGGTAGAAAACCTAAGCACTGTAAATGAAAATCCGAATATGCTGGTGACAATTGCCCCCCATAAAACTTGTGCAATTAATGTCATTGCAGGCCAGTTACTCAATATTAGCTCTCCCTCATGACTTAAATGATACACATATAGTCTGTATGCCCAATCATCATTTAATGGAAATTCGCCTAATGGATTTATAATGACAATCGCACTAACCCATATTAATGAAAGAATTATTTCAATTCGGTATTTCGCTATCAGGTTTTTATACATGTTCTACTATAAACATTTTATTTTTTACAATTCCCCATTTCTGCAAGCGGTACTGAATAGATGTTTTCACCACTCCCATTCCATAAATAGAACTGTTCTTAATATTGATGCTCGATGCATCCTCGAAATATTTGGTTGGACAAGTGATCTCTGCTATTTCGTAACCGGCGAACCAAATCTGGGCCAGCATTTGGTTATCGAATACAAAATTGTCGGAGTTTACGTTGTAGTTTACCTTTTCAAGCACTTCTCTGGAGAACGCCCGGTATCCGGTATGGTATTCCGAAAGTTTGGCATTCATCAGGATATTCTGGAACAAGGTGAGCAACCGGTTGGCCACATATTTGTACCAGGGCATTCCACCAGCCAAAGCACCTTTACCCAAAATTCGAGAACCCAATACCACATGGTACAAATCATTCGCAATCAGGTGGGTCATCGATGGAATTAGCTTGGGAGTGTATTGATAATCGGGGTGAAGCATGATGACAATATCGGCGTCTAATTCGAGCGCTTTGTTGTAGCACGATTTTTGGTTTCCGCCATATCCTTTATTTTCTTCGTGCTTTATAATGTGTTTGATTCCCAGTTTTTCAGCTTCTTTAATGGTTGTGTCTTTGCTTTTGTCATCAACCAGAATTACTTCGTCAACAATAGTAAAATCTATTTCCTGATAAGTAATTTCAAGGGTTTTTGCTGCGTTATAGGCAGGTAAGACAACTACAACTTTTTTACCGTTGATCATCTGTTTTTTTTCTGTAAATATAAATGGATTTCGGTAAACCGGAAAGTCGTAATCAGGATAAGATCAGGCATAAAAAACTCTGATTTACGGATAGAAAGAAAATCAACAAAAGTTGAGTATTCAGCACGCCATGACATTAACGTAACTACCCGAAATCAGAGTTTATTTTAATCTTTTTTGCTGCTTTTTTGACAGCTACAGGAATATAACAACTGTATTACAAACTTGTTTTAGGGTTTGCAGCATGTTGCTCAAAATAGTATTCGGCCGGTAGTGAGAAATGAAATGAGGACCCGTTTCCAAAAACTGATTCAACCCAGATTTTGCCGCCATTCAATTCAATAAATTCTTTGCATATCTGTAGTCCTAATCCTGTTCCCTTTTCGTTTTCGGTTCCTAAAGAGGTAATTGGATTGTCTTTTTTGAATAAGCCCTGGGTTTGGTCGGGTGTCATACCTATCCCGGTATCACGTACAGTCACTTCAACCATGGAGCCATTCTTTTTTGCATCCACATAAATTTTACCACGAGCAGGAGTAAATTTGATGCCATTGGTCAGTAGATTTTTCAGAATCGACCGCAGCATGGACTGGTCCGAAAAAGTGGAGATATTTTCTGGTATGTTGTTGACGATTTCAATGTTCTTTGGTGTGCTGATATTCTTTATTTGCGTTATGGTATTGGCAGTAAATTGATTTAGATTAATTAATTCGGGTTTGGGATTTAGCTTCTTTTGTTGCGTCCGGGCCCAGTCAAGCAAATTGTTCAGTAGTTCAAATGAGAGTTCGGTGTCTCTGTTCAACACTTTCAAGGTATTCCTGATTTCGGTTTGGCTCATCACTTCAAAATCCTCGTTCAGGAACTGAGTAACCCCAATAATTGCACTTAAAGGACTCCTGAAATCGTGTGCAATAACCGAAAATAGCTTGTCTTTTGTTGCATTACTTTCTTTCAGTTCCTCGGAGTAGTATATCAGTTTATTGTAATTATCCAGCAGTTCTTCCTGTTGCTTTTTTATAAGGCGTTGTTGTTTAAATCGCAATAAATATCCTCGCCAGAAAATAAAAGACATACACATGCCTAGTGCAGAAATAGTTATGCCGTTCACTCGGTTCGAAATCAGAATGTCGGGATTTGTTTGTGTAATACTCATCAAAAAATAAAAAAGGATAAAACTCCCGAGGTAAAAAACAAGCGAAACAAATGGTCGGATAATTAGTGCAGTTGCTCCAACAATTGAGGTTATGATGAACGGATTTATGGCAGTTGTTACCAATTGGTCGATAGATGCAATTGCGGCTCCCCCGATAAGCAACAGTATCAGCAATAATTGAACATAGAAAATGGCAATTCTAATGTTCTTTTTGTTCCTGATGGAGTTCCAGTACATTAGGAATCCAATCACCAATATGCTAAGGATAATAAACAGATGAGACCAGATAATGCCTAATCTCCAGGTGTATTCAATTCCCAGGCTATTTTTTAAACTTAAACCAAAGAAAATGATATGCAGCAAACTCACCGGAATGATGAAAAGGGAAAGATAAAATACCCGATGGGTATTTTCGTCCTTGATTTCATTTCGGAGAATTTCTTTATCCTCTTCCGTAATCGTCAGAAAATTAATAACCTGATTGAAGATTTTCACACGTATATAATTTGTTTTCTAATGCCTCATAGCCAGTCCCGATATATACCGGGAGAACTCCAAAATATTCGCTTCACGGATTTCCATTTCGTTCCAATTCGTCTTCCTGCGCGGGAAAGGTTTTCTCATGGTCGTTTCATTACGTTGTATTTTTAGCGTTGAGGAAGTGCATAGTTTAAAACGTCATCTCTGGTTATTGTTTTATCGCACAGAATGATTAACCGTTCAATTACATTCCTGAATTCACGGATGTTACCTGTCCATCGGATTTTTTGAAGTTCGGCGGTGGCATCATCTTCGATGGTTTTGTGTGGAATACCATATTCGGTACAAATCAGGTCGATGAAATAATTGCACAGAACCGGAATATCTTCAATCCGGTCGTTTAAATCCGGTACGTGGATCAGGATGACACTGAGTCGATGGTACAAATCTTCCCTGAAATTATTTACTTCAATTTCGTGAGTCAAATTTTTATTGGTTGCAGCAACCACACGTACATCCACTTTGATTTGCGAGTCGCCACCAACCCGGGTAATTACACTTTCCTGAAGGGCGCGCAGAACTTTGGCCTGAGCAGATAAACTCATGTCGCCAATTTCATCCAGAAAAATAGTACCTCCGGTTGCCTGTTCAAACTTTCCTTTACGTTGTTTAACTGCCGATGTAAATGCACCTTTTTCGTGTCCAAATAGTTCGCTTTCAATTAATTCTGATGGTATGGCGGCGCAATTTACTTCAATAAATGGCCCTTCTGCCCGATTGCTTTTTTCGTGCAGACGGCGTGCCACCAACTCTTTTCCGGTACCGTTCGATCCGGTAATTAAAACACGCGCATCGGTTGCCGCAACCCGGTCAACCATATCTTTTACTTTTTGGATGGGGCCTGAGTTCCCGACTATATCAAAGCGTTTGTTTGCTTTTTTTCGCAGCACCTTTGTTTCCGTAATCAGTGTCGATTTGTCCATTGCGTTGCGCAACGTGATCAGCAAACGGTTTAAATCGAGTGGTTTTTCAATAAAGTCGAAAGCTCCTTTTTTGATCGACTCAACAGCAGTGTCAATGTTCCCGTGGCCCGAAATCATCACCACCGGAGTATCTGGTTTTAATTCTTCAACCTTTTGCAGAACCTCAATACCGTCCATTCCGGGCATTTTGATGTCACACAAAATCACATCAAAATCTTTAGTTTGAAGTAGTTCTAAGGCTTTAAATCCATCTTCAGCCAACTCAACCTGGTATTTTTCGAATTCCAGAATATCTTTTAAGGTATTGCGGATACTGCGTTCGTCATCTATGACTAATATTCTTGACATGCTTGTTGTTTTTACTGGTAATTATTGCCCGAATTTAGCTGAAAATTCTTTCGTATAAAACTCCTTCCCTCAGGGCGTAATCGGTTTGGTAAATTTTCTGAATATTAAACTTGTCAACAACCAGCTTAATAAATAAAACTGAAGGAACGATCATTTCAATGCGAATGGATTCCAATCCTTTCATTTCTTTTCTTTCAGCATTAGTCGATTTAATCAGCCTCTCATAAATCGGATTAAAATCGTCGATTTTAATTTCTTGTTTAATTCTTGCTTTTGTTCCGGGTTCGGTCTGATCTATTAAATCGACCAGTGTATCGAAGGCTCCCGAACAACCTATAAGCACAGGAATCCGGATGTTTTGCATTTCCTTCCAGAGTTGTTCAAGTCCATGCTCAAAGTACCTATTTATTTTTTTTATTTCTGATGGGGTAATGGGGTCGGAGGGAGGTAGTAGCTCAATAATTCTGGCCATTCCCAGCGGGAAACTTTGTTTCCAGATAGGTTCATTTGCCTCCGATAGAATAAACTCATTGCTGCCACCCCCAATATCCAGAATGAGCGAATGGTTGTCAATTTCACCAAAAGCCAGTTTTACGCCATTAAAAATAAGATCGGCCTCTTTTTCTCCTGAAATAATAAGAAGATCAAGCCCGGTTTTTGATTTGATTTCCTGTTGAAACCAGCCTTTGTTGGTTGCTTCGCGGATAGCGGAAGTGGCAATGACAACAACTTCCGAAGTATTGAATAGGTTTATCCGGTTCTGGTGTTTTTGAATCGCAGATATCGCACGTTCCAGTCCGTCTTCAGTCAGCAGATTTTTGTCGATTCCGCCTTTTCCCAGTTTGACAACTTCTTTGCCCTGATACAGAATCTGATAGTTTTTATCCTGATATTCAGCGATCAGCAGGTTGCAGGTGTTTGTTCCAAGGTCGATAATGGCGATGCGGGTATTCATATGATTTGCGTGTTGCTAAAAACCAAACGAAGGTACTATTTACTGTCGAGAATTGGGGAAAATGGATCAAAACAAAAAAGACCGGAAAAACCGGCCTTTTGATTAAAATTAGTATGGGATAAATTAAAATAATCCTTCGATGGATAAATATCTTTCGCCAGTATCGTAGGCAAAGGTGAGTATTTTAGAACCTGCAGGCAATTCAGTAATCTTCTTGGCAACGGCTGCCAGCGAAGCTCCTGAGGAAATGCCAACGAATAAGCCTTCTTCTTTGGCTGCACGGCGGGCATAGTCAAAAGCTGCATCTTTCGAAATCTGAATAGTTCCGTCAATTGATTGTGTATGTAAGTTAACCGGGATAAAGCCGGCACCAATTCCCTGGATGGGGTGAGGGCCAGGAGCTCCACCACTGATTACCGGCGATAATTCCGGTTCAACGGCAAAGGTTTTTAGGTTCGGGAATTTTTGTTTCAGTACTTCACTTACTCCTGTAATATGCCCGCCAGTTCCTACTCCGGTAATCAGGTAATCAAATCCTTCAGGAAAATCAGCAAGAATTTCTTTTGCCGTATTTAATTTATGCGCTTCAATATTTGACCCATTATCAAATTGAGAGGGAATCCAGGCATCGGGTGTTTCGGTTGCCAGTTCATTGGCTTTGGCAATGGCGCCTTTCATTCCCAGTTCGCGTGGTGTTAATACCAATTCGGCTCCATAGGCTGTCAGGATTCTGCGGCGTTCAATACTCATCGATTCAGGCATTACCAAAATCAGTTTGTATTTTTTTACAGCGGCTACCAATGCCAGGCCGATACCAGTATTTCCTGAAGTTGGTTCTATCAGCACACTGGTGGGTTTAAGGATTCCTTTGGCTTCAGCATCTTCAACCATCGATAAAGCGATACGGTCTTTGATACTTCCGCCCGGGTTAGTTTTTTCGAGTTTGACATACACTTCGTATCCGGCCGGATACAGGTTGTTGATTCTTACCAAAGGACTGTTTCCGATGGTTTCCAAAACGTTGTTTACTTTCATATTGTCATTTTTAGGGTTATAAACAAAAAAAGCCTCCCGGTGTTCGGAAGGCTTCGACATATAATCTCTTTTTTTGAGTTTCAACGGTTCATTGAAAGCATACCTTCTCCTGTCTGTTTATAACAGCAGCACATATACATGTATGAGAAATTTGCTTTCATTTTTTTATTAGTTGATATTTCTGTTTGCAAGTATAAGAAAAAAATTAAACAAAATACATTCTTGTCTTTTATTTTTAATTTTTATAAAATAGCCACTTAACAATTTCTTTAAGATTGACCTTTTTCCCGTACATCAAAATTCCGGTCCGGTAGATTTTACCAGCCACCCAAATGGTGCCAAAAATGGTCGCAATAAGTAAAACCATGGATAGAATAATTTCCCAAACCGGAACACCAAATGGGATACGAACCATCATGGTAACAGGAGAGGTTAACGGAATCATTGAAGCCCAAAAAGCCAGCGGTCCCTCCGGATTTTTGGCAACGGCAAATAATATAATGATCGAAAAAATTAAAGGCATGGTTACCGGAAGCATCATTTGTTGCGCATCTTCATCGCTATCTACAGCCGAACCGATTGCTCCCATTAATGAGGCGTACAGAATAAACCCGCCAATAAAATAAAAGAACAAGGCGAAAATAATAAGCGGAATATTCAGGTTGCCGATCATCCCGATGATTTCGATTACTTTATTCTGGGCTTCCGGAGTGTTTGCCGCCATTTGCCCCATGGCCGGATTAGCCATGATGTTTTGTGCCTGCGTAGCGGCCTCGGTTGCTTCCTGACCTACAAATGCAGTTAATCCGGTAACTATGGCTATGCCGAGAACAATCCAGATGGCAATTTGGGTAAGCCCAACCAATCCGATGCCAACGATCTTCCCAAACAATAGTTGAAATGGCTTAACCGATGAAATAATTACCTCTACAATACGGCTTGATTTTTCTTCCATAACACCACGCATAACCATGGTTCCGTATATGAATACAAACATGTAAATGAGGAATCCGGCGGCATAGCCAATGGCCATTGCAATTTCGGTCGAGCTTTTTACGGCTTCCCCTTTATCTCCCAATTTTATGGTTTCAACGGTAATGTCTGTTTTGGTTGCCGAAAGTCTTTTTTCCAGGTCGGGGACACCGGTTTCGTCGATTACCTGCTTGCGTTTCTCTCCTTCAATGATGTTTTCGATACGGCGGGTCACCAGATTTTTAATGTCAAAAGTGACTTGTTTGTCCGAAATCATTTCGGCTTTGTTGGTGGTTAGGATGTTGGCCGGAATATGAAGTAGCGCGTAATACTTATCGGAACTGAAGTTTTTACTTAGCCCCTGAAATTCCTGTTCAGGAATATAATGAAATTTGGTAAACTCGTTGCTTTCCAGGCGGTTCAGTATTAATCCGGTGGGGTCGAAGACGGCTATGGTGCGTTCTTCTTTGTCGTCCATCATGGCCAGGTAGGTGGGCAGGATGGTTAAGGCTGCCATCATGATTGGCACCAGCAAAGTCATGATAATGAATGACTTTTTCTTAACTCGGGTAAGATATTCGCGTTTGAGTATTAGAAACGATTTATTCATGGCTTATTTCTTGATTTCGCGGTTATTTTGTTCTACTACATGGATAAAAACATCGTTCATGCTGGGGATTAATTCCTTGAATGATACGATTTCGAATTGATTCATGAGTATTCTCAATAACTCATTATTCGATTGCCCATTCAAAAACTGAACCTTCATTTGCTTTAGCAGGGAGCTTCCATCATGTTCAAGTATGTTGAAATTTGAGCCAAGATGGTATTGCAGGTTTGGTACTTCGCCCCGGTAAACGATCTCGAAAGTATTTGTCTTAAATTTCTCGCGCACCTGATCAATCTGTCCGTCAAGAACTTTTTTCGATTGGTTGATCAAGGCGATGTGGTCGCAAATTTCCTCAACAGAAGACATGTTGTGAGTCGAAAAAATAATCGTTGTTCCCTTTTTCTTCAGCTCAAGAATCTCATTTTTAAGCAGGTTGGTATTGATCGGGTCGAATCCACTAAAAGGTTCATCAAAAATCAGCAATTTTGGCTGGTGAATTACAGTCGTAATAAATTGTACTTTTTGCGCCATCCCTTTCGAAAGTTCTTCTACTTTTTTGCCCCACCAGGCCTGAATTTCAAACTTCTCGAACCAGTATTTCAGGCTTTTCAGGGCATCGTTCTTCGTCATCCCTTTGAGTTGGGCCAAATAAAGAGCCTGTTCGCCAACCTTCATTTTTTTATATAATCCGCGTTCTTCGGGTAGGTAGCCAATCTGATAAATATCGTTAGCTTTTACCGGCCGGCCTTCGAAAAATAATTCGCCACTGTCGGGGGCGGTAATTTGATTGATTATTCGGATTAAAGTGGTTTTTCCTGCTCCGTTTGGACCAAGTAACCCAAATATCGAAGCTTCTTTTACTGATATGCTGACCGAGCTTAAAGCCACATGTCCGGCATATTCTTTAACAATGTCGTTTGCCTGAAATATATCCATGATTAAATAGTTGAAAACTGATGAATACGTGTCCGTTCATTCACAATTATTACAGGCTGCTTAAATCTTTTCAGAAAAAAATGGAAGCGTGTTAATCCTGGTTTGGGTCAATACGGCTTTCGAAAATGCTGAAGTGAACGCTGCCATACCGGCGTAATTCTTTAAAACTGGGGTGGTTGGAATAGTCAAATTGTCCGGAGTGCTCAAGAATAAAAAAACCGCCAGGTTTTAGCAAGTTATTGTTGAAGATTAGATTGGCTACCTCAGGAAATTTGGGATGATCGTATGGCGGATCGGCAAAAATAAGGTCAAACTGCTCGTTGATTCGTTTGGTAAAAACAAAAGCATTCGACTTTACCAACCTGATATTTTTTTCACCCAGAGTTTCAATCACTTCTTTGATGAACTGAACGTGAGCCGGATTAATTTCAACGGCAGTAACATCAGGACAACCTCGTGATGCCAGTTCGTAGCTGATACTTCCGGTTCCCGAAAATAAATCGAGTGCTTTAATATTCTCAAAATCGACTAAATTTTGCAAAACATTAAAAAGACTTTCTTTGGCCATATCGGTTGTTGGCCTTGCTTTAAACGTTTTTCCGGGATTAAAGACCCGCCCTCGGTGTATTCCGCCAACTATACGCATGAATGACTATTTAACAAGCTAACAAACTGATGTTTCTGAACTTTATCGAAGATATTCCCATAGTTGAATCCTACCAGAGGTTTCAGGAATTGAATGTTGCTAATGTATTTTCGTAATTGCCTGATATAAGCAGAATCATCAGCAACAAAACCTCCGATTATAATTTCATCACGCTCGGCAGAAAAGTGCAGGTTGTAACAAATGTTTAGAGTATAAAAAAGGAAATCGGATTCGTTTTTAAAATAAAAGCTATTGTACAATAGCATCTGAGGTCCTTTAAGGGCAATCATCCTGATGTATTTTTTTTCGAAATTGATCAGGAGCGTATGTTTTTTTTCGTCGCGTTGGTTTAATACGGAAGTTAACAGGGGAATTGATTTATGCCTGAACTGGAACTCAGTAAATTTCCGGTTTAACAAGGCCATCATATCTTTCGGATAACAATAAATTAACTGATAGTTGAATCCGGGAAGATCGTTGGTTAAAACGTCTTCATTCCGGCTAATCTCATTGGTTATTGTTGCAACCTTTGCAGCATAGTCAGGTTCCGAATATGCTTTCGGAATAAGGGTTGACTTGTGTGTTGAATATGAAACGGAGATTGATTTATAGGTGGCATTCAGTATCTCTTCCTCGTCAAAAATGGCTTCTATTTTCTTTGGAAGGAATTGAGGCCTGCCAATCATTAACGGGAGGTGCCGAAATACAATAAATTTATTGCGGTGAACATCCAGAATACAAAAAGAAAATCCATCCAGGCCAACCTGGATGGATAGATGATATTCTGTAGTATGTTTTAAATCAAATGAGTCTTCAACAATATTTATATCATGCATATGGAAAATTTATTCCCAGTTACCTGCATTGTTGTTTGTTTCTTCCAAGGAACCAACTTTTAATCCGGGATATTTATTGTTAGTCCTTTTTGACTCGTTAAGGTTGATAACCAGTTGTCTTTCCAATTTACACAAAATGGTATTGTTGTGAACTTTGGCTTCGAATACCGGAACTTTAATTCCTGAACCTGTTGTGATAAATGTAGCACCTAACTGAATTTGAGCAACAGTATCTTTAACCGGAACAAATTTAATTTCATCAATTTTATAACCTTTGCCAAAAATGGTATCAATAACGCTTACCATAACAGTATCACGAATAATTTTTCCTTCTTTCAATGCCTGTTTTTCAGTCCATCCAGCTTCAATCATACTGTCAGTTAACATACCAATTTTGCGAACTAATGGTAGTTTTCCGGTTTTAACAAAAGTGATCAAAGTATCCCAACTGCCGGTAAATTTTCCATGTACGTCCTTATAAGCAAGCTCCGCTTTTCTGATATCTTTAAGACGGGTGATTGTTGCATCGTATCTTTCTTTCTTTTCCTTCTCGAAATCTAGAGGTTTCTCAACGCTGGAGTACAGGAAATAAGCTAGTGTCAATACTAATGCAATAAGGACTATTTGTACGACTGTTTTCATCTTATAAGTTTTAAGATTGGTTTTGTTTGCCGCAAATTTATAAAAAAAAATTATTTAGAATCTGTGGTTTTGTTTTATTTTAGCTGTTCATGATAAAAAATCACATCCAGTCGGAAATACTTCGGAATTTGGGGAAATCCCCTACCTCTGGGCAGGTAGAACTTTCAGCGAAACTTGCTGATTTTGTTGCAGATTCTGATTCAGATGCTGTTTTTGTGCTTAAAGGATATGCCGGAACTGGTAAAACTACGATGTTAAGTTCGCTGGTTAAAACGTTTACATTTTTTAAATTCCGGTCAGTTTTATTGGCTCCAACCGGGCGGGCCGCAAAGGTTTTATCTGGTTATTCGGGTCATAGTGCTTACACAATTCATAAAAGTATTTACAGGCAACAATCGTCGAGTGATGGGATGGGGCGTTTTGTTCTGAATAAAAATCTGTTTAAAGATACTTTTTTTATTGTCGATGAAGCTTCAATGGTCTCCAATACCGTTGGCGAATCATCGGTTTTCGGCTCAGGTCGATTGTTGGAAGATTTAATTGAATATGTATATTCCGGATCCAATTGCCGTCTTCTTTTAGTTGGCGATACAGCCCAATTACCTCCCGTTGGTCTTGATGTTAGTCCTGCATTATCAAAAGGCGAACTTGAATTTTACGATCGTATCATTTTTGAATATGAATTGACCGAAGTGGTACGGCAGGATCAGAATTCCGGAATTCTATATAACGCTACATTTCTTCGGAATTTGATTACCGGAGGTGAATACATTCCTGGTTATTTCCATTTGGAATGCCAGTCTTTTAACGATATCCGAAGAATTGGCGGTGCCGATTTGATCGAAGAAATAGCTACTTGCTACGATCGTTTTGGGTTATTTGAGACCATTGTAGTTACACGGTCGAACAAACGGGCCAATAAGTTCAATGAAGGCATACGCAGCACAATTCTGTATAAAGAAGCTGATATCTCGGTTGGCGACTTGGTCATGGTGGTGAAGAACAATTATTTTTGGCTCGAAGCGAATGAGACAATAGATTTTATTGCCAATGGAGATATTGCTGAGATAGTAACTATTTATAAATATGAAGAGTTGTATGGTTTCAGGTTTGCAAATGTTAGTTTACGATTGCTCGATTATCCGGATATTGAGTTTGACTGCAAAATAATACTTGATACCTTGACTATTGAAACAGCAGCTTTAAATACAGAACAGAGCCGCAAATTATTTGATGCCGTAGCCGAAGACTATCTTGAAATAAGGAATAAAAAGAAAAGATGGGAAAAAATAAAAGAGAATCCTTACTTTAATGCTTTGCAAGTGAAGTTTTCGTACGCTGTAACCTGCCACAAAGCACAAGGGGGGCAGTGGCCCGCGGTATTTGTAGATCAGGGCTATGTGACCGAAGAAATGTTGGATATTGAATTCTTACGGTGGTTATACACCGCATTTACCCGCCCCACTGAACGCCTGTATCTGGTGAATTTTAATAAAGAGTTTTTTGAAGAAAAAAGTTACGGATTCAGGTAGGTTTAGATGTTGAATACATCACCTTCGTTAGTCTCATAAGTTGCTTCAAAAATTGACCTTGCTTCGGCAACAATTGCTTGAGAATCTTTGTACCTTGCCGAGAAATGCCCGATAATTAACTTCCCGACTCCGGCTTTTAGTGCAACATTGGCCGCATCTTCTCCGGTGGAGTGATACGTTGTTTGCGCCAGGTCTTTATTGTCGCTGGCAAAGGTGGCTTCGTGGTATAGCAAATCTACATTTCTTACCGATCCGATGTAGGATTCGTCGAATCGGGTGTCGCTACAGAACGCATACGAGCGAGGTTTGTGCGTGCTTCTTGTAAGTTCGGCATGTGGAATTCGTTTCCCGTCGTTGGTTGTAAAATCGCCTCCTTCTTTAATGCGTTGCCTGTCGCGAATCGGAATCTGGTATTCTTCAATTTTTGAGGCAATTAAATTGGGTAATGGTTGCTTTTCTTCAAATCGGAATCCGCATGTGGGAATCCGGTGCGTTAATGGGAAAGAGTAAACAGATACTTTCGGGTCGTCAAATATTTTCTGTTCTTTCTTAAAATTTAACGGGTGATAGATGATCTTAAAGCTGATGCCTTCAAAATATAAAAAGTTAATCTGTGAAGTCAGAAATCTTTGAATCTCGGAATGGGCATAAAGATGCAGGTCTTTTGTCCGGCCCAAAAGCATCATGGTTGAAATCAGGCCAATCAATCCGAAGATGTGATCGCCATGCAGATGTGAAATAAAAATATGATTAATCTTGAAAAGGTTAATCTGGTATTTGCGCATTTGGGTTTGAGTTCCCTCGCCACAGTCAATCAAAAAAAAACGCCCAAGTACATGTAGTACCTGGGCGGTTGGGTATCTGTTTGATGTTGGTAATGCTGAACTGGTTCCGAGTATAGTCAGTTGAAACGACATTGCTTGATCTGACATGGTCAGGTTAAAGTTTTTCCATTTCCTTCAGAACTTTTTCCGCTTCTTCAACAGTTTTGGTAATTAGTAAAACTGTATGTAGCATCGAAATCCTGATAATCTGTTCAACATCGGGCTGAAGTCCTGTAAGAACAAAGTTTCCAATTGCATCTTCGCAGAGTCGGTTTGCTACCAAAATAGCACTTAATCCGGAAGAATCACAATAGTTACAGTTGCTAATATCCAGGATGATATTTCTTTCGCCGTTAGCATTCACAACAACAAGTTCTGATTTAAGATCAGGAGCAATAGTGGTATCCAATCTGTAGCTCAGAACTTTAATGAGTGTATAGTCTGGTTGTTTGCTTATTTCGAAATCCATAGATGCAATTTAATAAATTCTAATGGATTTGTAATAATTCAAGACTAGTTTTCTTTTTGTTCGTCAGCTTCCATCTGAGACCTCAAAGCAGCCAATTCAGAAATATCTCCAAGTGTAGTTTTTTCAGCATTATTTTCTTTCACTTGTTTTACGGCTTTAGTTGTAGCTTTAGCCTGAGTTTTTCTTTTTGCTGTTTCTTCAGCTTTTTTCTCATCTTCAAATACTCTGGAGTGAGAAAGGATGATCCGTTTGGCAGCTTTAGAGAATTCGATGACTTTGAATTCCATTTTTTCTTCCAGCTGAGCCTGACTTCCGTCTTCTTTCACCAGGTGACGTGGTGTTGCAAAACCTTCAACTCCATAAGGAAGAGCAATCGTAGCTCCTTTGTCGAACAATTCAACAACAGTTCCTTCGTGTACTGAATCAACCGAGAAGATGGTTTCGAATACATCCCATGGGTTTTCTTCCAACTGTTTGTGTCCAAGGCTCAAACGACGGTTTTCTTTGTCGATATCCAAAACAACTACATCGATTTCAGAGCCAATAGCTGTGAATTCTGATGGATGTTTGATTTTTTTAGTCCAGCTTAAATCTGAAATATGGATCAAACCATCAACGCCTTCCTGAATTTCAACAAATACGCCGAAATTAGTGAAGTTACGAACAGATGCTTTGTGTTTTGAACCAACACCGAATAAAGTGTCGATATTCTGCCATGGGTCTGATTTCAATTGTTTGATACCCAGTGACATTTTGCGTTCGTCGCGGTCCAGAGTTAAAATCTGAGCTTCAACTTCGTCTCCAACTTTCAGGAAGTCCTGAGCGCTGCGCAGGTGCTGAGACCATGACATTTCTGAAACGTGAATCAAACCTTCAACGCCTACAGCGATTTCAACAAAAGCACCGTAGTCGGCCATTACAACTACTTTTCCTTTTACCGAGTCACCAACTTTCAGGTCAGCGCCAAGGCTATCCCATGGGTGAGGAGTTAATTGTTTCAGACCTAAAGCGATACGTTTTTTGTCATCATCGAAGTCAAGAATAACAACGTTCAATTTCTGATCCAATTCAACGATTTCATTTGGATGAGAAATACGACCCCATGATAAGTCAGTAATATGGATCAATCCATCTACGCCACCAAGGTCGATGAAAACACCGTATGAAGTGATATTTTTAACGGTACCTTCAAGTACTTGTCCTTTTTCGAGTTTAGAGATAATTTCTTTTTTCTGTAGCTCGAGTTCAGCCTCGATCAATGCTTTGTGAGAAACTACCACGTTACGGAATTCGTGATTGATTTTAACCACTTTGAATTCCATGGTTTTGTTCACATACATGTCGTAATCGCGAATTGGTTTCACGTCGATCTGTGAACCTGGAAGGAATGCCTCAATTCCAAACACGTCAACGATCATACCACCTTTCGTGCGGCATTTAATAAACCCTTTGATTACTTCATCTTTGTCAAGAGCTTCGTTTACACGATCCCATGAGCGCATTGCTCTCGCTTTTTTGTGAGAAAGGATCATCTGGCCTTTTAAATCTTCAAGGCTCTCGATGTAAACTTCAACTAAATCTTTTGGTTTTAATTCCGGATTGTAACGGAATTCGTTCAAGCTGACGATACCGTCTGATTTGTAGCCAATGTCAACTACAACTTCACGCTTGTTCATCGAAATAACTCTTCCTTCAACTACTTCTTTTTCCTGAACAGTAGTTAACGTTTTTTCATAAAGAGTTTCTAAATCTTTTTTGTTTTTTCCACCGAAACCTTTGTCTTCTTCTTCTAAGGCATCCCAGTCAAATTCTGCTGGTTCGGCAACAGCAACTTTTGCTGCTTTTGGTTTTTTTTCAGCTGCAACAGGTGCAACTACTTCTTCAACGGCTGTAATTTGTTCTTCAACAACTTCCTCTACTGCCGGAGTTTGTACTTCAACAGTTTCCTGTTGTTCGAGTTCTGCCTTTGGTTCAAGGCTCTCAGTGTTGTTTTCTACCATTTAATAATCAATTAATTAATGAGTTGGACTGTATATTAAATAAATGCGCCGCAAAATTAAGACTATTCCGTTATAAAACAAAGGTTTTCAGTTAATTTTAGTTGGTCGCATATGGTCTCTTTTATTTTCTGAATTCAATTAAATATTTTTTTTCAATGAATATAATTGAACATCTCTCTTAGTTTTTGTTTTTATTGACGACAGGTTTATTTATTATTGTTATTTTTGATTGAATCTTAAATTTAAAAAATTGAATATATGAAGATAGCAGTTGTAGGTACAGGTTACGTTGGATTAGTTTCAGGTACCTGTTTTTCGCAAACTGGGGTTGATGTTGTTTGCGTTGATGTAGATGAGCGTAAGATTAATATGCTCAATAATAGCCAGATTCCTATTTATGAGCCTGGTCTTGAAGATATTTTTAAGTACAATGTAGAAAAAGGACGTTTGTCGTTTACAACTGACCTGAAGGAAAGTTTGGTGGATGCCGAAGCTGTGTTTATTGCTGTTGGTACTCCTCCCGATGAGGATGGAAGTGCCGATCTGAAGTATGTTATTGGGGTTGCCCGAGAGATTGGACGACACATTGATCATTATATGGTAGTTGTAACAAAAAGCACTGTGCCTGTAGGTACTTCAATGAAAGTAAAAGCTGCTATTTTGGACGAATTGAAAAAACGAAATGTTGATGTGCCTTTTGATGTAGCCTCAAACCCCGAATTTTTAAAAGAAGGAAGCGCTGTTGATGATTTTCTGAAACCTGACAGAATTGTGGTTGGAATTGAATCGCCTGATGCGGAAAAAACGATGCGGAAATTATATAAACCATTTCTGCTCAACGGTCATCCGATATTATTCATGGATATCTCATCGTCTGAAATGACCAAGTATGCTGCAAATTCGATGTTAGCAACCAAAATCAGCTTTATGAATGATATTGCCAATCTGTGCGAATTGGTTGGTGCTGATGTAAGTATGGTGCGTAAAGGAATTGGTTCTGACGCCCGTATCGGGAATAAATTTATTTATCCGGGAACTGGCTATGGCGGTTCTTGCTTCCCCAAAGATGTACAGGCTTTGGTTCGTACGGCTGACGAATATGGACATTCGCTCGACATACTGAAGGCGGTTGAAGCCGTGAATTACAGGCAGAAAGAAGTATTGATTAAAAAAATTAAATCGCATTTCGGCGACAATTTGAAAGGATTAAAATTTGGAATGTGGGGTTTGGCATTTAAACCTAAAACCGACGATATGCGAGAAGCACCCTCGTTGGTAATTATTGATAAGTTGCTTAAGGAAGGCGCTACAGTTGTTGCCTACGATCCTGTTGCAAAAGAGGAAGCTCATCGTATTTTAGGAGATTCAATTGTTTTCGCTAAAGATGAGTATGATGCCTGTATTGATGCTGATGCGCTTATTATTGTAACAGAATGGCCTGAATTTAGGATGCCAAATTTCAGGGTCATTGAAAAATTGTTAAAAAATAAAACCATTTTTGACGGACGAAATATATATGAACCGGAAGAAATGCAGGATCTTAAATTCAATTATTATAGCATTGGACGGAAATCAGTTATTGTTTCTAAATAATTAAAATGAAACGAATTCTTGTAACCGGAGGTGCCGGATTTGTAGGGTCACATTTGTGTGAAAGGCTTTTGAAAGAGGGTAATGAAGTGGTTTGTATGGACAATTATTTTACCGGGAAGAAGCAAAAAATTGTTCATCTGCTCGATAGTCCATATTTTGAGCTTATACGGCATGATGTTACAATGCCATATTTTATAGAAGTTGATGAAATATACAATCTGGCTTGTCCGGCCTCTCCTGTTCACTATCAGTATAATCCAATTAAGACTATAAAAACATCTGTACTGGGAGCCGTAAACATGCTTGGGTTAGCCAAGCGGGTTAAAGCAAAAATTTTACAGGCGTCAACCAGTGAAGTTTATGGCGATCCGGTCATTCATCCACAAACAGAGGATTACTGGGGCCATGTAAACCCCATAGGCATCCGCTCGTGTTACGATGAAGGGAAAAGGTGTGCCGAGTCATTATTTGTAAATTACCATTCTCAAAATAACGTGAGAATAAAAATTATCCGGATTTTTAATACTTATGGTCCTAAAATGGAGCCAAATGATGGTCGTGTTGTCTCAAATTTTATTGTTCAGGCATTGCAAAATCAAAATATAACCATCTTTGGATCCGGAAATCAAACCCGCAGTTTTCAGTATGTTTCTGATCTAGTGGAGGGGATGATTCGGATGATGGCAACAGATGATGATTTTACCGGTCCTGTCAATATTGGTAATCCGGGGGAATTTACGATGATGGAATTGGCGCAAAATATTATTGACTTAACAGGCTCAAAATCGAAGATTGTCTATTTACCTTTGCCGGCTGACGATCCGACACAGCGGCAACCCGATATTACGCTTGCCAAAGAAAAATTGGGAGGGTGGGAACCCAAAGTTCCTTTACGCGATGGACTAACGAGGACCATCGAATACTTTGATCAGTTATTGTCGGAATAAAGTAAAAACATAAAACAAATGAAAGGTATCGTTTTAGCAGGAGGATCGGGTACACGCTTGTATCCGATAACAAAAAGTATATCGAAACAAATCATTCCGATCTACGATAAACCAATGATTTATTACCCGTTATCAGTATTGATGCTGGCCGGTATCCATGAAATCCTGATTATTTCGACACCGAAGGATATTCATTTGTATCAGGATTTGCTGGAAGATGGCAGCCAGTTGGGATTAAAACTCGAATACGCTATTCAGCCTTCTCCTGATGGACTTGCTCAGGCTTTTACCATTGGCGAAAAGTTTATTGGCGATGATTCTGTTTGTATGGTCTTAGGCGACAATATCTTCTATGGATATAATTTCAGTTCTATACTGGAAGATGCCGCAGCATTAAAAGATGGCGCAATTGTATTTGGCTATTATGTGAATGACCCGGAAAGATACGGTGTAGCCGAATTTGATGACACCGGAAAAGTTTTGTCGATAGAAGAAAAACCGTTACAGCCGAAATCCAATTATGCGGTAACCGGATTGTATTTTTATAGTAATGATGTAATTCAGAAAGCATTGAATCTGAAACCATCAAAACGTGGAGAATTGGAGATTACCGATTTAAACCGGTTGTATCTGGAAGAAGGCCGGTTGAAAATGAAATTGCTCGGACGTGGTTTTGCCTGGCTGGATACCGGAACTCACGAAAGCTTGATGCAAGCCTCTAATTTCATCCATACGATTGAAGAACGTCAGGGATTGAAAGTATCGTGTATCGAGGAAATAGCCTTTTTGAAGGGATATATTACCAAAGAACAACTACTAAAGTTGGCTGAGCCATTAAAGAAAAACCAATATGGAGAATATTTAATAAAACTCGCCAACAGAAAGGTGTTGTCATTTTAACAATCTACAAATAATAATGAAGATAATTGAAACTCCAATCCCGGGACTCTTAATCATAGAACCCCGGGTTTTTGCTGATGAAAGGGGATATTTTTTTGAAAGTTTCAGCGAAACCAAATTTGCCGAAAACGGGTTGATTTCCAGATTTGTTCAGGATAATGAATCCAAATCGCATTACGGTGTAATTCGCGGCTTACATTACCAGTTGGCGCCGTATGCACAAACCAAACTGATCAGGGTGGTGCGTGGTACCGTTTACGATGTCGCTGTCGATTTACGCGAAGGATCACCAACATTTGGTCAGTGGTATGGGCTTATCGTCAGTGCCAGCAACAAAAAGCAATTTTATATTCCGAAAGGATTTGCACACGGTTTTTCGGTGCTGAGCGAATATGCCATATTCTCGTATAAATGCGATGAGTTCTACAATCCAAAGGCTGAAAGAGGTATTCGGTATGATGACCCTGCTTTGAACATTGACTGGAGGTTACCCGCCGAACTATCGGTGATTTCAGATAAAGACAAGGTTCACCCAGCTTTAGCTGATGCTGAAATGAACTTTAAATTCGAAAAATAATGACAAAAATACTCGTTACAGGAGCCAACGGACAATTAGGTTCTGAGATCAATAAAATTTCAGGACAATTTTCCGGATTGGAGTTTTGCTTTACCGATGTGGCAGAGTTGGATATTACCAATCCGGAAAAAGTAGCCGAGTTTTTGTCTGGCTTTAAACCCGATTTTCTGGTTAATTGTGCAGCCTACACCAATGTTGACAAGGCTGAAACAGATGTTGCTACAGCTACATTGTTAAACGCTACGGCTGTCGGTATTCTGGCCGAACAATCGGCAAAAACCGGATGTAAAATGATTCATGTTTCGACCGATTATGTGTTTGATGGAAATGGACCAAGACCTTACAGGGAAGATGATCGGGTTGATCCGCAATCAGCCTATGGAAGAACCAAGTTGGAAGGAGAATTACTTTGCCGGAAGTTTAATCCGGAAAGCCTGATTATTCGCACGTCCTGGTTGTATTCTGCTTTTGGCAATAACTTTGTGAAAACGATGGTGCGTTTGGGAAACGAACGATCGGAGTTGGGCGTAATTGCCGACCAGATTGGGACTCCAACCAACGCTGCTGATCTGGCAAGCGCCATTTTAACAATTATTTCATCGGTCAAGTCTGGCGAAAAAGCATTTGTAGCGGGAATTTACCACTACTCGAACGAAGGCGTTGCCAGTTGGTACGATTTTACCAAAGCAATTTTTGATATCGCCGAAATAAACTGTTTTGTGAAACCGATTGCAACCGAAGATTACCCGTCTCCGGTTCAGCGTCCACCTTACAGTGTCATGAATAAATCGAAAATTAAACTTATTTTTGGCTTGAGAATTCCTTATTGGAGGGATAGCTTAACCGAATATTTTCAGAAAAAATAACAACAATATGGCAACAAATCAGGAAGTTTTAGAAAGTGTAAAACAGAAAGCAGCCGAATGGTTGACTGATGTTTACGATGAAGCAACAAAGGCTGAAGTCCGCCGCCTGCTCGATCAGGAAGATACCACCGAATTGGTTGATTCATTTTATCGCGATCTCGAATTTGGTACCGGTGGCCTTCGTGGCATTATGGGTGTTGGAACCAACCGCATGAATATTTACACCGTTGGAGCAGCAACTCAGGGCTTGAGCAATTACCTGAAAAAAGTATTCTCAGATCTTCCGGAAATTAAAGTTGCCATTGGGTACGATTGCCGAAATAATAGTCGCTTATTTTCCGAAACCAGTGCCGAAATTTTTTCTGCGAATGGCATAAAAGTTTACCTGTTCGAAGATTTACGCCCTACTCCTGAATTGTCATTTGCTATTCGCGAGTTGGGCTGCCAGAGCGGAATTATCCTGACGGCCTCTCATAATCCGAAGGAATACAATGGATATAAAGCATATTGGGATGATGGTTCTCAGATTGTGTCGCCTCACGACGAAAACATCATCGATGAGGTTTTGAAAGTAAAAGCTGCCGACATCAAATTCAAAGGCGATAAGCGTTTAATTACCATTATGGGTGCCGATATGGATAATCTGTTCCTCGAAAAAGTGAAAACGGTTTCCATTTCGCCTGAAGTTGTTCAGCGGCAGAAAGATTTAAAGATTGTTTACACCCCCATTCACGGAACAGGTGTTCGGCTGATCCCTGCGGCTCTTCGTGCATTTGGCTTTACCAACATCATCAATGTTCCTGAACAGGATGTCGTAAGCGGCAATTTCCCGACTGTCGTTTCTCCTAATCCTGAGGAAACCGCTGCCCTCGAAATGGCTGTGGCCAAAGCCGTTGAAGTCGATGCTGATGTAGTTCTGGCTTCCGATCCTGATGCTGACCGCATTGGTGTGGCTGTTAAAAACGACAAAGGTAAATTCGTTATCCTGAATGGAAATCAGACAGCTTTGGTATTTATTTATTACATCATTAGTAAACGTAAAGAAAGTGGTAAGCTGACCGGAAACGAGTTTGTGGTTAAAACCATTGTAACCACTGAGCTGATTGCCAAAATTGCTGAGCAAAACAAGGTCGATTTCTACGATGTGTTTACTGGTTTTAAATACATTGCCGAAGTCATCCGCGATTTGGAAGGCAAGAAAGTTTACATCGGTGGTGGCGAAGAAAGCTTCGGATTTATGCCTGCCGATTTTGTACGCGATAAAGATGCCGTTTCGTCGTGTGCGTTGATGGCCGAAATTGTGGCCTGGGCTAAAGATCAGGGTAAATCGCTGTACGAAATGCTGTTGGATATTTATATGGAATACGGTTTTTCGCGCGAAAAAATGAAATATGTGGTTCGCAAAGGAAAAACCGGTGCCGAAGAAATTCAGCAGATGATGGTTAATTTTAGGGCTAACCCACCGAAAGTATTGGGTGGCTCGAAGTTGAAAATCGTAAAAGATTACGATGTAAATATTGCAAAGAACCTGATTACAGGAGAAGAAACCGCAATTGATCAGAAATCGACATCCAACGTGTTGCAGTTTTTTACCGAAGACGGAACTAAAATATCGGTTCGTCCTTCAGGCACAGAACCCAAAATTAAATTTTACTTCGAGGTTGCCGGTGAACTCACCAATCGGGCCGATTACGACACGGTTGAGGCAAAGGCCGATGAAAAAATTGATGCCATTATGAAAGAGCTTGATTTATAGTAAAAAGTGAATTTTGATAATTAAAACTAAAAAACCAATTAAAATGAAACGTGTATTTATTTCGGCAGTAGGCGTATTGGCCATAACTGCAACTTTTGCTCAGGGAAGGACTGATTTCCCGATGAAACCTGAGATGACTGAAATCTGGGATCCTGAAATTTCAGTAATTACTCCTGGAGCTACTCCTCTTGATGCACCATCCGACGCTGTTGTGTTGTTTGATGGTCAAAACCTGAGTGCTGAATGGACAAACAATGATGGAAATGAACCGGGCTGGAACGTGGCTGATGGTTGTGTGACAGTAAAAAGAGGTACCGGAATCATCAAAACCAAACGTCAGTTCAACGATTTTCAGCTTCACATCGAGTGGCGTTCGCCTGCCGAAGTAATTGGCGAAAGCCAGGGACGTGGCAACAGCGGCGTTTTCCTTCAGGGTATTTACGAAGTTCAGGTGTTGGATAATTTCAACAACCGCACGTATCGTAACGGTCAGGCCGGTAGTTTGTACAAACAACACCCACCGCTGGTAAATGCGTGTAAAGCGCCGGGCGTATGGCAGGTTTACGACATCATTTATACCGCTCCGCGTTTTAACCCAAACGGAACTTATTTTACGCCTCCAACAGTAACTGTGCTTCATAATGGTGTTTTGGTGCAAAATCATGTGGCGTTGCGTGGGCCAACCGAATACATCGGAATTCCTGAATATACAGTAAAACCTCATGGAGCCGGACCAATCATCCTTCAGGATCATGGAAATCCGGTAAGCTTCCGGAATATCTGGATCCGCGAGCTGTAATCGTATCAGGCAAAGCTTTCTGCAAACAGGAAGCTTTGCTCTTTTCAAACTAACTGACTAACCACAACCAAATGTCTTCACGCCCGAAGTTTATCTTCATCACGCTGTTTTTTTTCCTTATTGCTTCATTCGTTTTTTCACAAACATTTACCTCATCCAACCTTCCACTGGTTGTAATTAATACAAACGGACGGGCAATTGTTGATGAGTCGAAAACTATTGTTGACTTTGGTATCATCTGGAATGGAGCGGGAATGCGAAATTCATTGACCGACCTAAAGAATAATTTTAACGGGAAAGTTGGTATCGAAATCCGGGGTTCCTCCTCACAAATGTTTCCCAAGAAAAGTTATGGTTTCGAAACAAAATCGGCCGCTGGGCTCGATGTGGATGTTTCGTTGTTAGGACTGCCCGAAGAGAACGATTGGATTCTTTATGCTCCTTATACCGATAAAACCATGATTCGGGATGTGTTGACTTATACGCTCGATGCTGCATTGGGGCATTGGTCGCCGCGTTGCCGGTACGTCGAACTTTTCCTGAACAACCAATATCAGGGAGTTTATGTACTGATGGAAAAGATTAAGCGGAATAAAAACCGTGTTGACATTGCCAAATTATTAACTACCGATAATTCAGGAGAAGACCTGACCGGCGGCTATATTCTAAAAATTGATAAAACCACCGGGGAAAGCGGGAGCGATGGTTGGTATTCCAGTTATTACAATGCGACAGGAAAGACTTTTTACCAGTACGATTATCCGAAAGCAAAAGAAATTACCAGCACGCAAAAAACATACATCCGGACGTGGGTGCAAAACATGGAGAATGCCTTGTATTCCGGAAAGTATGCCGGTACGGGAAATTACCACGAATACCTGAACGACTCATCGTTTATCGATTTCATGATTATAAATGAAATGGCTAAAAACGTGGATGGTTATCGCCTGAGTTCTTTTTTATACAAAGGCAAAAATGACCGGATAAACTGCGGCCCGATCTGGGATTTTAACCTTACCTACGGAAATGCTGATTATTATAATGGCTGGATTGCTACGGGATTTCAGTACCAGGCCAATCTGGGCACTGATGGATGGCAAAATCCGTTTTGGTGGAATCGGTTGATGGCAGATCCGGAGTACGTTAAAAAGTTGAAAATACGATGGACTTCACTCCGGAAAAAAGAACTGTCCAATCAGCGGGTTACTTTTGTGATCGATAGTTTAACCAGCCTGATTTCGGAAGCAAAGGACCGCAATTACCAGAAGTGGACTCAGGTTATTGGCTACCATGTTTGGCCCAATTATTATGTGGGGCGCAGCTACAGTGATGAAGTAAACTGGATGAAAAACTGGATTAGTCAGCGGTTGGTTTGGCTCGACCAACAGTGGCCCTACACGGTTACGGGTAGCGATGAGCTGTTGACCGCTCAATCGCATTCCATTTATCCAAATCCGTTTGTTAACCGTTTGACGGTACAACTTGCTTCTGCACAAAGCGGCGAAGTTGTTGCAGAACTGTACAACTCGGGAGGAATACTGGTCAGTAAAAGCAAAGCTACTATTCAGAACGGCGAAATCCAGCTCAACTTTTCAGGAAGTAAATTACTCACAGGACTTTATACCATCCGGCTTACGCGCAACAATCGGGTTTTGCTCACCGAAAAGATTGTGAAAACGCTTTGATCAGAAATCGTGTTTTTACCTGAACACTGCGACTGAACACTTGCTTTTCCCGCTCTACCTTACTTTTTTCTTACTTCTGTTTCTCCTGATGGGTAAGCCGATTCTCCGGAATGTTTTTTGTCTATCTTTGCGCCAACTCAAAAAACAAGTCTGATGCAGGAAAAAATTCTTATCCTCGATTTTGGTTCGCAATACACGCAATTGATTGGCCGCCGTGTGAGGGAGTTGAACGTTTATTGCGAAATCTACCCGTATAACCATTATCCCGCGATTGACGAAACCGTAAAAGGTGTCATTTTATCCGGAAGTCCTTTCTCTGTGCGAGATGCCAATGCCCCAAAACCCGATTTGTCGTTGATTAAAGGCAAAATGCCTTTGCTCGGCGTTTGCTATGGCGCGCAATACCTGTCGCATTTTTTTGGCGGCGAAGTGGCTCTTTCCAATTCGCGCGAATACGGACGTGCCAACCTCGGATTTGTTGATCAGTCGAACCAACTTTTTAAAAATATCAGTCAGCATTCGCAGGTGTGGATGTCGCATGCCGATACTATTGTGCGCATTCCTGAAAATTACAAGGTAATTGCCAGCACCGCCGATGTGGAATACGCTGCTTACCAGATTGAAGGCGAGCAAACGTTTGCCATTCAGTTTCATCCTGAAGTGTATCATACCACCGAAGGAACCGAGCTCCTGAAAAATTATGTGGTCGATATTTGTGGCTGCAAACAGGATTGGACTCCGGATTCGTTTATCGAAACCACAGTGAAAGAACTAAAAGCCAAACTGGGCAACGACCGCGTTGTTCTTGGACTTTCAGGAGGGGTTGATTCAACAGTTGCAGGTGTGCTTTTGAACCGTGCCATTGGCGCCAACCTGACTTGTATTTTTGTCGATAACGGATTGCTTCGCAAAGACGAATTTCAGCAGGTACTGGATTCATACCAGCACATGGGCCTGAATGTAATTGGCGTTGATGCCCGTCAGAAATTCTGGGACGATCTGGCCGGAATTACCGACCCGGAGAAAAAACGTAAAACGATTGGTCGCGACTTCATTGAAGTGTTCGATGTGGAAGCGCACAAAATACAGGATGTAAAATGGTTGGCACAGGGAACGATTTATCCCGATGTGATTGAGTCGGTTTCGGTAAACGGACCATCGGCAACCATTAAATCGCACCACAATGTGGGCGGGCTGCCCGAAAAAATGCACCTGAAAGTGGTTGAACCACTGAAATTACTGTTTAAAGACGAAGTGCGCAGGGTGGGGAAGGCGCTCGGGATTAATCCTGAACTGCTTGGCCGCCATCCGTTTCCGGGACCCGGATTAGGCATTCGTATTTTGAGCGACGTGACTCCCGAGAAAGTACGTATTCTTCAGGAAGCCGATGCCATTTTCATTAACGGCTTAAAAGAATGGGGATTGTACGATAAAGTCTGGCAGGCAGGTGTTATGCTACTTCCGGTTCAATCGGTGGGGGTAATGGGCGACGAACGTACCTACGAAAACGTGGTTGCCTTGCGTGCCGTGGCTTCAACCGACGGAATGACTGCCGACTGGGTGCATCTTCCGTACGAATTTCTGGCCAAAATGTCGAACGAAATCATCAACAAGGTGCGCGGAATCAACCGCGTTGTATATGATATCAGCTCAAAACCACCGGCAACTATCGAGTGGGAATAGAAAACAGTGATCAGTCACAGTTTTCAGTAAAAAGCGCTGCACTAAGCAAAGTCGAAGCGTTGCACTGAGCAAGGTCGAAGTGTGCAAAAAGGAGGTTCCGTTGAGCCTCCTTTTTGCGTATGTACAATGCACAAAAGTCAGGATTTCGCTCTTAGAGTGAGGGTTTCACTCGAAGTGAAGCCCTCACTAGGCTTAGCAACCTACTGCCCCAATGATTTCAACTCATGTAATCAGTTTGTTTTTGTACCTCCCGAAAATATTTTGTAAAATCAGACAGATTGAACATCGAAATTCCCTAAATTTGAAAGGACTTATCCTGGCTGGCTTTGGCGGATAAACATCAGAATGGGTGATGCTGCGCAATAAAAAGGGTGATAAGGATGAAATACATGCATATTGCGGGAATACAAATGTTAGCAGCAAGCATAGAAAACCGCACCGCAATGAGAATACTAAATAAAAAAGGTAAAGATTTTGAAAAAATTAACTGAATTAACACATAGTGAAGCGAGACAATATTTTCTGAAACAGGAGAATTATTGCAATGTTGATTTGCCTAAATATTTTGATTTTCAACCACTTTTAGATGCTTTAGCTCTAAATGGTAATTTAAATAATATTGCACTTGGAGACGCAAAAAAAATTGATAGTGTCAATTACAAATTTCTTACAAATAAAGACGGAAAGTTTGCTTGGCGTCCTTTGCAGTTAATTAATCCTGCAATATATGTTAACCTTGTAAACAAAATCACAAAGGAAGATAATTGGAGTTTTATTGTGAATCGTTTTAAAAGATTTCAAAAGAACGATAAAATCAAATGTTACAGCATTCCAATTACTTCAACGACAAATGAAAAATCAGATAAAGCAGGAACTATTTTAAATTGGTGGCAACAAATTGAGCAACAATCATTAGAGCTTTCATTGGATTATGATTGTTTTATGAATACTGATATAACTGATTGCTATGGCGCAATTTACACGCATACAATTCCTTGGGCATTACACGGTGAAAAAAGAATTAAAGCCGACTACCTTTCGCCGAGCAATCCGAAGAAAAAATTCTTAGGAAATGATATTGATGTTACAATTCAAAGTATGCAGTATTCTCAAACTAATGGAATACCACAAGGTAGCGTTTTGATGGATTTTATTGCAGAAATAATCTTAGGATATGCTGATGCAAAACTTACAACAAAAATTGAGCTTTATAATAGGAAAGAAAATAAATACAAGATAACTGATTATTCAATTTTAAGATACAGAGATGATTATAGGATTTTTGCAACAAACCAAGAGACATTAGTTAAAATTGCGAAATTGTTAACTGAAACACTATTTGAATTAAATTTCAAACTCAATTCTCAAAAAACATTTATTTCGGACAATATAGTAAGGGATGTAATTAAGCCAGATAAATTATACTGGAATGAATCAAAACAAGGTGAAAAAACCTTGCAAAAACATTTGTTTCTTATTCATTCTTTAGCAGAAAAACATCCAAATTCAGGGAGCTTGTCAACTGCATTAACAAAATTCTTGGAGGATAGAGTTTATCCATTGAAATTGTTCAAGGAGGAAAATTCAAAAGTTTTGGTCAGTATATTGGTTGATATTGCATTTAAAAATCCAAGAACATATCCTGTAATAACAGCTATTCTAAGCAAGATTTTGTCTATAGAAGTTGATGCTGAGACAAAATATGGAATCCTTAATTCAATTGAGAGAAAATTTGATAAAATACCTAATGTTGGACATTTGCAAATTTGGTTACAGCGATTGACAATAAAAACAGATAAGAACAAGAATTATTCTGAAAAGCTTTGTCAAAAGGTGATTGACAATAATACTTTGATATGGAACATTGGATGGATAAATAATCAATCAGTTAAAGATGTGTTCACAAATAACTCAATTATAAATGAAAAGAAAATTGAGGAATTACAGCAAGTAATTGAACCAAATGAAGTTAATGTATTTAGATACTAAAGAATAAATAAATGCCAGCTGCCAACATCATGTATAAAACATTGGGGTTTAGGTGGTTATTTGAAGTATTCTGCCCCGCATCGGCTTTTGCAACGGCAGACAGTGACGAAGCCCGCAATCCCCAATGTTTTATACATGTATCCGTTGCAACAGTTGATAAATTCGGATTAAAGCAAATTCATTTAAACAAGCATAAAAGAGATGTAGCTGTTTTTTACTCTAAAATTATTTCTAAGCCATTCGAATCTGAATTAGCCATATCCTATCAAAAACGACTCACAAAATATAGGGAGAAAATTTTCCTTTTTATCGAAAACGATAATATACCTTGGAATAATAACAACGCAGAACATTCAATTAAGCCATTTGCTAAGTGGAGAAAAAAAATAAGTAAAAATCTAACAAAACAAAATATTGAAAATCATCTAATTTTGCTTTCGATTTTACAGACCTGTAGGTATCAAGGTATTAATTTCTTTGAGTTTTTAAAATCAGGTGAATTGAGTATTTTTGAATTTCAAGAAAAAAGAAAATGAGCAACATTAAATTATTTGATAGCAAACAGATTAGAACCGTTTGGAATGATTTAGACGGAAAATGGTATTTCGTTGTAGCAGATGTTATACAGGTGTTGACCGACACACCCAACCCTAGCGATTATATTAAGAAAATGCGTAAGCGTGACGAGGAACTCGCCAAAGGGTGGGGACAATTTGTCACCCCCCTTTCGGTTGACACTATTGGCGGTAAACAAAAGCTGAATTGTGCCAGTGCTAAAGGACTTTTGCGGATTATACAATCCATTCCTTCACCGAAAGCAGAACCTTTCAAGCTTTGGTTGGCGCAAGTGGGTTCAGACAGATTAGATGAGATTGAAAACCCCGAATTGGCTACGCAGCGGACAAGAGAACTTTATAAACTTAAAGGTTATCCTGACGACTGGATTGAAAAGCGAATGCGAAGCATTGCTATTCGCGAGGAATTAACAGAAGAGTGGAAAAACAGAGGAGTAAAGGAACAAATAGAATATTCCATACTCACAGC
>JAIBEY010000102.1 GCA_019459525.1 Prolixibacteraceae bacterium
AGAAAGCTATTTTTATGGCATGGAATTCCGCATGTACGCATTTAAATTTCAACAAATTAGCAACAATATTTACGTGTGAAAAGTTTTTTCCAAAGCGAAGCATTTATCGTAGCCTTCATATTTCTGTCGTATTACCTGGCCAAACAGCTACAGAAACGCACACGGTTCATCCTGCTCAATCCAATTTTGGTGGCAATCATCATCATCATTGTCTTTTTGTCGGTTTTTACTATCGATTACCATTCGTTTCACGAAGGAAGCAGGCTCATCGAATTTTTCCTGAAACCGGCGGTTGTTGCCCTTGGCGTTCCGTTGTACCAGCAACTCGAAAAAATAAAAAAGCAGGCCATCCCGATTTTGGTTTCGCAACTGGTGGGCTGCGTGGCCGGCATTGTGTCGGTGGTGCTGATTGCCAAAGCGATGGGCGCGTCCAGAGAAATTATTTATTCACTGGCTCCCAAATCGGTTACCACGCCAATTGCCATCGAAGTTTCGAAAACCATCCAGGGCATTCCGCCATTAACCGCTTCCGTGGTAATTGTTGTCGGTATTTTTGGCGCCATTTTCGGATACAGCATCATGAAGTGGACCCGCGTGAAAAACCCTGCGGCGCAAGGCTTGTCGATGGGAACAGCAGCCCACGCGGTAGGCACTTCGCGATCAATGGAAATAAGTCCGTCGTTTGGCGCCATGTCAAGCATCGGCCTGATTGTAAATGGCATTTTTACGGCCATCCTGACCCCTTATATTTTACAGTTAATCAATTGTTGGATTCCGCTGTAAAAGCTTTGTAGGTTAACTAAATGTTCAGTAACTTGTGGACATCAAATCAACAGTTACCACCATGTCCGAAACCATCTACCTGAACGGGAAATTCATTACTAAAAACGAAGCCGTTATTTCGCCCGAAGACCGCGGGTTTAACTTTGCCGATGGCATTTACGAAGTGATTAAATATTACGGCGGAAAGCCATTCCGGTATGCCGACCACCTGGATCGGCTCCAACGAAGCCTGAAAGAAATTCAGATCAGCTTTGACCAGTTCGATCAGTTTGAACCCGTATTTCAGGAATTGCTCGAAAAAAACGGGCTGGCAGGACAGGAAGCCGGTATTTACCTGCAAATTAGCCGGGGAAGCCATACCCGAATCCATCGTTTTCCGGAAAACAGTAAGCCAACCGTTTATGCCACCGTTTTTCCGTTTGCCTCCAAACCAGACCAACTCGAAAACGGGGTTAAGGTAATCACAACCGAAGATATTCGCTGGTTGCGTTGCGACATCAAATCAGTATCGCTGCTGCCAAATGTGCTTGCAGCGCAAAATGCCCACGAACAAAATGCTGCGGAAGCTATTTTCATCAGGAACGGTGTGGTTACCGAAGGATCGCACTCCAGCTTTATGGCTGTTAAAGGTGGCACGGTTTATACACATCCAGACTCGAACCTGATTTTGCCGGGAATAACCAAGAAAGTGCTGTTTGAAATCTGTCGGGCCAACCACATCAAAATTACCGAAGAAGGGATTCCGGCTTCGGAATTGGCTTACATGGACGAAATGATGATTGTAGGTACCGGGAGTGAAGTTATGCCGGTGGTGCAATTCGATGAAACCTTAGTCGGGAATGGCAGGCCAGGTCCGGTAACCCGTTTCATTCAAGGCAAATTTTTCGATGAAACACGGCGTTTATGAACCCAACTTTTAAGCCAATCAGCACCATACGGGCCCTGCTCCTGTTCGGCATTCCGTCCATTCTGTTTTTGGTTATTTGCCGGATTCTTATTCCGGTATTGCACGAAAAATACGCACTTCACCCCGCGTTGAGCTGGTTTATTGGCGGATCGCTCGTTTTTATACCGTTGTTTCTGCTTACTTTCTATTTGACGAGGAAGGACGGATACCAAACAAGCTTGGAGGTTTTCAGTCGCTTACGACTAAAAAAGATGTCGTCGCGCGACTGGAAATATGCTTTAGCAGCCACTTTTGCGATTATGCTGCTCACCGGAGCCATCATGGGAATCTCTAAATTTCTGTACATCCGGTTTGGCATCCCAGAAATTGAAACCACACCGTCGTTCATGCAGTTTGAGCCTTTTCAAGGAAACGAGCGTTTTTTGCTATTGGTTTGGTTCATCATGTTTTTCTTCAACATTTTAGGCGAAGAACTGATGTGGCGCGGGTACATTTTACCCCGGCAGGAAATCAGTTCCGGCAAACCAGCCTGGCTATTCAATGCGTTGCTCTGGATTTTATTTCACATTTGCTTCGGCATCCAACTCCTGATTTTGCTGATTCCCATCCTGTTCATTCTTCCATATGCTGTGCAAAAAACCGGGAATACGCTGGTTGGAATCTGGATTCATGCGTTGGTGAACGGACCGGCATTTATCCTGGTTTCGCTGGGCGTGATCGGGTGAAAGCACCTCAGAACAATAACGCTGCATCAGCACGGCAAAAGCAATCAGAATCTCCCTTTTACATCAGAAAAGCGGATGGCAACGGGAATAAACGCCAATCAGGAATGCCCTTTCACCACAATTTTGAGGATTTTTAGGTTCAGCACAAAAAAGCGGACGATTTGCCAGGGAATAAAATTCCGCCAAAACAAGGTCGTTTTGGTTGGCATGGGTGCGTAATGCTCTTGGGTATAACCCTTTTTTATCGTTTTCATATCTATGAGTTTTTAATTATTCAGGAAGTAAATACCAGAATGGGTAGCCTTTGGCTTTGTGCAGAAACAGGTAATGCATAAACAGTTTCAGCCAGTGTCCGGCCAGGCCCGGTTCGCCCATTGTATCGTTAATGTTTCTGCCCCATTCCGGATATTTCTCCCAATCGGGAACAATTGGAGAAACTGTCATGGCTGCCGAATCGCCGTTAAAAAAGCCATAACCGGCAGAGACAATACAGGCAGCTCCCATTTTTCCCATCGAAGCCCGGTGTTTCAATTTAGGTTCACCGCTTTTTATCCATTCGTAAATGTTTTGCGCTACAATTTTTCCCATTACTCCTGAAGGCATTCCGGTACGCGGCGGAGTTGGGAAAATGGGTGTTCCGTTTTTACTTTTTAGCGGTTTTGAAATGGCATGAGGCGGCGCAAAAGCGATTCCAGGGGCAAAAATATTGGCGTATTCCGGACTTTGGTAAGTCGATGGCCAGTCGCCGATTGTCCAATCTTCATATGGCTTTCCGGAATAATCGGCATCTACTTTCATCAGGTTATTAGGCATAAAAAGCTTCAGCGTAATATCTTCACCATTTTTATCGAAGGCTTTCAGTCCGTGCCCTGCAAACGAAGGAATCAACATCGCGAAGTCGAAAGTTTCTTCTTTGTATTCGCCATCGAGCGTTTCGTAAAGCACTTTATTGGGTTCAACTTTGTAAACACCAGCCTGTTTAATCCATTCAATGCCGCGCTCGATAAAAAACGATTCGGTAAATATTTTGGTCGAAGTGACGTATCCGCCTTTTTGTATAAAAGCTCCGCCCATGCCAAAATCGCCCAATTCGTATTCGTTCGAAATCCATTTTATTTCGGCCATATCCGATAAACCACGCTCGCGAATCTCATGCTCCACATTCAGAATATACTCAAAAGCAGCACCCTGACAGGTTGAAAGCGCATGGCCGGTTCCGATCAGAAACTTTTGTTTTTGGCCGGCTTTCATCTTTTCCAAACTTTCCTGAAGCTTTGTCCAGGCATGGCTGGCATGATCGTAGGTACAAACCGACACCGAATTCTTATCCGGGCCAAGTCCCTCAGTGGCTTCAAAATTTAGTTTCGGGCCGGTGGCGTTTACAAGAAAATCGTACGGCACTTCTTCCATTTCGCCTTTCCGTTCCGGATCGGTGTATTCAATGGTGATGAATCCACCTGAATGATTGGCATTTCCTTCAGGATGAATGGAAATACACCTTGCCTGTTTAAAAACCGTTCCCCAGCGTTTATAAAGCGGGGCCAGCTTAAACCGAACCTGATCCACCGACATACGGCCAACTCCGATCCAGATATTCGACGGAATCCATTGATAATACTGATTGGGGGCAACCACCACGACCTCGTGTTTTTTCGACAACCATTTACGCAAATACGCCGATGCTGTATGACCGGCTACACCTGCTCCTAAAACTACAACTCTAGCCATATTCGTATCTTGATTTAGAATAAAAATTCCAGCTTTTGAGATGACCGTTCTTGAAATTACGGTGCTTAATCTGTAGTTGCCAATCGTTGAGGTTCTTTCATTTCAGTCCATTAAAGTTAAATTTTTAACCCGTCATTTGCAAAGTACAACAACTTATTTATCAAGAATATTAAAGAATTACAAAAATTAGTTTGCAGAGAAAGACATGAACGTAAGTTCAATTAAACTTACCCATAAAAAAGCCCTCATCGTCAGGGCAGACGATGAGGGCTCATTTTTTTACCAGTTTCAGGCATTTTCAGCCTTAAACTTTGGCGATTATTGTTTGACCGAGAATTTGTAAATGGTTGTCGATTTTAAGGTTTCTCCCGGTTTCAGCAACGTATTCGGGAAATTCGGATGATGGGGGGAATCCGGATAATGTTGTGTTTCGAGGCAAACTCCATTCCTGAAATTGTAGGCATTACCACGTTTCCCAATAATATTTCCTTTCAGGAAGTTACCGGTATAAAGCTGAACTGCGGGTTCGGTAGTGAAACATTCCAGATAACGGCCTGAAACCGGTTCGTATAAACTGGCACAGAAAGTCATTTCGTTGCCGTTCTGATCTTTGTTCAGGATGTAATTGTGATCGTAACCACCACCCATACGAAGCTGTGGCATCGGATCTTCGATACGCGAGCCAATGGTTTGTGGAGTGGTGAAATCCATTGCAGTGCCGCGAATATCGGCAATTTCTCCGGTTGGAATCAGGGTAGAGTCACCTACTACAGTCGATGTGTTGGCATCAACCACCAAAACGTGATCCAAAATATCGCCCATTCCTTCACCTTTCAGGTTAAAATAAACGTGATTGGTTAAATTAAAGAAGCACGATTTATCAGTAGTAGCTTCATAATCAATTTTTAAACCGTTGTCTTTGGTCAGGGTGTAAGTTACTTTTACGTTTTTATTACCCGGAAATCCCCATTCGCCATCGGTGCTGGTTAAAGTCATTTCCACGGCAGGGCCATCAGCAGTCTGAACTTCTTTGGCATCGTAAACCTGGCGGTAAAAACTTTCGGGTCCGGAGTGCAAACAAGCCTGATGGTTGTTTTGCGGAAGCTGGTAAGTAACACTGTCGATTACGAATTGAGCATTGGCAATACGGTTGGCGAATGGTCCAACAACGGCGCCCTGTCCGGCATCGCCATTCACATAACCGTCTATGGAGTTGTATCCCAGGGTAACATCTTCCATCGCACCGTTTTTATCGGGAGCAAAAACCGAAACAATTTTAGCCCCGTAATTGGTTAGGGTAACCATAATGCCACCTTCATTTTTCAATGTAAATAAAGTGGTCTTTTTCCCATTTATCTCTTTCTCGAAATCAGCTTTCGAGTACGATGGGGTAAATTCTTTTTTAGGTGCCGAGCAGGAAACAACCATTCCGGCAATTAAAAATAAACCGAATAATCTCTTCATAACAGATGGAGTTTTTAGTTTGTAGATTTTGAAAAGTAAAGATAAGTGTTTCCGCTACACATCAAAGTAAAAAATCGTTGACAAATGGGTAAAAGCAAGATAATCCGGAATACCTGATCGGAATATACGCTGGCTTACCGACCCCGATCGGGTGAACGGGTGAGAACAACTCCAGAAATGAACCAGTAAATAAAAAGATTGAAATACTTAAGGATTGATTCGCTGTAATTCCTTCAAAATCTTTTACAAAACCCGAACGAGTTAAACATAGAAAGTACTATATTTGAAAATTTAGGGTAAAAAGAGATCGCCTTTAGTGAAGATTTGAGGCAATTAACCAAGGTGTTAAACCGTTCAACCAAACGAAGCCTGAAATCAAACAATAGTCATAAAATCAGAACAAAATGGGAAAGATAAACTGCGCCACCTGCGGAACAGATAATCCGGAAAACTACAAATACTGCTTTAATTGTGGGTATGAGTTACCCCAAATTACGACCGGGAACCCGGTTGCCACAGTGCACCAACCAACAACCGGAAAGTCGTTTATGGGCAAGAAAATATTAACCGTTATGGTTAGCGCTGTTGCTTTTGCCCTGAGTTATTTTGCTGTTCAGCAGATTTTTTTCAGTGCGCCTTCTTTAGATAAGGCCATGATGAAAGTAGCCAGCGAAATAAATGAAACCTGTCCGGTAATGATTGATACAGAAACACGACTAGACAATGCCATCTCACTACCTAAAAACATATTTCAATACAACTACACGCTTGTGAATATTGAAAAAGGTGCCGTTGATACGGTAGAAATGAGAACCACGCTTGAACCTTCCATTACTAACTTTGTAAAAACAAATCCGCAAATGAAAATAATGCGCGACAACAAAATCACTATAAATTATTATTACAAGGACCGGAAAGGCAAATACATGCTTCTCATTTCGATAACTCCCAACCTATACGAATAAAACCAAAAAACCGCGTAAAACTGCCTGATTAAAGTATTCAATTCCAACAAATGACCAAAGAAATCTTATCTGTAATTCTGTTCATTGGCTTACTAAGTGGCTCCGTACTGGGACAGAAACCAACTCAATCCGGACACAAGGCCCTTCGTATAGTGAACAAGAATGCTGCTTTGCCCGATAGTATCCGCCAGTTACTGGTCGTTTTTAATGAAACGTCCGGGCAAGATTTGGCTGTATTGGTAGCGCTGGAGAAAAAAGGCAATAAATGGCAGACGGTCACTGAACCCATGCAGGCTGGTATCGGGCGAAAAGGATTTGCTGCCCCCGGCGCCAAACGCGAAGGTGACGACCAATCGCCCACCGGACTTTTTCGTTTGGGGCAATTGTTTTGCTACGATAAAAATGTGGATACACGGATACCTTTTATTCAAACTACTCCGGAAGACAAATGGATCGACGATCCCAATTCGCCGGACTACAACCGGTACATACGGGGAACTACCCAGGCCAAATCCTACGAAAAACTGTTGCTGAACGGAAACGATTACCGCTATTGCATGGTGATTGAATACAATACCAATCCGGTAATTAAAGGCCATGGAAGCGCCATCTTTTTACATTTAAGCGAATATGAAACCATCAATTCTTCCTCTGGCTGTGTGGTATTGCTCCGGAAAGACATGGAAAAGTTACTAAAGTGGATGAATCCGGAATCGAAGCCATCCATATTGATGGGAACCGAAAAGGTATTGATGAGTGGGTTGAAGAGCAAAAAATAATTGGTTTTTGTTGGCTCAAAACATTTGCTAATTCGATCATAATTATTCATTAAAATACTTATTTTTGACTTGGACTTTAGCAAAATGTAACCCATTAATCAATTATACGACCATTTTAATTCTTCATGCATCAATAAACTGGCATCATCTCCGCAGAGCAGTTATTACATACGTTTAGCGATAAAACTGTTCCTCATAATGCGAGTTTATCTATTGGGAAAGGTGAATTTGGAAATATGGAGTTCAGTCACAGCAACAGGGCTAATTAAACACCTGATACAAAGCTATTAGAAGTTGAATAATTTAAAGTCAACATATCAAAATAGTCTTTTTAATATTCATTGTATTTAATTACAATTTTATGACAAACGCAGAGTTAATACAAATTATTGGTTTAGTTCTACAATTTGCTGGTTTTGCTGTAATCATTATAGTTTTTGTTGTTCAAAACAATATTAATAAACGTGTATTGAAGCAAGAAATATATCAGAAATTGGAATTTGCATCAATAGAAATGTTCCGGTTTGAACTTCAAAATTCAGCTAGTTCTTGGAAATTATATGATGAAAACTATCAAATTCCTTCTAAAACTTCAAAAGAATATCGCGAAATGGTAAATCATGTTACGCAAATTCTTAATTTATTTGAAATGAGTATTGAGTTTCGCAACAAAAAAATTATAGACAATAAGATTTTTGCTTCTTGGATTGCATGGTTCTGGGAAATGACACAACTCAAAAATTTCGTAAAACTATGGAAGGATATCGAGCTACATTATATGGATGAATTACGGTTTATTTTGCAAACTGGAATAACATCTGACGGAAATTGGAATTTGTTTATCGAAAATCTTAATGTAAAATATAAGTGCCGTTATATTGCTGATTTAGCCAGTAAAGATAGTGTGGAAGAAAAAACAGACCTATCAATCAATGAAATAACATTCTGTTGGGGAAGTCCAGCAAATCTTAATACTTTGGATGAATTAGTCAATATGTTTACCAACAACGTTAATAACAATTATATTTCTCATGGTGAAGTAATTGATGGAAGAGCAAATAGTTTGAATGAATGGAAAATAAATCTATCTGAAATATTAAAAAATGAACTGCTTAATGCACTAACAAGCAATGAAGATGAAGATGAATACAACAAATTGTCTTTATGCAAGTTAAACAATCAAATTATTGGATTTGCCATTATTGAGTTCAACCGAATTACGAATATCTCAATCCTATCCGATATTATTATAGACGATACATACCGCGGGAAAAATATAGGGAAAGCATTTATTTCATGGCTTGAGCACGAACTCAAATCAAGTAATATGAAAATGATATTTTTAGAAAGCGGAATAAAGAATAGTTCTGCACATGATTTTTTCGAGAAAGCGGGTTATAAACGATCTTCAATTGTGATGGTAAAAGAGATTTAGAACTATGAACGCTGAAGAAATGCATGACCTCGAAGTGCTGGTTAACAAACTCAAATACAAAACCGGAAAAACTCCTGAACCGGGAAATTCAAAACAAACAAAATAATCTGTTTGAACCAGTCAGCTAATCTTTTTTGCAATACAAATGTTATATAATTGCAAGAAAACCGGTTAAATGCCTTAAATATGAAATCATTTGACGAAGAAGGGAATATCAAGTTTATTTTGGAGGAAATCCAAAAAGCTGATACTTTTTACAACGCATTCAAAAAAGAGTTTTCTGAAAAGATCCTACCAATTATTCAGGAGTTTTATCCAGATGGCAAACTAAACGGCGAATTGGAAAACCTGCTCCTGGCCTATGCCGTTGCGGTATTAAACTCAACCGAGTCGGTCATTGATAAAGATTGCAATTATCCATTGTACCGGCTGGAAGAGGAACTGGAAGCAATGACCCGGATCACCTTGAATACATCGCCACCCAAAGGAAACAATGATTTTGGGGAAATCATTCATGAAAAAACAAAAGAACTGATGGTTAAACACTTTGTTGCCATTTTCGACTTATCGTCCATCGGGTTCCGCTTGCTCGAAAAAAATGCAAGGCTATACAACCGTGAATTTGTGTCAAATTTTTTGGCCATTTTATCCCCCGATCCAGAACAATTGAACAAACACCACTGAACACAAAAAATCAGGGTCACACTTGGAGTGAAACCCTGATTATCATACGCCAAATTGTTCGATATATTACTTCATCCCGAACTCAATCATTTTTCCCAGTGCCACATACTTTTCGTAGAGTTTGGCATACCGGGCAACGTTGGCCGGAATCGGCGAATACGTTTTCTCGAAACCGCCACCCATTTTTTTCTGTGCTTCGGCAGTATTCGGATAAACACCGGCCACAACGGCAGCAGCCATGGCCGAACCCAACGCACAAGCCTGTTCGGAGCGGGCCACTTTAATTGGCATATTCAGGACATCGCACACGATCTGCATCACGAATGGCGATTTTTTAGCTACACCGCCCAGCGCAATTACTCCATCAATACGGACTCCTTCCCGAACAAAACGGTCAACAATAGCTTTCGAACCAAAAGCAGTGGCTTCAACCAAAGCGCGGAAAATGCGCGGCGCATCCGAGCCCAGATTCAGACCCGAAATAACACCTTTCAGGTTTTGGTTGGCATCCGGCGTACGACGGCCATTCATCCAGTCGAGCGCCACAATGCTGGTTTCTTCCAGAGGAATCAACTCGGCAGCTTTGGTCAGCTCAGGAATGATCTTCGATGAAATTTCGTTGATCATTTTCACTTTGGTATCTTCATCAATCAAGGCACTGCTGGCAATAATCTGCTCTGCCGGCCAGGCCAGTACATTCTTAAACCAGGCATAAATGTCGCCAAAAGCCGATTGCCCGGCTTCCATACCCAACATGCCGGGAACGATGGAACCATCTACCTGTCCACAAATACCACTGATCAGCTTGTCGCCCACTTCTTCCATCGGAGCTATCAACATGTCGCAGGTTGACGTTCCCATTACCTTGCTCAGGTAATACGGTTCAATTTCGGCACCCACGGCGCCCAAATGAGCATCGAAAGCCCCGACCCCAACCTTTACCTGGGTAGAAAGTCCTAATTTGGCTGCCCATTCCGGAGTTAAATGTCCGGCAGAAACATCGCAGGTAAAGGTTTCCTTAAACAGGCGATCTTTTAAGCCACTCAACAACGGATCGAGTTTCGTCAGGAATTCTTCGGCAGGTAAACCGCCAAAAGCCTCGTGCCACATCGCTTTATGACCCGCAGCGCAACGCGAGCGTTTCAGTGTTTTCGGATTGGTGTTTCCGGTCAGTATCGCCGGAATCCAGTCGCAATGTTCCACCCAAGAATTGGCAGCCCGGTAAACGCCGGCATCTTCGCGAATTACATGCAACAACTTTGCCCAAAACCATTCCGAAGAATATATTCCACCTTCAAATTTGGTAAAATCAACATTCCATTTTTTAGCCAGCTCATTGATTTCGTCAGCTTCTTTCACTCCGGTGTGGTCTTTCCAAAGCACAAACATGGCATTGGGGTTCTCCTCGAAGCCCGGAGTTAGTGACAGCGGAGTTCCTTTTTCGTCAACAGCAACCGGAGTAGATCCGGTGGTGTCGATAGAGATTCCGACCACGTTTTCGGCCACTCCTGCCGGAGCTTTCTTCAGGGCCTCGACAATGGTAAATTCCATACCTTCCAGGTAATCTTTCGGGTGCTGGCGAAACTGGTTGTTAGGAGCATCACAATACATTTGTTTTTTCCAGCGGGGATATTCAAAAACTACGCTGGCTACTTCTTCTCCGTTTTCGGTGTTCACAATCAACGAACGAACAGAATCGGTACCATAATCCAGTCCGATAGTGTATTTTGCCTGAGTCATAATAATATGGTTAAAAGTTTAATGTCTAAAGTTCAAAGCTTGGTTCCAAATTCCAGGTTTCAAGTCTCAGATTAGGCCTTGTACGGCAGCAACATGAACCTTGAAACTTTGAACCCGTAACTATTTTTTCTGCCCGTAATACGCATTTTTCCCGTGTTTCCGGAGGAAATGCTTATCGAGCAACACCTGATCCATGGTGGTTAACGGATTGAGCTGTAAACTCCGGAAAGTCATTTTGGCAACTTCTTCCAGAACCACCGCATTGTGCACCGCATCGTCGGCATTTTTCCCCCAACTGAATGGCGCATGGTTGTTAACCAATACGCCGGGAATTCGATCAGCATCCAGCCCAACAAACCGTTCGATGATCACGTTTCCGGTTTCGAGTTCGTAATCACCTTTTATTTCGGCTTCTGTCATTTTTCGGGTGCACGGAATTTCTCCGTAGAAATAATCAGCGTGGGTTGTGCCAACAGCCGGAATACCTTTTCCTGCCTGCGCCCAACTGGTGGCCCACTCGGAATGCGTATGGACAACTCCCCCGATATTCAGAAAATTACGGTATAAAACCAGGTGTGTTGGCGCATCGCTTGACGGGTTCAAATTGCCTTCCACCACGTTGCCATCCAGGTCAAGCACAACCATATCCGAAGCTTTCATCACATCGTACGAAACGCCGCTGGGTTTAATCACAACCAAGCCCGACGTACGATCGATGCCACTCACATTTCCCCAGGTAAAAATGACCAGCCCGTATCTGACCAAATCCAGATTGGCTTTCCATACTTCTTCTTTTAATTGTTCAAGCATATTCTTACTGTTTCAAATCCCAGATTCTTACATTTAAAATTAGAAACTGTTTTAAATTGAGAATGGCATATGAAAATCAAAAATTTACCCCTGCCCTAAAGGGTGATTTTTGATTTTTCGGGCTCCCTTTAGGGTTTGGGGTGAACCGAAAAATCAAAAAATATGAAATCTAAACAGTTTCTGAAATACAAATTTATACTTCAAAATAAAATGTAAATTTAACACTTATCTTTACATCTCAAAACCCCGAAATAGTACTCCTGTGGTTTATACAGTTCTGCAAGTTAAAGAAATTGAACATCAACCTTCACCAGAAAACTGACACACTAATACTTACCACGATTTTAATATTAAGGTAACTAATATTTAATGCAGGTAATCGCGAACTTTTACGACCTTTCGCCTGTTTAAAACATGTCGTAAAACACAAAATTTGCAGGATGCAAATTTCCGTTTCAATCAACAAGTAAGTCAAAATGCCAATAAATGTTCCGGAAACAGCCCAAAAACGAATCGTAATAATCGGTGCCGGTTTTGGAGGCCTCAAGTTAGCCAAAAACCTGATAGGATCAGGTTATCAGATTGTCATCCTCGACAAAAATAATTACCATCAGTTTCAACCCCTTTTTTACCAGGTGGCCAGTTCGGGTATCGAACCCAGTTCCATTCTTTTCCCCTTGCGCAAAATATTTCAGAAGCAAAAAGATATTTATGTCCGAATGGCCGAAGTCTATTCTGTCGATACGGAGAAGAAAGAAATTAATACCAGCCTCGATACGGTTTGGTACGATTATCTTGTCATTGCCAGTGGAGTAAACTCCAATTTCTTCGGAATGAAAAACATGGAAGAATTTGCTTTGCCCATGAAATCGGTGTCGGAAGCCATGTCGCTGCGCAACAGATTGCTGCAACGGTTCGAAAAGGCAGTGACCCTGCGCGACCAGAATGAAAGGAAAACCTTGCTGAATGTGGTAGTGGTTGGCGGTGGTCCTACCGGCGTTGAACTGGCCGGAGCTATTGCAGAAATGAAAAAATTTGTACTCCCAAAAGATTACCCCGACCTGAATTTCGATGCCATGCAAATTAGCCTGGTAGAAGGCTCTCCGGCTGTTTTGGGAGGTATGTCGACGCACGCTTCTGAAAAAGCATTGTTTTATCTGAAACGACTGGGAATCCAGGTCATGCTTAACACTAAAGTTACCGATTACGATGGACAGGTGCTTCGCTTTGCCGATGGACAGATCATAAATACCAATACGGTAATCTGGGCAGCCGGTATCAGTGGTGTTTTGCCAGAGGGCATTCCTGCAGAATTGGTTGGCCGTGGCCGGAGAATTATGGTGGATGAGTTTAATCAGCTAAAAGGCATTCCCGATGTTTTTGCTATTGGCGATGTGTCTATCATGTCAACTTCCGATTATCCGAACGGGCATCCACAAGTGGCCCAGGTAGCTATTCAACAGGGAATAAACCTGGCTTGGAATCTGCTTTCCCTGAGACACAACGGAAAATTGAAACCGTTTAAATACATCGATCGCGGCTCGATGGCAACCATTGGGCGCAACCGGGCAGTTGCCGATTTATCGTTCCTGAAATTCGGAGGTTTTGTGGCCTGGCTAACCTGGATGTTTGTCCACCTGATGGCTATTGTGGGCGTAAAAAACCGACTTTTGATTTTCGTAAACTGGATGTGGAATTACATGACCTACGACCAGTCGTTGCGGTTAATTTTGTGGGCAGCCAAACGAAAATCAGGACCTCTGGATTAAATTATAAAAACGGGTGACCTTCCAACAGAGAGTCACCCGTTTTATTTACCGGAATGCTGAAACTACCAAATTACAGCCCGGTCGGCACCACCAAGGAACATATAGTCGCCTTCTTTTACGCTGAATGCCGCATGAAACTCGGGCATGTTGCGCAATGGGCCAATCACCCTGAACCTTCCCAACGAATGCACATCTTCTTTGGTACGGCGGACAATTTCCTGATCACGGATGTTTTGCGCCCATAAATGCGCGTAAGCCAAAAAGAAACGCTGATCCGGATTAAATCCATCGATTGGTTTTTCCTGACCGGTCAATACTTTTTTCAGGGCTGTATAAGCTACATTCAAACCACCAAGGTCGGCTATATTTTCGCCAAGCGACAACTCGCCGTCGGCTTTCACGGTGTCAATTACGGTGAAATTATTGAATTGGTTCACCAGTACTTTGGTCCGTTCGTTAAATAGCTGAGCATCTTCAGCAGTCCACCAGTCAGTAAGGTTGCCCACTTTGTCGTACTGGCGTCCCTGATCATCAAAACCGTGTGTCATTTCGTGCCCAATAACTACCCCGATAGCGCCATAATTCACGGCATCGTCGCCATCCATAAAAAAGAATGGCGGCTGTAGAATAGCTGCCGGAAACACAATCTCATTCATGGTTGGGTTGTAATAAGCATTCACCATTTGCGGGGGCATCATCCATTCGGTACGGTCAACCGGTTTATTCACTTTTCCAATCATATAGTTGAAATCGAATTTGCGGGCCTTCAAAACATTGGCTACGTACGATTCGGTAGAAACCCCAAGCGATGAATAATCTCTCCACTTATCCGGATATCCGATTTTTACGGTAACAGCATCAAGTTTTTCCTGAGCTTTAGCCTTGGTCGCATCGCTCATCCAGGCCAGTTGCCCGATACGTTCACCCAATGAAACCTTCAGATTATCCACCAAATCAATCATCCGTTTTTTTGCTTCTGCCGGAAAATATTTCTGCACATACATTTGCCCAATTGCTTCGCTTAACGCATTGTTCGTAGCCCCCTGAACCTGCTTCCAGCGAGGGCGTTGTGCCTTTTGACCGGTCAGTGTTTTTCCGTAGAATTCAAAATTCTGATCAACAAACGGTTTTGACAAGTATGCTGCCGTACTTTCGAGTACCTGCCATTTCAGGTATATTTTCCAGTTGTCAACCGAAACCGTATTCAGCAATTTACCCAGTTCGGCAATAAACACCGGCTGACCTACGATAAATTCACCTGGATTTTGAAGTCCAATACCCGCAAAATGAGCTGTCCAGTTTATTTCAGACGAAATTTTCTGAATGCCGGCCAAATCCATCTTATGATACACCTGATGCGGATCGCGTTGTTCGAGCAAAGTCATTGAAGCCGCAGCCATACGCTTTTCCAGATCATAAACGGTTGTTGCATGAGCCTGGGCCGTAGTTTCATCGGCTCCGGTTAACACAAACATTTTCTGTAGAAAAAGCTGATAAGCAGCCTGAATCTCTTTGCTCCGCTCATCTTCTTTCATGTAATAATCGCGGTCGGGCATGCCCAAGCCTCCCTGATACAAATAAGCTACAACCCTTTCAGAGTTTTTCTGATCGGCATCGGCAAAAAACGAAAACATCGGATAAATTCCCTGAGCATGCAAGTCAGCAACAACTTTCATAACCTCCTCTTTGGTCTGAATAGCTGCAATCTGATCCAATATCGGCTGCACGGGGGCCAGTCCGTCTCGTTCAATTTTGGCCGTGTCCATGCCAGTATTGTAAAAATCAGCGATTTTTTGCCCGATGGTTCCGGGATCCTGTTTTTGCGAAGCAATTTCGGTAATCAAAGTCTGTACCTGTAGCTCGCCCGAATCGGCCAGCAAGTCGAATGAACCAAACCTGCTCTTTTCATCCGGAATCGGGAAGCGTTTTTTCCAGCCTCCATTGGCATAATTGTCAAAATCGGCGGCAGGGCTCACGGTGGTGTCCAAATCAGCCAGGTTAATCGACTTTGATTTTGGTATTTCCTGTTTACATGCCATACTTCCCATCAATAAAGTCATAACTACTAATCGGTTTAAATCTCCCATAACATTCATTTATAGTTGTAAATATTCAGCCTAAAAAAATACTACAAATTGGTCGTTCAATTTGTAAATGATTACAATCTGCCCGGAAATACTTGCAAAAAACAGGTTTTCAGGGTACATATGCTCAACAACAGCCACCCGATTACCTGCACAGCCTAAAAACTAACGATTGCGCTTTTTTATCAGGCCTAAATATCGTAACTTAATGTCAATTATTGATTTAGAAAACCAATGAAAATTCTTTTTTTGTGTACTGGTGGCAATTCGTGCCGAAGTCTAATGGCCGAAGCTTTTCTACAGCAAATCAATAAATCGCTCGAAGTTTTATCGGCAGGGCTGCATCCCGATGAGCAAACCGATCCGCTTGCCATACAGGTTATGAACGAACTCGGGATTGACATCAGCGGCAAGAAACCCAAAAGCTACAAAGAATTTGAGGGGATGAATGTGGATTACCTGATTACACTTTGCGATGGCACCAAAGATAAAATTGAGGCTGTTCATATTGAGGCCAGGCACAAAATACACCTGGGATTTGATGACCCGAAAAAAGCATTCTGCAAAGAAGATCAACTGATTGATATTTACCGCGATATTCGTGATGAAATCAAAAATGAACTCGACTATTTTTATACCCGCATTTTAACTCAGGAGAAAATAAATCACTAATTCTCCGAATTCAGGTACTATTCTCAAGAACATGTTCTCACCCGTTCAATCTTATCCGAATAGTCCGCTTTGTTTTAGCTGTTATTTTAAACCTGTCGTCGAGCCGTTTGCCAACTACCCAAACCACCTGATTGCCACTGGCCAGAATCCAGGCATTTTCTTTGTCCGGAATGGAGTACTTTTCATCAATAAAAAAGTCGCTCAACTTTTTCAGGCCCGGCATACCCAATGGCTGGAAATATTCACCCTCATTCCAATGGCGGAGAATAAGCGGAAAAACAAGGCTATCCAAATCCAGATCAACCACTTTTGGGTTAGTTGAGAAACGAAAATCGGTCGTCCGGTCAGATTTTTCGAATGTGAGCTGAATCGGGAAACTTAGTTTTGAACAGCCTTCTTCCACATAAAAAACTTGCTCCTGTTTCGAGCGTGCAGGTGAAATCAGCAAATATTCGCGGTCCTTCACCAAACGGTAATCGCCTCCGAGTGCTCATTGAACTGGCTGCGCACCGTGCCGGCGCGCACCGCCAGGGTTTCAAGCTCGTATTCGTCGCTCATGAAACGCTTGTCGCCAAATTGAGGTCGAGTTGCTGGGTCGACAGCGCCGCCAGCGAC
>JAIBEY010000003.1 GCA_019459525.1 Prolixibacteraceae bacterium
TTAAGAAAATAGCGCAACATGATGGATTCTATCAGTTAAAAGCTCAAGCTATTCTTAGAAAGATGAAGTCCACGGAATAAAAAAATAACCAATAAAAAATAATAGTTTGTTCGCTGTCTTGTTCATTTAAAAGTTTTAATGATTAATACTGTTTCTTAATATTTATTCACTTGTTCGTAAAATAAATAATGTTGTTCGCCGCAGATGGGGCTTTTGATTAATACTTGTTCCTTAATTGTTCATGTTCAACTCAGGTATTTTCGAAACCGAATCTGGTTTAGAAGTAAAAAAACAAACATATCATTTATAAACTAAGCTCGATTTTTTATCGGGCTATAGTTGTTTGTATAGGGATTTAGTAGGATTCACTATTAACCAGCAATACATATAGTTCAAATTTCAATGGTGTCGGATATGATATATATGCTATTTGATTCAATTCACGATAAAAATCAAAAGAAGAGCCGCTTTCTACCCAGAAAGCGGCTCTTGTATTTAATGTGCATAAATAGACCAATGTCTAAACTACGTAAGTTCTTGAAGTTGTATCTCCACCTCTTCCGGTCCAGTTGGTGTGGAAGAATTCACCGCGTGGTTTATCGGTGCGTTCGTAGGTGTGAGCGCCAAAGTAATCGCGCTGTGCTTGCAACAAGTTGGCTGGCAAACGTTCGCTGCGGAAACCGTCGAAATAGCAAAGCGCTGAGGTCAATGCAGGAACCGGAATTCCGTTGGTGAGTGCAGTTGCACAAACACGACGCCATCCGGCCTGAGCTTTTTCAACGATTTCTTTAAAATGCGGATCGAGCAACAGGTTCGATAAGGTCGGATTTTTGTCAAATGCTATTTTAATATCGCCAAGGAATCTGGAACGAATGATACAACCACCGCGCCACATCAAAGCAATACCGCCGTAATTGAGGTTCCAGCCATATTCTTTAGCGGCTTCCATCATCAGGTTATAACCTTGAGCATACGAAATAATTTTAGCTCCGAACAAAGCATCTTTCAGGTCTGAAATCATCTGGGCTTTGTCGATGGTTTTATCAACCACAGGACCGCTAATCACTTTCGAAGCTTCAACGCGCATGCCCTTTTGAGCCGACAGGCAACGAGCAAATACCGATTCTCCAATCAATGTCAATGGAATTCCGAGGTCGAGCGCCGAAACGGCAGTCCATTTTCCTGTTCCTTTTTGTCCGGCAGTATCGAGGATTTTTTCTACCATTGGTTCGCCATCTTCGTCTTTATAACCCAGAATGTCGCGGGTAATTTCAATCAGGTACGAATCTAAGTCGCCTTCGTTGTACTTTTTGAAAACTTCGTGCATTTCGTCGGCGCTCATGCCCAGCATTTCTTTCATCAACTGGTACGCTTCGCAGATAATTTGCATGTCGCCATACTCAATTCCATTATGAACCATCTTTACGAAGTGGCCTGCGCCGCCTTCGCCAACCCAGTCGCAGCAAGGCGACCCGTCTTCCACTTTGGCCGAAACAGCTTGGAAAATTTCTTTTACTGCTGGCCATGCGGCAGGTGATCCGCCAGGCATCATCGATGGGCCTAACAAGGCGCCTTCTTCACCGCCTGAAACGCCGGTTCCGATGTATAATAAACCTTTGCTTTCAACATATTTGGTGCGGCGAATGGTATCAGGAAAATGCGAGTTTCCGCCGTCGATAATGATATCGCCCGGTTCCAGGTGAGGAATGATCAGTTCGATAAAATCATCTACCGGTTGTCCGGCTTTTACCAACATCATCACTTTGCGTGGACGTTCCAAAGAAGCGCACAATTCGGCAATCGAATGCGCCCCAATAAATTTTTTACCAGCGCCGCGTCCAGCCATAAACTCGTCAACGCGGGCAGTGGTGCGATTGAAAACAGCTACGGTAAAGCCTTTACTTTCCATGTTCAACACCAGGTTTTCACCCATTACGGCTAACCCGATCAATCCAATGTCAGCTAATTTTTTCATTAATTATCGTTTTTGATGTTTATTATTTTGAATGTCATTAATCCAATTTACTTTTAATATTCAACCCTTTCAGGGTTATTGTATGTTTTGTTTTTGCTTGCCGTGGGCTTCACCCACGGTTATTCAGATTAAACCCGTTCCGGGTTTCTTTTAGCAAAAGTCCAAAGGACTTTAATTTGAATGACCTCCGGTGAAACCGGAGGATGTCCCGAATAAAAGAACCCGAACCCTGAACCGGGTTCAATATTTTAGCCAATTTGAAAACCTAATTTTTTTAATGTGTCTAAAGTTTTTTCATGCACATTCTTCGGAATAATGGTAAACGCAGGAAACTCCCTTCTGGTTGGATAATCGCCACGTAATTGTTCGAATTTTGCCGTATTTTTTCTAAAATCCTGATCGTCGTTCCGGATATCATAGGTGTTTAAAATGGCTTTGGCAATGATTTCCTGTTCGCTCAGTCCTGTTCCATCCAGTTCAAAAACCGGATTCGCAGGTTGCTCTACTCCTGAAGGTTGCCAGTTCTCAAGTCCTAATCCAAAAAATTGATTGATGGCTTTAACGCTCATTTCGGTTCCGGTCGCTTTACCGTCCTTCGAGTATCCGGCAATGTGCGGCGTTGCGATTTCTGTCATCGCCAGCAATTCCAAATCAATTTCCGGTTCATTTTCCCAACAGTCGCACACAAATCCTGAAATCTGATTGCTTTTTAGCGCCGCTTTTACAGCTTGTGTTTCCACCACTTCGCCGCGACAGGAGTTGATCAGAATTGGTTTCTTTTTCAGGCCAGAAAAGAATGATTCGCTACCCAAATGGAACGTGGCATCTTCACCTTTCATGTTCAGTGGAACGTGAAGCGAAATGATGTCAGCTTCGTCCATTACGTGTCTCAGGCTTACAAACTCGGCAGAACCTTCAGCACGTTCACGTGGCGGATCATTCCGCAGAACTTTCATGCCAAACAGCTCACCGATTTGGACCACTTTGCTGCCCACATTTCCAACGCCAACAACTCCTATACACAGTTCTTTTAGTTTCAGATTTTTTTGTTCTGCCAAAACCATCAATGTGGAGGCGATGTATTGTTCTACCGATTTGCTGTTACAGCCCGGTGCATTGGTCCATTTGATTCCGGCGGCATCGCAATAGTCTGTGTCGATATGGTCGTAGCCAATAGTTGCCGTAGCAATGAATTTGACTGATGAGCCAGCCAGCAGTTTTTCGTTGCAAATGGTTCGGGTTCGGGTAACAATCGCATCGGCATCTTTCACAATTTCCGGAGTTGTTTTTGATCCCGGAAGATAAACTACTTCGGCAACTCTTTCAAAAGCACCGTGGATATATGGTATTTTATCGTCGATAATGATTTTCATTGATAAATGGTTGTATGGTTTAATTGTTGAATGGTTATTCCTTAAGTTGTTGGTTCGTGTATTTAATTAGGCTATTTATGGCTTTTGGAAGCTTTTCCAGGTCTGTTCTTAATTCTTTGTATTGATCTTGGGTAACTAAGTTTCTATATAGAGACTTTTCAAGCCAATCGACACACTCAAGAACAGAGCCTCTGGAGTAATGATAGAACTTTATTTTGTCTTTTTTGTGATACCGGCCAAATCCTTCAGCAATGTTAGCTGAAATGCTATCAGAAGCATCAATGAATTGTGCACCAATTGTTTTTTGAGCCAAATAAGGCCAACTAATCACAATATCCCAAACTTTATTGCCAAAGTTAAAGCCAATATTATATGATTCAATGTCAGTAATTTTCAGGTAATTCATATTCCAAATCAATTAACAATCTAACAATTAAACCCTTTAACCATTTGACTTTTTATAATACTCTTTCACCATTTCTTCCAGTACCCAGCTCGTTCGGGCTGCGGATTTTCCGGTACTCACACATTCGCTTTCTCCCTGTAATGTTTTTACAACCTGAAAAATCAGATTGTGCTGTATGTTTTCAGGATTTTGAAAGCTGAAACTGACTGTTCCTTCCGGAGTTATCAGTTTTACATCGCCATGCTGAAAACTGGATAAACTGAGTTTGCCCTTTGTTCCGTTAATTTCGATGATATCTTCTTCGTTTCCTTTGGCAACCACAAAACACCAACTTCCGGAGCCAATTACACCATTTGCAAACCGGAAAGTTCCGGTAACGGTATCCTCGGCCTTGTAATATCCTGCCTGATTTGCAGCTATTCCTTGGACTTGAATGACCGGACCAAACAGAAAGTCAAGGTAATCGAACTGATGAGAACCTAAATCATAAAAATAACCGGCACCAGCAATCTCCGGATTTACGTGCCAGAATTGAGTTTCAGGTTTTAAATCACGTTCGGGTACTGATTTATGCAGGCGAACATTTACAGTCATCGGTTTTCCGATGATTCCGTTATCGATCAACTCTTTTACTTTTAAAAATGCAGGAAGAGTCCGGCGGTAATAAGCCACAAACAATGGTATTCCGGTTTCTTCGGAAACCTTGATCATTTCCTGACATTCCTGATAATTCAAAGCCATTGGCTTTTCCACATAAACCGGTTTTCCGGCGCGCATGGCCTGAATAGCGTATTGTGCATGGGTATTGGGTGGTGTGGCGATGTAAATCGCATTAATTTCAGGATCATTGATGAGCTGATCAGCATCTGAATACCACTTCGGCACACCTTGCCGTCTAGCGTAGTCTTCAGCTAAAGTCGCATTCCGACGCATTACACCAACAATCCGGGAATGCTCCACCTTGTTAAATGCAGGACCACTCTTTAGTTCGGTCACATTTCCGCAGCCAATAATACCCCAGTGTACCTCCTGTATTTTATCCATTTTGTTGTTGATTAACGATTAACGATCAATGATTTTTGATTAACGATATCAGGCAATCAATCTGCAATCGTTAATTTTCAATTTCTGATCGTTAATCAATATTTAAACCGGTCTTTAAACGCCCACAAGCCCAGTGCAGGGTTGGAGATATAGAAAATTTCTTCTCCATCGGGCATTGTATTGTATCCATCGCGCAATTTGGCCGGATCGTATTTAGCTGTCACCTCGTCGATGTCGGCATATTTAAAGCCAACGCTTTCGATTTCAGCCTGAGTTAGGTTTTCTTTCCCTTTGCCAGGGCAATACGTGATACTGAAACGTCCTTCTGAAGAACCATGAATCAGGTGAGCAGCAGCACTTAGGTTGTTGCGCAGTTCCTCGTTTTCATCACAGGCTTTCAAGGTTGCCGGTGTCCCGAAGTAACCGTATTTGCGTATCAATCGGTCGATTTCCTTGTCTTCGCCAAACTCTTTCAGTGCAGGAGCCAGAACGATCAATTCTCCGTCATCGTCAATCGCCATGCGGGTGCGGTAAACCGATTTGTTGCCCAGCCAGGTGCTTTTAAATTCGGTTGGATCGAGGTAAACCACCACTTTTTCCAGCGGTTTGTCTAGCATTTCGAAGTTGACCAACAAAGCCAGTTTGGCCGCTTTGTCGAATACTTCAAAATCGTCGCCGATATACAATCCGCGGGTTTTGATTTTTCCATCGGTTTTATCCAACCCAACCACTGTTTGCACATAAACAATCGGCATGTGGTTGGTGAAGTTTTCCGAAGCGTAATTGAAAATACGTCGCACAGGTGTATCGGCGTGACCCATCATTTTTTCCATTCCGTAAGCTGCGCCCACAAAATGGCTTTTGTTGATGCCTTCCACGCCGCCTGTTCCGACGAAAATATTCTTATTGTAATTGGCCATTCCTACCACTTCGTGAGGGACTACCTGTCCAATTGATAAAATCAAATCGAAATTACCTTCAATCAATAATTTGTTGACCTGCGCCGGCCAAGGAAATTCAACTGCACCTTTCGAAACTTCTTTGACGAATTCGGCAGGAACCGTTCCAACGGTGACCACATCATTGCGCCAGTCGTGCTCACGAATGAGCGATGCAGGCATCGAGCCAAACATGTGCGAAATCTGGTGGGCGGTCATTGGAGAATGTGTTCCCAGTGCGGGAAGCACATCCGTAAGTGCCTCTCCGTAATATAGCCAGGTCATTTCGGTTAGCTCACCGGCCCGACTTGGCAAACGCGTGTAATCCGGAGGAATAGCCAGTACTTTCTTCCTTGACCCCATCTTTTCCAGCGCTTCAAACAACCCCTTCTTTAGGTCATCTGCACTCAATTCCAGTTCTGTTGAGCCAATCTGATAGTATAACATGTTTGTATTTTTTTAAGATTAAAACTATGTGTTCTATGTGTCTATGTGGTTCATGAATTTTAACCACATAGGCATATAGAACACATAGAAATCAATTATCGTTTTACTCTTGCGTTTCCGCCCAAGATGCTCCAAACCATGTCTTCGTCAGCAGGTTGGGCATAGTCGGTGAGGAAAGTGGTAGCCAGAGCGCCGGTTGCCCAGCCAAATTGCGGCCATTTTTCTGGTTCCCAGCCTTTCAGGATACCATAAAGCAAACCGCCTACAAAACCATCGCCACCGCCAATGCGGTCGAGAACAGTGATTTTGCGTGGCTCAATGACGTGCCAATTTTCACCTTCGAGCATGATGGCGCCCCAAAGATGTTCGTTGGCGCTGACAACCTGGCGTAATGTAGTTGCAAATACTGATGCGTTCGGAAAAGCAGCTTTTACGCGTCCAATCATGCCTTTGAACCCTTCAATTTCGGCTTCAATGCCTTTGCCACCGGCTTCAGGACCTTCAATACCCAAACACAACTGGAAATCTTCTTCGTTACCGATCAGAATGTCGGCTACCGAAGCAATTTCAGTAAAATTAGCCCGAAGTTCTTCCTGACGGCCTTTCCAGAAAGAGGCACGGTAGTTCAGGTCGAAAGCGATGCGGGTGCCATATTTTTTTGCAGCCCTGGCAATTTCCAGACAGAAAGTACTGGTTTCAGGAGAAAGTGCACCAATTAAGCCTGAAAGGTGTACAATCTGGACACCTTCCTGACCAAAAATACGGTCAAGGTCGAAATCTTTTACGTTGAGCGTACGACCAACTTCACCGGCACGATCGTTTTGAACGCGAGGGCCACGGGTACCAAAGCCACTGTCGGCAATGTTGAACTGGTGACGGTATCCCCAAGGATCGCCCTGAGCCACTTCCGGTCCTTCGAAATCCATTCCGCGGCTACGCAGATTACTTTTAATGAATTGGGCAATTGGGCTGTCTTTGACGAAAGTGGTAAGCACTTTTACCGGGAGCCCCAGGTAGGAAGAAATACTTGCTACATTGGTTTCGGCGCTGGTGGCCTGCATTTCGAACAGGTTGCTGCTGTGCACCGGCTGGCCGTTTACTGGCGTGATGCGAACACCCATGCTGGTGGGAACCAACAGGGAATATTTACAGTCTTTTTTTAATTCGATGGTCATATTTTAAGATTTTTAGATGTTCGGTAATAGAATTTAAGTTAGTTCCAAGTTTCAGGTTGCAAATTTCAGGTTAAACCCACACTTGGAACTTGAAACCTGGAATTTGGAACTTTTTATACTCCGCCGTATGCGCTGTATCCGCCATCAACCGGAATAATGATGCCGGTAATAAAGCTGGAAATGTCGGAAAGCAAGAATAATAAAGCTCCATTCAAATCTTCGGGTTCCCCAAATTTACCCATAGGTGTGTTATTCACAATTTTTTGACCGCGCGGCGCAAACCCACCTGTCTTTTCATCAATCACCAGAAACCGATTTTGGTTGGTGATAAAGAATCCGGGGGCGATGGCGTTAACGCGGATACCTACTTTAGCTAAATGAACAGCCAACCATTCGGTAAAGTTGTTGATGGATGCTTTGGCTGCCGAGTATGCAGGGATTTTAGTCAGTGGTTTGTACGAATTCATGGAAGAGATGTTCAGTACCACTCCTTTTTTTGCTTTCAGCATATCGAGTGTGAAAACCATGGTTGGAAGTAATGTGCCTTTGAAGTTCAGCGCAAAAACTTTGTCGAAGCCATCCATTTCCAATCCGTAGAACGTATCTTCCAGATGATTGATGCTGTCTTCGTCCATTTGTTCTACTTTAGTTGTAGCTGTCGGGTGATTACCTCCTGCTCCGTTGATCAGGATTTCAATCGGGCCCAGCTTTTCGTTAATTTCAATTTTTGCTTTCTGTAACGATGCTTTATCCAGCACATTTGCTTCAACTCCAATAATAGTAGCTCCCGATTCGGCAGCAACTTCGGCAGCAACTTTGTCGGCCAGTTCTTTGTTGATGTCGGCAATGGCTATTTTTACTCCTACAGAGGCAAGCGCTTTTACCATCTCAACTCCAAGCACACCGGCGCCACCAGTGATGACACACACTTTTCCGCTTAAATCGTTAAAAGAAATTGGTTTCATTTTTTATCGTTTAGTTATTTGTAATAGTCCAGATTTTCTTTGGTAATAATATCAATAGAAGTATAGTTCTCGTTATTTACCTCTTTTTTCAGAACCAGGTGCTCAAATAGGGTGGTGATAGCCCGGTATCCTTGTTCTTCGGGTCGCTGGCAAATCAGAAAATCGACAATTCCTTTCTTAAGGAAGTTGATGTTCTCATTAATTAAATCGTGCCCAATAACGCGAATTCCTGATAGATTGGTTTGCTCAATTAACCGGGCCAGGTAATAAACCTGGGAATTGGTCACAAAAACGCCTTTGATGTTGGAATTCGCATTTAACAGGTCAGTTATTTTTTTCTGGCAGGCTAAATCGTTGGGGTCAGTAATTTCAAGCGTAATCAACTGCTTTTTTACAGAGGTTGAATTCGAGTTAAAATATTCGTAAAATCCTTTTTCCCTTTGCACCAGATGATTCATATTGTCTCTTTCTTTGGCAAAATGGAGGATCAGAATAGTCCCGTTTTCAGGAATAGAATAATCGAGAAGTTTGGCCGCAAGTGTTCCCGACTGAAATGAATTTTGTCCGATATAGCTTAGTTTCTCACTATCTTTAATATTCGAATCAATAAATACATAAGGAATTTCCCGTCTCTTTAGCTCTGCAATAAATTCTTTTGATTCGCGCGAAAAGAAAGGCGCCAATACAACTCCATCAGGATTATTCTGGAGAATAACAGAAGCCTCCTGATTAAATGTTTGTGAATCTGCTTGTTTAAAGAGGTGTATGTTGATGTCAACTCCGTATTGCTGGATTTCCCGGAAGGCTTTTCGCACGCCAATCATTGGTTTATTCCAGTACGACTCGGATGATATCGGCTCAGGGAAAAGCAAAGCAAACGAAAACGTTTTTTTTGAGGCCAGGGTACTTGCCAGAATATTCGGTTGGTATTCAAGCTCATTGATAATAGCAAGGATTTTATCTTTCGTAGATTTTGAAACTTCTCCACGGTTATGAATTACACGGTCAACTGTTCCGATTGAAACATTTGCTTTTTGTGCAATATCCTTAATTCGGGTGCGGTTAATGGCTTTGATAAAGATCAGTTTTTAAGGATAAAAATAAACAACAGCAACAAAACTATATAAATTTTCTTTCATGTCGTGTACGAACACGGAAAAACTATTTAATAACATTTTTAAGCTTTTTTGGTTTTTCGTCGTTGCAGAATTAAGATATTGTATCTATTTTCGTGTTCGTACACGGAATGTGTTTCTCTTTATTTATGTATCAGTAAATTAATACAATATGCAATTAGGAAAATTTAGTTTGGGAATTGGTGACCGGTTTTCGCATCAGGGTGTTGCCCAGTTGCGGGCAATTGTCAGAGCCAATAAAACTGGTTTGGATATTAGTCCGGTATGGAACAAGTCGAACCGCGAACATATCTATGTGCACTCGCATCCGGCTGATGTGCGTAGCGAAGCTGACGCAGCTGTTGCAGCGCTTGGTTTTACGGGTAAATATTTTGTAGATGCCGACCACATTAACCTGGGAACAGTAGCCCCGTTTGTTGAGACCGCCGATTTCTTTACGCTTGACGTAGCGTCTTTTATCGGAAAAGAAAGCCCTGATGCCGATGTGAAAGCTTTTGTAGCTTCGTGTGGCAAATACCTGGGTAAACTTATTATTCCCGGAATCGATCACCCCATTGCAGTAACCGAAGACCTTCTTGTTGTAATTGCCGGTAAATTTTTGGCAGCCACCAAACAGGCTTCCGAAATTTATAGTTTCCTGAAAGAAAAGAAAGGTGCAGGTAATTTTATTACTGAAGTTTCGATGGACGAAGTTGAAACTCCGCAAACTCCGGTTGACTTGTTTTTTATCCTGAAAATGTTGGCAGACAAAGGAGTTCCGGCGCAAACAATTGCACCTAAATTTACTGGACGCTTTAATAAAGGAGTTGATTATACCGGAAACGTAGATCAGTTTGCCAAAGAATTTGAAGAAGATGTTCTCGTAATTGATTATGCCGTAAAAGAATTTGGATTGCCGGCAGAATTGAAGCTCAGTGTTCACTCCGGAAGCGATAAATTCTCGATTTACCCCGTGATGGCCGAGATTATTAAGAAATACGATAAAGGGCTGCACGTAAAGACTGCCGGAACAACCTGGCTCGAAGAAGTAATTGGTTTGGCTTTGGCTGGTGGTGAAGCGTTGGAAGCAGCTAAATTTATTTACACTGATGCTTTAGGGCGAAAGGACGAACTCTGCGCTCCGTATGCCGATGTGATTGATATTGATGATTCAAAACTTCCTTCAGCGGAAGAAGTAGCAAGCTGGACTGGTGAAAAATTTGCCAATACGTTGCGTCATATTCCGGGACATCCGGATTACAACCCCAATTTGCGCCAGTTGATTCATGTTGGGTATAAAGTCGCTTCTGAAATGGGAACCAAATACACCGACCTGCTGAAAAAACATGCTGAGGTGGTTGGCCAATGTGTTGAAGAGAATATTTACGACCGGCACCTGAAACGGTTGTTTTCGTTATAAGAAAGTTCGGAGTGCATAAAATGCCTGGAGTATTGTCTTTTTAACTTTATGCACTCCGAATTCTAGCTCACTTTAGGCACTTTTTATTCAAACATTAATCAAACCTATATGAAACCTTTTATGGACGAAAATTTTCTGTTGCACACCGAAACTGCGCAGAAATTGTATCACGAACATGCGGCAAAAATGCCCATCTTCGATTACCATTGCCACATCAACCCAAAAGATATAGCTGAAGACCGACGGTTTAATACCATTACTGAAATTTGGCTGGCTGGCGATCATTACAAATGGCGCGGTATGCGCACGAATGGCATCGATGAAAAATATTGCACCGGTGATGCCAGCGACTGGGAGAAATTTGAAAAGTGGGCAGAAACAGTTCCGCAAACATTGCGCAACCCGCTGTATCACTGGACTCACCTGGAATTGAAGAAATTCTTCGGGATTAACGAAGTTTTAAGCCCAAAGAATGCCCGTGCAATTTATGATGCCTGCAATGCAAAACTGCAAACTCCGGAATACAGTTGCCGGGGAATCATCCGGATGGCTAATGTGCATACTATCTGTACCACAGACGATCCGGTTGACAATTTGCAGTATCATCAGCAAATTAAAGATTCCGGATTCGAAGTTGCAGTGCTTCCGGCCTGGCGTCCCGATAAAGCGATGATGGTTGAATCTCCTATTTCATACAATCAGTATGTCAATCAGTTGGCAACAGTTTCCGGAATGGAAATTAAAACCTTTGACGATCTGATGATTGCCTTGAATAAACGGCATAACTATTTTCATGAAAATGGGTGTCGTTTATCCGATCATGGTTTGGATACCGCTTTTGCCGATGATTACACTGCCGACGAAATTGATGCGATGTTTATAAAGATACGGGTTGGATACCGTCTCACCTCAAGAGAAATTCAGAAATTTAAATCGTGCATGTTGTATGAATTTGGCCGGATGGATCATTCGCGTGGTTGGGCACAACAATTTCATATTGGTGCATTACGCAATAACAATACCCGTTTGTTCAATCAGTTAGGTCCTGATACCGGTTTCGATTCTATTGGTGACAAGCCTGTTGCCGAGCCGCTATCCAAATTGTTAAACCGTTTGGATACCGAAGACAAACTGTGTAAAACCGTGTTATACAATCTGAATCCAAGTGATAATGAATTGTATGCAACCATGATCGGCAATTTTCAGGATGGAAGTGTCGCCGGGAAAATGCAGTGGGGCTCCGGATGGTGGTTTTTGGATCAGAAAGACGGCATGGAAAAGCAAATTAATGCCTTGTCTAATCTGGGTTTGCTTAGCCGTTTTGTAGGTATGTTAACCGATTCGCGAAGTTTTCTTTCATATACCCGTCACGAATACTTCCGCCGCACATTGTGCAATATTTTAGGAAACGATGTGGAAAATGGCGAAATTCCGAATGATATGGAATTATTGGGACAGATGGTAGAAAACATCAGTTTTAATAACGCAAAAAACTATTTTAATTTTTAAGAATAAGTTGTTTTTCCCGCCTTTTGGTACGGACAGAACTTGGCAAAATTGATAAAAATAGTAGATTTGCAATCGATTGCATAACCCGTAAAATATTATAGAAATGAAAGTAGTTACATTTGGCGAGATCATGTTACGCTTAGCCACTCCAGGCTATTTGCGGTTTAGTCAGACTGATAATTTAACAGCCACTTTTGGCGGAGGTGAAGCTAATGTTGCTGTCTCGCTTGCCAATTTTGGTATCCCGGTTGATTTTGTAACCCGTTTGCCCAAGAATGATATTGCTCAGTCATGCGTTATGGATTTGAGAAAATATGGGGTAGGTGTTGACAAGATTGTTTATGGAGGAGAACGTTTAGGGATTTATTTTCTTGAAACCGGAGCCGTTAGCCGTGGTAGTAAAGTTGTTTACGATCGTGCTCATTCGGCCATTTCTGAAATTAAATCAGGAATGATTGACTGGGATAAGGTTTTTGAAGGTGTAAACTGGTTTCACTGGACCGGAATTACTCCGGCAATTTCGCAGGGAGCTGCCGATGTTTGTCTGGAAGCCATCCGGAAAGCTAACGAAAAAGGAATTACTGTTTCGTGCGATTTGAATTACCGCAAGAATTTATGGAATTACGGAAAAAAGGCTGGCGAAGTGATGCCTGAACTGGTTGCCGGAACCGATGTGATTTTAGGTAATGAGGAAGATGCCGAAAAAGTACTCGGAATCAAACCCGAAGGTGTTGATGTAACCGGTGGCCATGTGGAAGCAGCTGCCTACGAATCTGTTTCAAAACAGATTATGGCAAAATATCCTCGCTGTAAAAAAGTAATTACTACTTTGCGTGGGTCAATCAATGCGAATCACAACAGTTGGTCAGGCGTACTTTGGGATGGAAAAACTTTATTTGAAGCACCAACTTACCAGATTACTGATATTGTTGACCGTGTTGGCGGTGGTGATTCCTTCATGGGCGGATTGATTTATGGTTTACTGACTTATACCAGCGACGATCAGAAAGCCCTGAACTTTGCAGTTGCAGCATCGTGCCTGAAACATACCATCTATGGAGACTACAACCAGGTAACGGTTGATGAAGTTGAAAAACTGATGGGTGGAGATGCTTCAGGAAGAGTAGCAAGATAGTTTTCGACTTGGATATTAGTTATTGAGAATTGGATATTGGGACTTAAATCTCTAAAATATCCGATGTAGAATAACCAATATTCAATAACCAAATTAATAATATTGAATTACCAAATTCCAAGATCAAGGCAAACTTGAAACTTGGAACTTTATAACTTGAAACTTTTTGAAATGGCACGTTTTACAAGAATAGAAGTTGCATTAAAAATGAAAGAAACTGGTATGGTTCCGGTTTTCTATCACAAGGATACTGAAGTTTGCAAGCAGGTAATAAAAGCCTGTTACGATGGTGGCGTTCGTGTTTTCGAATTCACCAACCGCGGTGATTTTGCGCACGAAGTATTTGCTGAAATCTCGAAATGGGCAGTTAAAGAAGCTCCTGAAATGATTTTGGGCGTAGGATCGGTGATCGACAGTGCAACCGCAGCATTATACATTCAGTTGGGATCTAATTTTATTGTTTCACCTTTGATTGACGAGGATACTGCACGTTTCTGCAACCGTCGCAAAATTGCCTGGAGTCCGGGCTGTGGTTCGGTTACCGAAATCAACCGTGCACACGAATTGGGTGCCGAAGTGGTGAAAGTATTCCCCGGCTCATCAGTCGGCGGTCCTGATTTTGTTTCAGGAGTAAAGGGACCGATGCCATGGGCCAGCATTATGCCAACCGGAGGTGTTTCGCCTGAAGAAGCCAACCTGAAAGGCTGGTTTAAGGCCGGAGTTCATTGTGTAGGCATGGGCTCTCAATTGTTCCCGAAAGAGGTAATTGAAGCTGGAAACTATGGTGCTATTGCCGAAAAATGCAGTCAGGCATTGGGAATCATTAAAAAACTCAGAACGTAATTAAATATAAACCAATACTAATCACTAAAACTAAATTATGCAATCGACCAATAGCCTTGCGAAGATGACGAACTACAGATGGACAATAGTTGCCCTTTTGTTTGTGGCCACAACTATTAACTATCTCGATCGTCAGGTTTTATCCCTAACCTGGGATGAGTTTATTATGCCCGAATTTCATTGGAATGAAAATCATTACGGCACAATTACCTCCATTTTTTCTATTGTTTATGCCATTTCAATGTTGTTTGCCGGAAGTTTTGTCGATTGGATGGGAACTAAGAAAGGTTTTTTATGGGCAATCGGAGTGTGGTCGGTAGGTGCTTGTATGCATGCTCTTTGTGGTGTTGTTACTGAAAGTTGGGTTGGCTTACATTCTGCGGCTGAACTGGCTCAGGCTGTTGGTGATGTTGCTGTACTTATTTCCACAGTCAGTATGTATGCCTTTATTGTTGCACGTATTATTTTGGCTATTGGAGAGGCAGGAAACTTTCCGGCTGCTATTAAAGTTACTGCTGAATATTTTCCTAAGAAAGACCGTGCTTATGCTACCAGCATTTTTAATGCGGGTGCTTCGGTTGGTGCGCTAATTGCTCCACTTTCAATTCCTTTTTTGGCCAAAGCTTTTGGTTGGGAAATGTCTTTCATCGTGATTGGTGCTTTAGGTTTTATTTGGATGGGTTTCTGGGTATTCCTGTATAAAAAACCAGAACAAAATAAATTTGTAAACAGCGCCGAGTTAAATTACATTTTATCAGACAGGGAATCGAAAGATGAGTTGGAAATGCAAGCCTCTGCCGTTCAGGAAAAGAAAGTTTCGTTTGTCGAATGTTTCAAGTATAAACAAACCTGGGCGTTTGCATTTGGCAAGTTTATGACCGATGGTGTTTGGTGGTTCTTCCTGTTCTGGACTCCATCGTATCTGAATACACAGTTTGGAATTAAAACATCGGCCGGATTAGGTGTAGCTCTTATTTTCACCTTATACGCACTTGCTACGCTTTCGATTTATGGAGGGAAACTACCTTCAATTATTATCAAAAAAACCGGACTGAACCCGTATGCAGCCCGAATGAAAGCCATGTTTATTTTTGCATTTATTCCACTTTTGGTTTTGTTTGCTCAGCCTTTAGGTACCTTCTCTCCTTGGTTCCCGATTATCCTGATCGGTTTAGGATGTGCAGCTCATCAATCGTGGTCGGCAAACATATTCACCACGGTTGGCGATATGTTCCCGAAACATGCCATTGCAACAATCATCGGAATTGGTGGTATGGCTGGGGGAGTTGGCTCTATGATTCTGCAAAAATCGGCAGGAGCTCTATTTGTTTATTCTGCAGGAACAACTACGATTGATGGAAAAATAGTGGGAATGACACCTGAATTGTTGGCTAAGGGTGCCGAATATGTCAGGATTCCGATGACTTTCTTTGGATTTGAAGGAAAACCTGCCGGTTATTTTATGGTATTCTGCTTTTGTGCTGTGGCTTACCTGATTGGCTGGACAGTTATGAAATCATTGGTTCCTAAATACAAGCCAATCACCGACTTATAAAATTTTTATATCAGAATGACAGAAAGCAGGCTATTTGGCCTGCTTTTTTGCTTTACATTAGTAGCCAACAACCTTTATGAATTTAGTTTGTTTGAATTTATTCAGGAAAATAAAGCTGTGATAGGCCTCACATGATTGACAAACATTAAAAATAAACCATATGGCAATGAAATTTTTGGAACACTTTGATCACCCGGAGAAAAAGCAGGATAAAGAACATTTTATACATTTGATCCAGATAGCCAACGCGGATGGTAAAATTGATGATGCTGAATTAAAGATGCTCTATCTATTTGGCAGTAAACTGGGCTTAACGCAACCCGAAATCGACGATTTGCTGCAAACATCAAAGCAATCTGCATATATTCCTCCATATGAATTGTCGAAGCGCTTTGAGCAGCTTTACGATGTGATTAAAATGGTTTATGCCGATGGCGAAATTGATGATAGTGAATTGAAGCTCGCATCAGCATTGGCTATCAAATCAGGATTTGAAGGAGAAGACCTGCCTGTTCTTTTATCTGTTCTGGTTGAAGGGATTAAAAATGGCGAAGATGAAGAAGATTTGTTTACTCGATTCAAGAAAAAGCGGATGGCCAGGTAGATCAGCTTAATCCTGCCAGTTTTTTTACGTTGGCCCAAATACCATCATCAACTGGAATACCCAATTCCATATTTTCAGTACGGGTTTTGAGCGATTGCTCACCCGGATAATATATTTCATCAACTCCTTCAGCCAACTGCGAAGATTTGATTTGTTGAATGGTGCCGGCAATGGCCTGCTCTACAAATTCTCTGGAATTGAGCTTAAGCGGATCGATGGCAATAAATACCTGGCAACAACTTCCACAGCTTCCCAGTCCGGCTTGGTCAACCCCTGAAGTGGTTAACCCTCCTGAAAGCAAAGCCGAAATCAGGTCGAGCATCACCGCAAAGCCTGAACCTTTCCAATAACCCATAGGTAAAATGCGGCGCGTTTCCTCAATGGCTCCTGGATTGTCTGTAAGGTTTCCTTCCTGATCAAATCCTCCGGCGAAGGGAAGTTTCTGACCTTTCAGGCGGGTTGTCTGAAGTTTTCCATACGAGTATTGCGACATGGCCATATCAAGCACAACATGGCCTTCTTTTCGGGGAACAGCCATAATAAACGGGTTATTGCCAATGCCTACAGATTTTGCTCCCCAGGCTGGCATACACGATTCGGTGTTCGTCCAGCAAATACCAATAAATCCTTTTTCTGCGGCCTGCCATCCATAAGCTCCGCCCCTCATCCAGTGAGTCGTATTGTTCAGGCTAACTAACCCAAATCCGTTTTCCCCGGCAATTCCGGTGGCCCGATTCATGGCAAAAATGGCATTTGTGATTCCGGGGCCCATGTTACCGTTGTAAATTTCCATAGCTCCAAGCTTCGCTCCCAGAGTTGGTTCTGCGTGTACGTCAATCCAACCTTTCCCAATATAGTCAACAAACCGCTCCACCCGGTTTAGACCGTGCGAATACACACCATCACGACTCGATTCGGTGTGAATCCGGGCGCATACTTCAGCTTTTTCTTCTGTCATTCCGGCATTCAGGAAAGCCTGGCGGATGGTGGCTTTCATTTCGTTAAACTCAATTCTGGTCATCGCGAATTCAGATTTAGTAGTGCAACCATGTATCCTAGTTTACCCCTTTAACTTTCATTTTCAGTGTAAAAACCGATGTGCGGGCCGTAATAAAAAGGATATCCCGTTTTTTGCCCCCAAAGCATACGTTCGAAGGTTGTTCCGGAACTTCAATCTGAGCAATTTTCCTTCCGGTTTTGTCGAATACTGAAACAAATTTATTGGTGAGATACACGTTTCCGCGATTGTCGATGGTCATTCCGTCAGAACCTTCGGGAGCAAAGAACGTTTTATTGGCGAGGCTTCCATCCGGCTGAATAGCATATTTCCAAATTTTCCCATCGTTGATGTCGCTCACATACAGGGTTTTCCCATCAGGAGTGCCGATTAATCCGTTAGGCTGTTTATAATCGTCGATAACCCGGATTACTTTTCCTTCCGGACAGAGGTAATAAACCCCGCGTTTATCCTGAACTTCTTTTCGACCTGTTTCCCAGTAATCGCGGTGATAATACGGGTCGGTAAAATAGATGCCGCCATTAGGGGCAATCCATAAATCGTTGGGGGCATTCAGCGGTTGACCGTTGTAATTCTCCGCAATCGTACGCTGTTGTTTATCCATCGTAATTACAACCAGCCGGTTGTGAAGGTCGGCACAGGCAACCAGTTCGCCTTGTTTGTTGAAATAGGTTCCGTTTGACCGGTCGCAGGGCTGCATAAAAGTGGTGATGGTTCCGTTTTCGTTCCATACATCAATTTTGTCGTTAGGCTGATCGGTGAAAAATACCCTGCCATCCGGAGCAACAGAGGGCCCTTCGGTAAATTTGTACCCGCCACCAGCTTTGGTAACTTTTGCTCCTTTTGCTATAAGGTTTTTACTTTCCCTGGTATCCTGGGCATTTCCGGATAGAATCAGGGCGAAAAATAAGGCAAATACTAAATTTTTTGACATGGATATTTGATTTTTAGGTCGTTTATGTGTCAGATAATGGTTCATAAATCTGAAAATGTACTTTTGAAACGAAGCCTTAAAGGTATAATTAGCATCTCAATAATTCTCTTGCCTGAATGAAGAAATTTACTGTACTGCTCATCCGATTTTTATTAATGGCAGGCCTGAGCTACTGATATTTGGAAAAATTACAATGTTTCGGGATTGAATACCAAGATCCGAATTTAATTAATTCCGGGGAAAGCCTTAAAATACCTGGTAAACTTGCATCCTGGTTTTGGTTTCGTGAGATTGCGGTTTTATACCTTGCGCTCCTTTTTCTACATATTGGTTCTCGAAAATAGTGGGTACTCTCGAAAAACAATCGTGTTGTGTGGAATAAGAAATTTGCTGAATCTCATTTTCAGACAAAAGACTGGCATCGGCCTGGTCGTGTTTGGTAAGGTTAACGGCCATAAAAAAATTTGGAAAATTATCGGTCCTGCCTGCAATATATTATGCAATTTTCGTGTTTACGCGTAT
>JAIBEY010000073.1 GCA_019459525.1 Prolixibacteraceae bacterium
AATTCGGCAAAATTTCCGGCCAGGAATACCGGGATTTTTACGGGCACACCGTAATAATTTCGGTCAATCTGCTCCAAAGGTTGAGAACAGGCCAAGAACACGAGCATTGAGAACACTATAGTAGCGAGTAGTTGCTTCATCGGTATATAATTTATTTCACCAGGCAGTTGACATCAGAATCGCATTCTTCCGTGCCCTTTTCCTTGCCTTTCGTGTAGTTCAAATGATCTGGTTTGGTTTGCGAAAGTATAAAAACTAAATTAAGCTGTCGAAAAGTTTGAATGACTTCAACCATAAACTTTGAAAAATTAAAGTTGGGTAAAATGAACATGTCAAATTGTTTATGGGTTGGGCTCCATGCAGAAACAGGAAACTCACCATACGCCCATATTAAACACGGGCACCTACCCTTTCTATTCTAACGAAATAAAAAGCCTGTAGATTTCATGTATTGGCCAAAAATGTTAATTTTGTCGAAGTAATGAGCCAAAAAGACATTTGGCTAGTTACAAAATAGGTATTCTGTCACAATTAAAAGGATTATTTTTCGAGTGAAAGTAAACTGAAATGACTGATCTGGAACAAAATTTATTGATGGGTTTTAAGGTTAAAGTGAAGCAAATAATCGCTCAGCACGAAGCCCTTAAACAAGAAAAACAGCAACTTCAGGACAAGATTGGAGATCTGGGGAAAACCATCGAACAACTTCAGCAGAAAAACCAGCTACTCGAACAGAAGTATGAAAATTTGAAATTGGCAAAAGTATTAGCGGTATCAGACACTGATAATAAAAATGCAAAAAACAGGATACAAAAAATAGTGCGGGAAATTGATAAATGTATTGCTCTTTTAAACAAGTAATACACAAATAAATGACAGAGAAGCTTTCTATAAAAATCAAGATCGACGGACGTGAATATCCGCTAAAAGTTGATAAAGGTCCGGAACAGGAAAAACAGGAAGAGAAGTATAGGAAAGCTGCCAAAATAATCAACGATATTGTTCTTCAGTACCGTCAGAAGTACATCAACAGTGATTCAAAGGATTTTTTAGCGATGACCGCTTTCCAATTTGTATTGAAAAACATTGATCTTGAAGAAAAAGTAGATCAGTCGCCACTGTTTGATGAGCTGAAAAAAATCGACGAAGATTTAGGCGATTATTTGTCATTGAGGGAATAAAATTTATCATAGATATATAAAACCCGCATTTTTTATTTAAATTCCGGAATTCTTCTGAATACCCGGTTTTTGAATTAAAAATGCGGGTTTATTAGTGTAAACAAGTTTAATTAATAACAAATGGAGATTATATATGCGATATCTGGCTTTTTAGGTGGTGGAGTACTCTCGTATTTTATGTGGGACAAAGCCCTGAAAAGCAAAAAAAGTAAAATAGTAACTGAGGCTGAGGCCCAGGGTGAAGTGATAAAAAAAGATAAAATTCTTCAGGCTAAGGAGAAGTTTCTTCAATTAAAGTCGGAACACGAAGAGTACATTAATGAAAAGAATAACAAAATTAACAGTTTTGAGGCTAAAATTAAACAGCGCGAAACCGCAATTAACCAACGCAGAGACGAATTAAACCGCCAGGTTAAAGATTTTGAAACTTCGAAACATGAAGTTGATGTAATTCGTGAAAATCTGAATACCCAACTGGAACTACTCGAAAAAAAGGAACATGAGGTGGAAACCCTTCATCGTCAGCACTTAGAAAAACTGGAAACTCTTTCAGGATTATCGGCTGAAGAAGCAAAAGCCCAACTGGTTGAATCGTTGAAAAACGAGGCAAAAACAGAAGCCATGTCGTACATCAACGAAATAATGGAAGAAGCAAAACTTTCGGCCAATAAAGAAGCCAAGAAAGTTGTCGTAAAAACCATTCAACGTGTGGCAACCGAAACTGCCATTGAAAATTCAGTTACCATTTTCCATATCGAAAGCGACGAAATAAAAGGTCGTATCATTGGCCGCGAAGGACGTAATATCCGCGCGTTGGAAGCCGCTACCGGAGTCGAAATTATTGTTGACGATACGCCTGAAGCTATCGTACTTTCAGGATTTGATCCGGTACGTCGTGAAATAGCCCGTTTGGCCTTGCACCAACTGGTTACCGATGGTCGTATCCACCCTGCCCGTATCGAAGAAGTTGTTGAAAAAGTTCGAAAACAGGTTGAAGAAGAGATCATTGAAACAGGAAAACGCACCACCATCGACTTGGGAGTTCATGGGTTACATCCTGAACTAATCCGGATGATTGGTAAAATGAAATACCGTTCTTCGTACGGACAGAACCTATTGCAACACTCGCGCGAAGTGGCAAATCTTTGCGCCATCATGGCTACAGAATTGGGTTTGAACGCCAAAGCCGCCAAACGCGCCGGATTACTGCACGATATAGGCAAAGTGCCAGATGATGAACCGGAATTGCCACACGCAGTTTTAGGTATGAAGTTGGCCGAACGTTTCAAGGAAAAACCAGACATCTGCAATGCTATTGGTGCTCACCACGACGAAGTGGAAATGACGACCTTGCTTGCCCCAATTGTGCAAGTTTGTGATGCCATTTCAGGCGCTCGTCCGGGAGCCCGCCGCGAAGTAGTTGAGTCGTACATTAAACGGTTGAAAACCCTTGAGGAATTGGCACTTTCGTATCCGGGCGTATTAAAAACCTATGCTATCCAGGCTGGCCGTGAATTGAGGGTAATTGTTGGAAGCGACAAGATTGGCGACAAAGAATCGGAACAATTGTCGTTCGACATCGCAAAACGGATTCAGGACGAAATGACCTATCCAGGGCAAATCAAAATCACTGTTATTCGCGAAATGAGAGCTATTAGCTATGCCAAATAGTTAAACAGATTTATATCCTATTTTCAGGGGCCATTTATCAAAACGAAGATAAATGGCCCCTTCTTTTTTAGTAGTTATCAACCAATTTGATTGACCTGCAAAATTCATTTTCTTCACCAAATTTCAAACTTTATCGTAATATTTTTTTTGATTTTGCAATTAGACTTTGAATAATCGTTTGTTTTTTCTAACTTTATAGGAATACGTGTATCATTTTTATGCCACTCTATTTGCATATTACTTTATGTTTTTAGCATGATTGAAGCGAAAAAATCAAAAAAAATTAGCCCCAACTCTCAGTTTGAATTGGTAAAATCGAATGCTTTAAGGTTTAATGAATACCAGCATATCATAAGTTCTATTTCTCACGAACTTCGCACTCCAACTGCTATACTGAAATCAAACATCCAACTGTTAGATGGTTACGACAAAACTATAGCCGAAGATATCAGAAAAGAAAGTATTTTACTTTGTGACGCTGCTGTAGCTGATCTGGTCATTTTCCTTGATAATATTCAATGGATCAATATGACGTTAAAAAACAGCATAAAACCAACATATTCATTCTTTAATCTTCGTGAAATTACCAATGATTTATTTGATGGCCTTATAAAACAAAACCTGAACCCCAAAAGAATAGAAGTAAATTGGAGTCTTCAGATTAAAATGATTAGCTCAGACCTGAATTTTTTGACCCAAATTGTTTATCACCTTTGTGCAAATGCACTTAAATTTTCAAAAGAAGATGTGCTATTGCAAATTTCGACAGACAATGGCAGACTTATAATAACAATACAAGATAATGGAATTGGAATCCCTGAAATTGAAACAGAAAAGGTTTTTAATCCATTTTACAGAGCTTCGAATACAACCAGAATACCAGGCTGTGGATTAGGATTGGCAATTGTAAGAGCATTAACTGATTGCCTGGGAGGAGAAATATATTTGTCAAGTTTGATAAATCAAGGGACTACCTTTAAAATAATTCTGCCTTATGAATTTTCGCAATAAAATTCTGGTAATAGAAGATGACCAGAAATTAGGAAAAACAATTAAAAATTTATTAGCTATTCAAGGTTATGATGTGTGCTATACTGACAACGGTGCAATAGGTATTCAAAAAGCCTTTGAATACAATCCTGATTTGATATTATGCGACATCAAAATGAATCCGATAGACGGCTATCAAGTCTATCAGGTATTGAAAGAGAGTTCAATGATAGATCAGGTTCCCTTTATTTTTATTACCGGTAGTTCTGATCTTAAATCGATTCGATTTGGCTTAGATTTGGGGGCTGACGACTATTTTGTTAAGCCATTTGACAATACCACATTAGTACATGCAATTGAAAAAAGATTAACCAAGTACCGAAAACTCAAAGAAATTGGGAAACGTGAATTTAGAGCACTATTCAATTTAATACCGAACAGTTGTTTCTTGTTTGATGGGAACACCATCTTTGAAGCCAATCAGGCGTTGATTAAACTTTTGGGCATTCAGCAGGATGAGCTAACTACCTATACATTTAAAGATTTCTTTGATTCTACGTCGGTTCGAAAATTAAACGAATTAATAATTCGATGTGAAAACGGATTATTACACTCTTTTAGCGAATCAGTAACTGTTAAACCCTTAACCGGGACCCGACTTGATGGAATATTGCATGTTGCAGTTTATGAAAAATATCCGGGTTATTCCTTAATGGTCGGATTAATATCGTTAAATGAAGATAAAAATGACAAAAATGAAGTTTTAATATCTGATGTCCTTAATGTATTAAAAAAAGAAAACATAATTATCACTGATTCATTGGGCGAGAAATTGACTGATGTGTTCAAACAGCACCGTGTAAACTACGAAAAACAGGAAAGTGGATTTTTCTCTCAGCGTGAAAATCAGGTGTTGTGCCTTTCCATGGAAGGACTCCCTACAAAAATTATAGCCGATAAACTTTCAATTTCTGACCGGACTGTAGAAAAGCATCGCGCCAAATTAATGGAGAAAACAAACTCGAATAATATGATTGAGGTCATCATTTTTGCATTACGGAATAATCTATTGAAAATTTAATCATTTCGCCTTCAACTGTATCAACCAGCCCACCTTATCTAGTATAGTCTTTCAGATATATATAATCCCCGTTAGAAACATAAAAAATATACGTTTTCAACTACATCAATAAACAATTAATGATCTGTGTCAAATAAATTCGTGTCCGGGTCACTCTCAATAGAACATCTGTTCGTTAAAAATTGAACATTCCTGTTCAAATATTCCCTTATCTCATCTGACTTTAATTAATGTCAATAGGTGAAATCACCCATTTTTTCGATAAAAAGATTTTGGTGAATTCACGTATTGAATCCTCTATCTAAATGGTCGAACTTTAATCAAAATTATTGTGAAAAAGGGGACAATCTGATATTACACTATTTTGTATTTCGGTAAAATTATCATTCTGTATCATCTCAACATGTTGTTATTGAGTGTAAAATAGTTTTGTCTTTTTGTCTCTATCAGCAAAATAAACAAATTAAAATTTATGAAAGTGAATAGCTCTGCTCTCCTTATGTTTCTACTCTGTTTTTGTGTTTCGGCCAACTCTTATGCCAACAAACAGAAGAAACATAAAGAAATTTCAAAACGCAAAAAAATAGATACATGCCTGATCAATTCGAATGTTTCCTATACCATATCCATTGATGGACCGGCCAACGAAGTTATCGTAAATAACAAAAAACAAACAGCCACCCAAGATAATGAGCTTAAGCAAGATAGCATACAAATCAAGGGTACAGGGAATAAAGTAGTGGTGAACAAGGATGTTACAAAAGACAAGGTAAATGTAAAACAAAACGGGAATAACAATCAAGTTAAAATAACACAATCAAATCATACTCTATAAAACCAAAGAAAGGAGGTTGTTCCGATTTTGTTGAAGAAGCGATTTTTCTAAAATCATTACTAACAATACAAGTTTTAATTTAACCACTTCATTATTAATTTAAAAAACCAAAAAACATGAAAAAAGTAAGTTTAGTTTTAGGTATGGTGCTGGCCGTAAGTATGGCAATGGCACAAAACGTTTCTCTTGTTGAACAAGTTGGCAACTCGAATGGCGCTACTGTAGCGCAAACCGGGTCATTGAATGATGCTACTGCAAAGCAAATTGGCAATAGTGATGTTGCATTGGTAAAGCAGGTTGGTACAAGTAACATTGGCGTTTCAGACCAGATTAATGGAAATACCAATACTTCTACAATTGACCAAAATGGAACTTCAAACCAAGCGTATCTGACCCAAGGTATGATTCCAAGCTATTATGCTGCACCATATAACATCTCATCATCTGTATCTTCATCTAATAGTGTAGGTTCCATCAAACAGATTGGAATTGAGAACTATTCTGAATTCGTTCAGGTTGGCCCCACAAATGCAGGTTCGGTAAATCAAAATGGAAAAGGCAATACTGCATACATTTACGAGGGATGGCCTTTTGGATTTTGGGGAGAAACAAGCGTAACTTCTGCCCTTGCAAGTTCAAACAGCACAGTAGATATTTCGCAAACTAGCGGCAATGACAACTTCGGAGCAGTATGGTTATATGGAGGGGATAAAAACAAAGTAACAATTAATCAGACCGGAAGTAATAATAATTCTCAGATTACAGCTGGCTTCATTTACGATGATGCTAATTATAACTTTTCACGACCCGTTTATAATGTCGATAATAATACAGCAGCAGTTACTCAAATTGGAAATTCTAACGTAGGCAAACTAATGCAATTAGGAAATGACAATACCTTTACCTTAACTCAAAACGGAAATTTGAATAAAGTTGGAAGTGCACCTGGTGGTTTGGAACCATCTCGTAATGGTTATTTCAAACAGGATGGTGATAACAACACTTTTGATGGTGTACAAACCGATGGAGCAGTACTTGATGCTACCAGCGCTCAAACTGGAAATAGTAACGACATTGATATGGTACAGGGAGCTGGTGATGTTGCAAAAATCCTTCAGACTGGTGATTTCAATGATGTATTCCTTACCCAAATGGGCGGTGGACAGAATGCAACTATTTTGCAGACAGGAAATAGCAATATTGCAACAGTTTCTCAACAATAATAAAGATTAACAAAATCATGAGAAAATTATTTTTTCTTTTCGCAATAGTGCTGGCCGCAAGTATGGCAATGGCACAAAACGTTTCAACAGTAAATCAAACAGGGGATGAAAATTTGGTCTCTGTAACACAAGCTGGCGCAAATACGGCTGCCGTAACCCAGGTTGGTGATGACAATGATGCAACCCAAACTCAAGTTGGGACTGGCAACAATGCACTAATTACACAGGACGGGGTAGGTACTACCAATCAGGAAACTTTTGATAATACTGCTGTTCAAAATCAAGATGGAAAAACCAATACAGCCACTATTGTTCAAAAGGAAGTAGGTAAGGCAATTGCATCTCAAACCCAGGAAGGTGAAAATAACGTGGCAACCATCGATCAACGTAATCCATGGTCGAATTTGGTGAATAACCATCAGCAGATTCAAACCGGAAATGGCAACAAGGCTTATGCCAATGTGTTCAATGGTGGAAATACTGGTTCTCAAACCCAGGATGGTGACATCAACACATCGCAAATTAATCAGGCACAATCCGGAAACACCGCAGTCCATATGCAGGATGGAATAAAAAACTATGCTTTTTCTAGTCAGGGAAGTGGAGGAAGTTTGGTAAATGTTAATCAGAAAGGTGACGACAATATTGCCACAACAGTTCAAACTGGCGCTGGAAATAAAATCGATATGGATCAAATTGGAAACGGTAACAATGCAGGAGTTATACCTTACTGGGGTGGCGAAATGGGAGTAAAGCAAGTTGGCGATGACAATGAAACAAATTTCATTCAGAATGGCGACGACAACACACATTTTGTTTTGCAGGAAGGTAATGGAAATGATGTTGTTTCGGATATTGATGGCAATTTGAACCAGGGAACTGTAAAGCAAATTGGTGATTTGAATAATGCAGTGGTTGAAATTGAATATGGGAACAAAAACCAAACAACCGTTCTGCAAGAAGGAGATGAAAATGTTGCAAAAATTCAAAGTATTGGAACTGTATCTTCGAATATCCTTTACATGTCTGACCTAAACGATATTAATATAATGCAGAAAGGGGACAAAAATACAGCATTATTTGATGTTGTAGCAGGAGATGCAAACGTAGTTGACATCAGCCAGATTGGAAATAGTAATTACACAAGTTTTGGTGTAAAGTACGGCAGCGGCAACAATTTTTCTGAATTAGTTACTGGTAATACAAACCGCACTAGTTTGAATGTTACTGCTGATTGGGGTTCAAGTTCCGATGGCAACATGATTGACATTGAAAAAAGCGGAAATTCAAACTATGTATCCGGTGCAATAAAAGGCGACACCAACACAATTGATATCACTCAAACGGGTTCTTCCAATAAAGTAGGAACAAGCTGGTACACAGGTGATGGCATTAACGTAGTGGGTGATATGAATCAAATTTCTGTTTCCCAAACAAGTGATGGAAACATGAGTTTAAATTCGGTAATGGGCAATTCAAATGTTATTACTGTGATTCAAAATTAAACCTTTTTCTTAAAAGGCTGCAAGACTGGGATGAAACAATTAGTCTTGCAGTTACTCGAAAAATAAAATCACAAAAAAGTAATCATTTTTATTGTTATAGTAGATCATCATTATCAAAAATACCTGCCACCATCGTCAAATCGGAATAGGTTAGTCCCTTAATCCTTAATGTGATGGTTTATCCCCGGCCTTCGGGCCGGGGTAATTAAACAAAAAAATATGAAAAAAATATCTATCTTTTTGTCATGCTGTTTATTTATATGCCATTCCGGATTTTCCCAGAATATGCTCACTAACCGTAATTTAGGGAATAATGATGCTATTCATCAAATCAGCTCTGGTAGCGTATCTGATATACTAAGCTTTCAGACCATGAATCGCGGAATTGGCAATTTTGTGATAGCCCAACAGATTGGTGATCAAAATAAAGCAAATATCAGCCAGCAAAATGAAACAGGTACACCACTCAGCAATCAGTCTTTCTCATTTCAACAAGGTAATTCAAACGAATTATCGGTTGGGCAGATTGGAAGTGGAAACATGCTACTTAGTTTCCAGTTGGGATACCTGGCCATAGCTTCAGGCCGTGAACTGGGGAATACATATAACTTCGGACTTGCCGAAAACAGTGGAGGTGTTTCTGCAACAAGCCAACGATTTACAGCAAACAATTACTTGGTCGAAGGCGAGCGAAACAAATTATCGATTAATCAGGATGGTAACAACAATAGAATCATGGCCATCCAACAAGGAAGCGACAACTTGATCTCGGCAGAACAAAAAGGCAACAACAATTACCTGAATGCCTTTCAATTAGGTAAAAACAATTCGGTTTCTGAATATGCTCAGGAAAACACGTCCGAAAAAGTTCTTTTCGACACTATTATACAACTAGGTGAAAACCTAAGTCTGAGCGCTACTGAAGATTCGAAGACAAAGCTTCAGGGGAACAAATTTTCGCAATCAGGCATTAATTTAAGCCTACAGGTAAATAGTGAACTTCTAAATACATGGGGTGGGATTGAAATCAACCAAGTTGGTCGTGATATGAAAGTAGTCATTGACCAATCCTATTTTTCATTTCCAATGAAGTAGCAAATGAACAACATAGCCTCCATATTTCTCTCTGCGTTTTTATGGCTACCATTTGATTGTCAAAAGGATACTATAAAGACAAAACCAGTACCCGAATCGTTAAAGAAACTATTTGAACAAGTTGTTAAACAACCCAACAAATCAAACGATTATGAAATTGAAATTGATGGATTACTGGTTGATGATACCAAAACCAAAACAGGAAAAGATTTTTACGACTTATTTTATGGTAGCTGGGAAGCCCCTTCTGGAGCGAAAAACTACACCATTACAGTGAGCGAAAAACCTTTTCGGTTAACCTCTACACAAATTATTGTATCGATAAACGAAAATCCTGTTTATCAAGCAATACTTCAACCACGCCAGGATATTATTGAAGCTTTATCCTCAGATGCCATAACAACCACACAGAGTTATCTGGCAAATTACGAGGAGATTATGAAGCAGTTGAATGGCGATGACATGGCAGGATCAGGAATTTTTTAACCCAAAATTTACAGTTAACATTTTTGAAATGAGAAGTTGACATTAAAAAACCAAAAACATTAAAACCAAACACAATGAGGACTTTATTTACAATTCTAATGATTGTATTTTTTTTCGTGGCAGGAAAAACATACGCACAAGATTTAGTTTACACTCCCAAAAATCCAGCATTTGGTGGCAATCCATACAACTACAGCTGGTTAATGAGTTCTGCCCAGGCTCAAAATGACATCAAAGAAGCGGCTACTGACACCTATAGCAGGTATAGTACTGATGCTTTAGAAGATTTTTCTGCAAGCTTAAACCGTCAGATTTTAAGCCAGTTATCAAGACAAATTGTTGCGAAACAGTTTGGCGAAGATGCCTTAAGTGAAGGAACTTATGTACTGGGCGACTATCAGATCGAAGTTGGAGATCAGGCAGATGGATTAAATATTACCATTCTGGACAATAAAACCGGTAGCCAAACAACAGTGTCGGTTCCTTATTTTTAATTAATCTACAACATATATTTCTATCATGTTACAGAAAACCATTCTGTTAAGGATATTTTTTGTGCTGATAATGGTGGTCCTGGTGGCAGCTTGCGGACCATACATGCATCAGCCCATGCAACCCAGACGTGCAATTGTTGGACCAGAAACGCCATTAAAAAAAGCACTTTTGGAACTACCCAGGCCTCAGGAAAAAATTGTAACAGCCGTTTACAAATTCCGGGATCAGACGGGTCAATATAAACCTTCTGAAACTGGTGCAAGTTGGTCAACTGCGGTAACCCAGGGAGCCACAACTATATTGATTCGTGCACTGGAAGAATCGGGTTGGTTTATTCCAATCGAGCGTGAAAATATGGCCAATCTACTGAATGAGAGAAAGATTATCAGAACCAGCAGAGCGCAATATGAAGGTGGAGATGAAAGTAATAATTCATTATTACCACCTCTCCTATTTGCTGGAGTTATTCTTGAAGGAGGAATTATTTCCTATGAATCGAACATTTTGACTGGTGGTGCCGGTATCCGATATTTCGGTGCCGATGCCTCGGGTTCTTACAGAGAAGACCGTGTAAGCATATACATTCGTGCCGTATCAACCGCTAACGGTAAAGTACTAAAGACCGTTTATACCACAAAATCTATTCTTTCGCAGGAAGTTTCAGTTGGTTTATTCAGGTATGTGAAAGCAAAACGTTTGTTGGAAGCTGAAACTGGTTTTAGCTATAACGAACCTTCTGAAATATGCGTAACTGAAGCCATTGAGAAAGCAGTTGAAAGCCTGATTATAGAAGGAGTTCAAGAAAAATTATGGGGCCTTAAAAATCCGAAAGACACTACTTCCGTTTCATTTACCAATTACATGAACGAAAAGCGGTTAAACTACAAAACAGATGTTATTGGTCGTATTCAGGAAAAGGAGAACAGAGGTAAACTAACGCTAGGTGCAACCACCGGGTCAAATACATTTTACGGCGATTATACGCCTGGCAATATTCGGCCAAAATCATCATTATCTATTGGCGCGGCCATAAGTAATCATCTATATATCGATTCCAAAATTGGATACCGTGGCTTGATGATCAAAAAAAAGGTAGATGATTATTCTTATTTCAGTGATCTATCTGTGCGTTATATCTTTCTTCCATACGATAAAATTTCGCCCTTCATCAGTCTGGGGGGAGGATTCGATTTCAATCGCAATGGAGTTGGATTATCGGCCGACCAATATTTTCCTAAAGTAAATGGCACTTTTGGCCTTGAATATATGGCACGAAAAAATATCGGATTATCCGTTTCATCAGATTGGAATTACTATTTAAGCGACCGTTTTGATGGAATGAGAAATGGCACTTACAACGATATGAGCTGGGGAATCTCGGTTGGGATAAGGCTCTACTTAATTAAGCTGAATCAAAAAGTAGCACACTTCTAATATTTATCATCATGAAAAAAATAATATATATAGCGTGTTTTTTATTTCTGACAGCACTAACTTCCTGCGATGAAGAAAAGCTGGATATAATAAGTTATGGCTCATTAAACGGAAAAGTAATGGATGGGGAAACTTATCTGCCGGTACAAGGAGTTCTGATAACCACCACCCCTGCCAGTTTGTCTGTATTGACTGACGCTGAAGGTAAATTTTCCATTACTAAACTAAAAGAAGGAGAAGTTGCCATCAATGTAAAAAAGAAGGATTATTTGAGTAATTCGCTGTCGGCAGCTATCTACGATAACGAAAGTACTCAGCTCGAGTTTTTGATCTTTAAAGATGAAAATAACATCGGAAACATTAACATTTATGACCCTGTTCCCGGAAATGGAGCCTTAGACCAGGCATTCGGATTTCTATTAAAATGGAATGTTGAAGGTAAAAAATCCAGCACGGCATTAACGTACAGTATCTACATCTTCGAATCAGGTTCTACCGTTCAGAAATTAGTTGGCGAAGATATAACACTTCAGGAAGTCACGGTTAGTGGGCTTAAGGCTTCTACAACATACTTCTGGTACGTTGTAGCTAAATATGAAGGCGACAAAGTTGCATTCAGCCCGACATGGTCATTCAAAACAAGAGTTGAGTAAAGATGAGCATTACTGTAATAAGAACAAAAAAGGGAGCAAATGCTCCCTTTTCTATTGGTTATTATTCTTTAAACGTCCAGTAATTTACTTCCGCTTCTGTTTCGTTGTCCGATTCCTGAAGCCAGTAGGCTGGAGTAACTTTTTTGCCTGAAAAGCTTTTTAAACTGCGTTTATACACATCAACAACCGGATTAAAAAGCAGATCGGTTACGCCAATCTTAAACGTTTCAGGTTCGCCTTCCTGAACAACTTTTACTGCGTAACCATTTAGCTCAAGCAGTTTTTTCAGAAATTCGGTACGTTCCGGCGATACTCCTTTTTCAACCAATGAGCAGCGAACTCCGTCAATTTCTTCAACGATATGTTTTCCTTTATTGAGAGGCATTTTTTAGAGTCTTATTAGTTTAGAAATAACTGGCTGATGGTTCGAATATATTCGAAGATTCCACTGGCAAAACCGATTATAAATACGCCAGCCACGCACATTACCAGCGCTAACCGCATCGCATTCGAACTACGGAATGTTGGAATGGGTTGTTCGTTCTGATCGATAAACATCGCTTTGACAACCCGCAGATAATAGTAAAGCGAGATGGTTGCATTCAGAACAGCAATCAAAACCAGAATGTAATATCCGGCGCCGGCAGCGGCGGTAAACAGGAAGAACTTTCCGAAGAAACCGGCAACCGGCGGAATTCCTGCCAGCGAGAATAACGACAAAGTCATTAGCAGACTCAGTTTCGGATTGGTTTTGTAAAGGCCATTGTATCCTGAAATAGTTTCAACACCTGAAGCATTGTGCACGGCAGCAACTACGCCGAATGCTCCAAGGTTGGTGAATACATAAACCAACACAAAATAAACGACTGAAGTCATTCCCAGTTCACCGGCGTTTAATACCCCCAAGAGAATAAACCCGGCCTGTGCAATGGATGAGAAAGCAAGGAATCGTTTAATGTTATCCTGACGCAAAGCAAACAGGTTGGCCAATGTCATAGTGAAAACTGCCAGCGTATAAATTAGCGGTTGCCACATATCAACAATATTCTTGAAGACTGTGAACAGAATGATCGTAAAAATGAATGCAGCGGCACCTTTTGAAACAACCGAAAGGTAAGATGTTACACCAATGGGGGCGCCTTCGTACACATCGGCTGTCCAGAAGTGGAACGGGACCAGCGAAATCTTGAAACCCATACCGCTTACAAAAAAGATAAAACCTAGCGCAATTAAAGCGTTTGGCGCAACCTTTCCGGCTATATCAGCGAAATAGATCGATCCGGTTGCTCCGTATAACAACGACAGACCAAACAGCAGAATTCCTGAAGACAATGCTGATGACAGGATCAATTTGATACCGGCTTCAGCGGATTGACTTTTGTATTTGTCGAAGGCGGCCAAACCAGCAATTGGAATGGTAGCTGTTTCTAATCCGATATAGAAAATCAGGAAATCGCCTGCTGAGATCATGAAATTCATCCCAATCAGTGTCGCAATCGTAAGAATAAAATATTCGCTGATTTTGTCCAGGTTTTCTTCTTTACGCAGCCAACCTTCTGCCTGCAAAAAGATGATCAGAACAGCCATATTCAGAATGTTTTTCATGAACATGGTCAACGGGCTCGACTGATACGACCCGCCAAACAAGGTTCCTTCCTGTCCGGGAATAAATCCGATGATAGTTACCAAAGCAAAAAGCCCGATTGAAAAAGGAACAAGCCGCGCTTTATTCTTTTCGCTGGTTGCAATTTCAGCAATCAGAACTACCACCGCAGCCAGAGTGAGCAGTAATTCCTGTCGCATGAGTATAAATTGTCCGAGATCCATATTTTCCGGTATTATTTTATCAATTTAAATTTTAGAATGGAATGGCCATTGCCAGTCTTTCAACGATTGGTTTCAAACTCGAAATAATGGTATCCGACAGCCAAAGCGGTGCAATACCAATAGCAGCAACGGCTAAAACCAGTGTAACTGTACTCAGTTTTTCGAACCATTTGGCATCTTCCAGATGTTCGTGATGTGAATCTTTTATCGGGCCAAGCAAAATCATTCCAACTACTCGTAAAATATAAACTGCTGTGATTACAATCGACGAAGCTACCACAACAGTTACTACGCGGTGAAACATATCCTGATGTTGGAATGCACCAACAAAAACAGTCATTTCAGCCACAAATCCGCTTAATCCGGGAAGTCCTAAAGAAGCAAAACCGGCAATCATATAAACAACAGCAAGGAAAGGTATCACTTTCATGAGTCCTCCCATTTTTGTTACATCACGGGTGTGCGTCCGTCCATAAATCATCCCAATCAGGGCAAAGAAAAGGGCTGTCATCAATCCGTGAGAAATCATCTGAAGAATTGCTCCGTCCATTCCGGTTTCGTTCATCATCAGAAGGGCAAAAATGACCAATCCGCAATGGCTCACCGATGAATACGCATTAATGAATTTCAGGTCGGTTTGCCAGATAGCGCCGAATGCTCCGTACACGACACTGATTGTGGTGAGGATAATGAAAATCCAGGCCATTTCCTGTGCCGCTTCAGGCATTAAAAACATGGCAACACGGAAACATCCGTAACCTCCCAGTTTCATCAAAACTCCGGCGTGAAGCATCGAAACCGCTGTTGGCGCCGAGGCGTGACCATCGGGTGACCAGGTATGGAAAGGAAACAAAGCACCCAAAATTCCGAATCCAACAAAAGTGAACGGGAAAAAGAACCGTTGAGCTTCAACAGGCATTTGTATTTTAGCAATTTCAAGAATATTAAAAGTAAGTGGGCCGCCATCCGGAGCCGAATTGTAATAAATTCCGAAGATTCCAACCATCAATAGAGCAGATCCTCCCATCAGCATTAAAGTCAGTTTCATGGCCGAACTTTCTTTCGGGCCGCTACCCCAGACTCCAATCAGCAAATACATCGGGATCACTGCCAATTCGTAAAACAGGAACATGGTAAATAAATCGAGCGAAATGAAAAACCCATAAACTCCTGTCGCCAATAAAATCAGCGAAATAAAAAATTCGCGCGAAAGGTATTCCATTTCCCATGAAGCAAATATTCCGGCAAAAACTACGATGGAAGTCAAACAGAGCATTGCAACCGCAATCCCGTCAACCCCAATAAAATAATGGATATTTAAACTTTTAAACCAGGTGTAATCAGCAGTAAAAACCATTTCATCGGTTACTCCAGCTTTACGCAGGCCGAGGTACGAGAATAAAAGTACGGCTGTTACCAGAAGCTGAACACCCATGCCAATTGCCGATACCAGCCGCGCACCTTTTAATCCTTTGGTGAAAAGGATGGCGATGATGGTCAGAATCGGGATAACTACTAATGAAGTCAGAATATTCATGAGAATATTATTTATATATTTTACATCAGAAAATAAACCAAAGAAAGCGCCAGTGCCAATGTTCCGGCAACGAACATAAATGCATAATGCTGCAACTGTCCGGATTGCATTCCTTTAATTTGGTAGGCTATTTTTTCGGTTACCAAACCAATTCCAACCATAAATCCATCAATGATGTGACGGTCGAACCAGGCAATTGGTCGGGAGATATAATTAAAAATGATCTTTTTGGTGACAAACAAATAAATCTCGTCGAAATAAAATTTGTTGTAAGTAGCCGTGTACAAAATGCCCCACCGCTGTGCCAGTTTCTCCGGAACAGCACTTTCTTTCTTATAAAGAATCCAGGCCATCGCAATACCAAATAAACCAATCAAAACTGACGGGGCAGCAACAGCCATATGCATTTCAGTATCAAATCCCATTTTGTCGGAAGTTACCAGGTGATGGAAAGGTAAAAATCCTGCAAAAACAGAAGCTACTGCCAAAAACATCAACGGAATGGACATGGTCAGCGGGCTTTCGTGCGGGGTGTGATGGTAATGACGATCTTTTCCCCAGAACACGCTGAAGTATAAGCGGAACATATAGAATGCGGTTAATCCGGCAACCAAAAACTCAACAGCAAACAACAGTTTATTGTGGTGTAACGCGGCCACTAAAATTTCATCTTTACTGAAAAATCCTGAAAGTGGCGGAACGCCGGCAATAGTCAAACAGGCAATCAGAAAAGTAATATGGGTAATGGGTAAATATTTACGCAAACCGCCCATGTCGTACATGTAGTTGGAATGAACCGCATGAATTATTGAACCCGCTCCAAGGAACAACAATGCTTTAAACATGGCATGTGTAAACAGGTGAAACATGGAAGCCATGTAACCCAATCCTTCTTCGCCCCCATAACCCGAAACTCCGAGTGCCAGCATCATATAACCCAATTGCGACAAGGTTGAAAATGCCAGAACGCGTTTAATATCGTATTGTGTGATGGCGATTACCGCAGCAAAAAGCGAGGTAAATCCACCAACATAACCAATGATTTCCTGAGCATCGGGAGCCTGAAAATGGATAACCGGAAACATACGGGCCACCAAAAATACACCCGCAACAACCATGGTTGCCGCATGGATTAAGGCCGAAACCGGAGTTGGACCTTCCATAGCATCGGGTAACCAAATGTGCAACGGGAACATGGCCGATTTACCGGCACCTCCGATAAAAATCAAAGTCATGGCCCAGGTCAAGGCTGAAATACCCATAAAACTCATTGAAGCAGCGCTTCCGAAGATAGCAGTTCCGGGTTCGGTCAGTTTTCCAAAATCAAAAGTTCCGGTCACAAACGAAAGAATCAGGATACCAATCAGGAAGCCTAAATCGGCAAAACGGGTTACTATAAATGCTTTTTTCGATGCAGCTACTGCCGATGGTTTTGTATAATAGAAACCAATCAGGAGGAATGAACTAACGCCCACCAATTCCCAGAAAATGTACATCTGGAAAATGTTGGTGGCAATTACCAAACCGAGCATCGAAAAAGTAAACAGCGACAAAAAAGCGTAAAAACGTGCAAATCCTTTTTCACCTTTCATGTAGCCCAAACTGTAAAGGTGAACCATGAATGAAATTGTCGTAATCACCACGAGCATCATCACTGAAATAGGATCGAGTAAAACGCCAATGTTGATGTGTAAGGTTTCGGTGAAACGCAACCAGGTTGTTTCGAAAGGGATAATGGTCTGAAAACCTTCAGCATGATGACCTCCAAAGAAATAACTTCCGGCGGTAATCAGCGAAAGGACCCACGAGGTTCCCATTCCGATGGTGCCCAGCAAGCCTGAAACGATGGGTTTCCATTTCATTCCGAGTAAGCCGGTAACCAAAAACATCACCAGCGGAATCATCGGAATTAATATTGTATAAGCATATCCTGTCATTGTTCTTAATTTTTTAGAATCTCAACTCATTTACGTTTTCAACATCAATATTCTGCAGTTTTCTGTAAATGTTGATGATCAGGGCAATGGCCACCGATGCTTCGGCAGCGGCAATACCAACAATAAACAGCGAAAAGAAATGTCCCTGCAACTGATCGGGATACAGGTAGCGGTTGAAAACAACAAAATTGATATTAACCGAATTCAGGATGAGTTCGATGGCCATTAACATGGTGATCAAGTTTCGGCGAATAATAAAACCGCAAACACCGATGAAAAACATGATCGTGCTTACGATTAAAAAATGTTCGAGTGGAATTCCCTGAATCATATTTCTGAGTTTTTATTTTTATCTTTTTTTGCAATTACAATCGCTGCAATCATGGCAGCAAGCAGCAAAATACTGATCAGCTCAAACGGCAACACATATCCGTTCTTTTCGGTGCTCAGAAGCTGGGTCCCAATCACCGTCATATCAACAGGAAGCTCAGGTGCCGATCCGGCCTGGAACGAATGAGAAAGAAGGGTTGCAATAACCAATCCTGCCCCAACAACAGCCGTGCTCACACCCATAATAAGTTTCACCAGATCGGGATGTTTAAAACGGTGCGAAATATGACTGGTAAGCAGGATGCTGAATATAATAAGGACTACAATACCTCCGGCATACAGCGTAAGCTGAACGGCTGCCATAAACTGATAGTTCAGCATAAAATACAAACCCGCAGTAGCTAACAAAACACAAAGCAGGTAAACCGCTGCCCTCAATATTTTTCGGGTGGTGATCGTCAAAAGCGAACAGATCAGGATAATTCCTGAAAACAGGTAAAATAGGAATACATTCATTACTTAGCCTCCTTTCTAATCTTCGAACCCGGTTGATTCAAGACTTTGGTGAGTTTACTCCGGTCAAAAACGGCATGCTCGAATTTCTGACCCCAGGCCAGCGCATTCGAAGGGCAGGTTTTTATGCACAATTCACAGAATGTGCACATCGACAAATGATAAATGTGTTTATCGATCACTCGCTCCATTTTGCCTTCAGCGTTAGGAATGCGGTCGGTTAAAATCTCGATTGAACCATTCGGACAGTTCATTTCACAAATTCCGCAACCGGTACAGGCGTGCTGGTTGTTTTCATCGTGAGGCATGGTCACTTCACCCTTAAACCGTTCTTCCATTTTCAGGGTGGCACGATTTTCGGGATATTGCTGTGTTACAATAGCCCGCGGACTGAAGAAGTATTTCCCGGTGATGCGCATTCCTGCCCACAACGAAGAAATTCCCCGGAACATGTCGCTAAAATATTTTGTTATACTATTCATCTAATCAAAGTTTCAAGTTCAAAGTTTCAAGTTTCAGGTCCAAAACAGTCAACTTTTCCTGTGTATTCATAATGTGTTCATTTATCATTCAAAATTCAACATTCATCATTTAAAAATGCCAGCCCATCAGGACCAAAAAGGCAATCAATACAATGTTGAACAAGCTGATTGGCAGCAGGTATTTCCATTCCAGAGTCAACAACTGGTCAATTCTCAAACGGGGAAACGTCCATTTAAACCACATAATAATCAGGATAAGGAAAAACGTCTTTCCGAAGAACCAAACCACCGAAGGAATGTAATCCATAATCTGGTTGAACCCTTCCCATTCGCCAATATGGAATGGCATCCATCCGCCAAGGAATACCGTAGCGCCCAATGCCGACACAATAAACATGTTCATGTATTCGGCCAGGAAGAAAAAAGCGAATTTAATTCCTGAATATTCGGTATGGAAACCCGCAGTTAATTCCGACTCGGCTTCGGCCAAATCGAAGGGGCCACGATTAATTTCGGCAGTACTGGCAATCAGGAAAACAATAAACGAAATGATTGCAGGGATATGCCCTTTAAAAATCCACCATCCGTTGGCCTGACTTTCAACAATTGTTGAAAGCTGCATACTTCCTGAAAAAACCACAATCGCCAGCAGCGAAAGACCAACTGAAAGTTCGTAACTCACAATCTGTGCGCCGCTACGCATGGCACCAATCAACGAATATTTACTGTTACTCGACCAGCCTGCAAGCAAAATACCCACAACCCCAAGCGACGAAACAGCCATCACATAAAATACACCAATGTTAAAATCGATAGCCTGAAGTCCTTTGGCGTAAGGCAATGCCGCCATAGCCAGAAACGAAGCAATAATTACGATAAAAGGCGCCAGGTTGAAAAGCAGCGGATCTGACTTTCGGATCGGGATTAATTCCTTCAGCAACAATTTAATCAGGTCGGCAATGGTTTGCAGAAGGCCCCATTTTCCTACACGGTTGGGCCCTACGCGGTTCTGAATGATCGCACAAACTTTACGTTCGAGGTAAACCAGGAACAACCCAATCAGTGCATACATCAGCAGGAAAACAAGCCCGACGAGAACCATTTCTGTAAAGATGACCCATCCGGACGACATCATTCCTGAAAGCCAGGAGTGAACAGAGCCGGTTAGTGTCGCAAAATCGAAGATGTTTGATGACATATTTGTGTTCATTTATCGGTCAATATCAGGTATTACAAGGTCGAGCGAACCGCTGATAGCAATCAGGTCGGCAATTTTACATCCGGCAGCAATCTCGTTCATTACAAATAAGTTGCTAAAGTTTGGAGTCCGGAATTTCATGCGGTACGGCGATTTATTTCCGTCGCTCACCACATAAACAGCCAATTCGCCACGGGCAGTTTCCACTCTCCGGAAATATTCACCTGCCGGAAGTTTAATGATTGGTTTCATTTTGGCGGTGAAATCACCTTCCGGAATATTGTCAACCAATTGTTCCAGAATGCTTAATGATTCCCGCATTTCTGCCATCCTTACCTGGTAACGGGCAAATACATCGCCTCCAGTTTCCAGAATTTCGTTAAATTGAACTTTATCGTAAGCTCCGTAAGGCGCAATTTTACGAATGTCGCACGAGAAACCCGATCCTCGACCTGAAGGTCCGGTCACACCGTATCCAATGGCAGTTTCTTTGCTCATAAAGCCAACACCTTTGGCGCGCTCCTGAAAAATTACGTTGCCGGTAAGTAACTGATCGTATTCGGGTAATTTTTTGCGGAAATAGCTGATGAATTCTTTAATGCGGTTCTGAAAGTTGGGATGAACATCGTGCATCAAGCCGCCGGGCGTATTGAAACTGTGCAAAAGTCTTGATCCGAACGATTCTTCAAAAATATCGAGAATCATTTCGCGATCGCGCAAACCATAAAAAAATGTAGTTAACGCCCCGAGATCCATACCAAAAGCACACCACCACAACTGGTGCGAGGCCAAACGGTTCAATTCGTTCAGGATGGTGCGGATGTATTTAACCCGCTCCGGAACTTCAACCTGCATGGCATCTTCAACCACCATACAAACCGCTTCGTTGTTCATGTGTGCCGAAAGGTAGTCCATCCGGTCGGTCAGGTGAATAATTTGCTGGTAGGTATTGGCTTCACACATTTTTTCAATTCCACGGTGAATGTACCCGATGTGCGGAATCAGGTATTTTACGGTTTCACCTTTCAGGCAAACTTCAAGCCTTAAAACGCCGTGGGTTGAAGGGTGCTGAGGGCCCATATTGATGATGTAGTCCTCATTTTCCCCGACAATCACGTCTTTTATAATTTCTTCACTCATATATTGAGTATTAACGTTCAATGATATTTATTTCGTCGCGGAAATCCTTGCGAAGCGGGTATCCGTAGTCATCTTCCAAAAAGAGTCGTTTCAGGTTGGGGTGGTTGTTAAACCGTATCCCAAACAGGTCGAAAATTTCACGTTCAAAATATTCGGCTGCCGGATACAAGGCGGTCAAACTATCGATTGCAGGATTTTCACGGTCAGTAAGATTAGCCTTCAACACAACCATATGCCTGAATTCGGTTGATTCCAGGTGACAAACAACAGTCATATAAGTTTGAAAATCAACTGCGGTTTGGGTAATCAGGTAATTGAAAGCGATTTTCGGATCTGATTTCAGTTTTTCGGCAAGCGAAAAATAACTTTCCGCCGGAACAATTACTTCCAACAACTGTTTACCTTCCGGAAATTCAGCTCCAGGCACCAAACCTGAGATTATATTTGTTAGTTCTTCTCTGCTAAGCATGATATTATTTTAGAATAACTTTAGGCACTCCAAACTTTTCTCTAGAGGATATCAGGTAATTCACCTGGATTAGTTACCGACTCACCTTTAATTTTCCGCTGAAGCTGCATAACTCCGTAAAGTAAAGCTTCCGGGCGCGGTGGACAACCGGGAATATAAACATCAACCGGAATGACATGATCGACACCCCGAACAACCGAATAGGTATTGTAAAAGAATGGACCACCCGAAATGGCACAGGCACCCATGGCAATCACATATTTAGGTTCGGGCATTTGGTCGTAAAGTCGTTTTAATACGGGCACCATTTTATGAACGATGGTTCCGGCTACAACAATTACGTCAGCCTGACGCGGCGAAGCGCGATAAACTTCAATACCAAAACGCGCGAAGTCGTGGCGCGATGCACCGGCGGCCATCATTTCAATTCCACAACAACTGGTTGCAAAAGTTAATGGCCACACCGAATTGGAGCGTCCCCAGTTTAGCAAACTATCGATACTGGTCATGAAGACATTGCCTCCTGACTTTTTTAAGAGTTCGAGAGATTCATTATCTCCGAAATCTTCATCTTTCATTGATTTGATTAAACCCATTTTAAAGCTCCTTTTTTCCATGCATACAAAAGTCCGAGACCAAGTATGAAGAAGAAAATTATGATTTCAATAAATGCCCTGATCCCGATCGCTTTCATTACCGTTGCCCAAGGGAACAGAAATACGGTTTCCACATCAAAAATCAGGTAAATAATAGCAAAAAGGTAATAACCAACGTTAAACTGAATCCAGGCTGGGCCTTCGGTCGGAATACCGCATTCGTAAGGTTCCGATTTGGCCGGATTAAATGACTTTGGTGCTACAAGTGTTGAAAACAGAATTGCACCTCCAACAAGGATAACTGCAATTATAAAAAAGAGAATTAACGATTCGCTTTCCATATCTTTAAATATCTGGATAAATTGATAGGTCGAAAAGACGGTGCAAAAGTAGTTTTTTCAATTTAGCACCAAACTTTTTTATAAGAAAAGTTTGATTGATATTTAGCAATCAGGAAATAACCATTACTTGTTTTTTGACAAAATGCAGGGAGGAAAAAGAAATTATGAGAAAATATTTCAACTTTAAAGCGGGATATTTTTTTTACGTTTGTAGTGATGATGAATAAATTCATTCATACCATTCTAATTTCACTTCTTTGTTTCTCCTGTGGCAGGCAGCAGAAGCAAGATAAAACATTAGTTTCTAATCCGTTGACGATTGAATCCAATGGGTATATTGTTCCTGCCGACAGCATGGCAACCCCCAAAACAATACCTGCAGGCAAACCCACCAGTACACCTGTAAGCAAACCAACGGTTGTTTATACCAACGACAACGAACGTCCGGCCAAAAAGCCGAAAGTCATTTTATCCGGCATCCCCCGAGTAATTACCCCCGGCCAGAATTCCGTTTTAATTCCTAAAACAGTACCCGCCATTAACAATCCTATTGTGGCAGGCATCCCTGAAGTAGAAATTGTGAAAGATGCCTATATCAAAGATCAAAACGCTCAGAATTTCAGCACATTTGGCAAACATCAGGGATTAAAATACAGTTCAATCAATTGCCAAGTGCAAGACCAAAGCGGAAACATCTGGTTTTGTACCTATGGCGGAGGTGTATCGAAATACGATGGAAAATCGTTTACGCATTACACCGAGAATGAAGGATTAAGCAATAATCGGGTTTGGTCGGTTCTTCAGGACAAAGAAGGAAACCTCTGGTTCGGAACCGATGGCGGAGGAGTATCGAAATACGATGGGCAATGGTTTACGAATTATACCGAGAAGGAAGGGTTACTCAACAATTCAGTATTGTCGATTTTGCAGGATAAAAATGGCAACATCTGGTTTGCAACCGTTGCAGGTGTATCCAGGTACGATGGAAAATCGTTCACTCATTTTACTGAGAAAGAAGGCCTGGCAAACAATACTGTTTTGTCTGTTTTTCAGGATAAAGACGGGAATATCTGGTTTGGCACCGGAGAAGGCGGAGTTTCGAAATACGATGGGAAATCGTTCACCAATTTTACTGTAAAGGAAGGTTTACCAAGCAATTCGATTTCGTCGATCATACAGGATATAAGCGGCAATCTTTGGTTCGGAACTTATGGTGGTGTATCAAGATATGACGGAAAATCATTCCTGAACTTCACTGAACAAGAAGGATTATCAAACAATAAAGTGTATAGTGTATTGCAAGATATTGATGGGATATTCTGGTTTGGAACATATGGCGGCGGGGTATCCAAACTTGTCCTGAACGAAAATGAAGTGTACGATCCAAAATTACGTTCGACAGTAATTGGCCATTTCACCCATTTTTCCGTCAGCGAAGGTTTAAGCAACGATATTGTCTATAGCATTTTACAAGACAAAAGCGACAATCTATGGTTTGGCACCAATGGAGGAGTCAGTAAGTATGGAGGAAAATTATTTACACATTTCACCCGGGAAGAAGGTCTGAGCAATACTAAAGTTTACAGTATCCTTACGGATAAGAAGGGAGACGTCTGGCTGGGTACTTTTGGCGGAGGTGTATCGAGATACGACGGGCAATCATTTACTCATTTCTCCGAGGAAGAGGGTCTAACGAACAGTAAGATTTTTAGCATTGCTCAGGACCAAAGCGGCAATTTATGGTTTGGGACCGACGGAAGTGGTGCAATCAAATATGATGGAAAATCGTTTACAAATTATACCACAAAAGAAGGATTAGGTAACAATAAAGTCTATTCCATTTTAGCGGACAAAACTGGCAATCTCTGGTTTGGGACTTATGGAGGAGGCGTATCAAAATTCGATGGAAGATCGTTTACCAATTTTACAAAGAAGGAAGGATTGTGCAACAATTATGTGTTGTGTATTTTTCAGGATCATATCGGAAACATATGGCTGGGTACCGATGGAGGGGGCGTGTCGAAATTTAGCTTAGACTCCGCAATGGAATACTCCGGAAAATCGTTGATCGAACCATTAAAGTATAGTTTCACCAACTTCACCACCAATGAAGGATTAAGCCACAATTATATTTTTAGCATTTCTCAGGACAAATACGAAAATATGTGGTTTGGTACCGGCGGTGGAGGCGCGTCAAGATATGACGGAAAATCGTTTACTCATTTTACCGAAAAGGAAGGATTAGACAATGAGTTTGTTCTAAGCATTTTTCGGGACAAAACAGACAACCTATGGTTTGGCACCCGCTTTGGCCTCTATAAATTAAATTCTGAAAACTCAAACCTTAAAGCCAACAATCCGAAATTGCCGCTATTTAAAAATTATGGATACGAAGATGGTTTCCTGGGTATTGGGTGCAACCGTGGGGCAATCGATCAGGACCATTCGGGCACCATTTGGATTGGCACCAACGACAGGCTAACCGCATACCATCCGGGAGGCGATAAAGCTGACACCATTCCACCAAATATTCAATTAACAGGCCTTGAGATATTCAACGAAAAAATTAGCTGGTCTGACTTACTCCGCCCAACTTCTTCTACCAAACAAAACCGGTTTGAGGTAAAAGATACAAGTATTGTTTTGGGGAACGGTGTAACTGTTACCGATTTTGATTTTAACGAAACCACAAAGTGGTATGGAATTCCACTGGATCTAAGCCTAAAATACAACAATAATTTCCTCACATTCTCATTTATCGGAATAACCCAGACTCAAAGTAAAAAGGTAAAATACAAACACCAGTTAGTCGGGCTCGACGAAAACTGGAGTGCAACAACGTTAAGTAGTGAAGCCTCATACAGTAATTTATCGCCAGGCAGTTATACGTTCAAAGTTAAGGCTGTAAATAGCGAAGGGGATTGGAGTAACGAATTTACTTACTCCTTCACCATTCGTCCTCCTTGGTGGAAATCGGGATGGTTTAGGCTACTTATGGTGGTATTTGTTATTGCGGGCTTGTTAATTTTTTATCGTTGGCGTATCGATTCGCTAAAAAAACGGCAAAAACACCTGGAGCGGATTGTAGAGGAAAAAACAGCTAAAGTTGTAAAACAGAGCAAGGAATTGCGAGCCATCAACGAAGAACTTACGCAGCAAAAAGAAGAACTTGAAATTGCGAATGCTACGAAAGACAAATTCTTTTCCATCATTGCTCATGACCTTCGCAGTCCTTTCAATGGTTTTTTAGGACTAACCGAAATTATGGCTGAAGAATTATCGAGCCTGTCATTAACCGACATACAGAACCTTGCCCTCAGTATGAAAAAGTCTGCCAACAACCTTCACCATTTGTTGGAGAATTTGCTGCAGTGGTCGCAATTGCAGAAGGGGGCATTGCGGTTCAATCCTGAAGTTTGTCAATTGAGGTCTCTTGCGGAAGTAAGTATTGCTGTGATAACTGAACCTGCCAGAAATAAAGGAATTAAACTCGTTAATAAAATTCCCGAAGGATTAGATGTTTTAGCCGACTGTAATATGCTTCAGGCCATTATCAGAAATCTGGTATCCAATGCATTGAAATTCACATCCAAAGGAGGGAAAATTACAATTAATGCAAAATCACTGGAAGACGATGGAATTGAAGTTTCCATCCAGGATACCGGCATTGGCATGAATCCGGATTTACTCTCAAAGCTTTTCCGGATTGATGAAAAAATAAGTAGGAAAGGCACAAATGACGAACCGAGTACCGGATTAGGATTAATTCTTTGTAAAGAATTTGTTGAGAAACACCAGGGGATGATTCGGGTTGAAAGTGAAGTTGGAAAAGGAAGTATATTTTATTTTACCATTTTTGGGCAAAAACAAAAAGAAAAGATTCAACAACCTTGAATTTATATTTCTCCTGACATCGGCACGTTTCTCAATTGTCCCGACTTATAAAGAGCCTCTCATGGGACTCGAACCCACGACCTGCTCATTACGAATGAGCTGCTCTACCAGCTGAGCTAAAGAGGCAATATCTGATCCTAAAGGTAAATAGAAAAACCATCCCCGGAGGGATGGTTTGTATGAGACTTAAATATTATTCGAGAACAGATGGAATTTGAGACAGGTTGTATTTTCCTTCTTCAAGTTTTCTCCTTACTTCAGAAAAAGCTTTGATGGTATATTCCACATCTTCCAACGTATGCATGGCTGTTGGGATCAGGCGGAGCATAATTTGGCCTTTCGGGATAACCGGATAGGCAACTACAGAGCAAAATACATTGAAGTTTTCGCGAAGATCCATAACCACATTGGTTGCTTCACCAACACCACCATTAAAATATACCGGCGTAACACATGAATTGGTCACACCTAAATCGAAACCTTGTTCCCGTAAACCACTCTGAAGTTTATCAACAACATACCAAAGTTTTTCTCTCAGCTCCGGACGGGTGCGCAAAAGTTCAAGGCGCTTCAACGCACCGATTACCATAGGCATTGGCAATGACTTGGCGAAAGTTTGTGAGCGCATGTTATATCGTAAAAAGTTGCAGATATCTTCGTCACAGGCAATAAATGCACCGATTCCAGCCATCGATTTGGCAAATGTACCAAACAATAAATCAATTTTATCCATTACTCCAAAGTGCTCTGGAGTTCCGGCTCCGGTTGCACCCATCGTTCCAAATCCGTGGGCATCGTCAACCAATAAACGGAAATTAAACTCTTCTTTAAATTTGGCAATTTCATCTAATTTACCAAGATCTCCGGCCATACCAAATACCCCTTCAGTAATTACCAGAATACCCCCACCCTGCTTCTCAGCCAAACGGGTTGCTTTAACCAGCATGTTCCGCAGACTATCCATATTGTTATGGGCATATACAAAACGTTTACCCATATGCAAACGAACTCCGTCCAGAATACAGGCATGAGCCTCCGAGTCATAAACGATTACGTCGTTACGACCGCAAACGGCATCGATGATTGACACCATTCCCTGATATCCGAAATTCAATAAAAAGGCATCTTGCTTACCTACAAATTTAGCCAGATTTTGCTCCAGTTCTTCGTGTTTACTTGTTTGCCCCGACATCATCCGGGCTCCCATTGGGTACGCCATACCGTAGTCAGCAGCGGCCTGAGCATCAGCTTCCCTTACTTCAGGATGATTGGCAAGACCGATGTAATTGTTTAAACTCCAAACTAAAACCTCTTTACCCCTGAATTTCATTTTGGTGCCGATTTCGCCTTCCAGCTTTGGGAAAGCAAAGTATCCATGAGCCTGTTTCATGTATTTCCCCAGGCTACCCATGTTGTTCCTCAGTTTTTCAAAAATATCCACTTTATTCTGGTTTTTAAATTAGCATTGCAAAAGTAATTTTTTTTAAGAAGTGTGCAAATTTGTTAATTTAACCTAAACAGGATTGTTTTCTGGATAATTCATCCTATTTTTCGGCCATTAAATTTCTATAAAATAATGTATATTTGCGCCATGTTAATGAAAATGAGAAATTTCACATCAATAGCCTTCGTTTTTGTTCTGTTATTCAGTTCTTGCGGCGATTATAACAAGATCGTTAAAAGCACAGATTACGAATTTAAGTATAAAAAAGCACTCGAATATTACGAAGGTGGAGAATTTGTGCGCTCCTCAACTTTGTTAAAAGAGCTTATTAATATTGTGCGGGGTACAAGCCGGGCCGACAAAGTATATTATTATTATGCCAAAAGCCAGTTTGGTATGAAAGACTATATGATGGCAGGGCATTATTTCAAATCGCTGATCAAAGAATTTCCGAGAAGTGAATTTGCCGAAGAATCGCAGTTTATGGTTGGATATTGTTTCTATCTCGATTCTCCAAGCCCTCGTCTCGATCAGGGTGTTACGCAAAACGCTATTGATGCCTTACAATTGTTTATCAATTTATATCCGAAATCAAGCCGGTTGGAAGAAGCAAACCGACTCATCATCGAAATGCGTGATAAACTGGTATATAAATCGTATTTAAGCGGCAGGCTTTATTACGATCTGGACAATTATAAAGCAGCTGTTGTAGCATTATCCTCATCGCTGAAAGATTTTCCGGACACCAAATACCGCGAAGAGTTGATGTACATGCTGTTAAAAGCAAAGTATTTGTTAGCTATAAAAAGTGTTGAAGAAAAAAAACGTGAACGATTGAGTTCTGCGTTGGATGAATATTATACCTTTGTCGACGAATATCCGGAAAGCAAATACCGGAAAGAAGTTGAGAAGTATTATGCCACAACTGCAAAGTTGTTGAATTACAAACCTGATTCAAATATTTAATACATATGGATTTTAAGAAAACAAAAGCAGAATCTACAACAATTTCGAGAGATTTAAGAGAGTTGGAAAGCCGTACCGGAAACATGTACGAAACCGTAATGATTCTGGCTAAACGTTCGAATCAGATTGCATCTGAAATGAAAGAAGAATTAAGTCAGAAATTGCAGGAGTTTGCATCTTTCACTGATAATTTAGAAGAAGTATTTGAAAACCGCGAACAAATCGAGATTTCAAAATACTACGAACGCTTGCCAAAACCAACGTTGATCGCTTACGAAGAATTTGTAAACGATCAGATTTATCACCGTAATCCTGCCAAGGAAAACCGCAACAAAGAACTGTAATACAAGCCTTTATGAGGCTATCAGGAAAACATATTGTCCTCGGACTTACCGGAAGTATAGCTGCCTACAAGGCAGCTTATCTTTTAAGGGGCCTTATCAAAGAGGGCGCTGAAGTACAGGTTGTAATGACCCCTGCTGCCAAAGAATTTATTACCCCGGTTACCATGTCTGCCTTGTCGGGAAAACCAGTCGCTTCTGAGTTTTTCTCTGCAAACGACGGCACATGGTATTCTCATGTAGATATGGGGCAATGGGCTGATTTGCTACTGATAGCCCCGGCAACAGCCGCCACCATGGGAAAGATGGCTCATGGAATTTGCGACAACCTCTTAATCACCACGTATTTATCGGCAAAATGCCAGGTAATGGTTGCGCCTGCCATGGATTTGGACATGTTTCGCCATCCGGCAAACGTAGCCAACATGGAAATTTTGCGTTCGTTCGGAAATATAATCATAGAGCCAGGCGAAGGAGAACTAGCCAGTGGTTTACATGGGAAAGGCCGAATGGAAGAGCCGGAAACGATTGTTGAAGAAGTGGTCAGTTTCTTTAATCAAAAAAAAAAACTGCTGAATAAGCATTTCCTGATCACCGCTGGCCCTACCTACGAAAAAATAGATCCTGTTCGTTTTATCGGAAATTATTCTTCAGGCAAGATGGGATATGCCATTGCCAATAAGCTTGCCGGCGAAGGCGCGAAGGTTACGATTGTTTCTGGCCCGGTACAAATCAAAAATGTACATCCTCAAATAACTGTCATTCCGGTTGAATCGGCAGGAGAAATGCTGGAAAAATGCTTATCTGTTTTTCCGGAAGTTGATGGTGCAGTAATGTGCGCCGCTGTTGCAGATTTCACTCCTGAAAATTATTCGCCAACCAAAGTAAAACGAGAAAAAGACGAACTAATCATACGGTTAAAACCAACCAGCGATATTGCCGGTACTTTGGGCCAGTTAAAAACAGAGAAACAACTTCTGGTTGGATTTGCCCTCGAAACGAATAATGAATTGGAAAACGCTGGCAGGAAACTAAAAAAGAAGAACCTGGATTTTATTGTTTTAAACTCTATGAACGATCGAGGTGCAGGGTTTGGTGGAGACACCAATAAAATTACAATGATTGATCAGAACAATAATCAGGCATTTTTTGAGTTAAAATCAAAGACTGAAGTTGCTTCGGACATTGTGGACAAAATGGTACTTATCCTGGAGCAAAAAGAAGGTCGGAGAGAATAAGAATAAATTGCTGATATGAAACGATACTTGTTGATTTTCTTTGTGTTAGTCGTTAATCTTAGTGCAACTTTTGCACAAGAATTACGCTGTAATATTAGCATCTCAGCTCAAAAAATACAAGGCGCCAACCGAACGTTGTTTGAAACCATGCAGTCAGACCTGTATGAGTTTATGAATAACCGAAAATGGACCGATCATCAGTATTCTATGGATGAACGGATTGAGTGTAATATTTTCATTAATCTGGACGAACAGATCTCTTCTGATGAGTTTAAAGGAAGTATCCAGGTTCAGGCACGCCGCCCGGTATTTAATGCTTCCTACGAAACAATCTTATTGAACATCAAAGACAACGATTTTCACGCCAAATACGTGGAATACCAGACACTTGAATTTAATGAAACTTCGAACAAAGACAACCTGACCAATATTTTAGCTTATTATGCTTACATTGTTTTAGGTATGGATTACGATTCGTTCACTCCCGAAGGTGGAACTGAATTTTTCCAGAAGGCATTAACGATTGTAAACAATTCGCAAAATGCCCGGGAGAAAGGCTGGAAAGCCTACGAAAGCGAACGTAACCGCTATTGGCTGGTCGAGAATATCTTAAATAAATCGTATGCCGGATTCAGGAACTGCACGTATCAATACCATCGTCAAGGGCTTGATTTAATGTCGGATAAGGCTCCGGATGGCCGCGGGGTAATTGCCGAATCGTTAAAATCAATTCAAAAGGTTTTTAGGTCGCGCCCATCATTATATATTCTTCAGGTCTTTTTTGATGCCAAATCAGACGAACTGGTCAATATTTTCTCCAAGTCATTTCCTGACGAACGGGCCAGAGTTGTAGCTATTTTAAACGAGTGTGATCCATCGAACGGGAGCAAATACGAAAAAATAACCAAGGCTGAAGGTTTTTGAAATTTGAATAAACGATTATCTTTATAACCGGTTTAATCACGTCTTTCGTTATCTTCGTTCGCTCATTTAAAATTGCAATTTCCCGTGTTAAAAACACTATCAATAAAAAATTATGCTTTAATCGATTCCCTGAATATTGATTTCAGTGGGGATTTAAATATTCTAACCGGCGAAACCGGCGCCGGAAAATCAATACTATTGGGTGCAATCGGATTAATCATTGGTCAACGTGCCGACTCTTCCGTTTTAAGAGATAAGTCGGAGAAATGCACGTCGGAAGGAACCTTTGAAATCCGGGAATACGGACTTCAGGCTTTCTTTACCGAAAATGAACTGGATTACGACGATGTTACCATCCTGCGGCGCGAAATAACCCCACAGGGAAAATCACGGGCATTTATTAATGATACACCGGTAAATGTGAAAGTATTGCACGATCTGGGAATGAAGCTTATTGACATTCATTCGCAACACCAAAATCTGGAGCTTAACGAAAAATACTACCAGCTACGGTTGGTCGATTTGGTTGCCGGAAATGCCGAAATATTGAAAAACTACTCCTCTGAATTTAAGAAATACCAGGAACTTCAGGATAAATTAAGCAGAACACTGGATTTGGCCGAACAGTCGAAAAAGGATCTGGATTATTTTGAGTTTCAGTTTAAACAGCTTTCTGAAGCCAAACTAGTTGAAAATGAACAGGAAGAACTGGAAATTCTGCTCGAAAAATTAACCCATGCTGAGGAAATAAAATCGGTATTCGGGCAGGTTTATCAAAGCATGAGCGAAGATGAACGTTCTGTGCTGGCACAAATGAAGGAAAATCTGAATTCAATCGGGAAGCTTCGGTTGGTTCTCCCCGAAGCAGAACAGCTTTTCACTCGTCTTGAGTCTGTTTATATTGAATTGAAGGATATTGCATCGGAATCGTCGGCCATTGAAGACCGCACGGAAAATGATCCGGAGCGGATTGAAATCGTAAATCAGCGGCTCGACCTGATTTATTCACTTCAACAAAAGCACCGGGTTACCAGCATTGCCGAACTATTGGAAATCCAGGCTGAATTCCAGTCTAAAATACAATTGGTTAGCTCCTACGAACAAGAGATTGATCAACTCAGGCTAGAAATTCAGGAAAAAAGGGATGTATTAGTCCGCATAGGTGACGACATTAGTAAAAAACGAAAATCAGTTGCCCCGGCAATAGAAACGCGGGTAATTGAAGTCCTGCGGAATGTGGGTATCCCCAATGCTGCATTTCAGGTTAAATTTGGTCGCCTGGCTGATTTTTCACCTTCCGGAATTGATGAAGTGAATTTTATGTTTTCGGCCAACAAAAACCAGGAATTGCAGGAAATCGGGAAAATTGCTTCTGGTGGTGAAATGTCGCGATTAATGCTGGCCATCAAAACATTAATTACCGACGCAAGAAGTTTACCTACCATTATTTTTGATGAAATTGATACCGGTGTTTCCGGTGAAGTTGCCGTAAAAATGGGGCAAATACTTCAGCAAATGTCAGAAACGGTTCAGGTACTAAATATTACGCATTTGCCACAAATTGCAGCCAAAGGCAACCACCATTATAAAGTGTATAAGTTCGACCTGAACGACCAGACATTTACTTCGATAAAAAAACTTACCAACCAGGAACGGATTGACGAAATTGCCCAGATGTTAAGTGGGGAAAAATATTCGGCAACCGCATTAGAAACAGCCAAAGAGCTTCTAGGATAAACTATTTTAATATTTCAGCCATAAATTCTTCCAGAATCTGCTGATGGTCGAACGCCAATTCGGGTAGCTGATCTATGGGGAACCATTGTGCCTTGGCTGCATCATCGCCGGCACTGGCAGCTAATTCCGAGTCGGTAAAAGCATAAAAAAGTACAGATATCGTTCGTTGGCGCGGATCGCGGTTTACGGCTCCAAAAGCTTTAAACTGCCTCATCGCTCCTACCCTGATTCCGGTTTCCTCTTCCAACTCACGTTGACAGGCCACTTCGAGCGGCTCATCCATATTAATAAAACCACCTGGCAACGCCCATTTTCCGAGGTAAGGCTCGCGCCCCCGCTCAATTAGCAAAACCCATTTTTGGGGGCTGATTAAAATGGCATCAACAGTAAGGGCAGCTCGTGGATATGGATAGGTGTACATCATAAATTTCAAGTTTCAGGTTTAAAATTCCAAATTTTACGGTTTTTCAGTACCTTAATTACCGAGTACAACCGGTTGCAAGCAAAAATTTCAATCTTGAATTATTCGTTTCATCACACGCATTTGGTGGGTGTATCGTTTGGTTTCTATGTTGTAAATACCAAATTGATCAACATTATCAATACGCACTTTACCCGAAGCATGTATAATTTTATTCTTTTCCCAAATGATGCCAACATGCACAATCTGGCCTTCCTCATTATCAAAAAAAGCCAAGTCACCAGGCCTGGCTTCTTCTACAAAACTCAGAGCTGTTCCACAATGTACCTGCTGGCTGGCATCGCGTGGAATGGCATAACCAATCATTTTATAGATGATCTGAGTCAGTCCTGAACAGTCAATTCCCAACGGAGAGCGGCCGCCCCACAAATACGGGGCATTAAAATATTTTAATGCCTGTTCGATCATAACTTTCCGTGGATTGGCCGGTTTACGGTAAGTAAAATTTCCGGTATGGCGAAAAATATCATATTGAATCGAAAATTCTTTGAGATAAGGCCTCCAGCACGGCAAGGTGCTTCCGGCTACAATCATCATGGTTTGTTCGGCATTTACCGGAATAATATTGAAAATATCGGTACTCACAGCAAACGGGGAATGGTCTATTTTCAGGTAAGATTTTTCGGGCAGCGGAGTAATCATTTTCATGTCAACCCATCCGTCGTAGCCATCAAAAGCAAGTTTAACATGAGCCCACCCCATCATGATCTCGTTCACAATAAAATGTTCACCGTACAGAATCTGGGTAATCATTTCGCTTTGTTCTGAAGGTTCCTTTCGTACGGGAATAATACTTAAACCTGAAATGCCATAGTTCATAGTAGGAATAATTAGTGGAGGAACAACGAATCATTTTTTAATAAACAATCTTTCCAAATTGCCTTGAATGAACGTAACTCCGAAGATTTTACTAATTTTAGTTTATCAAAGATAAAACTTCGCGGTTACTTTCTAAATTGCAGAGGTTTTCAAAATTCAGAATTTATGAAAAAGTTATTAACCCGGCTCAACCAATCGTATCATCTTTTTTACCTGACGATGGTATTTATTGCCGGAATTGGGTTGATATTTTTAGTGTTTCCGGGAGAAAGCCGTTTTAAATACGAATTTCAGAAAGGAAGTCCCTGGCAGCACGAAACGCTGATTGCGCCGTTTAACTTTGCAATCCTGAAAACTGAAGCCGAAATTAAGCTCGAAAATGACTCTATATTAAAAACTTACGTTCCATACTTCACACTCGATTCGCTCGTTGAAGACACCAAAGTTAAAGAGTTTACAAATGCACTTTCGAAGCTGACAGAAACCAACGCCGCAATTAAATCGATAGAAAACATTCAATACCTTCCGGACATTTTAAGAAGTATTTACAGGTTCGGGATCCTGCCACAATCAGTAAGTTCGTATGACGAGCTCAGAGGCAAATCGGAGATTATGCAGGTAAAAGGGAATAAAGCGGTTAAGGTTGAAGTAACCGACCTGCTTTCTATAAAAACGGCATATCAGTGGTTTAACGATACCATTCAGACCATTACCGGAAAACATTATACCGATTTTTTTCAAAAAATTAATCTGAGCGATTTCCTGACCGAGAATCTTTATTTCGACGAGAAGCTTAATCAACAGGAGAAAAAGCAATTATTAGAGAAACTTTCGACGAATAAAGGCATGGTTCAGGCTGGCGAACGAATTATTTTTCAAGGCGACCTGGTTGGATCGGAAAAATTTCTGATCCTGGAATCATTGAAACAAGCCTACGAATCGAAGAGAGGAGATAATATGGAGTATTTCCTGGTTATAGCCGGACGTTTGCTCGTTATCTCAAGCTTTATTGTGCTGATGTTCCTTTACCTGCTTTTTTACCGCCGCGAATTGTTCGACCATAAACGAAAGCTCTCGTTCATCATCCTGATGATTGTTCTGATGATTTTTATGGCCGGATTTGCCACAAAAGTAAAATCACTGAACATTTACATGGTTCCCATGGCCATTCTACCCATTCTGGTTCGGATTTTCTTTGATTCGCGCACAGCGATTTTTTCGCTGATGGTCACCACCCTGCTCATAGGCTACTTTGCACCAAATAGTTACGAATATATTATTTTACAGATGATTGCAGGGATTATTGCCGTATTTACGCTGAACAAACTGCACAAACGTTCACACCTGGTTCTTTCGGCTTTTGCAGTTTTTGTGGCTTATTCTACCATTTATATCGCCATGTCCATGGTTCAGGAAGGAAGCCTCAAAACCATTAACTGGAAAGCGATCGAATGGTTTGGTGTAAGTAGTTTTTTCATTTTCATAACTTATCCGCTTATCTATATTTTCGAGAAAATATTTGGCTTCGTTTCAGACGTTACCTTAATCGAACTTTCGAACACCAATCAACCTTTACTTCGCAAGCTGGCCGAAGAAGCTCCCGGAACGTTTCAGCATTCGTTACAGGTGGCCAACCTTGCCGAGGCAATCATCTATAAAATAGGTGGAAATCCATTCCTGGTATATGCCGGAGCCCTGTACCACGACATCGGGAAAACCCACAAATCCGAATTTTTTATCGAAAACCAATCGGTTGGAATGAATCCGCATGACGGCTTAAACCATATGAAAAGCGCCGAAATTATTATCGATCATGTGACTTACGGGGTTCAGCTGGCCCGAAAATATAAACTACCCGAAATTTTAATTTCATTCATCACCACGCATCACGGAACTACACAGACCAACTATTTTTATAAAATGTATCAGAATGAAAATCCGGAAATGGAAGTTGACCCACAAAAATTTTCGTATCCTGGACCACTCCCTCAAAACAAAGAAATGGCAGTTTTAATGCTCACCGATGGTATTGAAGCGGCGGCAAGAAGCCTGAAAGAAAAATCAGTTGATTCCATCCGCGACTTAATTGAAACTATGGTGGAGCAAAAAATCCGGTCGAACCAATTAATCAATGCCGACCTGACCTTCAGGGACATCAGCATTTTAAAAAGTGTTTTGCTCGAAAAACTGGTAAACATTTACCATGTGCGGATTGAGTATCCCAAATAATCATCAGGAATACGTACTAAATATCAATATTTTACCTAAAACCTGAATTCATTTCTAATTTTCAAACCTTCAAAAGATGTCATCGAACTTTTACTCAAGCATAGCAAAATATTACCAGCATATTTTTCCGTTTAATCCGGCTCAGGTCAATTTTCTGAAGAATGTTCTACCGTACAACGGGGCAAAAGTATTGGATGTGGGCTGCGCTATCGGCGATTTATCGTTTGCGCTTACGCATTTTGGGTTTCCAACATGGGCCTTCGATTTTGACGGCCAGATGATTGAAATAGCCCAGGGTTCGAAACAAGAAGATTCCATGTTCCCGGTTTTTGAGCAATTGGATATGCGTTTAATTGATCAACGGTACCCGGAAGCGTATTTCAATACCATTATTTGCTTTGGCAACACACTCGTCCATTTACTTCGGGATGAGGATATCCTTCAATTCATTCAGGCAGCTTACCAGGTTCTTTCTCCGGAAGGGAAACTGACAATACAAATACTGAACTATCAATATATTCTGGATCGCAAAATACAATCGTTGCCTGTAATCGACAATGAACACATCCGGTTTGAGCGAAGTTACAGGTTTATACCAAACTCCAATCTGATTGATTTTGACACTGAACTGACCATAAAATTGACTGCCCAGGTGATTAAAAACACAGTAAAACTCAATCCCATCAGAAAGAATAAACTTCAGGAATTGTTGGCAAAAGCAGGATTCGAAAACATTGAATTTTTCGGAAGTTTCGACTGTGCTCCTTTACAGGAAAGCAGTTTGCCCCTTATTGCCACTTGCCAGAAAAAATAAGGATTTAGTTGTGTACAATTAGGAAAGCGGGGTTTTAGAGACTCTCCCCTGCGTTTTACGAAAAGAAAAAAGAAGAATAGAATCGGTACGAAGACAGCAAAAGCGGAATGCCCATCGTGATATACATTAATGCAAGATATTCAGGTAAAACCAGCCCCGACAGGCGAAGCGAAACTCCCAACGTAATCATCGAAAACATCATCAGGTAGCTTCTGAAGTTAAAGAACGAAAATATCACCGGTTTCTGAACTTCCATATTCTGAATACGCGTTACGTGCTTTTTCGTGATCCGCGTAAACAACAACTGATAAAACAACAATCCTGATAAAATGCTAATAATCAATTTCAATGACCAATTTTCGGGAGTACCCACCTTAAATGTAAACCCACGGAACAACAACATCACCCCCGCAAAAGTCCAGACCAAGGCCGCAATTAAAAAAAGGTAATGTTTCGCAACACGCGGCAGTAAACGCATTTTACTCATGCAGCTTTATTTTTGTGCAAAGAAATCAATTCTACGACAGATCGTTTCTTCTTTTAAGTATTTGTTTTCATTTTAAAGTTTTTTGGGCGAAATATCTTCCGATTTTAAATAAAATTCTGATATTTGTCATGCTTTTAACAAACAAAAACCAAAAGAAAAAATACCCCCTTAAATTTATATAACATGTTTAAAATCCAGACATTAAACAAGATTGATCCGGAAGGACTGAAAATTTTCCCGCTCGACAAATACGAAATTGCCAGCGAATTTGCTAATCCGGATGCAATCATTGTTCGCAGTCAAACCATGCACGAAATGGAATTGCCTTCCAGCTTACTTTCCATTGCCCGAGCCGGTGCTGGAGTAAATAATATCCCTGTTGACAAGTGCACCGAAAAAGGTATTGTTGTTTACAACACACCCGGGGCTAATGCTCATGGAGTTAAAGAAATTGTAATTGCCGGAATGCTGCTTGCATCGCGTGATATTGCCAGTTCAATAGAGTGGGCTAAAACATTAAAAGGTAAAGGAAGTGAAGTTCCGGGATTGGTTGAAAAAGGCAAATCGAACTTTGGCGGAACCGAAATTCGCGGAAAAACGTTAGCAGTTATCGGACTGGGCGCCATTGGGGTTATAGTTGCCAATGCTGCTCAGGCCCTGGGAATGAATGTAATTGGATATGACCCATATATCTCGGTTGCCCACGCCTGGAAACTAAGCCGGAATGTAAAAAAAGCCGAAGGCCTGGAATCATTGCTTGCCAATGCCGATTTTGTAACCCTTCAAATTCCGCAAATGCCCGAAACCAAAGGCTTCATTAATAAAGACAAAATTAAAATGATGAAGGACGGGGTGAAAATCCTGAATTTTGCGCGAGGCGGACTGGTTAACAATCAGGATATGATTGAAGCCATTGAATCAGGTAAAGTTGGAAAGTATGTAACCGATTTTCCTGAAGATGAATTGATCGGAGTAAAAAACATTATTGCGATACCTCACCTGGGCGCTTCGACCGAAGAATCGGAAACCAATTGTGCCATCATGGCCGTCAATCAAACCATCGATTATCTTGAAAACGGGAACATCGTTAATTCGGTAAACTTCCCGACAGCAGAAATGGAGCGTAACGGCGGTACCCGAATAGTGGTAGCCAATAAAAATATTCCGAAAATGGTTAGCCAGATTTCGGCTTTGCTGGCTCACGAAGGTTTAAATATTTCGAACATGCTGAACAAAAACAGGGACGAAATAGCCTACAACATTATTGACATTGACGGTGCGGTACCTTCATCAATAAAAGGCATGATCTCGGAAATCGATGGAGTAATTATGGTTCGCATACTTCCTCCCAAATAATATTATTTTTTGAGTCTTTAGAAACAAAATGCCCGGTAAGTTTAGTGTAATTACTATATTTGCCGGGCATTTATCTTGTATAGACAAGTTATCCTAAAATTTTAAAAATAAGAACACAAAGATTAACCCGTATTTAAAACTTAAATATTCAATCTATATAAAAATGAAAAAAAACCTTGTAACGAAAGCGGCTGACAACATTCGCATTTTGTCGGCTTCGATGGTAGAAAAAGCTAAATCAGGTCACCCGGGAGGTGCAATGGGCGGTGCCGATTTTATCACTGTCCTTTATTCTGAATTCCTGAATTACGATCCGGGTGATATGACCTGGATCAACCGTGACCGCTTCTTCCTCGATCCCGGACACATGTCGCCAATGTTATACTCGATTCTGGCAATGAACGGCCATTACACTATGGACGAACTGGCCAATTTCCGTCAATGGGGAAGCCCAACTCCAGGACACCCTGAAGTTGAACCAGCCAGAGGCGTTGAAAACACATCAGGACCACTCGGTCAGGGTCACGTAATGGCAGTTGGCGCTGCTATTGCCGAACAGTTTATGGTTCAGCGCTTTGGCGAATGGATGGCTCACAAAACCTATACTTTCATTTCCGACGGTGGTGTTCAGGAAGAAATTTCTCAAGGAGGTGGACGTATTGCCGGGTTCCTCGGATTGAACAACCTGATCATGTTTTACGATTCGAATGACATCCAGCTTTCGACTGAAACTAAAGATGTTACCATAGAAGATACCGCAAAAAAATACGAAGCATGGGGCTGGAAAGTAGTTACCATTGAAGGAAACAATGCTGATGCCATTCGTGCTGCATTAAAAGAAGCTCAGGCTGAAAAAGAAAAACCAACCCTGATTATTGGTAAAACAATCATGGGTAAAGGCGCGTTGAAAGCCGATGGTTCAAGCTTCGAGCGTCAATGCGCTACTCACGGTATGCCGTTGGGCGAAGCTGGCGCTTCATTCGAAAAATCCATTGAAAATCTGGGTGGTGATCCTAAAAATCCATTTGTCATCTTCAACGATGTACAGGCCATGTTTGATGCCCGCAAAGCTGAATTGGTTGCTGCTGCTGCAAAGAAAAAAGCTGCACAGCAAGCATGGGAAAAAGCAAATCCTGAATTGGCTGCCAAACTGGCCAAATTCTTCAGCAAAGCAGCTCCCGAATTTGACTTCAGTAAAATTGCACAAAAAGCAGGTTCAGCAACCCGTGCTGCATCAAGTACTGTTTTGGCTGCTTTTGCCGGCGAAATAGAAAATATGGTTGTTTCTTCAGCCGACCTTTCAAACTCCGATAAAACTGACGGCTTCCTGAAAAAAACCAAAGCTTTCACCAAAGGTGATTTCTCCGGTTCCTTCTTTCAGGCTGGGGTTTGCGAGTTAACTATGGCTTGCATTATGAACGGTATGGCATTGCATGGTGGTATTATCCCGGTTTGCGGAACTTTCTTTGTATTCTCCGATTACATGAAACCCGCAGTTCGTATGGCCGCCCTGATGCAGTTGCCGGTAAAATACGTTTGGACGCACGATGCTTTCCGTGTTGGGGAAGACGGACCTACTCACCAACCTGTTGAGCAGGAAGCCCAGATCCGCCTGATGGAAAAACTGAAAAACCACCACGGTAAAAACTCAACGTTAGTACTTCGTCCGGCTGATGCTGAAGAAGCAACCGTTGCATGGAAACTGGCTCTTGAAAATACCGACACGCCAACTGCGCTGATCCTTTCACGTCAGAACATCAAAAACCTTCCGTCAAAAACAGACCGCTATGCCGAAGCTCAGCAGGCTGCTAAAGGCGCTTACATAGTTACCGATTCGGAAGGTACTCCTGATGTAATCTTATTAGCAAGTGGTTCTGAAGTGGCTACCTTGGTTGAAGGACAAGCATTATTAGAAAAAGAAGGCATCAAATGCCGTATCGTTTCAGTACCTTCAGAAGGGTTATTCCGCAGCCAAAGCGCAGATTACCAGCAAAGTGTTTTGCCAGCCGGAGTTAAGAAATTCGGTCTGACTGCCGGATTGCCTGTTAATCTGGAAGGTTTAGTTGGCGCCGACGGTAAAGTATTTGGTCTGGATTCATTCGGATTCTCTGCACCATACACCGTTCTGGACGAAAAACTTGGTTTCACAGCGCAGAATGTTTACAATCAGGTGAAAGAAATCCTGGCGTAAATTTAATTGATCAATACCTTTTCCAAAGTTTTATAAATTGTAATTGAACTTTGGAAAAGTTTTCCTGAAAATAAAGGAGGCAGCCCGATGGAGCTGCCTTCTTTATTTTCAGGAATTTCGAAAACTTAAGAATGCTTAAAGAACTTATTGTAAACCTGCATATTCCGGTCGAGATGCGCCTGCATTTTTTCGTAGGCCCGCTCCGCATCGCGTTCACGAATAGCATTTACAATTTCTTTGTGGTAACCAAGTGTGATTTCCTTTTCACCATCGATGTTGGCATAAATAAAATTGCGCATTCGAGGTAATAAATTGTGTACAGGCTCCATGGTAACAATCACAAACGGATTCTCGGTTGCCCGGGCTACAGCCAAATGGAACCGGTTATCAATGTCTGATTCGAGCTGCGTATTATCCGGATTGCATTTGGCAAATTCAACCAGGTTGGCTTCCATGTTTTTCAAATCCTCGTCAGTACGGTTTAAAGCAGCCATTTTGGCAATTTCCGGCTCAAACGCCAAACGAAGTTCGATGATCTGGCTGATCAGATTTTCATCAAACTTCAAGTCATAATACAAGTTGAGCGAGCTGATGGCATCTTTCATATCAATTTTGGTTACCACCATCCCACTACCCTTCTTAATTTCGATTAATCCGCGTGCACTCAGTCGGCGCAAAGCTTCACGAAGCGCTGTGCGGCTAACGGCAAACATCTCGCACAACTCGCGTTCAGAAGGAAGTTTCGCTCCAATAGGTAACTTTTTCTCACGGATGGCCCGTTCAATGTTTCGCTCTATTTTCTGACTTAAGGTTTGAGTTGTACCAATTTTTTGAAAAATATCTTCCATTGTATTGCAGTTTAATCAATAGTCCAGCTAAAATCAGCAGGTTTACTCACAAAGAAAAAGAAAATATGTATGCTATCATACAGAAAAAACCTTTTCCAAAGCATAAAGCTGCGAAAAAGGTTTTTATATCGTTCGGTGTATTCATTTGTTAAGATCAGCGTGTCCCGCCCCTACCAAACAAAGATTAAATTAAGGCTTTGTCACTTCCTCAGTTTTGCCATCATAAGTCACCGTTACTTCTGCTTTTTTACTTAAATCAAAAGCAACCGGGTTCTGTTTTTCGACCCAAACAATATGAAATATGCGTGATTTCAGCATACCATCGAATGTGCCCTGAACATCGCCAATCGTAAGTTTTCCCGACTCTTCGTTGTATTTGAAATGAATCGTACTAAAAGCACCTTTTTCGTAGTTATAATTCACACCCTCGTCTTCGTAAAGGGTAAACTCAGCATCTTTTCCGGTATAAACGTACAAGGTAATTTCATCGGCCTGTTTTTCTCCGGTGTATTGAATTTCAGGACCAAAAGGTACGATAGAACCTTCTTTTACAAACAAAGGCATCCGTTCGTAAGGTGCGTCAACAGTAATTTTTTGGCCGCCTTCGGTATATTTTCCTGAGTATAAATCGTACCAGCCATTGGCGGCAGGGAAATAAACTTCACGGGTACGCGCTTTATACTCATATACCGGAGCAACCAGCAATGAGGGGCCAAACATGTACTGATCGCCAATGTTGTTCACTTGCGCATCTCCATTAAAATCCATAATCAAAGGACGCATAATCGTATAATCTTCAAAATGTGTTTTTCCGGCCAACGAATAAATATAGGGCATCAGGCGGTAACGCAATTTATTCACATAAACCATGCTTTTATACGCCGGATGGTTTTCCGGAGCAATATTAAACACTTCGCGGTAGGGAAACTGCCCATGGCTGCGGAACAACGGACAGAAAGCGCCAAACTGGTACCAGCGACTATTCAATTCGCGCCATTCGTTCAAATCTTCAGAACCTTCTTTCGCTTGCACGTAGCGGTTCTCCACACAGAATCCGCCAATATCCATGGTCCAATATGGCACTCCGGAAATGGCGAAGTTCAGGCCGGCTGAAATCTGGGCTTTCATATCTTCCCAACGGGTGCCAATGTCGCCGCTCCAGGTAGCAGTGGAATAACGCTGTAATCCGGCAAATCCGGAGCGGGTCAGCAGGAACACACGTTTATTGGGATCTTCGCCACGCTGACCATTGTATATGGCTTCGGCATTCATGAGCGCATAAGCGTTGAAATATTTTGTCGATGGCCCCAAGGCGGTCGGTGTCATCAGTTCTTTGCGGTATTCGATGCTGGCATTCGACAAAATATCAGGTTCAGAAGCATCCATCCACCAGGCATCAAACCCTTTGGTGTAAAGGTGCTCTTTCATTTGGTTCCAGAACAATTTACGGGCATCCGGATTGTATGCGTCGTAGAACGAACCGATGTAGCCTTTGCCAATCCAGTCGCGAACGCTGTCTTTGGTAGCACGTTGGTACATCCAGCCTTTGCTGTCGAATTCCTTGTAATGATCGGTGGTATGGTAGAATTTGGGCCAAACCGAAATCATGATTTTGGCATTTAACTCGTGTACCTGATTGACCATCCCGGCCGGGTCGGCGAAATGCGCCTGATCAAATTCGTGCGATCCCCATGATTCAGTGGGCCAATAACTCCAGTCGAGCACAATATTATCAAGCGGAATCTGACGTTTACGGTATTCTTTCACCACATCAATCAGTTCGCCAGCCGATTTATACCGTTCACGGCTTTGCCAGTAACCCATCGCCCATTTGGGCATGATCTGCGCTTTACCTGTCACGGTGCGGTAGCCACCGATAACCTCGTCCAAATTGTCTCCTTTAATGAAATAGTAATCCATCTGGTCACCCATTTCTGAAGAAAGTGTCAGTGCATTTTGATCTGCTTTTGTGCGTGGGCTTAAAGCTTTCAGGCTAATGTATGAAACACCTCCATCGGGTTTCCATTCCAGCCTAACCGAATATTTTTTGCCTTGCTCCAATTCTTTGCTGAATTTATAGGTATTCGGATTCCAGGCCGTACGCCAGCGTTCAGGAACAACCAGTTCGTCGTTAATATAAACTTTGGTGTATCCGGCATAATACAGTTTAAAATGGAATTCACCTGATTCTTTAGGCTCAATCTTGCCTTTCCAAACGATGGTCGAATTATTGAACTGAAATCCTTCAGGAAACTTTTTGATAGTGGTCAGATTCTCGTAATCGATGGTCGTTTCGTTGCGGTTTACAAAAACCTGGTTGGTGTCTGAATTGGTATAATAAATTCCGGACAAACCACCCTCCTCGCCTTTCGAATTGTAAAGTTTGAATAAATCCATTTCAGAATAATCGCGTGGATCGCCAAACTTGGTTACCGAATAATTGTCCCATAAAAGGCCATAATTTTTGTTCGACACCACAAATGGAACAGAAACTTTGGTATTGTATTGAAACAGGATCTCGTTGCGACCTTTGTAGTTAAATTCGTCAGACTGGTGCTGTCCCAAACCGTAAAAAGCTTCATCATCGGGCGATTCAAACACCTGCGAGAATGAATAACCGGCAGTACCTTCAACAGTTATAGGCGAAAACGATTTCCCATTGTTCCGCTCCTGAAGAATTACCCGATTGTCTTCATCGAAGAATACTACTGTTCCTGAAGCTATTGATACTTTGGCTTTTACTTTTGAGGTTGATAAAATGATGCTGTCGTTCTGTTCGATAACCTCGAAAGGAGCAGGAACCGAGCTTTGCTCAACCACGCAAAGGCTTTTGTCTGTTGAAAACTGATCGGTTGGCGAGGAAACGACACGAATGACCTGATCGTTAACCACATCAAGGCGAACGGTTTGTGCTCCATTTTCGGTTTTTAACCTGGGATGAATGAGTACTCCGTTTGGAGTTTTTTCCCAAACATGTTGCGAGCAGCCTGCCAAAACCAATACCACCAGTGTCAATAAAAAGATTTTCTTCATAGGATATAGTTTTTAGTCTTTATTGTACAAATTACAATTTGAAGCAAAAATAGATTTTTAAACCCAGATTCCGACAAATTAAATTTGAAATTATTAACTATTTACTGCACAACCCATTCGTAAATGCCCGAAGAATTATCTTCAGGAAGTTGGACAACGAGTTTTAGCGCAGTTGTTTCAACAGGGGTGAACCGCACTTCGTTCAGTTTATCCTTTTCATTTTCATAGGGAGTGATATTTTCAACAGGCTTCCAATCACCTGAAACTGTCTGGTAAAAAATCTGCCAGGATGCAGGCACCCGACAACCTCCCCAGGGACCATCGTCGAACCAGTAAACTTTAGCCTCCGAAACTTTGGTTGCTTTATTGAAACTGTATTGTATCCACTTGGTTACATTCTTTTGGGGTCACCAATGACAATAAATGGCATCACGGTCGTTCGAATTTTTAGGCAATATCTGGTCGTTAATTGCCACCGTAGCTTTTAGGTTTCCTTCAGAAGTTATTTTGCTTTCGGAAGCTACCGTTGGTGCAGGCAAAGGTTTCGAAGCACTGGCTTTTGTGGCGAACCAGACAGCCATTTCCCCACTTCCTCGGTTAGCCCAGGAATAATAAGGGATAGCAGTAAATTTTACCTCTGATTCCTTAGTTGATGTTTCATTTACCCGAACCGTATTTTTTGCTTTGCCATTCAACACCACAATACCTCCCAGCATTTCCGGATAATATTTCGATTTCAGGACAACATCTTTTTCCAAAATCAGGTTCAACACATGTTTATCCTGATAATCGGGCCATTCGGCACAATAAACCATCGGACCACGCATCAGGGCTATTTTTTCGTTATCCGAAATAACTTTATCGTTTGCCGTAACGCGGCGGATTTCCATCGGCAATGAAAAACTCACCACATCACCCTTTTTCCACTGATTACTAACAATGGCATAACCGTTTTCCAGTTTATAACCGGCAGGTTTTCCGTTCAGTTTCAGAAGAAATTTGCTCTTTGGTTGATCGTTAAAAGCATATAAATCACCGGGAAGCGGTTTTTCTGACAACCAACCCGGAATACGCAAGGCCAGTTCGAAAGAATTCTCTTTTTCAGGATTAATGCTGAATTTCACCTCACCTTCCCATGGATATTTAGTGGTCTGCTCAATTTCGAGCTTCTGATTATTCAGATTGATTGTTGCCTTACTCTGGATGAACAGATTTACGTACAGGCGCGAATCGGTTTGCCCATACATATACCCCGGAACTGAAGGAATAAACCGGCAGACATTGCTGGGACAGCAGGCACAGCCAAACCACTCGCTGCGGGAGTGTTGCCCCATAGATTCGAGTGGATTGGGGTAAAAGAAATGATCGCCACTTTGCGAAACGCCCGAAATCATCCCATTGTACAGAATCTGTTCGAGTACATCGTAATATTTAGAGTCACCATGCAGCAAAAACAAACGGTAATTCCAGTAAATATTACCAATAGAGGCGCAGGTTTCGTTATATGCCGACATGTTAGGCAATTCGTATTTCGGACCAAAACCTTCGTGGCCAGCAGCAGCCCCAATCCCCCCGGTGATATACAATTTATAGTTAATGATGTCGTCCCAGATTTTATCAATAGCATGTAAATAGTCCATATCGCCAGTAATCGCGGCCACATCTGCCATTCCGGAGTACATGTAAGTTGCCCTCACGGAGTGTCCAACGGCTTCGGTTTGCGCGGTGACCGGAACATGATCCTGGGAATATTCGCCACGGGTATGCGGTGAGTTTTGGCCACGGCTATCGAGGAAAAATTTAGCCAGATCAAGGTATTCCTTTTTCCCGGTTATCCGGTACATTTTTACCAATCCCATTTCAACCACCTGATGCCCTGGCGAACGCAATAGCTTTCCGGGGCCAAAGGTTTTAACCAGCAAATCAGCATTCTTTATGGCAATATCCAAAAAAGAATGTTTGCCTGTAGCCTGATAATGAGCTACGGCCGCTTCGAACAAGTGGCCGCTGTTGTATAATTCGTGGCTCAGATCCGATTCCTTTTCCCAACGCTCAGCACCCGCCCACTCGTGCGTGTGCAAAGGGTCAATGGTTCGGTTGGTGTACAGGTAACCATCAGTCTCCTGAGCTTTGCCGACCAAATCAATCAGCGTATCCAGGCGGGCATCCAACTTGGCATCAGGAGTGGTTTGCAGCGAGTAACTGGCCCCCTCAATTATTTTATAAATATCGGTATCATCAAACGGGTACTCGGTACAAAATTTTCCATCCTGCAATTTTGCAGCAACTTTAAAATTATCAACACGACCGGTAATATAGCACTGCTTCAGGGCAATGGGGATGGTCACATCATGATTTAACTTGATACGCGGCGCCCAAAAATCATCGGTTACCTTCACCGAGGTAAATGGAACTGGACGGATAGGATAATCCCTGGTAACAGATTGACTTTGAACCTCAAAATTTAGCAAAACAGCCAGAATGATGAGCAAAATTGTGATTTGAAATCGTTTCATGATATCATTTTAGTTTAGGATTTTGCATGAAAAAATGTGATTCTTCAAAAATAGCAAAATAGGTGTTAATTACACACTTTTAAATTCAGATTGACTGGAATAGGCTTACCACTGCACACAACCATTTATTTTGTATATTTAGGTGTTTACATATTCGTATTACCAACAATGACACACACAACAATTGCATCCCTCCGTCTCCTTAATCAGCAAATCGCCACTCCGCGCCTTAAAACAGCTAAAGAGCTAGTGAGTTGGATGGGTGCCATGCAGGCGCAGGATTACAACCATGCCAAATGGGCTATTGGTGTTCGGTTGCCCCACTTAACTGAGATCCAAATTGAAACAGCGTTTAATAAAGGAGAAATTATTCGTACCCATTTGATGCGGCCAACCTGGCATTTTGTTTCGGCCAACGACATTTACTGGATGCTGGAACTCACTGCCCCACAAATCAAATCGGCAATGAAATCGCGAAACCGAGAGCTGGGTCTTACCGAATCAGTATTTGGCAAAAGTCAGGAAATTCTGGTCAAAGTTCTTGAAGGTAATAAATCGATTACCCGCGATGAGTTGAGCGTACAGCTCAATAAGTACGGGATTAGTACTGATGGACAGCGATTGCCACATATTTTGATGGAAGCCGAAATCGACCGGATTATTTGCAGTGGCCAGATACAGGGCAAAAAGCAAACTTATGCGTTGCTTTCAGAAAGAGTTCCTAAAAAGGTGATTTTAACCAAAGAAGAAGCTCTTGCGAAATTGGCAAAAACATATTTTACCAGCCATGGCCCAGCCACTTTACCCGATTTTATATGGTGGTCAGGGTTGCCGGTTACCGATGCACGAAAGGCTCTGGAAATGAATAAACCTACACTGATTTCAGAAACCATTGATACTGAAACATATTGGTTTGCAGACACGGTTTCCACACCTTCAACCATCCCCGACTCGGTTTATTTACTACCCGCCTTCGATGAATACCTGATCAGTTATAAAAACCGGAGAGCTGCCATCTCCATCGACCATCACAAAAAAGCCGTCTCCAACAATGGTATTTTTTGGCCAATAATAGTAGTAAACGGACAAATATCTGGACTTTGGAAACGAACAGTCAAAAAAGACACTGTGCTGATTGAACTTGACCATTTCAGGCCACACGACCAAAAAGAAGTGCAGTTAATAGGGAAAGCTGCTGAAACATTCGGCCGCTATACGGAAACGAAAACTGAGGTAAAAATCAATAAAACTTAGTCCCTATGTTTGTAATTGAGCTATGCTAAAGAAGCATAAGTCAAAAGAGTATTATTTTTGATTACGTGACTAACCAATAAAACTCAAAGACTTATGCAAACACAAAAGACGGGATTAGATTTTAAAGGACAAAATA
>JAIBEY010000107.1 GCA_019459525.1 Prolixibacteraceae bacterium
GGGCTTCACAACGACTGTATCAAACGCACACTGGGGCCAAACGTGGTTGGCTTGGACCTGGAATTTGCTTATGCAATGGCACTTCCTCAGGCCGAAGGGAAAATCATTTCGGCACAGGTTGAAGCTTCAATTGCCGGAGCTCCTGCTACTTATCTTGAAAACCGCTCTTTTTATACCAATGGAAGTGGTGTGGATGTTCCCGTAACCGTTGGTTCGCCTTCGGTTAATTCAGGAACTAAAACAGAAGTGGTTTTCAGCAAAGATACCTGTGCTGCAACCTTACGCTACTATTACATTATTCCTGAAGAAGCCCGCGGCAAAACTGTTAAATTCACTTTTTCAGCAAAAGCCAGCAACGGACAAACGGTATCTTATGAAATGGGACCATACTCCATTGCGAAAATGGATATGAAACTTGACATGGTAGTGAGCGATAACAACAACAGTTACATCTCGATTGCCGACATGGCTGTTTACAATGCTGCAACTGCTGCAACGAATGCTGCTAATATTGATCTGGTTTATCTCTACAGAGCAATCACCGGAATCTCTTTTACCCACGCATTGGTTGCACCAGCTTCCAGTCCCGATTATTTACCAGGCATAACCCTGCCTTCAGGCGTAAACAAAAGCGCTAAAATCTGGAAAGTCTGGGCTTTGCGCGATCAGCACCTGGCACGTATGCAATATGGCGTATTCATTGACGATGTCGATTTTCAGGAAAAAGATTTTACCGGAGCGCCCGATTTTGCAATCAATATGAAAGCAGAAGCCGGAGTTTGGGTAGAAACCGCTGATGGAAAATACCGGGCTTACATTTATGTCAACAAAATTGATAATACCAAAAAAGAAATGACTATCAGCATCAAACGTTATATGATGAAGTAGTCAGGATTTGTCAGGAGAGTTATTGTGTTCCGAAAGAAGCACAATAACTCTCTTTTTTTCAAGCTAAACCAACTAAACCTGTAACGTTTACGGCCGGAAGATTCTTCTCAATCATTCTGCTGGTCTTAACTGTTCAACGCCGATGAAAACCTTACCCCTGATCTGTATCATCCTTGTTTTGTTTTTTCCCGCCTGCGCTCAGGAGAAAACGCCTGATGAAGCTAATGGCGTGCTGATTTTCCAATCAGGGTTCGAACCCGATTCAAAAGTTGTTGCCAAAGGTCCGGATGCGGATATTTCCGGAGCAGATCATTCATTTACCGACCACAACGACTGGGTTGCGCATTTAGACAATCATCCGGATATCGGAAATTTTAACCTGCAATATCAGGGAGGCGATACCACGATGCGTTTTGCCAAAATCATTCCTGAACCGGGTAATCCCGGCAACCACGTGTTGCATTTCTGGCTGAACGAGCCCAATGTGGAAGGTTCCAAAGGGCGCATTCAGGCCAATCTTTACGGGAACAAGGGCATGAAAGAATTTTACCAGTCGGAACGCATTTTCCTGCACAGCGATTTCAGCGCGGTGCGTACCTTTCCGGATAAAATAAGCTGGCTGACCATTGCCGAATTCTGGAACAATATTACCTGGAGCCAAACGGTACCCTATGGTTTCCGAATCACATTGGGCATTGGCAAACCGGTTGCTACCGAAAGCGATTTGTATTTTATACTCGATGGACAGGACTGCCAGTTGTTTCCCGATAACAGTCAAAAATACACCACCCTTTGGTCCAGAACCAACACCAACAGCAAAGTGCCCATTGGCAAGTGGTTTACGCTGGAATACTATTACAGGGAAGGGGACGCCAATACCGGAAAATTCTATATGGCCATTCAACCCGATGGTCAACCGAAGCAAGTGATTTTCGACCTGACAGCCATTACGCACAACACCAAAGATCCTCAGCCTGATGGCGTGACCGATTTTAATCCGATTAAGTTATACACGTCCAAACAACTGATCAACTACATGAAAAGTCAGGGTAAAACATTGCAGATTTACTGGGACGACTTTAAACTTTGGAAAGACAAGCGGCCATAGCAAAGCGCCATACCAATTGAAACGTAATTTTATAACCCGACGACCATGAAACGACCTATCCAAATTCTGTTTATATTTTTTCTGCTGATGTCCTCTTTTATCGGCTATAGCGCCACAACCGAGCTCGAAATCCTCCGGAAGAAAGTCATTGCCGAGCTGATGCTCCCCGAAGTGAACGAACAACGTGCCAGGGAGTTGATGTCGTCAATCCGCCCCGATGGAACCTGGCCGGACATTGATTATGTGGATGTTTCGAATACCGGATTTCAGCATAGCAAACATCTGGGGAATATGGTGGAACTGAGCCGTGCATTTAAAAAGAAAGGTTCGGAATTAAAGGGCAACAAACACCTGAAAGCCGTTATTTATTCGGCGCTTGATTATTGGCTGGCCAATGACTTTATTTGTCAGAACTGGTGGCACAACCAGATTGGCACCCCCAATGCACTGGTCACAGTATTGCTGATTATGGATACCGATCTGACTAAAGAACAAATTGCAAAAACCCTTCCCATGATTGGCCGTGCCCACCTGACAGCCAGCGGTGCTCGTCCCAGCGGCGACCGCATTAAAATTGCCGGAATCCTGGCCAAAACGTTACTTTTCAACCGCGACGAACCTCAATTTAACGAAGTAATCCGGGTTATCGAAGGCGAAATAAAGTTCAATACCGGGCAGCGCGGAATGCAGCACGATTACAGTTTCCATCACCGCGAAGACCGCGTAAACAATACCCTTTCGTACGGTTTGGGGTATGCCGATGCGTTTGCCGAATGGGCAGCTTTTGTTGCCGGAACCAAATACCAGTTTTCTGAAAAACCACTTCAGCAATTAACCGATTATTACCTCGACGGCATTTGCAAACAAATGGTGTTTGGCAAATACGAAGACACCGGCGCCATGAACCGCGACATTACCCGTGAAGGTGCGCAAAAGGCTTTCGGAACCAAATCGCTGGAAAGATTACTATCGGCAACAGACTACCGAAAAAACGAACTGGAAGAAATCATCCGGATCCGTAAAGGGGAAACAATCCCCAACAGTTCATTCAGTACCTTTTTCTGGCAAACCGAACATTTTACCTTCCAGCGACCAAAATATTTCACCTCTGTGAGGATGCACTCTACCCGGAACGACAACATGGAAGTACCTTATAACGGGGAGGGGTTGATGAACCACCACCGTGGCGACGGCACCAATTACATTTCGCTTACCGGCGATGAATATGCTGATTTGGCCCCCGTTTGCGACTGGCAAAAAATACCGGGTACAACTATTCTTCAGAAACCCGAACTTCCTTCGGAAAACGAAATTCAGAAAAAAGGGCTTACCGATTTCGTAGGAGCCGTAACCGATGGAAAATATGGTGCTGTAGGTTATGATTTCAAAAGTCCGCACGACCCTGTGGCAGCAAAAAAAGCGTGGTTCTTTTTCGACGATGAATACGTTTGCCTGGGGGCAGGTATCAGTTCGAGGTCAAAATTTCCGGTGGGCACCACCCTAAACCAGTGTTTGCTGCGTGGCGATGTAGTTCTGATGAGCGACAATCAAAAGTCAATCGTTGCCAAAGGAGAACGACAGGCCGATCAGGTCAACTGGGTTTTGCACAATGGTATTGGCTACATTTTCCCGGAAAAACAAAAAGTAAATTTATCCAACCAGGCACAAACCGGAAGCTGGTTTAAAGTCAACCGGCAGTCCGATTCGCCCAAAGACGAAATCACCAAAGAGGTGTTTAAGCTGTGGCTCGACCACGGGGCACAACCTTCAAACGCCAAATACGAATACATGGTGGTACCTGCAACGACCGAACAGGAATTGGTAAAATCCGGAATGCAAATAAAAATTCTTACCAACTCGCCTGAAATTCAAGCTGTCAAACATTCCGGACTAAACATTTGCCAGGCTGTTTTTTATACCTCCGGAGAAATCCAGGTTACAGATAACCTGAAGATCGGAATGGACAGCCCCGGGGTGGTGATGGTGAAAACAAACGGCTCTGCGGTCAAACAAATTTCGGTAGCCGATCCGTCGAGAAAACTGGGCAGAATTCATTTGACTGTAACCCAAAAAATCGAAAAAAGAGGCAACCATTTCCGTTCATTCTGGAACGAGAGCAAAGGAGTCAGCGAAATTGCCATCGATTTACCGCAAACCGTTTATGCCGGGAAAAGTGTAATCCTGGAATTGTAACACCCCCAACGAAGTCAAGCATAAATAATTAACTTTATCAAGTAGAAACCTAAACCATACCAAACCATGAACTACATAAAAAGAACTCTGATTATTCTGCTTTTAGCCTGTGTATCTGGAATCGGTACTGCCCAAAATGCTATTTCTCCCAAAACCATAACCGAGAAACAACACCCCCGGATTTTACTTTTTGGTGGTGAAGAACGCCAAATTGAGCAATCGATTGCTGGAAGCCCAATCTGGAAGAAAATGAATGAAACCATACTGAAAGAATGTAACCAAATTCTGGAATTGCCTCCGGTTGAACGCATCCAGATTGGACGACGTTTGCTCGACAAATCGCGCGAAGCACTGCGCCGCATTTTTCACTTGTCGTATGCGTGGCGAATGACCGGCGACCAAAAATATTTTGACCGTTGCGAAAAAGAAATGCTGGCCATTGCCAAATTCTCCGACTGGAACCCATCCCACTTTCTGGATGTTGCAGAAATGACCATGGCTGTTTCCATCGGCTACGACTGGCTCTATCCGAAACTCACGGCAGAATCGAAAAAAACAATTCGCGATGCCATCGTTTACAAAGGCATTTATCCTTCGCTCGACCCCAAATATAACAGTTGGCAAAGGGTTGTCAATAACTGGAATCAGGTTTGCAACGCCGGAATGACCTACGGTGCACTGGCTGTTGCCGAGGATCATCCTGACCTGGCGAAAATCATCATCGACCGTGCCCTAAATTCCATTCACCTCGCTATGGACGAATACAAACCTGAAGGCGCTTATCCTGAAGGTTATGGCTATTGGGGTTACGGAACATCGTTTAATGTAATGTTCCTGAGTGTCATTGAAAAAGTATTCGATTCTGATTTTGGCTTAAACAGCACACCCGGATTTTTACAAACTGCAGGGTTCCTTCAAAACATGACCGGAGCTACCGGGCCGTGCTTCAATTGGGGCGATGCCGGTTCGGGTGGCGGACTGAATCCTGCCATGTTCTGGCTGGCTCAAAAAAACAATGATCCGTCGCAGTTATGGGTCGAAAAAACATATCTCCAGCGCGACGACTATTCGCGTTTTACCCGCGACCGCCTGTTGCCCGCCATTATGGTTTGGGGAAAAGATTTGCCGCTTGATAAAGTAACCGAACCAAAAGTAAAAGCATGGAAAGGACAGGGAGCCAATCCGGTAGCCATGATGCGCACTTCGTGGACCGATCCACATGCCATTTATGTGGGATTCAAAGCCGGATCGCCTTCGGTTAACCACGGGCACATGGACGTTGGTTCTTTCATTATGGAAGCTGATGGTATTCGCTGGGCTTCCGATTTTGGGATGCAGGATTACGAATCGCTCGAATCAAAAGGGATGAACATTTTTGGCCGGACCCAGGATGCCCAGCGCTGGACAATTTTCCGCCTGACCAACCGGGTACACAACACGCTCACCATCGCTAACCAATTGCAACAGGTAAAAGGTTATGCCAAAATCGACCAATTCTCCGATAAGCCTGATTTTATGTATGCCGTATCAGATATTTCGCAGGTTTACGAAAACCAACTGACCTCTGCTAAACGCGGAGTTGCCATCGTTGATCAGAAATTTGTTGTCGTCAGCGACGAGTTGGTTGCCAGCAACAAACCAGCAACGCTTCGGTGGACCATGTTAACTTCGGCTACCCCAAAACTCGGCAAAAACGGCATTGTACTTACCAAAGATGGTAAAACGATGAACCTGAAGGTAAATACTTCGGCTAAAGTAACGATGAAAACATGGTCAACTACCCCAACGACCACTTACGACGCACCCAATCCCGGGACCACGCTGGTGGGTTTCGAAATACAGCTCAAACCCCTCGAAAAACAGGCGATACAGGTGTTGCTGATTCCCGGTTCGGTTGATGTTAAAAGTGCAAAGTTTGAAAAGGCATTGGACACCTGGAGTAAATGAAACCGGAAAAGGAGTTTGGATGGTTCGTGTACCTTTCCTCAACAGTGAATCAGTTAAAGTGGACTTCAAGAAATAATTCAAGTACTTAAACCAACAGCAATGAACCGATTTTTTCTATTGGCACTTCTTTCCTGGCTAACCGTTTCAACCAGTATTTTTGCCCAGCCTAAAGCCGATTATCCGGCAGATTTAACGCAGTTGCACAAAAATATTTTGGATGAATTGCTTTCCGGAAATTCTGTCAGCGATACGTTACAGGCCCTGGTTGACCGCATGGATGAACGCGGGGCATGGGCCAATATTCCATACCAAAGCAAACAGCGTGGAAGCTGGGAACCCGCCCTGCACATCAGTTATCTGCAAACGATGGCCAAAGCCTGGCAAAAACCCGGATCCGATTTTTATAACAATCCGAAACTACTGGCTAAAATCCACCTGGCGCTCAATTATTGGCTCGACAATGATTTCCAGTGCCCCAACTGGTGGTACCCCGAAATTGGCGTGCCCATGCAACTGGCGCCCGTCCTGATTTTGATGGAAGAGCAGCTTTCACCCGAACAAATGGCCAAAGGCATCAAAATCCTCGACCGCGCAAAAATCGGTATGACCGGCCAAAACAAGGTTTGGCAGTCTGGAAATGTTCTCCTGAAATCTTTACTGTTGCGCGATGATGCGACCATTCGAAAAGCAGCTCAATCCATTCAGGAAGAAATGAAAGTAAGCTTGGGCGAAGGCATCCAGCCCGACGGATCGTTCCACCAGCACGGGCCACAAATACAGTTCGGGAACTACGGACTGTCTTTTGTGAACGATATGATCAAATGGATCAGGCTGTTAAGAAACACGCCGTTCTTTTTTGATGAATCGAAAATGAGCATCCTGCGCGATTACCTGCTTGAAGGACAACAGTGGATTACCTGGAAAAACCAGATGGACATCAGCGCCTGCGGCCGGCAGTTGTTTGTAAATGCACAAACCGGAAAAGCACGAAACCTGGCGGGCGCTTTCAGCCAGATGGAAAAGCTCGATCCGGCTTATGCTGTAACTTACCAGAAAGCTGGGAACTATGAAACACTAAAAGGGAACCGACACTTTTGGCGTTCCGACTTCCAGGTTCAACGTACTCCCGATTATTATTTCTCGGTTAAAATGTGCTCGGAACGTGTTATTGGCGCCGAATCGTGTAACTCCGAAAATATTCGTGGGTATTATCTTGGCGACGGCGCAACCTACCTGTATCAAACCGGCAAAGAATACGAAAATATTTTTCCGCACTGGGACTGGAAGAAAATTCCGGGGACAACCACCCACCAGGACGATAAGGAATTACCTGTACTTACCGCCAGCGGCTACCGAATTGCAAGCAACTTTGTAGGCGGTGTTTCTGACGGGAAAACCGGGATTGCCGTGATGGACTACAACCGCGACGGAATTGCGGCTAAAAAAGCATGGTTCATTTTTAACAACCAAATCGTTTGCCTGGGTGCCGGAATCACTTCGTCAACCGGAATCCCGGTAACAACCTCGGTAAATCAATCGTTTCTGAAAGGCGCTGTGCTGGCGAAAACCAAAACCGAAAAGTCAGTTCCGGCAGAGTCGTCTGAAACCATCACCCCAAAATGGATTTTACACGATCAGGCCGGCTATTATTTCCCCGATGGAGGAAATCTGAAACTCGAAACAAAGACTGTTACTGGATCCTGGAACCGGGTAGCTTCCATGTATAAAGACGAACCGATCCAATCCGGAATATTTAAACTGTGGTTCGAACACGGCACCAATCCATCAGGGGGAACGTATGCCTATTCAATTATTCCTCAGGCAACTAAAGCCCAAATGCAGAAATTGGAAACGAAACCGTCTTTCCGCATTGTGAAAAACGAAAACAACATACAAGCCGTAATTTCATCCAACCAGCAATGGGGTGGAATCGTATTTTATCAGGCCGGAAAATCTGAAATCTTTGGTGGAATAGAAACCGACCAGCCCGGCGTGCTAATGGTTAGAAGGGAAAAGGATGGGCTGTCGGTTTCAGTATCCGACCCGACACAGAAACTAGACCAGATTCAGTTAACCCTGAAAGGGAATTATCAAACAGCGCATCCTTCGGTAAAAGTAACCCACGAACAGAACAATTCAATGCTGTGGATTCGTTTGCCTAAAGGCGACGAAGCCGGAAAAACAGTTGCAATTAAACTGATCAAGAAGAAATAATTTAATATCATCATTCCTGACAGAATTAAATGCCTGCCGGGAACCTTATTACAAACAAATGATTCTTCCAAGATTTGAAACCGGAATGCTCGTTACTTTTTTATTCACGTTCCTGATTCCCGGACAGATGCAGGCCGGTGTTTATCCCGTAAATTCGGCGGGGGAATACCTTTCGGCCGAAAAACCGGCTCTACCAATTTTAGCTATTCCTGATCAAAACAACGACCCGCAGACAAAACAGAACATAGCCGAAAAACCGTATGCGACCGATCAGAATACCGGTCCGGATTATTTGCGAAAAAGCGAAGCTCTGTCACAGAAAGTCATTGAAAATATCCGGGAAGAAACCATTGAGCGGGCAACCCAAATGCTGAAAGAAGAACCGGTAACCGTGACCTCTTCGTCGTGCAAACGCAGCGCCGGCGCGAAGAATGATTTTTACTCCGAAGGCGATTACTGGTGGCCCGATCCGGCAAACCCAACGGGGCCATACATTCAGAAAGACGGACAAACCAATCCGGAAAATTTTGTGGATCACCGCCGGGCCATGATCCGCCTGAGCGAAATCACGGCAACCTTAACTTCAGCCTGGTTACTAACCGGAAATCAGCGGTATGCCGACCAAGTTTTAAAGCACCTCAACGCCTGGTTCGTTGCTCCAGAAACCCGTATGAATCCCAACATGTTGTATGCACAAGCCATCTGGGGGCGTTTCACCGGTCGCGGAATCGGACTGATTGATGCGTATCATTTGGTTGAAGTTGCCCAATCGGCCAAAATTCTGATGGATAAAAAAGCCATTCCGGAGAAAGAAGCAGCGAAAATAAAAACCTGGTTCAGCAATTTTCTGAACTGGATGACAACCCATTCGTATGGCATTGACGAGATGAACGCTAAAAACAACCACGGAACATGTTGGGCAGTAACCGCTGCAGCGATGGCGAATCTGGTTGATAACACCGAAGTCAAACAACTTTGTATCGACCGGTTTAAAAATGTATTTCTTCCCGCACAAATGTCCGGTGACGGCAGTTTTCCGCTCGAACTGAAAAGGACTAAACCCTACGGCTACTCACTTTTCAACATCGATGCTATGTGTAACCTGGCCCGGATTCTTTCCACTCCGGAAGAAAACCTGTTTGATTTCCAGACTTCCGATGGAAAATCACTAAAAAAGGGAATGGAGTTTATTTTTCCGTTCATCGCCGATAAAACGAAATGGCCCTTTGCCAAAGACATTTACATCTGGGACGAATGGCCTGTGCGTCAATCTTCATTACTATTTGCCGGATTGGCTTATCAAAACGAAGATTACATCCAGACTTTTCTCCGTTTGCCTGCCCATCCAACTCATCCGGAAGTGATCCGGAATGTCCCGGTAAGGCATCCGGCAATCTGGCTGATGAGATAACTGAAAATGCTTTTACTAACCGGAATTAAAAGGTGACTTCAGCAAGAAACAAAATTAACCCGATCTAAACCAACGACATGAACTACAAAAATCTATTTATTATCTGTCTATTTATACTTGGAATTTTTCAATCAGCAGCGCAAAATCCGCACATTTTGGTTGGTCCAGCCGACAAAGCTTCTGTGCTTCAGAAAATTGAGCAGCAAGCCTGGGCCAAATCCATATACGACGAAATGCAAAAAGAGGTCACTCCATATGCCGATCGACACCAAACCGACCCGCAATGGATTTTGAGCCGTTACCTGATGAACCGGGTGCCAGGCAAACGATACACGAAGGTATATTCCGACGATTCCGGATCGCGGCTGGTTAAATGGGAAGGCGACGCGCCAGTGCCAACCGTTCGGGTAAACACGTATTTGCGTGCGCCCATTACTGAAAAAGGAACTTCGTACCGAAAACCGACCATCGAAGAATTGGTTCCCAACGATACGGCCAAACTGATGAACCTGTTCAATCCGGAAACCGGTCAAAAAGAATGGACTGATCCGCAGGCCTACATTACCAGCATCAACGGAGAAATTAACGAATTAGCGCTCGATGCGGCTATCCTTTTCTGGCTCACCGGCGAAGAAAAATATGCCAGATTTGCAGCCGACATTCTGGATCAGTGGGCCAAAGGCGCCTATTACCAGGAACCGATCATCGGGCCATGCCGCACCGGATTCCTCGACATGCAAACCCTCGGAGACCAAAGTTTCCGGTCGGTTATCCTGGCTTACGACTTTGTAAAACCTTTTATGAAACAAAAAGGATATGAACTGAAATGGTACGAAACGGTATTCGGAAAGTTCGCCTCTACCCTCGCCTTCCGCGGTTTCTGGAACAACAACTGGTATGCTGCCGAAAGTTCGACCCTGGTTTTTGCCGCGCTGAGCCTCGAAAACAAACAAAAACAGGACTATTACCTTCAGTTTGTACTCGAAAAAGATACGATCAACGGCGGATGTGGCCAGTTGGCCTTGCCCTCGACTGTTGAAAAATGGCTTACACCCGATGGACACTGGAAAGAACCCGGCGGTTACCACAATTACCCGGTGGGCAATTTACTGGTTGCCTCCCTGGCTCTTGAGAAAAACGGATTTGATGTTTTCCGGAAGTTTCCGGCATTATTCCGGGCATCGTATGCCATGCTCAAATATTCATTCCCGAACCTCACGGTTGGCGCTTTTGGCGATACGGGCAGATCATCGCAGAGTGCCGAGTCGCTCGAAATCGGCCTGATCGGTGCAGTCAAATACAACCAGCCTGAGCTCCTCGAAATGCTCGCTTCCATGAAAAAACTGATGGACGGAGGAATCTACCAGCGGGAAAAATCCGGAATGCTTGGGTTGCTGTGTTTCCTTCCTGAAATTCAGGAGGCCAAAACCGATTACCAATGGCCGCGGACCGGAACACTGGAATTTGCCCGCTTTTTCCTTCAGAGAAACGGAACTGATCCGAAAACCGGTCTGATGGTTGGCGTGCAGGGCGCCACATACAACCACAACCATTGCAACGGAATGGCGATGGAATTGTATGGACTGGGAGAAGTTTTGGGCATCGATGCCGGAACCGGACCCAACTATGAACACCCGCTTCACCGGAATTATTACAGCCAATGGGCGGCTCACAATACGGTGGTTGCCGCAGGAATGTCGAGCTCTGTTCCTTTCAGCGGGTCGGCCGGAACAAAACGAATCGGGCAAATTAATCTGGAAGCCATGGAGCCAATGCCTGATGAAACGGCCGTTTCTCCGGATTATTCGTTTACCGACACCCGCTACCTCGATCAATCGACCAACACCAATCAGTCGCGCACGCTGGGCATTGTCCGAACTTCAGCAACCAGCGGATATTATGTCGATATTTACCGTTCCGACAACGCCATCAGCAACGATTACGTCTATCACAACATTGGCGACGAGGTGACCTTTCTGGATGAAAAACGTACGCCTCTGAAAACCGTGGAGACCAGCTATCCGGTTACCGAAAAAGATTATCCGGGATTTCGTTTTTATACCGACGTAAAGAAACTGTCCGGATATCCGGAAAACCTGGTTGCCCGTTTTTCCATTCAGGATGAACATTCGAACAAACTATTTATGCAGGCTTTAATTGCCGGGAAAGGGAATCGCGACTATTTTCAGGCCATGTCGCTGAAAACCAAAACTGCCGGAAAACAATACAACGGCAAACCACTTCCGCTGTTTACCATCCGGACCGAAGCCGAGGCGAAAACCAAACCGTTTGTGGTAGTTTTTGAACCTTATACCGGAGAAAAAGGGAACTCGGTTGAACGCATCTCGGTTGAAAAACGCAACGATGGCGATGTTTTTACCGCACTCACCGTTTTCGGCAAAGGCAGCTCGAAACAGCAAATTTTCCAGTCAGTCGATCCAAATAAAACATTCGTTTCAGGAACCGGAAGTTTCAGTGGATACTACGGAATCGTTGGTTTTGAAGGAGATAAAATCAATTCCGTTTATTTGGGGAAAGGAACCGAAATTGCGCAAAACGGTTATTCCTTAAAATCGAAAACGCCCAATGGTTCGGCAAACCTGATCCTGAAAGGTAAAACCATCACGATCAGTTGTAATCAGGAAACCGAGATTGGCTTACCTCGGGCAGCAAAAAAAGCATGGCTCAAACAGGGATCCATTCGAAAAGAACTTCAGGTTTCCAAATCAGGAAAAGGAATTTTGGTAATTGTGCCGTT
>JAIBEY010000027.1 GCA_019459525.1 Prolixibacteraceae bacterium
AGGTAGTGTTGCGACTCTGTCGGTTCCAACAACAGCAACAGGAACATTTAGTTACGAATTGCTTGGAGTAACCGATGCCAGTGGCACTGTTTGTTTCCCTGCACAGACCGAGACTGCCGTTGTTACGGTAAATCCTGTTCCTTTAGCAAGTATTTCCGGTTCAACAGCTGTTTGCCTGAATGCTCCTGAACCGACGATTACCTTTACTGGCTCTGGCGGAACAGAACCCTATACATTCACCTACAGGTTGAATTCCGGGGCTGACCAGATTCTTACGACTTCACTAGGCGGCCAGGTAACCTTATCGGTACCAACCACCACTTCCGGCACCTTTATTTATGAACTGGTAAGTGTAACCGATGCCAGTGGGGCAATCTGCTTGCCACCCCAAACCGGAACTGCAACGGTTACCGTTGATCCGGCACCTTCTGCTTCTATCTCAGGCGCAGCGGCTGTCTGTCTGAACGCCCCTTCACCGGCGATAACCTTCACGGGTTCTGGCGGGACTGAACCTTATACGTTTACCTACAGGTTGAATTCAGGGGCTGATCAAACCATCACAACCACAACTGGTGGTATTGTGACCTTATCAGTTCCAACAACAGCGGTAGGAATATTTAGTTATGAATTATTGGGAGTAACGGATGCCAGCGGAGCGGTTTGTTTCCCTGCACAAACCGGAACTGCCATCATCACGGTTGATGATATTATAACTCCTGCATTTGCTGCTGTTGGTCCGTATTGTACCGGAGCTACGGTCCCGGCTTTGCCAACCACTTCTATCAATGGGGTTTCCGGAACCTGGAGCCCCGCCATCGACAATACATCAACAACGGAATATACTTTTACTCCTGACGCCGGGGAATGTGCTATTCAGGTTAAACAGACCATTACTATTGATCTGCCATCGGTAACACCTGCTTTTGTTGCTGTTGATTCCTATTGTGCAGGATCTGTTATTCCGGCATTACCAACTACATCTGTTAACGGGATTACCGGAAGTTGGAGTCCGGCTATTGATAATATGGTAACAACAACCTATACTTTTACTCCGGATATTGATCAATGCGCTACATCGGTTCCGCTGACTATAACTATTGAAGGTAATACCATTCCAACTTTCGATCCTGTCGGTCCATATTGTGCGGGAGCTACAATTCCGGCGTTACCTTCTACTTCCACAAATGGCATTACCGGAGTCTGGACCCCGGCTATTGATAATACGGTAACTACAACTTATACCTTTACTCCGGATGCCGGGCAATGTGCTCCTACTGTTCCGTTAACTATTGTGATTGAGGGTAATGCCATTCCAACTTTTGCTGTTATAAGTTCATATTGTGCCGGTGATGCAATTCCTGCATTGCCTTCTACTTCCACAAATGGTATTACCGGAAGTTGGACCCCGGCTATTGACAATATGGTAACAACAGAATACACATTCAATCCCGATGGCGGGAATTGTGCGGTTCCAGTTAAGCAAACAATTACAATTAATTCATCGGTTACACCAACATTTGCTGCTGTTGGCCCGTATTGCGAAGGCGATATGATCCCGGCACTGCCTGCAACTTCCATAAATGGCATCACCGGGATATGGAGTCCGGCCATCAATAATACCGTGACTACCGAATACACGTTTACGCCAGATGCCGGTTTGTGCGCAGTTCCGGTTAAGCTGACGATTCCAATTAATCCGCCGGTTACTCCAACCTTTGCTTTTGTTCCTCCATATTGCGCTGGTGCCACTATTCCGGCATTGCCAACAACTTCCACGAATGGAATTTCCGGAATCTGGAGTCCCGGCATCAACAATATGGTAACAACAACTTATACTTTTACCCCGAATGCAGGATTATGTGCCACAACTACTACATTAACCATTTTGATCTTAGTTCCGCCAATTCCTGAAGTAACGGTTATCCAGCCAACCTGTAACGATACTTACGGAAGGGCAGTTGTAACATTCCCTGAAGAAGGATATGGCTACGAGTATTCCGTTGACAACGGACCATTCCAGTCTTCGGCAAGCTTTACCGGGCTTCTTCCGGGCGACCATAACTTTGTTGTCCGCCATGCCGGTAGTTCGTGTGAATCAGTAGCAGTTACCCGAACAATATTCCCAATACCAACCGGACCAATTTTAATTATCGCGAAAGCTGATGACCCGAAGTGCCCTGGAGAAAATGGCAGAATAGATTTCGACTTTATTGGAGTGCCGAATGGTGTGTATGATATAACGTATGATGGGGGCCAATTCACGAATGTTGCAGTTAGTGTATCTCAGGCAACTGTAATTGCCAAGGCCGGACCCTATAACAATTTATCGGTTAAGGTTCTCGGTTGTAATTCGGCTCAAGGCGTGAATGTGGCAATCAGTCAACCTTCCCCAATCGTAATCAGTGAGTCGATAACTGAAATTGATTACATGAGTGGACAAAAAGGTGCAATTAATCTGACCGTTTCAGGAGGTACCGGACCATACAGTTATAACTGGAGTAATGGCGAAACAACGGAGGATATTGGTAATCTTATGGAAGGGCCTTATAAAGTTACAGTTGTTGATGCGAATGGATGTCGATCCGAAAAGATTGTTTTCATTCCTTCACCCAATATGCCACCGGTTGCGACCAATGATGAATTTTCTGCCGGATGCTTTGCGGCGAATGGTAGCCTGCTTGACAACGATTCCGATCCGGATGGTGATCTTTTCTTTATCGACCAGACCCCGGTTACGAATCCTAAATACGGAAAAGTGATTATAAATGCGGACGGAACATTTGAGTATGAAGCTGCCGTTGGTTATACCGGGTTGGACGTATTTGAATATGCCATTTTCGACTCCAATCATTATATGGGAGATACCGCAACTGTTATAATTTCGATTTATCCTGATTTTGATTGCGATGGCTTAACCGATACGATTGATCCGGATGCCGATGCCGATGGCATTTTGAATGCCGACGAAGGGCTTACTACCGATTCGGATGGAGATGGAAATCCAAACTGGTTAGATATTGATGCCGATAACGACGGTATTGTTGATAATTTTGAAGCACAATCAAATTCGGGTTATATTCCACCAAGTAAAGCCGATGCTGATTTGGATGGTATTGATGATGCCTATGATGCCGATTTTGGCGGGACGGCGCTCGGTCCTGTTGATACCGATGAGGATGGAACTCCGGACTTTCTGGATGCTGATTCTGATAACGATGGTGTTCCCGATTACATTGAAGGTCATGATATGAATGCCAATGGAAGACCAGATTATGTATTGAATGGAGGAGATGACGATACCGACGGGCTTGATGATGCTTATGATACGGCTAACAGATACAGTAATCAGGACGTTAATATGGTGAGTTCAAATGCTGCAATGCAGGATTTTGACGGAGATGGGGAGCCTGACTGGAGAGATATCAACGATGACAATGATGAATACCTGACCCGGTTTGAGGACCTGAATATGGATGGAAATTTCAGTAATGATGATACTGATTTCGATGGACATCCGGAGTACCTGGATTATGGACGCGATTGCGATTTGTTTGTTCCGGAAGCATTCTCTCCAAACAACGACAATATTCACGATTACTTCCAGATCTATTGTATCGATCACTTCCCGGATGCCAAATTGTATATTTTCGACCAGTTGGGAAATAAACTATTTGAAAAAGAACATTACGGAAACCTGGAATTCTGGGGAACTCATGAACGGGCTTGGTGGGATGCCAGAAGTACCAATAGGGCATCTTCGGTTAGCGGAGGAAAAGTTACTCCGGGGACATATTATTATGTACTTGTTTTAGGTAACGGAGAAGTCAAGAAAAGTTTCGTTTTCGTTTCGTATTAATTTGATTCTGATGATTAAGAGATTTATACATATTGTTATAGTGATATGCTTTCTTTTCGGCCTGGGAATTCGCTGCGTTTTGGGGCAGGAGTTTCCTTGGTCGCTCCAGTATATTACCAATATGCATACGATTAATCCGGCTTATGTGGGGATGTGGGATAGGGCAGGGCTTATGCTTTCTACCCGTAGCAATTGGGTCGGAATAAAGGGGGCTCCGTTAACTCAGAACCTCACCTATTTTACCCCAATTAAAGATCAGAAAAGTGGTGTGGGCATCAACATTCAGCGCCTGAATACCGGTAGGGAGAAACGTCTTTTTCTGACAGGAGACTATTCTTACCAGGTTCGGCTTGATATGCATTATTATTTGCGGCTTGGACTGCGGGCCGGGATATTGAATGTTGACAATAATTTACCTGATTATCAGTTGTATCCTGACTATGTCCCGGATCCTGAATTTACCAGCGATATCCGGCTGTATTACATGACTGTTTTTGGGGTCGGTGGAGTATTGTATAACGAAGATTATTACGTGAGCCTTTCGATTCCGCAAATGGTTAATAACACATTTAAGGTAAACCGCAGCAACTATTCTTCGTTGCCTGAGTTGAAGACTATTTATCTTTCAAGTGGTTATGTATTTCGCCTTCCGAAGAGTATTCGGTTCCGGCCAAATTTGCTGGTTGTGGGAACTATTGGTAAACCTTTGTATTTCGATGCTGCTGCTGTAGTTTATTTTCCTTCCGATTTTCAGGTGGGATTTAACTTACGAAGTAACGGAGCGATGTGTTTCTCGGGGCAATATACGTTTAAAAATAATTTACGTCTGGGCTACGCCGCAGAATATTTTGTAGTTCCCGATATTCGGAAATATCAGCTCGGAACTTACGAATTTATTGTCGGGTACGACTTTAATCTCTACCGAAAAAAATATGTAAAGCCCAATTATTTCTAATATTGCAAATTCGTGAAAAAAAATCCTGACGGGGAAACCTGTCAGGATTAATCTTTTGTCGGATCACTTACGGAAACCACAAGTGCCGGGAGAATTCTCAATTTTCAGCAATCAAGTCGTTCTCTAATTACCCATTTCTGATAAAAAGCGAATTCGCATCATACGAATGTCGTCTTCCGAATAGTTATCTTCTCCCAGTTCTTTAAGAGCCGCTTCAATACTATCGTCCTCGGCTTCACGGAAATATTCGAATATTTCTTCCTGATGATCTTCGTCTAGTATTTCGTCGATGTAATAGTCAATATTTATTTTCGTGCCCGAGTTGACAATCGCTTCCAGTTCCGAGATCAGTTCTTTCAGATCAATTCCCTTGGAATCGGCGATATCATCAAGCGAAATTTTACGGTCGATACTTTGTATTATGCCTACCTTTAATTTCGATTTATTCGCTACACTCTTAACCACCATATCCTGCGGGCGGTCAATTTCGTTTTCTTCCACATAAGCCTTGATCAGCTCAACGAATTCGGCACCGTATCGTTTGGCTTTCCCCTCTCCAACACCTTGAATGTATTTTAGTTCTTCAATGGTAATCGGGTATTGCAGGGCCATATCGGCCAGCGATGGATCCTGGAAGATTACAAATGGCGGCAGGTTTAATTTCTTCGAGATTTTTTTCCGTAAATCCTTCAGCATGGCAAACAATTCCGGATCACCGGCGCCACTCGCCTGGGCGGCTGCGGCATTGGCTTCTTCTTCAATGGCATCGTAATCGTGGTTTCGAACCAGAAGGAAGTCGTGCGGATTTTCCAGAAAATCGTAACCTTTCTGTGTCATTTTCAGCAACCCGTAGTTTTCAATGTCTTTGCTGATGAATCCGGCAATCATACTTTGCCTGAAAACGGCATTCCAGAATTTTTCACCATGATCATTACCTGAATTAAAAGCCTCGAGCTCGTAATGGCGGAATGATTTAACTGCTGCAGTCTGTTTGCCGGTAAGAACATCCGACAAATGCTCTGCTTTGTATTTTTCTTTTACTTCAATAATGGCTTGCAACGCACGGCAGATCTCGTCTTTAGCTTCAATCTGTTCTTTTGGATTGATGCAGTTGTCGCAGTTGCCGCAAGGTTCTTCCAGTTTTTCCCCAAAATAATTAAGCAGAATAATCCGTCGGCAAATGGCCGATTCGGCGTAGGAGGCGGTATCCAGCAACAACTGGCGACCGATTTCCTGTTCGGCTACCGGTTTCCCTTGCATAAATTTTTCGAGTTTCTGGATGTCTTTCGCCGAATACAACGTGATACATTTCCCTTCGCCTCCGTCGCGACCGGCACGTCCGGTTTCCTGATAATAGCCTTCAAGGCTTTTCGGAATGTCGTAATGGATCACAAATCGGACATCGGGCTTGTCAATTCCCATCCCAAAGGCAATGGTGGCCACAATCACATCCACTTCTTCCATCAGAAATTTATCCTGATTTCCGGAGCGGGTAGCCGAATCCATTCCGGCGTGATAAGCAAGGGCTTTTATGTTGTTGACAACCAGCGTTTCGGCCAGTTCTTCCACCTTTTTCCGGCTGAGGCAATAAATAATACCCGATTTACCTTCATTTTCCTTGATGAATTTGATAATCTGGGATTCGGGTTTCGACTTTGGCTTGACTTCGTAGTACAGGTTTGGCCGGTTGAATGAAGCCTTAAATACATTGGCATTGAGCATTCCCAGTGTTTTTTGTATGTCGTGCTGTACTTTAGCCGTTGCTGTTGCTGTAAGGGCAATTAGCGGGGCTTGTCCGATTTCCGAAACAATGGGTTTTATTCGCCGGTATTCGGGTCTGAAATCATGTCCCCATTCCGAAATACAATGCGCTTCATCAATGGCGTAAAACGAAATTTTGACATTTTTCAGGAATTCAATATTGTCTTCCTTCGTCAAACTTTCAGGAGCCACATAAAGCAGCTTGGTTCTTCCGCTGGTAACATCGTCCCTGACTTTTTGCGCCGCAGCTTTGGTGAGCGACGAATTTAAAAAGTGGGCAATGCCATCTTCTGTGCCAAAACTCCGTATCGAATCAACCTGGTTTTTCATTAAAGCGATCAGGGGAGAGATGATAATTGCGGTCCCTTCCATAATCAGTGCGGGTAATTGGTAACACAAAGATTTTCCACCTCCTGTAGGCATCAATACAAAAGTATCATTGCCCCCCAACACACTTTTAATTACTTCTTCCTGTTGCCCCTTAAAACGATCAAATCCAAAATGTTTTTGGAGTTGTTCTGATAATGTATACTCTATTCCCATATTCAAAGATCTTTTCCAGATCAAAAAAATTAAATCGCAATTTGTATAAGTATCCCGAAGGTATATAAAATATCATTCAAAATGCAATCCTTTTAATTGAAATTAAATACTTTTGGCCAGCTTTTAAGTAAAATTAAGAAGACGCTTGCCTTATGAATAAGGATTATAAGCTATATTTGTGCGAATTTATTTTAACCAATCAGCCCTATTATTTCCTGAATCATGTCTGAAGAAACTACCAGAGAAGAGCAATCCACTAAAAAGAAAAAGACGAAAGAACCTAAAGCAGAAATGTCGTTTCTCGATCATTTGGAAGCTCTGAGGTGGCATATTATTCGTTCAGCCATTGCCATTATGGTTTTTGCTGTTCTGGCATTTATTTACAGCGATTTTATCTGGGATTCTATCATACTGGCACCTAAAAATCCTGATTTCTGGACGAGCCAAATGATTATAAAGGTTAGCAATTTTTTGGGAATGGAATCGAAGGGCCTAAACAGCCAGCCACTTCAGCTAATTAGTTTTAACATGTCGGGGCAGTTCATGGTTTCAATCTGGACAGCTATTATTGTCGGTTTTATCGTTGCTTTTCCTTATGTGGTTTACCAGTTCTGGAGCTTTATAAAACCTGCCCTTTACGAGAATGAACGGAAACATGCTTCGGGGGCAGTTGCTATCATGTCGGGGCTTTTCGTTATGGGGATATTGTTCGGATATTACCTGATTGTACCTTTCTCTATCGATTTCCTCGCAACATACAGCATAAGCAAAGAGATAAGCAACCAGATTAATATCCTCTCATACATCAGTTCAGTTACTTCAATCGTCATTGCCGGAGGCGTGTCGTTTGAATTGCCTGTTATTGTTTATTTCCTTAGTAAGGTAGGGCTGCTTACTCCAAAGTTCCTTCGGAAATACAGACGGCATTCGTATGTGGTTTTGCTGATTATTGCAGCAATCATTACACCGCCTGATGTGCTTAGCCAGATGTTGGTGGCCATTCCGCTTGTCATTCTTTACGAGATCAGTATTTTTATCTCCGGTAATGTTGAGAAGGCAAACCTTAAAAGGCTCGAAGAAATTTAATAATTGCTGATAATTTTTTTTTTGGATGAAACTACGGGCTGAAAATATTGTAAAGAAGTATCGAAAAAGAACAGTTGTTAAGGGCGTTTCTTTTGAAGTCAATCAGGGCGAAATTGTTGGACTTTTGGGCCCCAATGGCGCCGGGAAAACTACTTCGTTTTATATGATTGTTGGCTTGATTAAACCTTTGTCGGGCAGGATTTTTATTGACGACGAAGAGATTACCATGCTCCCGGTTTATAAAAGGGCCCAGAAAGGAATTGGTTACCTGGCACAGGAGGCTTCTGTTTTCAGGCAAATGAGTGTTGAAGACAATATCCTCTCGGTACTCGAAATGACTAAGCTCCCAAAGGCAGAACAGCATCAACGGGTGGAAACGTTGTTGACTGAATTCAGCTTGCAGCATATTCGTAAAAGCAAAGGTTATCAATTATCCGGGGGGGAACGTCGCCGTACCGAAATTGCGAGAGCTTTGGCTATCGACCCGAAATTCATTTTACTTGATGAACCATTTGCCGGAGTTGATCCTATTGCGGTTGAAGATATCCAGCACATTATAAAGACTCTGCGAGATAAAAACATAGGGGTTTTAATTACCGACCACAACGTTCACGAGACACTTACGATTACCGACAGATCATACCTTTTGTACGAAGGGTCAATCATGAAAGCCGGAACCGCCGAGGAGCTTGCTTCTGACGAAGAAGTTCGGCGCGTTTATCTTGGTCAGAATTTCGAATTACGATAGTCTGGTTTTAACTTTAAAAAACATTTAAAAAGATTTGGGTGTGCTGTTGTATGTGTAAGAAAAATCACATACATTTGCACCGCATTTAGCGGGCGTGGCGGAATTGGTAGACGTGCCAGACTTAGGATCTGGTGCCTTACGGCGTGGGGGTTCGAGTCCCTTCGCCCGCACAGCAGAAGATAACCGCCTTGCTTTACCTTGAAAAAGGATAAGCAAGCGGTTTTTGTTAATTTAAAGCAACAGGTTTTGGATCCGGAACTTATCAAAAGTTCTTCTTCCTTCCTCATTTCCAATAACTTTAAGTATTGAATTATGAATATTACCAGAGAAAATATCGACGAACTGAACGCGATTATCACCGTGTTGGTTGAGAAAAATGATTACGAAGCTACTGTAAATGATGTTCTGAAAAATTATCGCAAAAAAGCGAATATGCCAGGATTTCGTCCGGGAATGGTTCCTGCTGGTTTGATCAAAAAAATGTATGGAAAGGCTGCTCTTGCTGAAGAAGTTAATAAAATCCTCTCAAAGAGTCTTACCGATTATATTCATGCTGAGAAACTGAATGTATTGGGCGAACCACTTCCAAACGATGAAAAACAACCGGTAATTGATTGGGAAAACCAGACCGATTACAGTTTTGTGTTTGATGTGGCTATGGCTCCTGAATTTGGAGTAAAACTCGATACTGAAACGACTATACCTTATTATAGCATTTCGGCCAGTGATGATATGGTTGAAAAACAACTGGATGCTTATGCCGGTCGTTTAGGCGAAAATAAAGTGGTGGATGCTGTAGAAGAAAAAGATACTGTTCGTGGAAATTTCGTTCAACTGAACGAAGACGGTAGCGAACTGGAAGGTGGCGTTAAAGCTGAACAGGTTGTTATTGCTATCGACCTGATGAAAGACGAAGAAGTTAAAGCTTCTTTCATCGGTAAAAAAGCCGGGGATGTTGTTGTTTTCGATCCGGTTAAAGCTTACGAAAACAAACACGAAGTTGGGCACATGCTCAATATTTCTCACGAAGAAGCAGAAAATATTTCAGGAAATTTCAGTTTTACTGTTGTGGAAGTGTTACGTTTCGAAAAAGCTGAATTGAACCAGGATTTATTCGGCAAAATTTATGGCGAAGATTCGGGAATTACCACCGAAGAAGAGTTTAAAGCCAAAGTGAAAGCTGAGCTGGAAGAAAATTTTGTTTATTCAAGCAACTATAAATTTGCACTCGATAGCCGCGATTCATTGTTGAAAGCTATTCAGTTTGATTTGCCTGAGGCTTTCCTGAAACGCTGGATTCTGGCAACCAACGAAAAAATGACTCCGGAGCAAATAGAGGCTGATTTCGATAACTTTATGGTTGACCTGAAATGGCAATTGATAAAGGATAAAATCGTTAAAGACAACTCGCTTCAAATTACGGAGGAAGATGTTCGCGCATTGGCAAAAGATATGGCTTTGATGCAGTTTCGTCAGTATGGCTTAAATAATGTTGGCGAAGAGCACCTTGAAAATTATGCCAACCATATGCTGAAGAACGAAGAAGAGCGACGCAAGATTGTTGCACGTAAACAGGAAGACCTGATTGTTGCCACTATAAAAGATAAAGTTACACTCGATATGCAGACGGTGAGCTACGATGAGTTTAACAAAATGCTTGAAAATTAATTTTTTGGCTGTATAGCCAATAGCATATTTTCTTAACTTTGTGAAAATCTGATTTAGCCATTCCCGAATGGGCTTAATCAGCTTTTTGCAAAGTTTTTTTTTAACAGGAGACCATAATTATGAACGACGGAAGAGAATTTAATAAATATGCAACTAAGCATCTGGGCATCAGTAGCCTTAATTTAAATCGTTTTGATTCCATTTTTACCAATAGTCTTACCCCCTATATCATTGAAGAACGTCAGTTGAACGTAGCTTCAATGGATGTGTTTTCCCGACTGATGATGGACCGTATCATTTTTCTGGGTACACCAATTGACGACTATATTGCCAATATTGTACAGGCACAGTTGCTTTTCCTCGAATCAGCCGATCCGAGCAAGGATATTCAGATTTATTTCAATACACCCGGAGGCTCGGTACATGCAGGTTTGGGAATCTACGACACCATGCAGTATATTTCTTCGCATGTGGCTACGATTTGTACCGGAATGGCTGCTTCGATGGGAGCCGTTTTGCTTACTGCCGGAGAAAAAGGGAAACGCTCGGCTTTAAAGCATTCGCGTGTGATGATTCATCAACCAATGGGGGGCGCCTCAGGTCAGGCATCTGATATTGAGATTACGGCCCGCGAAATCATCAAGCTGAAAAAGGAATTGTATGATATCATTGCCTACCACAGTGGAAATACGTTTGAACAGGTAGAAAAAGATAGCGACCGTGATTACTGGATGACCTCGACAGAGGCTAAAGAGTATGGCATGATCGATGAAGTTTTGATCAGACATAAATAATTGATACATCTTGAAAATGAAAATGGATAAATGTTCCTTTTGCGGGCGCGAGAAAAAAGAAGTCAACTTGCTGATTGCCGGCATGGAAGGACATATTTGTGATAATTGTGTGGAGCAGGCCCATGCCATTGTCGAGGAGGAATTCAGAAAAGACGAAACCTTTGATACCAAGGGTCTCAAACTGATGAAACCCAAGGAGATTAAAAGTTTTCTCGATCAGTATGTGATTGGTCAGGATCAGGCAAAAAAAATCCTTTCGGTTGCGGTTTACAACCATTACAAAAGATTGAATCAGCCTGTTTCGAATGACGAAACCGAGATTGAAAAATCAAACATCATCATGGTTGGCGAAACCGGAACCGGCAAAACATTACTGGCACGGACCATTGCCAAAATGTTACATGTTCCGTTTACTATTGTTGATGCCACTGTTTTAACCGAAGCCGGTTACGTGGGTGAAGATATTGAAAGCTTACTGACCCGCCTGCTTCAGGTGGCCGATTACAATGTGGAAGCTGCTGAACGCGGAATTGTGTTTATCGACGAAATTGATAAAATAGCCCGCAAAGGTGATAATCCTTCCATCACCCGCGATGTTTCCGGTGAAGGTGTTCAGCAGGGATTGTTGAAACTGCTGGAAGGTGCTATTGTAAATGTACCTCCGCAAGGCGGAAGAAAACATCCGGAGCAAAAAATGATTGCCGTAAATACTAAAAATATTCTGTTTGTTTGCGGTGGCGCTTTCGATGGAATTGAAAAGAAGATTGCCCAGCGTTTAAATACCAAGATTGTGGGTTACGGTGCCCAGAAACAAGCCGATCACCTGGATCGCGACAACATGTTGCAATACATTTCACCTCAGGATTTAAAATCGTTCGGGCTTATTCCTGAAATTATTGGCCGTATTCCGGTTCTGACTTACCTCGAACCGCTCGACAGGAAAGCTTTGCGCAGCATTCTGACAGAACCTCGTAATTCGTTGATCAAACAGTACGTTAAATTGTTTCAGCTCGACGATATTGAATTGAGTTTTGATGAAGATGCGCTCGAATTTATTGTCGATAAAGCCATCGAATTTAAACTTGGCGCACGTGGCCTTCGTTCGATATGCGAAAACATCATGGTAGATGCCATGTTCGATACTCCTTCGGATAACGTAAGCCAGATGAAGATCAGCCTGCCCTATGCGCAGGAAAAAATTGACGGAGCCAGTTCTGTCCGCCTGAAAGCAAGCTAATCCGGAATAGATAAAATATGAGAGTCGATGCAGTCAATAAATGGCTGCATCTTTTTTTACTTTGAATAATTAAGAAACAATGGATGAGTTACCATTTTTAAAGGGCGATTTTGTCCGCATCGACGGTATTAATGCCGTGGTGGTTGCCAATGAGGAGGATGAAAATATTCCTCACGATCATATTGCCGTATTTTTTGGTTCCGAACTGGCCAAACGCGAGTCGGAGGGAGGAGAAGGCAATGGCAATCCGGTAGTATGGATTGTTCCGATTGACGTGTGCGAAGATGGATTGGAACCAGAATATCGGGAGGAATAAAAATTGATTATTATTCTGTAATTTTTTCAGGCGGCAGTTCTTTCGAGGTTTTCGCCCCCAGTTTTCGGATGTTTTCTGCCCTTCTTACCAGATTGCCGCTTCCCTGATACAATTTGTTGGTGGCCTGGTCGTAGGTTTTTCGGGTGTTTTCCAGACTTTTTCCGATCGATTCCATATCGTCGATAAATGCCACGAACTTATCGTAGAGCGCTCCGCTTTGACGGGCGATTTCCAGTGCATTCCGGGTCTGATTTTCTTGTTGCCAGATGGAGGAAATGGTGCGTAAGGTTGCTAACAACGTTGATGGGCTTACAATCACTACTTTGTTGTCCCAGGCATACGAAAACAATTCCTGATCTTCCTGAACAGCAATGCTGAACGACGATTCGATGGGGATAAACAGCAACACGAAATCGGGGCTGTTGAATCCTTGCGAATTTTGATAGTGCTTATCGCTAAGTGTTTTAATGTGGTTTCTGACGCTCTGCAGGTGTTCTCTTATAAAACTTATCCGGTCTTTTTCGTTGTCCGAATTTACCAGACGTTCGTAGGCAACCAGCGAGACTTTCGAATCGACCACCAGGTGTTTTTGATCGGGTAAATGAATAACTACGTCGGGCTGAAAACGCTGACCATTCTCCGAAAGGACACTTTCTTGTTTGCGGTATTCGCGGCCTTCTGTCAGCCCCGACCTTTCCAGTATTCGTTCAAGTATCATTTCGCCCCAGTTGCCTTGTTTTTTTACGTCACCCTTCAGCGCACGGGTCAGGTTATTGGCTTCGTCGCTTATTTTCAGATTTAAATCGTGCAGTTTTTTCAACTCAGCTTTCAGGTCGGTTTGGTCTTTCAGCCCTTTTTCGTAAGTATCTTCCACTTTCTTTTCGAATACCTGAATCTTTTCTTTCAGCGGAGAAAGTAATTCGGTAATACTCTTTTGATGGGCTACAGAAAATTCTTCGGTATTTTGCTTCAGTATTTTGGTGGCAATATGCTCGAATTCGGTGGTGAATTTCTGCTGAAGTTTCTCCATTTCGGCTTTTTGTGATTCCAGTTTTTCCTGAAGATTGCTAAAATCTGCCTCGGCACGGGCGTGCTGCTGACTTTGAATCCCATTTTCAGTACGAAGTTGTTGAACCATCAGAAGTAATTCTTCCCTTTCTTTTTGCAGGGATTGGTTGCGGTCTTCGAACAACAATTTCCCCTTTTCAAGCTCAAACTTTTGCTGAAAAAACAGTTGTTCGCTGGCCTGTATTTTTTGCTCAAAATCAGATTGTTGTTTCTGTTTGCCCGATTTCATGATCAGGAATGATAAGATAAATCCGAGGCAAAGGCCTGCTAAAAGAAATACGATTTCCATACTTGTAATTTTGAATAAAAATACCAAATTAATTCACCATAGATTACTCAGATAAACACAGATTTGCAATCTTTGTGTCTTAGAGACTTTGTGGCAAAAAGAATTAAACGAATGGTTACTTTGCGTTATCAAAATCAGAAATTAACATGGACGTAAAAATAGAAGAAAGCTGGAAGAGGCAGCTTCATGGAGAATTTGAAAAGCCCTATTTTCAGGAGCTGACTCAATTTGTGCGCACAGAATATATGAGCCAGCCAATTTATCCACCTGCCAAGCTCATTTTTAATGCTTTCGATCAATGCCCGTTCGATCGGGTTAAAGTGGTTATTTTGGGGCAGGATCCTTATCATGGACCTGGTCAGGCTCATGGCCTGTGCTTTTCGGTAAACGATGGAGTGGATTTTCCACCGAGTTTACGAAATATTTTTAAAGAAATTCAGTCGGATATTGGTTCGCCGATACCAACTAGCGGGAATCTGGAAAGGTGGGCCAAACAAGGAGTGTTACTGCTCAATGCAACTTTAACTGTACGGGCGCATCAGGCGGGCTCGCATCAGAAAAGGGGCTGGGAGCAATTTACTGATGCGGTCATCCACCTGGTGGCTGATCGTCTGGAGCATGTGGTTTTTATTCTTTGGGGAAATTATGCCATTAGCAAAGGCGAATTTATCGACACCCGAAAACATTTGGTGCTGAAATCCGTTCATCCGTCGCCACTCTCGGCAAGCCGGGGTTTTTTCGGAAATCAGCAGTTTTCTACTGCCAACAAGTATCTCATGGAGTGGGGGAAAGAACCAGTGAAATGGTAACTGGTTTCCATTCAATGCCAATATCGGGATATAATAAAACAGCAGATCCGATGAACTGAAAAGTCATCGGATCTGCTGGTATTTTTATAGCTAGAGCTTTAAACAGCTTCTACCATTTATAGATAATCGAATTGATGTTCATCCCGGCGCCTACCGAGCAAAGGATAATGTAATCACCGTCGTTAATTTCCTGTCCTTCCATTTTTCCTTTCAGGATTAAATCGAGCAAGGTTGGAACCGTTGCTGTTGATGAATTCCCGAGTTTTTCGATACTCATAGGCATAATTCCTTCGGGTATGTTGTTTTTCTGATGGTACAATTTGAACACATTTTTCAGGATGGCTTCGTCCATTTTTTCGTTGGCCTGATGGATCAGTACTTTTTTAATGTCGCTCAGTTGCAGCCCGGCTTTTTCAATGCTGTCTTTTACCACTCCCGGAACATACGACAGCGCATAGACATACAATTTATGCCCTTGCATTTTAATAAACTGGTCGTTTCCTTCAAATTCAGGATTGAACGATTTCCCGTTGGTCAGTAAATTCCAGTAGTTAACCGAGTCCGAACGGCTCGAATGAGACAGGATTCCGGTAGGTTCATCACTTTCAACGGCTTCCACGATAGTTGCCCCGGCGCCATCGGCATAAATCATGGTGTCGCGGTCGTGCGGGTCTGAAATGCGCGAAAGAACATCGGAACCCACAACAACTCCCCGTTTGGCTATTCCGCTGCGGATGTAGGCATCAGCAGTAATCATACCCTGTGTCCAGCCCGGACAACCCGAAATGATGTCGTGACAGAAACACTCCGGATTTTTAATGTCCAGTTTGGCCTTTACCCGGTTGGCAAGGCTGGGCAGGATATCGACACGGGTAGATACCAGGTCAACATCACCGAAGTTGTGTGCGATAATAATGAAATCGAGTGTTTCAGGATCAAGATTGGCCGATTCCAGGGCTTCTTTGATCGCAAACGCAGCCATGTCGGAATTGTGCAGCTCATCGCTAATCCACCGGCGTTCGCTAATATTGGTTATCTCTTTAAATTTCCGGATAATCTCTTCGTTGGTTTTCTCAAATGGTTCTTTCGAGCAATGATCATAAAAAGTGTACGTATTGAAATAATCATTGCCGATAGCGCGTGAAGGAAGGTAACTTCCTGTTCCCACAATTTTAGTATAAACCCGTTTTGTCATAATTCTATTTTCAGTGACCTCTGGGGCCTTGATAATTATATTGTTTCAATTGAAATTCGTTTCCGTCAAAGACCCCAAAGGAGAAATACTGAATCCAGTCGCCCAGGTTAATGTAGCGGCTATTTTCTCCAATCGGTCTGTCAATCATTACATGCCGGTGTCCGAAGATAAAATAATCAACTTTTTCCTGTTTCAGGATTGACTCTGCAAAAATAAACATTCCTTCGTTGGTTGTGCCTTTAAAATCTTCGCCGGTAACACCTTTTGATATACGCGAATGTTTTGACCACCGGTGCCCGAAAGAAAGTGAAAAGTTGGGATGAATCCGTGCAAACATCCATTGCAACGTTTTGCTCGTAAACATTTTCTTCAGGAATAGGTAGCCTTTATCTGTGGCATCAAGTCCATCGCCATGCGCCAGATAAAATCGTTTTCCCGAAATTTCTGTCCTGAATTCGTTGCGGTGGAGAGTCATTCCGAGTTCGTTGGGCAAATAGTCGAAAACCCAAACGTCGTGGTTCCCGGTAAAGAAATGAACTTCGATGCCTGAGTCGGCCAGTTCGGCAATTTTTCCTAAGGTACGTGTAAACCCACGTGGAACAACGGTTTTGTATTCGAACCAAAAATCGAAAATGTCGCCCATCAGAAAAAGGTGCGAAGCATCTTCTTTAATTTCATTTAACCAGCCAACGAAAGCGAGCTCTCGTTCCCTGTTGTTCTTCAGAGCCGGAGCTCCCAGGTGAATGTCGGATATAAAATATGCTTTTTTGTCTTGATTTTTCAAAACATGGAAAAGATTGATTCAAAAATATGCACGCAAATATAACGGTTAATAATTAAGAGCCAAAGTGCAGGCTGGCGAATGGCTGCCCTGTTCATATTCGCTTAAGAAATGGGCTATTTGATCAATTTTCCGACTGCCTGATCCAGTTGCGGGCCTGCAAGGTTTCGTGCCACAATACGCCTTTCCCCGTCGAGAATATAATTGGCGGGTACAGCTTGTATGTTGTAGTTATTCAAGGCAGTAACGCTTCCTTTCATGTCGCCTACGTTAATCCAGTTTAACTTATCCTGCTCAATAGCGGCCAGCCATGCACTACGATCGGTGTCAACACTTACCTGGTAGATTTCAAGCCCTCTCGATTTGTATTTGTTATAAAGTTCGACCAGTGCTTCGTTCTGGATGCGCGAGTTACGATCGGCTGCCGACCAGAATTGAATCAGGATTAATTTGCTTTTTATTGACGAAAGCGACACCTCGCGGCCATGGTTATCGGGAAGGATTATGTCGGGCGAATTTGCTCCGTTTTCGGCAATAAATTCCTGAAGTTTGCTGTTTCTTTGCTCGGCCATCAATCGTTGAGTATTGGCGTATAGTGCTTTAACGTGTTCCGATTTTGGAAATATGGAATGTAACGCTGACGCACCGACTTTTAGGGACTGTAAATCCTGCACGACGTAATGCGAATCGTCAAATTTTTGGTACAAAGCCAGTACCGACGACAACGAAAACGGGTGTTTCTGAACAAACTCAGTTGAATATTTAATCTGGTTTTGCTTGATGGTGGCTAATTCCTGATCCCATTTAAGTTTATAACTGTCGTAATCTTCCCTTCCGCGGAAGGCATTAATCTGACTGTTGATGGAGTCTAATTTATGCTTGGTGGCAGTGAGCCTGGTGTTTAGTTCCTGAACCAGCAACGACCCCGGAGATCCTTCTACGATGTAGTCGCGCGCGAAATTGGCAGCATCGCCATACACCGTAATCTTTTCGGTAGTATCGACCAGCAACGTAATGAAATTCTTTTGATTCATCCGAAGAAGGTAGAAGTTCGGATAACCAATCTTTCCTTTGAATTTAAAAGAACCGTCTTTCCCCAATTTTACAGAATCGACCGGTACGTTCGACGATACTTTTAATTCATCCAGATAAAGGTATTTTTCTTCAGCATTGGTGATTTTTCCGCTGATTACAAATTCATTAGGTTTTTTGCAGGCAAATGCTAATATAGACAGCGCTAGTACAATCGGGAATAATTTTTTCACAGTCACAATTTTTATTGGTCAATAACGGGCATAAAAATAATAATTTCGCTTTCATAAATTGCTGGTAGGGTCAAGTTTTGAAACATACCAACCATTTGGTGTTTTTTTTGTAGTTACCGGCCCGATGAAATAATTAATTTTGCAACAGAATTCAAACGCTGACAGAGGTGAAGATACACAGAGATCTGAATAGTTTTTACGCAAAGAAACCGGTACTTACTATTGGTACTTTTGATGGAGTTCATTTGGGGCACCGGAAAATTATTGCCCGGCTGCACGATTTGGCTGCAAGCCTGAATGGGGAATCTGTCATTTTTACTTTCGATCCGCATCCGCGAAAGGTGGTAGCCCCGGGAGAATCGACCCTGCGTATCCTTACCACGCTGGATGAAAAAATTGAATTGTTTGAGCAATCAGGTATTGATCATCTGATTATTTATCCTTTTACTCCTGAATTTGCGCAACTCAGCTACGAGCAGTTTGTTGAACAGATTTTGGTGGGACAAATTCATACCAAATACCTCGTAGTTGGATATGATCATAAATTTGGAAAAAACAGACAGGGCGATTTCGAATTTCTAAAGAATTGTGCTGCCAGGTTAGATTTTCAGATCGAGAAGCTGGATGTTTTGCTGATGAATGAATCCAATATCAGTTCAACAAAAATACGCGAAGCCATTCAGCAGGGCGACTTTGAAACCGCCAACGCCTTTTTAGGATACCCCTTTTCTTTGCACGGAACTGTGGTTGAAGGACAAAAACTGGGACGAAAAATTCAGTTTCCCACCGCCAATGTGGAAGCTTCCGATCCTGATAAAATTATTCCGGGGTATGGCGTTTATGCGGTTAAGGCAAGAATTCACGGTCAGGTTTATCGGGGAATGTTAAACATTGGGAGCCGCCCGACCATTAATAACAATGCTGATCACCGAAGTATTGAAGTACATATTTTCGATTTTGAATCAGATATTTACGGCGCTCCCATCGAATTGATATTCTATAAAAAGCTTCGCGAAGAGCAGAAGTTTGCTTCAATCGATGCGTTGAAAGAACAACTGGCCAGGGATAAGACCGATACCCTCAGCTTTTTCGGGGTAACATCTCAGGCATGAGCTGGGGTTTGAACTTCTGGGAAATAATGGCGTGTCGAATTTCAACGAATCGTTGGTTTGTTAATTATCATTAACATGCAAAATGGGTTGATTTAATTATCTTTGCACCCAAAATATATTTTACAAAAATGACTATAAGAACTTTGGAACAATTGGCTTATAAAGTAGCCGATATATCTTTAGCCGATTTCGGTCGAAAAGAAATTGAAATTGCTGAAAAGGAAATGCCCGGCTTGATGGCTATCCGTAAAAAATATGCAGCTAATAAACCGCTTAAAGGTGCCCGGGTCATGGGCTCCCTTCATATGACTATTCAGACGGCTGTTTTGATTGAAACGCTGGCCGAACTTGGCGCTGAAGTACGTTGGGCAAGTTGTAATATTTTCAGTACACAGGATCATGCTGCCGCCGCTATTGCTGCTGCCGGAATTCCCGTTTTTGCATGGAAAGGCGAAACACTGGCCGAATATTGGTGGTGTACCGAACGGGCTTTGGATTTTGGCAATGGCCTCGGGCCAACTTTACTGGTTGATGATGGTGGCGATGCAACCATAATGATTCACCGCGGTTTTGAAGCCGAAAAAAATCCGGCGATTCTGGATTTGCCGGTTGAAGCTGAAGATGAACGCGAACTGAACAGCGCGTTGAAGGAAGTTTTGGCTTTCGATCCGCAACGCTGGACTCGCCAGGTGCCTTTAATTAAAGGAGTTTCGGAAGAAACCACTACCGGAGTGCATCGTTTGTACCAGATGATGAATGAAGGCAAACTTTTGTTTCCTGCTTTTAATGTGAACGATTCGGTTACCAAATCGAAATTCGATAATTTGTACGGCTGTCGTGAATCGCTGGCCGATGGAATTAAACGTGCAACGGATGTGATGATTGCCGGAAAAGTAGTTGTTGTAGCCGGTTATGGCGATGTGGGCAAAGGTTGTGCACACTCCATGCGCAGTTATGGCGCACGCGTAATTGTTACTGAAATTGATCCGATTTGCGCTTTACAGGCTGCCATGGAAGGTTTTGAAGTAAAAACCATGGAAGATGTAGTTTCTGAGGGAAATATTTTTGTGACCACTACCGGAAATAAGGACATTATTACCGGGGAACATATGGCTGCCATGAAAGATCAGGCAATTGTGTGCAACATTGGCCATTTTGATAATGAAATTCAGGTTGTTCGCCTCGAAAACTGGCCCGGTATCAGCAAAACAAACATTAAACCCCAGGTTGATAAATATACGTATCCCGACGGTCATTCCATTTTCCTTTTGGCCGAAGGCCGTTTGGTCAATCTGGGCTGTGCCACAGGTCATCCGTCATTCGTTATGTCGAACTCATTTACCAACCAAACGTTGGCGCAAATCGAGCTTTGGAAGAAAGATTACGCTGTAAATGTGTATCGTTTGCCAAAGTATCTCGACGAAGAAGTTGCGCGTTTACACCTGGAACAACTGGGTGTGAAGTTAACGGTATTGTCGGCAGAGCAGGCTGATTATTTGGGCGTTCCTGCTGAAGGCCCGTATAAACCAGAGCACTACAGGTATTAAGATACGTTTTAAGTCAAAATAATTAGTATAAGAAAGGAGCTCGCAAAGGCTCCTTTCTTTTTGACAGAATAGTTGTATTTTTCGTCCTGAAAAAACGTTAACCGATGAGTTTCAATCAATATTCGCAAACACTCGAAGAGCTTTCGATCATGGAACAGTTCCGCGATGAATATACCGATTTTCCGAAAGGTAAATTATTGAAGTCGGAGTCTCCGGATTTTATCCTGAAAATAAATACCAAAGCCGCAATCGGGATTGAGTTGACCAAGTTGCACGGAACAGCGGTCAGGAAAGAAAAAACGCATTTTCCCCGCCAGATAAAAGGTTATTGTCCTCCGGAGTTTAACCGCGAGAATATCGAATTTACCATCCGTGCGAAAAATGAAAAACTTCCCATTTATCAGCAGAAGCGCTTGAACCAGCTTTGGTTACTCATTACCGCTGACTTGGAGGAAAGCCCGGTGTCGTTTAACCTCCACAATAAACTCGATAACTGGATTTTCGCTTCCGGATTTCAGAAAATATTTTTGTTCGAACTAAAGAATCGGAAAGTATTTGATCTGAATATTCAGTTTTAGTTGGTGACCGAAATTCTTCCTCCAACTACCGTTGCATGGTATTGTTTCAAAGGCTCAATAGCCGGTCCTTTTATAGGGCTTCCATTACTCCCGAATATCATGAATTGTGAACCGCATTCAGGACACGTTGCAATCCCACTTCCATTTTCATTGACCTCGACTCTGACCAATGAGGAAACTTCGTGGGTGCAAGAGGCATCAAAGGCCAGAAATGGGACAGTACTGTCGCCCCAATTGTTGACAATAATAATCCCTCCGTACCCTTCGTTCCCGAAATAATACGATCCTCCCGGAATATTAAGTTCGATAATGTTCGTGGGATTAACAGTAAAATTGACATATACAGAGGGAACCACCGATACATAATCGTCTTTACATCCGTTAATTCCGATGGATAAAAGGAGAGCCAGCAAAACTGTTTTATAGATTTTGGCCGAAAACTGTTTCATTTTTTATATCTTTAATCCCTTATAAAACAAAGTAAAGAACAATTTATTTCATCCGGATTTAAAAATCTTTAAAAAGATGGAAGATTATATATTTCTTATCATAGCCGTTGCCCTTTCTATTTATAGTGCCGTAACGAAGAAAAAGAAAAAGGACGGAGCAGTTAACCCTTTGATTGATGGACCGGAGGAACCCAAGAACTCTTTCATGGACCGGTTTTTAGAGGAAGATTTTCTGCCCGACCCACCCGCAGAAGTTGTTAAGCCGGTAAAGTTAGTCAGGCCTGCAATGGAAAGGGAACCTTTTTTAACTACCGAACTTTCCGGCAGTGGCGGGCTTTTTCATCCTGGGTTTAAACATTCCTTGCCTAAACGTAAGGAAACCGGTTTGAAAACCTCTGTAAAGAAGGCCCCAATTGAAGTCCTGGATACAGCGGATGAAACCGACGAAACTCCAGGTTACCTGGAAGATTTTTCGTTGCGAAAAGCTTTTGTTTATTCCGAAATTATGACCAGAAAATATTAAACCAACGTCGTTATTTCGGAGTTAAAGAACAACCTGCGAATAATTTCCGGAGACTGAAGAAGATTGAAGTTTTTATGTAACAGTTCGTTAATTGTTTTATAAAACATTAGATTCGTAAAGATTAAAAAATTTATATAAGTTTGTATCACGAAAGAGTTCCGCACAGGGCGGAATTCTTTTTTGTTTTAATATAGTTTTTATAAAAAGGAGAAAACCATGGGAACGGTTACTTACATTACAGAAGAAGGCCTTCGGAAAATGAAAGAAGAGCTGGAACGGATGACCAAAATTGAACGTCCTGCCATATCGAAGGCAATAGGTGAAGCTATTGAAAAAGGTGATATTTCGGAAAACGCCGAATACGATGCTGCTAAAGATGCACAGGGTATGCTCGAGGCAAAAATTGCTGTTTTGAGCAGTAAAATTGCCTCAGCCAGAATTATTGATGAGTCGAAAATCGATACTTCGTCTGTTCAGATGCTCAATAAAGTTACTATCCGGAACAAAACCAATAATGCTACCATGCAATATACGATTGTTTCTGAGCCTGAAGCCGATCTTAAATTGGGAAAAATCTCGATTCAAACGCCGATTGCCAAAGGCCTGATGGGTAAAAAGTTGGGCGATGTGGTTGAAATACAGGTTCCTTCAGGGAAAATGCAGTTCGAAATTGTTGATATTGCAATTTAAAAAGCTCAGAAAATGGCCAGCATCTTTACCAAAATCGTAAACGGTGAAATACCATCCTGGAAAGTGGCTGAGGATGAAAATTATTTTGCTTTTCTGGATATTTTTCCGGTAGCCAAAGGCCATACGCTGGTTATTCCAAAAAAGGAAGTTGATTACCTTTTTGATTTGGATGACGAAACGTATGCCGGATTGCAGTTGTTTGCAAAGAAAGTGGCACTTGGTATTCAGCGTGCCATTCGATGCAAAAAAGTGGGTGTAATGGTTTTAGGACTTGAAGTGCCTCATGCACACATTCATTTGGTGCCTATGCAGACGGAAGCCGATTTGCTGCACTTTTCGAAGAAGTTGTCGTTCAGCAAAGAAGAAATGGCTGAAATTACAGCGGCCATTGCCAAAGAAATAGAGTTGGGTTAATACCCACATCCATTTGAACATACAGATCCCGGGGAACCGGGATTTTTTTTGCCCTTCTTTTGCCAAACCCAGAGAACAATCGATGTTCTCCCAACTTCGGACTCCGGACTTTTTTACTTCTTCACCTTATCCGGGTTCTTTTTTACAAAGTCGCTCCAGCTTTTTATGCCCGATTTGGCAACCGGGTTTCTCATCTGAAGGTAATGACACACGGCAACGGCAACGGCATCAGTGGCGTCCAGCTCTTTGGGAAGCTCGTTTAAACTAAACATGTTTTTCAGGAAAAAAGCAACCTGCTCTTTGGCTGCGCGGCCCATCCCCGTAATTGCCTGTTTTACTTTTAAGGGGGCATACTCAAAAATGGGTATGTTTTTATTCAGAGCCAGTCCCATTACAACGCCTTGCGCCCGGCCCAGTTTCAGCATGGCTTGAATATCTTTGCCGTAAAAAGGTGACTCAATAGCCAGTTCATCGGGTTTTAACTCATTCAGGAGCGAATTGGTACGTTCGAAAATATGCCCCAGTTTTTGGTAGTGATCAGCAAATCCGGTGGTTTTTATTACCCCAACCTGAAGGATGCGCGGTTTGTTGCCGACTATTTCAATGAGCCCGTATCCCATCACATTGGTACCCGGGTCGATGCCGAGTATTTTTACTGGTTCTTTATCCATTTTAGTTCTGTAAAATATTTATTGTTGTATTTTTTACCCCAAACCCCTGAAGGGGCTTTGACTGTGAACATCGCAACCGATTATCAATGAGCTAAGTCCCCTTTAGGGGATTTAGGGGTTGACAAAAATGGAATACGGCATTATTTTATTCTCATTACTTAGTTCTAATCTAGCCTCAAAGGTAAAAGATTTATGGTTTGAGAATTTAGGAATGTGGAGATTTGAAAATGAATTTACGATTGAATGATTTACAATTTAAATGGCTAAAAGTGAATCGTAAATCCTGATAATTATTTCAACCCGACAACAATCATAACCCTTTCTCAACTTTTATTTCTTCTGCTGATACCAAATTCCCGAGATAATAAAGGCCAGGCCGATAAATGTGGTATAAAAAATGGTTTCATCCAAAAAAAAGTGAATAAACACCAGCGACAGAAATGGTGAAAGGAAAATAAGATTGCCGGTTTTGGCGTTGTTTTCGCTCAACTGCATGGCTTTCATCCAGAGAATGTAGGTGATCCCTAATTCGAATAAGCCAACGTAAATAGCGGCTGGCAAGCCTTTCATGTTCGGCCAGCTAAAGTCGGTGAAAAGGAATGCTGTCAGAATCAGGTAAAGTAACCCGAATGCAAAATTCCAGAATAGCTTGAAAATTTCGTCGCGTTTATCAAGAACGCTGAGTATCCAGAAAAGTGCCCATATAATGCTGCTTCCTATAGCAAGCAATGCTCCGGTGAGGTTGGTGTTGGCCATACCGGCCAGGCTTCCCTGCGAAGAGATAAACACCACACCAACGAAACTAATGAGAATGGCAATAATATTTCGGACTGTAATCTTTTGTTTCAGTAGTGGCGCCGAAAGCAGGGCAAGCGTAACAGGCCAGATCATATTGAGTGGTTGCGCAACCTGTGCGGGCAAAAGGCTGTATGCCTGAAACAAAATGAGGTAATAGCCAAAGGGATTTAAGGCACCCAAAAGGGCCGATTTTCCTAGTCCTGAAATTGAAACGGTGAATAATTCTTTAAGCTTTCCCTGGATGAGAATGACAACAAAAAAGGTGAGTAATGAAAATACAGATGCAGTTAAAATTAAATAAAGCGGTGACAATGTTTGTAACCCAAGTTTGAAAGCTGTGGCCACGGTTGACCACAACACGACTGAGCAAAGTGCATAAAGTTGTGCTTTTGATGACTGTTTCATGGCTTTGGCGATTCTCTTTCAAGCGGAATGACCTGTTTTGCAACGCCCGACTCCTGTAGTTTACGGTATTCACCGCGTGAATCAACTACATAAACACTTCCGGGATAATCGGTCAGCATTTTTTTATACAGCGCCATCGCTTCGTCTTTTCGGTTCAACTTGTTTTGGTAAATGGCCGCCAATTGAATTAGTGCATCGTCGGCCAGCATTTCCCAACTGTTGTCTTTCAGTATAGATTCGAGCAAAACGGCTGCTTCGGCGTATTTTCCCTGTTTCTGAAAAATGTTGGCTTTGCGAAAATTCACGTCGTCGATGAGCGAATTAAACGGATGCCATTTGCCGACCGAATCCAACGCTAAAATGGCTTCCGGAAAGTGGTTCCTGAAAAGGTGAAGATCGGCACGTGCGAAAATCTGCAGCGGTACTGCGGTGCTGTCGGTTTCCAGATTTTCACCGATAAAGAGCGCCAGTTCCATGGCATCGTTGGCTATTAATTTCGACGTGCTGGCGCGTAAAGCATCCAGTTGGGCTTTTGCCCACTGAAAATTACCCATGTAATATCCCAGTTTCGCTTTTTTAAACTTCACATCGTCGCCAAGCAACGTGCTTTTATTGGCTTCAATAACCTGCGAATACGTAATTACGGCTTCCCATAAATCGCCCGAATAAACGTAAACATCCGAAAGTTCTGCTTTTAGGGCCGATAATTGCATGGCGTTTATCCCTTTTATAACCAGCCCTTCGTTTAGTAGCTGAATGGCCTCTGCAGGCTGATTCAGGTAAAATGCCAGCAAATGAGCGTATTCCGTCAGGAGTGGAGTGTTTTCGGGGATATTACCGAGCAAGGAAAAGGTTTTTGCAAATTCTTCCTTGAGTTGGGTTGCCCTGCCCAAATCATAAATGCCTTCGCTAATAAACCGATCAAATTGCATTTGCATCCGCTGTTGGATGGCCAGGTTATGGTATTCCGCTTTTTTACCTTTACCCATCAGATATTCGTAAGCCTTAATGGCTTCGTCGTAGTTTTTGTTCGACGCAGCCACGTTGGCCAGTCCGAAAATATTGCCATCCTCATTTCCTGTACGCTTGTCGAGCGAAATGGCTTGTCGGATGGCTGCCGGAAAATTTTTATCCTGAATAAATAACCAAATCAGTAAACGGGTGTATGAAATTTGTCCGGGTTCTTCCTGAAGCCGTTTCAGGATATAGGTTTTCAACTGTTTCGAAATTTCCTGATCGTTATCCATCGATAAAACCGATTGAATATTGCTTTTTACAATTTCGAGATTGGTTTCTTTTTGCTTTATCCATGCCAGGTATTCTTTCATCATCAGGTCGTAATTGCGCATGTAATAATAAACGCGGGCCAGCTCATAGTTGTAACTGTCTGGGCTTTGATTCGCTCTCCCTTTGATGTAAACTTTCTCGGCAAATTCAAATTCACGACGATTAATAAACTGATTGGCCAGGTTTGGAATATCACCCGGATTGTTTGAGATCGATTCAATTGCCTTTTCGTATAATTTTACCGACTCAGCTGGCTGTCCGATCGTTTTTTTCAGGAAGCCCCATTGAACGTACCAATACAAATCGGCAGAATTGCCGCGTAAGCCTTTACGGATTTCCTTTTCAGCCTTTTCATAATCAGGAATTCCCAATAAACAATCGAGATAAATAGTAAAATATCCTTCGGCTTTGGTATTCGAGTAAAGCTTTTCATACAATTCGGCAGCCTTTCCAAATTCTTTTTCCTGGTAGTATTTGCTGGCCAGAATCGACATGTTTTGCAGATCTTGCGTTTGTCCAAAAACGAGTACCGGAGCCAATAAAAATAGGATTCTGAGCAAGGTTTTCATGAACCGATGATTAGATTGAACCACAAAAATAACAATCCATAGCGTTTCGCGCAGATTATTTGCACCACAGATTGCTCCGATTTACACAGATCGGGAATTAAATGATGTTTTCAATTTGTGTTTATTTGTGTAATCTGTGGTAAAGACAGGTATAAGGCTTAAATTTGCGCAAATTTTTATGCGAATGACAACTGAAATGAAAGGAAGGGAACGGCTTCCGCGATGGATGAAAATGCAATTGCCAAAAGGTGAAAGCTACTCGAAGGTGAAAAATCTGGTCGCGCAACACCAGTTGCATACCATTTGTACCAGCGGAAATTGCCCCAATATTGGCGAATGCTGGAACCGTGGAACTGCTACTTTCATGATTTTGGGCGACATTTGTACCCGAAACTGTAAATTCTGTGGGGTAACTACCGGCAAACCGCTTCCTCCCGATGCTGAAGAACCCCGGCGGATTGCTGAATCGGTGAGGATCATGCAACTGAAACATGCGGTAATCACTTCGGTTGACCGCGACGATTTACCCGATTTAGGCGCCGCTTTTTGGGCCGAAACCATCTGCGAAGTGAAGAAACAGAATCCGAAAACCAAAATGGAAGTGCTGATCCCCGATTTTCAGGGAAAAGCTGAATTGATCCAAAAGGTGATTGATGCTGCTCCGGAAGTGATTTCGCACAACATGGAAACCGTTGAGCGGTTGACTCCACAAATACGCAGTGCAGCTAAATACCGCACTAGTCTGGAAGTGATTCGTTGCATTGCCGGCTCCGGAATCATTGCCAAATCAGGGATTATGCTTGGCCTTGGCGAAATCGAAACTGAAGTTTTACAAGTGATGGATGACCTTCTTGCTGTGGGCTGTAAAGTATTGACCATTGGGCAATATCTGGCGCCAACACTCAACCACATTCAGGTTAAAGAATATATTACCCCCGAACAATTTGAGCTTTACCGAACAATCGGGCTCGAAAAGGGTTTTTCTTTCGTCGAAAGCAGTCCGTTGGTTCGGTCGTCGTACCGGGCAGATGCACATGCAGAGGCGAAATAATTGAAGGATTGAAGGAATGAATTATAGAATAGAAAGATGGCAAATTTTAACTACGAAGATCTTGGTCTGAAAGACTATAAGGAATGCTGGGACTATCAGGAAACGATACATGCTGAAGTTGTTGCTGATAAATTGGCCGGCAAAAAAAGCAGCGATATCAACCGGTTTTTGCTGGTGGAGCATCCGCATGTTTATACCTTAGGCAAAAGCGGCGACGAGCACAATTTGCTGATTAATGGCGATTTCCTTAAAAAAATTGACGCCGTTTATTACAAAATCAATCGGGGAGGGGACATTACTTACCACGGTCCCGGGCAGTTGGTGGGTTATCCGATTATCGATCTGGAAAACTACAAGATTGGAGTGAAAGATTACATCTTCAGAATGGAACAGGCCATCATTCAAACCATTGCCGAATATGGGCTGGAAGGTGCACTGAAAGATGGGGCAACCGGCGTTTGGCTCGATTCGACCATTCCGGCTAAATCACGGAAAATTTGTGCGATAGGTGTTCGAATCAGCCGCTATGTTTCGATGCACGGTTTTGCGCTGAATGTAAATACCGACATGCGCTACTTCAATTACATCAACCCATGCGGATTTATTACCTACGGGGTCACTTCTATTGAGCGCGAACTGGGTCGAAAAATCGACATGCAGGAAGTGAAGGAGATTGTGAAGACGAAATTTAATGAGATTTACTGATCCCAATTCTTACAAAATCCTCGACATCATTGCCGGTCTGGGCGCTTTAACCACCAAAATGCGTGCAACACTGTGCGAAGCATTGTAAATGTTGTGAACAATATTTGCCGGACTTTCAATCAGATTGTCCTTTTCGCAAAGCTCTTCTTCGTCGCCCACCTGAATAACCGGGGTACCTTCGAGCACAATAAAAAATACATCAACCGGCGTTTTGTGGGGCTTTAGTCCTTCGCCGGGCTCCAGGGTAATGTGCGATACCTGAGCCGATTCTTTGTCGTACAATTTCCGAACATCCACGCCATGCGCGTTCGGATGTTTCTCCTGATCCTGATATCTGGTAACTTTCATTTTCTTTGGTGTTAGTGTGTCCAATCCAATAACCGCTTTTCTCCCTGAATGTTTCGGATTTCTGTGATTTCCTGTGAAACTTCCACCACGCCCTTGTAATTTCCGTCCTCGTCGCGCACGGCAAAATACTGAATCAGGATAAATTCGCCTTTCATCTGAATCCAGAAGCTGGCTTTGTCTTTTTCTCCTTTCCGGAATGCTTCCACGATTTGCTCCACCACATGCACACTCTCGTGCGGATGGCAATTTTTTACATCGCGCCCAATGATGGAATTGGTCCGACGGAAAATTCGTTTTTCGGGAGTTGAGAAAAATCTCACTTGGTTATTTTCGTCCACATAAGTGATGTCAACCGGTAAATGGTTAAAAATGAGCCGGATTTTTTCGGCAGACAAATAGCCGGTTTTTAAATCCACTTCTCCTGAAAGTTCAGAAGTTGCCTGGTCTTTTGTTTCAGATTGTATTTCGGGCTGAGCAAAGGGGAACCCGATTTCGAGGCTTTCGCCGATCAGGGAATTTAATTCTTCTTCCGGAATGATACCCGAAATGATGGGGAACAGAATCCGTTCTTCGCGGAATTTAATGGCGTAAATGTTAAAGAAAATGTCGCCTGCCAAACGATTGAATTTCTTCATATCGAAGTCAGAAGTTTCCAGCATCTGAATGGTTTCTTTCAGGTTGCGGCGAATATCGTCATGAAACGACCACATTACCTGCAAACAACGGTAGTCGGGCAGGTGTTTTTCGATCAAAGGGAAAAGCACATTCTCTTTGATCTGGTAATGCAAATCAATTTTTGACAAGTCCATTAGCTTATCCATGAGTTCATTCCGAAGTTGTTGGTTTGCGATGTCCTGATTGATTTCCTTCAGCAAAGGGCGAATCGCTTTCAAACGCAAATCAATCTGTTCGTTATTTTGATTCAGAGTATGTAAAAAACTTCCCGGAGCAGGCGGTGTGTATGGAAACTCCTGCAACGACTTTCCCAGAAGATTCAGGGCTTTGTTGATTCCTTTTTTCAATTCGGGCATAGGGATATTCAACTTCATCAACTCATCGACAACGGTAATTACATCAGCAGGGCCGGTTAGGTCGATCACCTGCTGATAACGGGGCACCAGTTCTGAGGTCATTTCTCCGCGAATAACCAGTTGGAAGAGTTCGACCAGTTTAGCCACGCGGTTTGCTTTATGGTTGGTAAATTCTGACATGAGGTACAATTTTAGGTTGGTGAAAAATACACAAAAAAAGATAAGGTTGTCTGTTGCAATTGTTTTACCTTTCATGTCGTTTATGCTTGTCGGGACGCAACCATTTAACGGTTACCCTCATCTGAATAAAAAACTGAATATGAAACGAGCATGTAAAATACTTACATCCAATAACATGAGAATATCGACATGCGAGTTCCATACGACAATAAAAAAACAAATTATTCACGTATGAAAACGTTCCTGCCATTTTTTGCTTTGCTGTTGGCTCTGCTGGTTAGCTGTGATCAGGAGCCTGAAGAATTTCGTAGATCCGGTGAAGGTTTGTCGATGACTATTGGTGATAAAGTGGTATTAACAGCCAGTGATATTGATTATTACGATCTTTCTACCCATTTTATTTACCTGAAGGGAGCTAACTCATTCCTTAACGACAAACTCATTCGCGACAGTTTTCAGGTTTACGCCAACGGCGAGAAAATTTATAAAGGAGTATTTCATTCATGGGTCATGTCTTCGATGCCTTTGGGGCCTGCAATTTATACGCCCGGAATGTTTTACGGAGACTATCTGGTGCCTATAACTTATGGCAGTTATACGGATCAGGACGGGAAAAAAGTACCACCAGTCGATCTTCGCAGCGATCCACGTATTGTTAGCGCTTTAAAATCATGGAATCAGTTGCACGAAGGTTTGCAGGGCGAGATTAAATCGGTTCAGGTTAATTCGGGCGGTAAAGTTTCGCTGGAACTGGAACTGATTAACAACGATTCGTTTAACTATTATTACCTCGATCCGGAAAAGATGGGTTTGGGTCTGTTTCATTACTTTACCAACGGACTACATTTGTGGAGCCCGACACTGAAAAAATCCTTTGATAATCATATAGAGCACGTTCAGCCTGAACCATGGGATTCGTGGCAAATGAATTGGTTGTCGCTGATCCGCAGTCACGAAAAAAAGACAATCTGGATTCATTACACCAATTTCGATCCGGTATCCCCGGGCTCCTACAAATTATATTTTAGATTTCCCGGACTGTCGCACGTTGAAAAATCGGCGCTGGTGCAGCGAAATGGAAGGATTTGGTTGGGCGAACTCGATCTTTCCCAAGACTTTCAAATCAGGTAAATTCCTCTTTCCGAATATTTTTCTGGTTTCTTTTTCCCATTTCCTGGCTTTTATCTCCGGAAAAGGTTTGTTACCTTGCGCCTTGGAATTTTTATTCTTGAGTCTTGAATCTCAAATGTCGGGTTTTTCTCAAGATTCAAGATGCCGATAATCTAATCCTTTTAATTGTTTTTCCCATGATTGATATTGACGAACTGGACGACAAGTTTAGTATTGAAGGCGAAGTTGGTTTTGCCGAACTCGAAAACGACCTTGTTTTTATAACTGTTTCGAACAAATATGCCGATGCCGATATTTGCCTGTATGGTGCGCACATAACCAGCTTCAGGCCACACAACTCTATGGATTTGCTGTGGATGAGTCCTGACAGCAGTTTTGAGCTTGGAAAACCTATTCGGGGCGGAATCCCGGTATGTTTTCCGTGGTTTGGGCCGCATAAAACCGATCCGGAGAAACCACAGCATGGTTTTGGGCGACTGATGTATTGGGAGGTTGTTTCCACCTCTACAAATGCATCCGGTGAATCAGTTGTCAGGTTGCAACTTTGTTCGTCTGACGAAACAAAAGCATATTGGCCGTACGATTTTTGTGCCGAAATGACCTTCGTTGTCGGGAAAACACTCACTGCAACCTTAAAAGTGACCAATACTTCGGGTCAGCCATTTGATTATACCTGTGCCCTGCATACCTATTATAGTCTTTCGGCCATCGAAAGTATTTCAATTGAAGGTTTAAAAGGAACGACTTATTTTGATCAGCTCACCGGAGAATTTGGGATTCAGGAAGGAGAACCCTTAGAAATTACAGATGCGTTGACCCGTCATTATTTGAATACCGAAAACCAGGTTGTTATTGCAGACAGCGCGTTCCGTCGCCGGATTAAAGTGGATAAAACCGGAAGTAAAGTAACCACGGTGTGGAACCCAGGCGCAGAGACCTGTGCGAAGATTGGCGACTTGCCCGATGACGGCTACGAAACTTTTGTTTGCGTTGAGGCTACCAATGCTTTTGATTATCCGGTAAAACTGGCTGCGGGAGAATCGTTCGAAACCTCAGCTATTATTGGATTAGAAGAATAAATTATTCTGAATACAAAGACACGAAGCCGCAAAGATTTTATTCTTGTGTCTTTGTGTCTTCGTGTTTACTATTGGTATTACTATGAAAAAGACCAACGCTGCCCGCTTGCTCGATGCTAAATCAATTCGCTACGAACTGGCCGAATACGAGGTGGATGAAAGTGATTTGAGCGCAACAACTTTGGCGAAGAAAATCGGTCAAAACATTGAGCAAATTTTCAAAACACTGGTTTTACGTGGTGATAAAACCGGTGTTTTTGTAGCGGTTATTCCCGGAAATTCTGAAGTTGATCTGAAAAAAGCGGCTAAAGTATCCGGAAATAAAAATTGCGCCATGGTGCAGCAAAAAGAGCTGCTCGGGTTAACCGGATACATTCGTGGCGGCTGTTCTCCTTTGGGAATGAAAAAACTTTACCCGATATACATTCACGAAACCTGCCAGTTGTTCGATCGGATTTTTATCAGTGCGGGCCAACGCGGCCTACAGCTTAAACTTAATCCTGAAGACTTGATTGCAATAACCAGCGCTGAGATTTGTGATGTGGCTGAATATTTAGAAAAGGCTTAGCTGATCAACTTTTTTAGGATGAAATGTTCCAATAATTATAAATGGATTTGGTGCCATGAGATGAAATTCCCTAGTTGTTCCCAGATAAAAATATAAATCCTTAGTTCCTGCGAAATCGTCAAAATATTTTTTCCTCACATCATGACAAGCTTTTCTTTCATTTCCATCATGGTTTTTTAAGCAATTCCAATATAATTGCCCAGTTTCCCAATCTTCAATCATTAATGTACTTTGTCTTCCATTTTCATCAGAAAACACAAAAGAGAATTTGTATGGTAGTTTGTTGACGACTTCAAATGGATTATCGGAATTAGCAAATAGCTTTAGTTGCATTGCTTTGGCATTTAGTTTTTCTAATTTAGCCTTATTCCATTCCCTTTCAACCTCTTCATATACGAAATCAAGAATCTTTGCTGGTTTAAAAACGGCAAGTGAGACCAACTTCGTTTTATCTTTAGCATCTGCAATGAGCTTATTCAGATCTGTATAAACGTTTTTTAAAACTATTTCTTTACGGAAATGCCAATTGTTGTCTGTATTTATATGACCAACAATATCAAAAGATCTTTCTATTGAATAAGGACGATAGCTTTCTGGTCTGAAATCAGAATCATTGCGTACTAAATCAATTTCAACCCAATCGTATTTTTTATATTGTTTGTCGTATTCTAGCTTTCGGAAAGGAATGGGATATATACGAATCCAAGTGCCATCTTCACGAAATCCAGCGGTACAAACTAATTCGTCATATTTTGCAGCTAAAGTTGGATAAGTTTTAACCGCAATGAGGACTTTCGTTTTGGCCATGTCATATATGTTTCAATTCATAAATAAACAATGGATTTTTTATGATTGCATCTGCCAAATGTTTCCGATGACATTGGCAAATGTTTGCTTCAAAACAGGTTAATGCGACTCTCTTATTCTCCTTCAAAAGTTCAATTATTTTCTCCTGATAATCCTGTGTTTGAGTTAAAATGGTATTTCGGTATAATACAAAAAGTTTATCATAGTCAGCTTGAGTGTTTAGTTCCTGTCGTTTGTCAGAATCAATCCCTAATTGGGGGATATGCAAATATTCAATTCCAACTCCATTGCAGGCATTTTGAAGTTGAGTTTTACTAAATCCAAACTTCATACTCAAAGGATTTTTACGAACATCACATAAAATCTTAATATTATTTGCAATCAGTTTATTGATATATTCTTCCAGGCTAATTCCTTCATATCCAATTGTAAAAAGAATTGTCGTGGAGGATTGTGGTCTGGCGTCAATAACTTTTTGGTAATCGTCCTTTGTCAGTTTGTCCTTTGCTATTATACTATTTATTGCTAGTTGAGGGTACTTTTTATATGTGATTTGAATTAATTCATCTGTAGTTTTGATCCCGTACATTTGTTTGATGTAGTGAATAATTAATCTATCACTTTCTTTCAGACTTATTAAATATTTCTCAGTGTCAGTTTTTATCCAGTCTTTATTTTCTAAAACTACTTGATTGTATTTAGACATAGTTTGAAGATCTGCATTTGCTTGAAATGAATAACATCCATATTTGTATGGAACAAAATGGAAATCTGGTCTTTTTTGTTGTTTGCTTACAAGCAATAACAGTTTTTGCAGGCTTACTTTATTAAGTCTACCTTCAAATGCCTCCAACAATGCCAATAATATTTTACGTCGGTAATACATGGTTCAAAATTAATCCTTTTTATTGATTTTCTTTTTTTTATTGAAAGATACAATATTGGGAAATCAATTTCCCTCCACTTTTACAGCTCATCCATCTTTTCCGACAGTTCAGCAACTGTTTTTTTCGGCTTTGCTCGCTTTGTTTCACCTTTGAATCATCAAAAATGAAGTAGCTCAAAGTCATGAAACGAACAGTTATATCCATCATCTCACTTTTATTTTGCCTGAATGCCTTTTCGCAGACGGTGATTACTGGCAGGGTTACTGAAGAAAAAGGTGAACCACTTCCCGGAGCAAATACTTATTTGCAGGGAACTTACGATGGCGCTTCTTCCGGCGAAAACGGGGTATTCAAATTCAAAACTGCAAAATCAGGAACCCAGGTGTTAAAGGTTGAATTTATAGGCTACGAACCTTTTATTCAAAACCTTGAACTGAAAGGCGATACCATTCGCGTTAATGTCAAACTGAAAGAAGCGTTCAATCAGCTGAATGCAGTAACTATCACTGCCGGAACCTTCGAGGCCAGCGACAAAAAACAAGCGGTCACCATCACTCCAATCGATATGGTGACCACGGCCGGAGCTGCCGGTGACGTTTACGGTGCCTTACAATCGCTTCCAGGAACAACAGTCAACGGCGAATCTGGGCGGTTATTCGTCAAAGGTGGCGACAGCGAAGAATCGCAGACGTACATCGACGGATCGCTGGTTTCGGTTCCGTACAATTCGTCAGCGCCCAATCAGGCTACCCGCGGTCGCTTCAACCCGTTCATGTTCAAAGGAACAATTTTCAGTACCGGCGGATATTCTGCCGAATACGGGCAGGCGCTTTCGTCGGTTTTACTGCTCAACACCAACGATATGCCTGCCGAAGATCAGCTCGATTTATCGATTCTGATGGTTGGCCTTGAGGTTGCCGGAACCAAATTGTGGAAAAATGGCGCGGTTACCGGAACGTTGTCGTACAACAATCTTCAGCCTTACATGAGTTTGGCTCCTCAGAATTACGATTGGGCAAAAGCTCCGGAATCGGCAAATGGCGCAGTGAGCGTTCGCCAAAAGACCAGTAAAACAGGCATGCTTAAGTTTTATTCGAGTTTCGACAATGGGGGTTTTACGCTCAGTCAGCAAAATCTGGATGCAGGTGGAACACCCATCGACTACCAGCTTACCAATGGTAATCAGTTTATGAATGCTTCGTGGAACGACAAGCTGGGCGAAAAATGGGCGGTCAGTACTGCAGCTTCGTTTACCAACAATGCCGACGATATTCAATTCGACCAGACCACCGTTGCCGAACAAATTCAGGGAACTCATCTGAAAAGTGTGTTTTCGTATCCGTTCAGCGAAAAGTTTATCCTGAAAATGGGTGGCGAATTATTTTCGAAAAAATTCTCGCAAAATGTGATAATGCCCGTGGAAACGCACGATAACAGTTTTACTAACCATACTTTTGCCGGATTTACCGAAGCGCAGATTTATGCTTCGACCAAGTTTGTCGCCCGCATTGGTGGCCGTGTGGAATATTCGGATTATCTGAATAGTTTTACGTTGTCGCCCCGGTTTTCTGCGGCTTACAAAATCACGGATAAAAGCCAGTTCTCAGCCGCCTACGGTTGGTTCTACCAAAATCCGGTTGACGATTACCTACTTTACACCGATCTGCTGAAACCCGAACGGGCCGATCATTGCACCTTCAGTTTTCAGTCTTCGGCAAATAGTCGTACGATTCGGGCAGAGTTGTATTACAAAGATTACAAGGATTTGGTGAAACTGACTGGTGGCGAATTTTACCTGCCAACCAGCTACAATAACTCCGGAAGTGGCTACGCCAAAGGGTTGGACTTGTTCTGGCGCGATAAAAAATCGATAAAAAATGGGGATTATTGGGTGTCGTATTCGTACGTGGATACCAAACGCGATTACCGTAATTTCCCGGAAGAAGCCATTCCGACATTCACCAGTAAGCACAACTTGTCGGTGGTTTACAAGCATTGGCTCGGAAAACTAAGGTCCCTGGCCAGCGCCAATTTCAGATATTCGTCGCCACGTGTTTACAACGACCCGAACTCGTCCGTATTTAATGGCGAAAAAATGCTGGCTTACCGGAGTCTGGATTTAAGCTGGAGTTTTTTGTACCGTCAGCACATCATTATTTATGCTGCAGCAACGAATGTGCTGGACTTTAAAAATGAATTCGGGCAGCGGTACAGCAATAATCCTGATGCCAACGGACAGTATCCGGGAGCGGCCATCCAACCCGGTTCGAACCAGTTTTACGTGTTGGGCTGTTTCATCACCCTATCGCGAAAAGGCAACGCGAACCAGTTGGATAAGATAGAGTAATATTCAGGGACCTGTAACCCGCAACAATTGTAGAATAAACGTCAAACTTTAAATAAAAACTATCATGAAAAAGATCATTTTATCACTTGTAGTTGTGTTGGTTAGTTTAGTTTCAATGGCTCAGAAGCCGGAGTATTATCAGGCAATGGGCGAAACGCTCGGTCAGTATGCCAATTGTAAAAGCGTTGCCGACTTTCAGGAGTTGGGCAATAAGTTTCAGGTGATTGCCGCAGCCGAAAAAAGTGAATGGTTACCTTTATATTATCACGCGAATTGTTACATCATTATGAGTTTTATGGAACAGGATGCGACCAAAAAAGATGGCTACCTGGATGTTGCCGAAAAATCGATCACTTCGATGCTGGAAATGGTTCCTTCCGAATCGGAAGCTTTTGTATTGCAGGCTTTTTACCTTGTTGGCCGGTTGGTAGTTAACCCGATGGAGCGCGGCCAGGAATACAGCGGACTTTCAGGTCAGGCACTAGGCAAAGCCCTTGCGCTGGATGCCACCAATCCACGGGCACAAATGCTTAAGATACAAATGGATATGGGTTCGGCGCAGTTTACCGGTCAAGATCCAAAATCATTCTGCCCGGCCGCTAAAGAATTGTTGGCTAACTGGGATAATTTCAAGCCTAAATCACCAATCCATCCCAACTGGGGAAAAGATCAGGCTGAGGGAATTGTGAAAGGTTGCGAATAGCAAACGGCATGGGCGATGGAAAACTCTGGACATGCCTTGCAATTAGAATGAAATAAAAGAAATTGTGTTGGAAATAATTAGATCCTGGTTCTTGATGAGGTTTCGTCAGGAACCGGTTTTATCGTTACTTTTAAGCCATTCAATCGATGTCATGGAAAACATACAAGCACAGAATAGTTTGAAGAAATGGATAAAATTCATGCTGATGAATGCTGCGATAAGCTTATTCATCGTCCTGTTTTTTATGAATGGAGTGGCGGATAGCTTTAAAAACTTCCTGATCGCTTTTTTATGGGGTTTTAGTATAAGTTTTACACAATGGGCTGGTTTGTCAGGAATTAATGCGTGGTTAGACAAGCGGTTTTCGTGGCTCGTTAGTCCGGTAAAAAAGCTGATTATTGAAATTATTACCTTCCTTTCCTATTCTTCCAGTGCTTTTGTTGTGGTTCAGTTTTTAAATTTTTACGCTTGGCGCGGAATATTACCCGCAGAATCGTGGACATGGATTGTTAAATCATTGCCCTATACCATCCTGATTTCTTTTGTTATTTCATTGATATTTTATGCGTTGGGCTTTTTCAGGGAATGGAAACAATCGTTTGTTCAGGCCGAAAAACTGAAAGTAGAGATGCTGGCTTACAAATACGAATCATTGCGGAACCAGATCAATCCGCATTTCCTTTTTAACAGCATGAATGTGCTGAGCGATTTGGTTTACGACGATCAGGCGATGGCGGTAAAGTTTATTCAACAGATGAGCGATTTGTTTCGTTATGTGCTCGACAGCCGCGACAAAGAATTGGTTCCGCTCCACGATGAACTGGAATTTATAAGTTCCTATGCGTTTATGCTGAAAACCCGTTTTGAAGAAAAATTGAAAATTGATATTGACATGGAGGTTGGACCCGAAGATTATATTGTTCCGATGACCTTGCAGCTTTTAATTGAGAATGCGGTGAAGCACAATGAAGTGTCGGAAGCTTATCCGCTCCGGATTTCGATTCATAAGAAAGGTGATTTTCTGGAAGTTGAAAATAACCTGCAACCCAAAAATGTTGGCGACGATTCGAAAAAAACCGGTCTGAAAAATATTACCCAACAATTTGCTTTCTTTTCGGAAAAACCAATCAAAATTATTACTTCGGACGAGCGATATCTGGTTCGTGTTCCCATTTTAAAAGCATTGCAGAAATGAATGTCCTGATCCTCGAAGACGAAACACGTGCGGCCAATCATCTGGAACGGTTGCTGGCGAAGGTGGCGCCAACAATTTTGGTTATTGCCAAACTCGAATCGGTGCGCGATGGAGTAAAATACCTGCAAAACAATCCGGACCCTGAGCTGATTTTCTCCGACATTCAACTTGCCGACGGACTGAGTTTTGAAATTTACAAACAGGTGGCTGTGCGCTGCCCGATTATTTTCACTACGGCTTACGACCATTATGCCATCGAAGCTTTTCAGACCAACGGAATCGACTATTTACTAAAACCAATCGAAGAAGAACGGCTCCGGAAAGCCATCGAAAAGGCCAAACATTTTTCGCCGGGATTGGTGTTGGAAAAACTGCTGGCGATAAATAACCCATCCTCAGGTAAGGCTCACAAATCACGGTTTATGGTGAAGGTGGGCGATAAAATCAGGAGTGTTCCGGTAGAGGAAATTCTGGTGTTTTACAGTCAGGAAAAAGCCAGTTTTATTCGAACCAGCGATGCCCACACCTATTGCATTGACTATGCCCTCGACCAATTGGAGCCGATGCTCGATCCGGAGAAATACTTTCGAATCAACCGCAAATACATTGTTTCCATCGATGCCTGCACCAACATTCTGGCATGGACCAACTCGCGGCTCCGCCTGAAAATTGACGGCATCGACGATTCCGAAATTATTGTCGCCCGCGAACGGGTGGCGGAATTTAAGAGTTGGTTGGATAGGTAGAAGAGTTCCGGGTTGCGGGTTTCATGTTGCGGGTTAGGGGCGTCAGTTGAGTAATTGGGACTAACTAATCTTAGAACTTAAACAAATTCAAATCTCTGTTTTCTTTGCCCAGGAAGGGGCTGGGGAAGCAGAGTTGTTTTCCGTCACGCGCGGAAATGTTATTCAGGATGATTATCTTTTTTCGGACGGAATAGAGTTTGCTAAAACAAAAATTCCATCCCTCTTTCGAAGAATGGATTCTCTTTGTGCCTTCCTAATTTATTGTGGCCAGATATTCCGGCTACTCTTTTGCTTTAAGCGCTTTCAGATATTCTTTATTATAGGCATCACCCCGACTGACCATATACTCGAAACAAACCGTATTGTTGACGATTGTAAAAATGAAAAACGCCCGATAGCTTCCAATTCTGATTCGGTAGGTGTTTGAGAAACCTTCCAGCTTTTTGCAGTCGGTTAATTCTTCGACGGTTAAAGCCGTTTTTACTTCTTCTATTTTCCTACTTAAAGTAACTTTGTATTTCCCGTCGAGTTTTGTGGCTGCCTTTATAAAGGCTTTGGAATATTCAATATTCATGCTTCAAGCCATTTTTCGAATGCTTGCTGCTCTTCGGCTGAGGCTTTTACCTTTCCTTCAGGCTCATTACTTACCAATTGTCTGTAAATATCCTCATCACTCATCAATTTTGCTTCAGAAATAAGCAGGCTTTCAATGTACACTTTTAAACTTTTCCCTTCAGCGGCAGCCATGATTGACAAATTTCGAAAAGTCTCCTCCGGAAGATCGATTAATTTTCTTTTTAACGTTGCGGTACTCATGATGCTATATTTTTTACAAATATACAAAGTATATATAGTGTATAGAATAAAGCGAATAAAAAATTCCATCCCTCTTTCGAAGAATGGAATTTTGTTGTATCACTGAAATTAAATCTTATTACGGATTAAGCTGATAATCACTCACCAAAAGCCCAGCGGACAAGTTTAGCCGAGCTGCAAGATTTCGGATCATCTCAACAGTTAGTTTTCGTTTTTTATTCAGTATTTCCGAAACCCTGTTTTTCCCTCCAATTTCAGTAATTAAGTCGGCTTGTTTCAAATTCATTTCCTCCATCCTGATTTTGATAGCTTCAATGGGATCGGGCGCTTCGATTGGGTAATGTTGCTTTTCGTATTCATCAACCAATAGCGCCAAAACATCGGCCTCGTCGCTTTCTGGTGTTCCGATTGCAGCATCAAAAATAACTTCAAGCCTGTTCAATGCAAGCCTGTAATCTTCTTCCGTTTTAATCAATTTTATATTCATCGTTTTCTGTTTCTAAATGTTATTTGCATCAACTTTATCGTATTCGGCATGTGTCCCAACGAACCGAATAAAAATCCATTGTTTTTCGAAATTGAACTTTGCAATCAGGCGATGAGCGTTTCCTTTGATGTTGAAGACAATTCGGCTGTCTTTTAAAATACTGGCGCTTGCATAAGTTTTAATCACCTCATTAGGAGTTTTCCAATCAGACGACATTGCCGTATTATGCCAGGTTTTCAGATACTGCTCTGTTTCAGGATGTTTTTCCCAATAGGTTCTCAGTGTGCTTTTTGCAACTATTCTTTCCATACAAACAAATCAATATGCAAAAATAGCAAAAGTTCCCAAATAGGGAACCTTTGGAGGCAGAAATTCATTTCATGTTTTATCTGTGGCAGAAATTGTCGGGTTTTTGTCATTGCCGCCAAATTCTAAATCCTGTATCTTGCGCTTATCAAAGTCATGACAATCGTGACGGGTTCAGAACAGAAAATTTAGAATAAAAACAAGGTATGATTAAAGTTGCAATTAATGGATTTGGCCGAATCGGACGTCTGGCCTTCCGCAGGATTCAGGAAAGCACCCACCTGGAAGTTGTTGCCATCAACGACCTGAGCGCTCCGTCGATGTTGGCTTATTTGCTGAAGTACGATTCCATTCAAGGAACATTTAAGGCCGACATCAGCCACACCGACACCGAATTGATCGTAAATGGAAAGTCGATTGCCGTATCAGCCGAACGGAATCCGGAAAACCTTCCGTGGAAAAAGTACAATGTGGATTTGGTGCTTGAATGTACCGGCATTTTCGAAAGCAAGGACAAAGCTTCTGCCCATCTCAAAGCCGGAGCTCGTAAAGTCATTGTTTCGGCTCCTGCCGGAAGCGATGTGAAAACCATCGTGTACAATGTGAACCACGACCAACTGACCGCTGCCGACGATTTGATCAGTTGCGCATCGTGCACCACCAACTGCCTGGCGCCAATGGCCAAAGTGCTGAATGATACCTTCGGGATTGTGGCCGGACAAATGACCACCATTCACGCGTACACCAATTCGCAACCGCTGATGGATACGCCCGATCCGAAGGTGAATTACCGCAAGTCGCGCGCTGGTGCCGACAGTATTATTCCATATACTACCGGAGCCGCCAAAGCCATCGGTTTGGTTATTCCTGAATTGAAAGGCAAACTCGACGGCTCGTCGCAACGCGTGCCGGTTCATTCGGGTTCAATTGTCGAGTTGTTCACCATCCTGAATAAAAAAGTAACTGTAGAGGAAATTAATCAGGCAATGAAAGCCGCTGCCAACGAATCGTTTGGCTATACCGAAGACCCGATTGTTTCAAGCGATATTGTTGGCATCAGCTTCGGTTCGTTATTCGACGGAACGCAAACCAAAGTGGTTACTTCGGGCGAAAGTCAGTTGGTAAAAACCGCATCGTGGTACGATAACGAAATGTCGTTCGTGGCCCAAATGATCCGCACTGCCGAATATCTTGGAAGTTTATAGACTTCAATACACAGGCGATAGGAAATGAAAATCCCGGGAATTACACTCCGGGATTTTTTATGATTTAATTCAACGCCGTTTGGAAACTGCGGCGGTAATCGCCCGGAGTGGTTTTAAAGTGGCGCATGAAAACGCGCCTCATGCTGTCGGCGCTGCCCAGTCCGCATTCGCCCGAGATTTCTTCCATCGTCAGGTTCGATTCTTCCAATCGGCGTCGGGCGGTTTCCAATCGTAGTTTTTCGAGGTATTTGGCTGGAGTTATACCCGTTTCGCGCGTGAAAACCCGGGCAAAATTTCGTGGACTCATCGCCACTTGTTCAGCCAGCATTTCAACCGAAAGCCGGTCGTTTAAATGCTCCGGAATCCAGTCGATCAAATCGCGAATGGGCTTGTAATCCACTTTTTGGTGAAGCAAAGCCACGCTGAATTGCGATTGGTTTCCGGGGCGTTTCAGGTAAAGAACCAATGTTCGGGCCACATGCAGGGCGATATCGCGGCCAAAATCTTCTTCTACCATCGCCAAAGCCAAATCCATTCCGGCCGAAATCCCTGCGGAAGTATAAACATGTCCGTCTTTGACAAAAATCGGGTCAGGATCGACCTTTATTAAAGGATAAAGCCGGGCCAGTTTTTCGCAGCGCGACCAGTGCGTGGTGGCATTGCGCCCGTTGAGGATTCCGGTTTCGGCCAATATAAACGCCCCGGCGCAGATCGAACCCACCCGACGTATCTTTTGCCAGTTGTCTTTAATCCAGTCAAGCGTTTCCTTGCTGACCATCTTTTCCGGCGAATTCGGAAGTCCGGAAATTAACAGTGTATCAATCGGATAATTAATTTCTTTTAACGAACCCTCGCCAACTAGTTGAAGGCCGTTTGCAGTATAAATCAGTTTCGAATCGTCAGTTGAAACTACATGAACCCGATAGGTTTCTGCTATCCGATCCAGAGATGCTTCGATGTAATTCGCCGCTTTTACAAAAACGTCCAGCGGTCCTGCAACGTCCAATATCGAGGTGTATGGCGGTGCAACAATAACCACATGTTTGATTTGCTTGTTCGCTTTCATAATTCCTGAATTTAGAGGAATGAAGATACATTCTTTTGGTTTGTCTTTAATGACAAATATCCGACAATTTCTGCCAAATGCTCTTAAAATAAAATACCCGGAATGGGCTACATATGAAGGAACGCCACTCTATACTAGGAATTGGAGTTGTATTATCGTCTGCCCGGAAAACAAAGATCAAGGAATTATTCTTCCCCGAAGGGGAAAGGTATTTGTATAAATTTAGTTTTAGTCCTTCGGATCAAAAGGATAATGGGTTTGGTCATATTCGTCAATCAGCTTAGCCAACTTGTCTGCTTCATCGCTTTCTGGGGATCCGATTGGAGCATTAAGAATGACATCAAGTCTGTTGAGTTCTATTTTGTAATCTTCTTCAGCTTTAATCAATTTTATATTCATAGCTCTCTGTTTTTTTAAGACTATTTCCTCTTTTGCTATCTGTTAACGATTATATTTATGATACTGAGACGAAAATTGGTGGAGAAAGAAAGGCTATGTAGATAAGTCGGTGGAGGACAAAAAGATATTAATCAGTTTTTGGTGAAGTTTTTTTTATTTCTTCTAAATTGTAATATCTGAAATTCAGATTCTTAATTTTATCATAAGGGATTAAAACATATTTTCCTGGAATTTTATAATACTGGGTGGGAGAATTAGAGGGATCATCATCTTCAACATACCTTCTTTCAGTAAATCTTAAAATGACATGAGAAAGAGAGCCATCTGGTCCTAATTCATAATCATAGAGTAGCCCCATATATATTGTATCTCCTTTATTTTCAATGTTTACCAAAGCGTCAATGAAAATAAAATCAGGAAGTTGCGGTTTTTTATTTGATTGTCTTTTCCCATTTGAATTTGTTTCTTGTTGATAATATAAAATGTGTTCATATTCCCCAGAAAAATAATAGTGCCAAATGTTCGGAAACCTGAGAATGGAATATTTTAAATCAAAATCGTATTTCCGAACTACTTTTTTGAAATAGTAACCCATTATACCTGCAAGCGTCCAAAGTAGTATGTTATAAGAGAAGATTTTTCCGGCATTTATTTGAATTGATTTTAGTTCCTCGTCGTTTAACTGGCTAGTGATTATCTTAATAAGTAAAAATAAATCAACATGATATACAGTTAATAATTCGACGAAAAGAATGCCTAAAACATGAAACAATGCTGATGGAACCATTGCCCATATTAATTCATCTGAAAGTTTCCTGTGGATGTATTTTATTGAAAATGGTTCTGTTAAATAAAACCGTCTAAAGGTTATTCCCGGAATAACAAGGGAAACAATTACAAATGTTGAAAAAGCGAAATCCACTTATTTTGAAAGTATCAATCGATATTTGCCGATAGTCGAATCCGCAATATCTTCATGTTCATCATCATCATCTTCATTTTTTGCAGCTAGAAGTTGTTCATATTTTCTAATCTTTTCAACAAGTCGATGACCATCACCTTTTTTAATAAGAACTATAACTTTTTTACTTAGTGGAGCTTTCATGTGATGAGTATTAGCATTATCATGTACAAAAGTATGGAAACTTTTAGGATTTGCAGTATAATTATTTGTAGAATATTCATGAGTTAAAATAAAAATTCCATCCTTCTTTCGACGAATGGAATCTCTTTTATCTCTGTGTTCGCTGTGGTAAAATCTACTTGATCTCAGCAAAATACTTATAAAACAGCGGTATCGTCCGTATTCCATTAAAGAACTGCTCCAATGGGAAATTCTCGTTGGGCGAATGGATGGCATCCGATTCGAGACCAAATCCCATCAAAATGGTTTTGATGCCCAATACCTGTTCAAAGGTGGAGATAATGGGGATGCTTCCGCCGCTGCGAACCGGAACCGGCCGTTTGCCATACACATCGATGTACGCTTTTTCAGCAGCCTGGTAGGCCGGGAAGTCAATCGGGCAACCGTAACCATATCCGCCGTGCAGATAAGTCACTTCCACTTTTACGGTATTTGGTGCGATTTTTTCGAAATGCTCTTTAAACAGAACTTCAATCTTTTTGTGATCCTGATTGGGAACCAACCGGCAGGATATTTTAGCAAAGGCTTTCGATGGCATCACCGTTTTGGCGCCTTCGCCCATGTAGCCACCCCAGATTCCGCAAACATCGAAGCTTGGGCGGATTCCGGTACGTTCGTTGGTCGAATAGCCAACTTCTCCTGAAACTTCTTCGACTCCAATTGATTCCTTGTATTTTTTAAGATCGAATGGAGCCTTGGCAAGCATAGCGCGTTCTTCAGCAGAAACTTCAATCACATCGTCGTAAAATCCGGGAATGGTAATGCGTCCGTTGTCGTCAGTCATCTGAGCAATCATTTTGGCCAGTACATTGGCTGGGTTGGCTACAGCTCCGCCAAATAATCCGGAATGCAGATCTTTGTCCGGACCAGTCACTTCCACCTGCCAGTAGGCCAAGCCGCGCAGCCCGGTGGTAATCGATGGCATATCAGGAGCGATCATCGATGTGTCGGAAACCAGGATGATGTCGGCTTTCAGCATTTCTTTGTGCTGTTCGCACCACTTACCCAGGTTAGGCGAACCAATTTCCTCTTCGCCTTCAATCATGAATTTGACGTTGCAAGGTAGAGTATTGGTTTTTACCATCAACTCAAAAGCTTTGGCGTGCATAAAACTTTGGCCTTTATCATCGTTGGCGCCACGGGCCCATATTTTTCCATCGCGTATTTCAGGTTCAAAAGGCGGAGAAACCCACAGATTCAATGGATCTACCGGCATCACGTCCATGTGGGCATAAATCAACACCGTTGGTTTGGCCGGATCAATAATTTTTTCGCCGTAAGTCACCGGGTTCCCATCCGATTCAAATACTTCGGCACGATCGGCACCCGCATTCAGCAAGGTTTGTTTCCAATACTCCGCTGCCCGGTACATTTCCGGTTTGTTGGCAGCAATCGAGCTGATTGACGGAATCCGGATCAGTCCGAACAGTTCGTCCAAAAAGCGGTCTTTGTTTTCTGCAATGTATTTTTCAATGTGTTCCATGGATATAAAAATTTAGTTGTCGTTGTTGTATTTGTGTCAAATGTTGTCGCTGTTGGTAAAAATAGTTATTCAGATTTGTTTGATTTATGAATTTCTTCAGGCTTACAGATTGAATTTCGGAAGGACTAAAATTGTAAATAGTCAATCGACAAATCGTAAATGAATTAAACAGTGGCTCTCACGAATTGTTGCTGATACTCGCCCGGGGTGTAGCTGGTTTGCCGCTTAAACATCCGGTTAAAATTCGAAATGTTGTTGAACCCGCATTCGAAACAAATCTGCGAAATCGACAAATGGTTTTCGATAAGCAGTTTGCAGGCATAGCCAATGCGCATTTCATTCACAAAAAAGATGAACCCTTTACCTGTTTTTTCCTTGAAATAGCGACAAAATGCGGCCGTAGTCATCCCGATTTTCGAAGCTACTTCCTCCTGCGTAATTTTTCGCTGGTAATTGGTGTTGATGAAGTGCATGATTTTATCGAGCCGGTTGTTCAGCTCTTTTTGTTCTTCCAGCTGATAAGCTTTGCTGGCCAGAGTGCGGTAATTTTCGGTTCGGGCCATCGTGTCCAACAGCTTTATAAAATAAAGCATTCTTTCGATTCCGTTTAATTTGAGAAGCCGTTTTAGCATCTTTCCTATTTTCTCTCCTGAAGTTTTACTGAAATGAATTCCGCGCGATGAACGTTTTAGAAGTTCGTTGATACGGTGAAATTCAGGATAGGAATTAATTTCATCACGAAAAAAATCTTTGTGAAACTGAACCACAATGGCATTCACACGGCTGGCATTTTCAGTTTCACCTGGCGCATCACTTTTCCAGAAATGCGGCAGATTACTGCCCAGCAATGTAATGTCACCTTCACCAAAGGTTTCCACGTTGTCAGCTACAAAACGTTTTCCCGAACTTTTCAGCACGTAAACAATTTCAAATTCGCTGTGAAAATGCCAGGGATAAGTGAAGTGAGGGAAATCGTCCCACTTGACTTTCAGCATGGTGCGTGGTGCAAAACTCACCTGTTCGTGCATGATTTTCATAGGCCGAAGTATTTGGTGTCTCGCAAAAATAGTATAAATGCCTGTTAAAATAGTACTGGATAAACTGTCGTGAAACAGCTACTTTTGAAAAAACGATTAACCATGACTAACGAACAATGGAATTTACTGGTTGATGTTGTCAGCCGAAAACACAATGGCCCGGCGCCTGTCGGGTTCATTATCGACAGCCCCTGGCTTCCAGGTTGGGCGGGCATCTCGACCCTCGATTATTATGCCAGTGGCAAACAATGGTTCGCAGCGAACAAAAAAGCCATCGATACATTCCCCGAAACTATTTTTCTTCCCGGATTCTGGTCTGAATATGGGATGTGTAGCGAGCCATCGGCCTTTGGAGCCAAACAGGTTTGGTACGAAAGCAACCTGCCTCACGCCGATAAAACCATTCATTCGGTTGAAGATATCGCCGGAATTAAAAAGCCGAATCCGAAATTGGATGGGCTGTTGCCATTTATAATTCAGCGACTGAAAGAATTCGAACCTTCGATTCACGAAATCGGGCACGAAATAAAATTCGCCATTGCCCGCGGGCCGCTAAACATTGCCACATTCCTGATGGGAACCACCGAATTTATGATGTTGCTGATGATGAATCCGGACGAAGCGCACCAATTGTTGAAAGTGATTTCAGAATTCACTGTTGACTGGTTGCGTTACCAAAAAGAACAGTTTCCTTCCATCGAAGGAATCCTGGTATTGGACGACATCGTAGGTTTTGTTGGCGAAGACGAATGCCGCGAATTTGTGGTGCCTTACCTGACTCCGATTTTTGCAGCCTTCGAAACTAAAATCCGCTTTTTCCATAACGATGCACAAGGATTAATCAGCACACCTTTCCTGAAAGAAATCGGGATTAATTTGTTTAATTTTAGCTTCGAGCATTCCATCAACGAAATCCGCGAATTGGCCGGACCTGAAGTGGCTTTGCTTGGTAATCTTCCTCCGCGCGATGTACTGATGGCTGCCACCCCTCAAGAAGTGAAGGAACAAACCGTCAAAATGTGGAACGAGGTAGAAGATAAAAAAGCGATTATCTGGTCGTGTGGTGGCGGAGTTCCGCAGAATGTTTCGACCGAAAATATGCAGGCTTTTATTGAAACGATTCAAAAACTGGAGAATCAATAAGATGAAGATATTTTTCAGAGACAATTTAAATCTTCTCCGTAGGAGATTCATGTCAATAGTATTTTGCTGGAAACAATTTATTTCCCGTAGGGAATTGATAATTACTGGTCAATGTCCTGACGGACAAATGTTGACGATAGCTCTTCCCTCTATTGACATTTATGTCCTGACGGACAAAATCAAGTTGCAGGCATTTTATAAGCAATTTTTATTTATTCTGTTAACGCTTTTTTCGTTGCAAGTTGGCGCGCAAGACCTTCTAAAATTTGAAGTTGAGGCCGGAAACGTTGACCGCACCGACTGTCCGGTTAGCTTATCCATCGATCATCTGAACTACAACACCGATTCGCTGAAACTGGCACTTTTCGAAGTAAAAGGAAAAACAGAAATGGCCATTCCTTTTCAACTGGAAACCGGTTCAGGGGCCAAAGTTTGGTTTGTTTTAAATGGACAAACACTTAAAAATACCAAACGCAATTTTGTACTCCGGAAAACCATAAGCTCGCAGAACTTTAATTCCGGAATAAAAGCGTTGAAAAAAGACGGTGCTCTAAATCTTTCTTCCGGAGATAAACCTATACTGAGTTACCAGATTGAAACGGTAAATCCGCCAAAAGGTGTGAGTCCGTTATTCAAGCGTTCGGCATTTCTGCATCCGGTTACTTCGCCCGGTGGAGAAGTCCTCACCCGCATTCAGGCACCCGATCACTACCACCACTATGGAATCTGGAATCCATGGACGCTCACCTTTATTGGCAAACGGGAAGTGGATTTTTGGAATTTGTATAAAGGTCAGGGAACGGTTCGTTTTGCCGGATTCATTTCGCAGGTGGAAGGACCTGTTTATACCGGGTTCAAGTCGCTTCAGGAACACATCGATTTTGGAGCCGTTGGCGGCGATGCCGTGGCCATGAATGAACTGTTCGATGTTCGTGTCTGGAGCCTGAACAATCAGCGGTACATGTTCGATTATACAAGTACTTTGAATACGCCACTCGATTCAGGAATTTTGCTGGCAGCATACCGTTATGGTGGCGGAATTGGCTGGCGGGCAACTGAGAAATGGACCAAAGACAACAGTTCGGTACTCACCTCGGAAGGCAAAACCCGCAAGGATGCCGATGGCAGCAATGCCCGCTGGTGTGTGGTAGAAGGTGAATCGGCAACCAAAGAAGGTCGCTCCGGAATTCTGTTCCTGAGTTACCCGGCCAACCGGATGCACCCCGAACCGATGCGTGTTTGGCCGATGGATGCCAATGGCGGACGTGGCGACATGTATTTCGAGTTTTGCCCGATTCGCCACAAAGATTGGAAAATTGAAAAAGGGAACGATTACACTCTAAAATACCGATTGGTAGTTTTCGACGGAAAAATGACTCCGGAAGAAGCTGAAAATTACTGGCAGGCTTTTGCCAATCCGCCCAAAATTTTGATTGATAATGGCATAACTAAGAAATAAACCGACAATAACTTAATAACTAAACCATGTGTAAAAAAGTAATTATCACAATTTCCATTATTCTTTCGTTTTGCTCGGTAAAAGCGCAACTGAAAGAATTTGCCCTAACAGATGAATGGGTTCAGAAAATTGAGAAACTGGCTCCTGCAAAAGCCGAAGTTCAACCGAAAAAACGCCACAAAGTGTTGGTGTTTAGTTTATTCACGGGCTTCGATCATTGGGTCGTTCCACATACCGATGCTGTTATGAAAGTTCTGGCTGAAAAGACCGGTGCGTTTGAGGTTGAATTCAGTAAAGATATTTACAAGTTTGAGAAGAAGAGCCTGAAGAATTACGACGCAGTTGTTCTGAATAACAATTGCTCAATAGGTCCGCGCAGAGATTTACTACTCGATGTACTCGACAAGGAAGCCGGTTTAACCGACGATCAGCGGAAAGCTAAAGCTGCGGAACTCGAATCAAACCTGATTGAATATGTGAAAAAAGGTGGCGGATTGATGGTCGTTCATGGAGCCATTGTGATGCAAAACAACTCGATGCCATTTAGCGAAATGGTTGGCGGAAGTTTCGATTATCATCCGGTCCAACAGGAGATAACACTCGAGTTGTGCGAGCCAAATCATCCGCTGGTAAAAGCATTTGGCGGTAAATCGTTCGTACATACCGATGAACCTTATTTGTTCAATAAAGCTTATACACAGAAGAATTTCAGGCCATTGTTGTCTATGGATACCTCGAAACTAACAAAGAAAACCAAAGAGATCGACGAAAAAATCAAGTATGTTTCCTGGATCAAAAAGTTTGGGAAGGGCCGCGTTTTCTATGTTTCTCCTTCGCACAATGCACAAAGTTTTGAAGACAGCCGACTTTTGAAATTCTATCTGGACGGTACTCAATATGTGTTGGGCGATTTGAAATGTGATGATTCGCCTGCTAAATTTTAAACCTAATCAATAACGATAACCAATGGAAAGAAGGAAATTTTTACAAACCACGATGATTGGAACTACAGCCACTGTAGTTGTTCCAACAATTATTCCAGCTTCGGTGATGGGCAAAAACGCACCAAGCAATAAAATTAACATTGGCCAGATTGGCTGCGGCCGTATTGCCCGCGACCACGATATGCCGGGAACCATGCAGCACGATGTTGCCCGCATGATTGCTGTTTGCGATCTGGATAAAAATCGTTTGGCCGACGGAAAAAAACTGGTTGAGGATTACTACAAAAAGAAAACTGGTCAGGATAACTACGTCAATGCCAAAATGTATGACGATTACCGCGAAATGCTTTTGAATAAAGATATTGATGCAGTGGTAATCAGTACTCCCGACCACTGGCACGCACAGCCAGCCATTGAAGCTGCTTTGGCAGGAAAACATGTTTATGTGCAGAAACCAACTTCGCTAACCGTTACTGAAGGCCGTATCATGGCCAATATTGTAAAGGAAAAGGGCATCATTCTTCAGGTGGGAACACAGCAGCGTTCCTCATCACAGTTCCGGGTTGCTGCCGAATTGGTTCGCAACGGAAGAATTGGCCGCCTGCACACGGTAAAAATTGGCTTGCCCGGCGACCCATCAGGTCCTGAAGCTGCTGAAATGCCAGTACCAAAAGGGTTCAATTACGACATGTGGCTGGGCGAAACTCCATACGTTCCTTACACCGAAATTGGCGTTCATCCGCAAGTTGGTTATGGCCGTCCCGGCTGGTTGCGTCGCGAGCAGTTTGGTGCCGGAATGATCACCGGCTGGGGGCAGCACCATTACGATTCAGCAGCTTGGGGAATGAATACCGAATTAACCGGACCAATTTCCATTCAGGCAGTAGCTGAATTCCCGAAATCCGGTTTGTGGGATGTACATGGTGATTTTATGGCCAAAGCCGAATATGCCAACGGAATTACCATGTACACCAGCGGTGGTTATCCAAACGGTATCCGTTACGAGGGCACAGAAGGCTGGATTTTTGTTTCGCGCGGTGATTATGTGGCTTCGGCCAGCGATCCTGTATCGAAAGCCAGAAGTGCCAAGGCTCTGGATGCCAGCGATCCGAAGATATTGACTTCAGTAATCGGCGAAAATGAAATTCATTTGTACCAGAGCGATGAACAGCATGGCAACTGGCTGGAATGTATTCAGACCAAAAAAGAACCTATTTCTCCTGCTGAAATCGGGCACCGCGCTTGCTCCATTTGTCTGATTACGCATATTGCTATGAAACTGAACCGCAAATTGAGATGGAATCCCGGAACTGAGCGTTTCGAACACGATGAGGACGCCAATGCCATGCTTAGCCGTCAGGAACGGTTCCCTTACGGAATTAGCAATATTAAAAAGAAATAAAGAGGGTTTATTTATCGGAGTAATGCCCTTTGGCTGAAACCACTGTAACGCAGACGGTTTCTTTGTAAATCTTGTAAATCAGCCGGTCTTTTCGGTTGATTTGCCTTGACCAATATCCCGATAACCGGTATTTCAATCGCTCGGGCGAGCCAATGCCGGTTTCGGGATGGTTTCTCAAATCTTCCAAAATTTGATTTAGCCGTTTTAGACTGTTCAAATCTCCGGCTTTTTTGAAAGACTCGATGTCTTTATTTGCCATATCAGAGATATCAATCCGGTATGTCATAAACCCAGAAAGGTTTTAATGTCTTCGGAACTATTGAGTGCAACCACATTTCCGGCGGCAATTTGTTCTTCGGCTTTTTTGATTTTGGCAATGAGTTCAGGATTGGTTGACATTCGGTCAATCTCGTTTAATGGAGAAAGTATGTATGATTTCCTTTTTCCCCGCTGTACGATGACCTGTTCGTTTTGATCAACCAGGTCGAAGTATTTTTTCTGATTGTCTCTAAATTCTCTGCTGCTAATAATGATCATAGTTTCGAAATTTTGTGTACCAAATTGGTACAAATATAACGGTAATCGGATTAAAAACAAGGTGTAAAGAAACAAGGCGTATCTGTAATTGTTATTTATCAGGCAATTGCTATACATCTGCGGTAGCGAAAATTTTAAAACTGACTATAAATGAGTAAACCAGATTTTGATTTAACGGGAAAGGTAGCTGTGGTTACCGGAGGAGGTGGTGTTTTGGGAGGAAGTATTGCCCAGAGTCTGGCTATGGCCGGTGTAAAAGTGGTGGTTCTTGGGCGTTCCCCAGAGAATATTTTGGTTCGCACCGAAGAAATCAATATGCAGGGAGGTGAAGCCATGCCGGTAATGAGTGACGTGGTTGATATGCAGGAGTTGATTTGTGCCCGTTCTGAAATTCTTAAAAAATGGGGAACCATTGATATCCTGATAAATTGTGCGGGCGGAAATATGCCCGGGGCAAATATCAATCCCGACCAAACCTTTTTTGACATGAATACCGAAGAGTGGGAAAAGGTATTGGAATTGAATCAAAACGGAACAGTTTATCCTTGCATGGTTTTTGGCGAAGTGATGGCCCGGAAAAAGAAAGGCAGCATCATCAATATTTCGTCGATGGCTACCTATTCGGCCATGACAAGGGTTCCGGGGTATTCGGTGGCCAAAAGCGGCATGAACATTTTTACCCAGTGGCTGGCAACCGAACTGGCTCAGAAGTTTGGAGAAGGAATTCGTGTGAATGCCATTGCTCCCGGCTTTTTTATTGGCGACCAAAACAGGGCAGTGCTGATTAATCCGGATGGCTCATACACCGAACGAAGCTATAAAGTATTGGCTAAAACGCCGATGGGGCGTTTCGGCGACATCAGCGAACTGAACGGATTGGTTCAATTCCTTTGCTCCGATGCTGCCAGTTTTATAACAGGTACTATCATCCCTGTTGACGGAGGATTCAGCGCCTTCAGCGGAGTATAGTTCCAGATTCCAAGTTCCAAGTTATTCCCCACTTGGTATTTGAAACTTGGAATTTGGAACTCATTCAACATTCATAATTCAACATTTATAATTTTCAAGAATGGCACTCGAAAAATCATGGCGTTGGTTTGGTTTTGGCGACTCGGTTCAATTGTCTGACCTGAAACAAATGGGAATTGAAGGCGTGGTTACCGCTTTGCATCACATTCCCAATGGCGAAGTGTGGCCGGTGGAGGAAATTCGGAACGTGAAATCGGCTATTGAGGCTCATGGAATGCGTTGGACGGTGGTTGAAAGTCTTCCGGTTTCCGAAGGAATAAAAACCAGAAACAGTGATTACGAAAGGCTGATAAACAACTATAAACAGTCGCTCCGAAATTTGGGAGAATGCGGAATTTACACGGTTTGCTACAACTTTATGCCCGTACTCGACTGGGTGCGAACCAGCCTGCATTATCAGCTTCCTGACGGCGGCGAAGTAATGTATTTCGATTATGCCACTTTTGTGGCTTTTGATGTATTTATCCTGAAACGCCCATACGCAGCCAACGATTATCCGGACGAAATAATTTCGAGAGCGAAAGAAGTAACTGATTCGATGACTGCCGAAGAGCAGGAAACACTGGCCCGAAATATTATTGTCGTTTCGCAGGGATTTATTGATGGTGTGGCGGATGGCTCAACTCCCGATTACAAAAAAGCCTTCCTGAAATTTCTGGAAACATACAGCCACATTGATCGTGATAAACTGCGTGAAAACCTTTCGCTTTTCTTACAGGATGTGATTCCGGTAGCCGAAGAGGTCGGGGTCAATTTGTGTATTCATCCCGACGATCCGCCGTTTCCGGTGCTCGGGTTGCCCCGAATAGTCAGCTCTCAGGACGATCTGGAATGGATTTGCAATCAGGTGGACTCAATCAACAATGGGATTACTTTTTGTACTGGTTCACTTTCGGTGAATCGTCAGAATAATCTGGAACAGATTGTTGAAAAGCTGGGGCCTCGCATTCATTTTACCCATTTACGGAACAATGTATTCTTCGAAAACCGGGTATTTCACGAATATGGCCATATTGAAGGAGACATCGACATGTATCCGATCGTAAAAGCTTTGCTGAAAGAACAAATCCGCCGGAAAGAATCCGGACGTACAGATTTCCGCATTCCTTTCCGACCCGATCATGGGGTGAAAATGCTCGATGATTACAATCGCTCGGCTAACCCAGGCTATCCGCTCATTGGCCGGTTGAAAGGATTAGCCGAACTTTCAGGAATGCAGATGGCCATAGAACGGGAGTTGAAAGCCACGTAAAAAACGTTGTCATTGTTATCCTTGTTGTCGAAGTTGGTTTTTGATAATCACATTAACTATGACAACAAATACAACCACGACAACAGAAAAACCTTCCCTTCTTCCGGAGAAAGTTTTATTTTTGCTTACTAAAATCCGATAACCCTAATATCCAATCCATGAACAGAAACTTAATACCCGTAGTAGCTGTGGCAACTCTTTTATCTGCTTGTGCAGGTGGCGGACAAAAAACTGCCGAAAATGCAACCCCTAAATTTACCGGTGCTGCCGGAGAAGTGAAACTGATGACACTCGATCCAGGGCATTTTCATGCGGGCCTGATCCAAAAATCGATGTACGGACAGATTGATCCCACGGTTTACGTGTATGCTCCTGAAGGTGACGATGTAACCCAGCACCTTGCACGCATTGATGGGTTCAACAAACGAGCTGAAAACCCGACTGCCTGGGTGGAAAAAGTATATACCGGTGCTGACTATCTGGAGAAAATGCTGACCGAAAAACCGGGCAACGTGATGATGGTTGCCGGAAATAACGCCAAGAAAACCGAATACATTCAGAAAGCCGTTGAAGCTGGATTGAACGTATTTGCCGACAAACCAATGGTAATTACCCCTGAAGCTTTCCCTGTTTTGGAACAGGCTTTCAAAACTGCTGAAGAAAAGGGAGTTTTACTGTACGACATCATGACCGAGCGACACGAAATCACTTCCATCGTTCAGCGCGATTTGGCCAACAATACCGAGGTTTTTGGAGGTTTGGTTGACGGAACCCCAGAGCAACCTGCCGTAACCAAAGAAAGTGTGCACCATTTTTCAAAAATGGTGGCTGGTAACCCACTGAAACGTCCCGCATGGTTCTTCGATACCGCGCAACAGGGCGAAGGTATTGTTGATGTAACTACTCACTTGGTTGACCTCGTTCAGTGGGGCTGTTTTCCCGAAGTGATCCTGAACAAAACCGATGTGCAGATGATCTCGGCTAAACGTTGGACAACAGATATTTCTCCGGTTCAGTTCGAAAAAGTAACCTCGCTGAAAGAATTTCCGGAATATTTGAAGAAAGATGTGGCTGATGGAAACCTGAAAGTATATTCGAACGGTGAAATGATCTACAAACTGAAAGGCAAAGTGGCTAAAGTATCGGTGATCTGGAATTTTGAAGCTCCCGAAGGTACTGGCGACACGCATTACAGCATTATGCGCGGTAACATTTGTAATGTGATGATCAGACAAGGTCAGGAAGAAGGATATAAACCAACGGTTTATATTGAGGCCACCGCTGCCAGCGATTTGACTGCCTTCGAAGCCAATCTGAAAAAAGCCGTTGAAGTAACTATTGCTGCGAATTACCCGGGTTTGAAACTGAACAAACTGAGCGAAAAACTCTGGACAGTAGAAATTCCAGCCCAGTACAGTGTCGGTCACGAAGCCCATTTCGGACAGGTAACCGAATTCTATTTGCAATATCTGAAGGATGGCAAATTACCCGAATGGGAAGTGCCAAACATGATAACCAAATACTACACGACGACCGAAGGCCTGAAAATGGCGAAACAGTAGTCGATAATTGTCTGTAATCGATCTGAAAGTCAGAGCTTCACTCCATTGAAACTCTGACTTTTTTTGTTTTCTCCGCAGGAGATCGATGACAATAGTAACCTTCAAAGGAAAGGCATTCATTTCCCGTAAGGAATCAACCTCTTTTTGTTGATGTCCTCCGGACAAAACTTTTTAGGAAGTCGTAATTTTGAGTTTTAAAACTTCTTAACATGGACTCAACTCTTAGCCGGATTACACTGTTGCAGGGCGACATCACCAAACTCAACGTTGATGCCATTGTGAATGCAGCCAATTCGTCGCTGATGGGCGGTGGCGGGGTGGATGGCGCCATTCATCGTACCGGTGGACCAATTATTTTAGCAGAGTGTCGCCAGATTGTTGCCCGGCAAGGCCGCTGTGCAACTGGCGAAGCGGTTGTCACTTCAGGCGGTAATCTTCCGGCCAGATATGTCATTCATACGGTTGGCCCTGTTTGGCATGGCGGCAACAACAACGAAGCAAATTTGCTTCAGAATGCCTACTCAAATTCCCTGAAATTGGCTGTGGAAAATGGTATCGAAACGATTGCTTTCCCAAATATCAGCACCGGAGTTTATGGTTTCCCGAAAGAAAAGGCTGCCGAAATAGCGATTCAAACGGTCACTGAATTTTTGTCCAAAACAGATCAAATCCGGCAGGTGTATTTTGTGTGTTTCGATCAGGAGAACTACAAGTTGTATCATATTCTTATGAATTTGTAGTTGGCCGTAAATATTTATCAAACTCAAAATCGTCCAATCCGTCGATAAAATCACCCCAAACGTCTATTGCATTTTATATCGTACTGAACCCGGAGTAGTTTCGGTTCAAAATTGCAATAGAAACTATGAAAACAATTCAAACAAGTTTACTGATTACCGTCTTCCTGATGTTCTTTTCAGGATTCACCGGTATTGCACAGAACAAAACCTGGACCTTGGAACAGTGCATCAACTACGCGCTGGACAGGAACATTCAGGTGCAGAAAGCTGGTTTATCGAATGACCGGAACCAGCTTAATTCCGACCAGGCACAGGCTAACCGTTTGCCTTCGGTAAATGCCTCGGTTCGCCAAAATTTTAACTGGTACAAAGGATTCGATTCCACAACCGGTTCGTACGGCAGCAGCAGCGGATCGAACAGCACCAATTATTCGCTGAGTTCGAGTGTTTCGTTGTACAACGGGCAAAAGCTCAGCAACAAAATTAAACAGGCCGGAATCGATGAGCAAGCTGGTCAGCTTTATGCCGAAACCGTAAAAGAATCGGTTGAACTGAACATCCTGAATGCCTATCTTCAGGTACTTTACGCTTATGAAAGTGTGACCAATGCCGAAAAACAAATTGAGGCAACTACCAGCCAGTTGGCCCTGGCTAAAGAACGTTTAGATCTGGGGGTGATTTCGATGTCGGATTACCTGCAAATTAAATCGGAACTGGCCACCGAAAAATCAACGCTTGCTGATGCAAAAAGTCAATTATCGATTTATAAAGTTACGCTGATGCAGTTGATGGAATTGCCTGTTGATGAGGGTTTTGAGGTTAGCTCGCCAAATCTCGACAGTTTGCTGGTACAGAACAAACAGCCTGATGCACAGGAAATTTACAACCTTGCCCTCGGCATAAAACCTCAGATTAAAAATGCCGAACTTAACAAGGAAAGTGCAGCGCTCGATGTACAAATTGCTAAAGCTGACGGCATTCCCAGCCTTTCGATGGATGCTGGTTTATCGAGCGGCTATTCAAGCCTGACCACGAATTCAGGATATACCAGCCAGCTAAAAGATAAAATAAACCCTTCGGTCGGATTGTCGCTTTCCCTCCCGATTTTTCAGAAAAAACAGGTAAAAACAAATGTGAGCCTGGCCACGATTGCGGTTTCTGAGGCCGAACTCGACGAGATAAATACTAAAAACGAACTGCGCAAAGAGATAGAGCAGGCTTGTGTTGATGTGGTTTCGGCACAGAGCAAATACACGGCCAGCCTCGAAGAAAATCAGGCGACACAGGAATCGTACGATGTGGCTACCGAGAAATACAAAATCGGGTTACTCAATTCGGTGGACTATTTGTTCGAGAAAATTAACCTGATTACTTCGGAAAGCAAGTTGTTGCAATCCAAGTTCAACATGATTTTTAGCTACAAAGTGATTGATTTCTATAAAGGAGTTTCGCTGACTTTGTAAATGTTTGCAAGTTTTTAATTTCCAGAAAATATCAAAAATACATATCATGAAAAAAAGAATCATATACATCGGATCGGCCTTGGTTTTGCTGGCTATCGGCTTCCTGGCTTTCAGGTCGCTGAGCGGAACCAAACAAACAGTTTCTGTTGAAACAGCCAAAATTGAACGTGGAACCATTAGTAATACCATCACGGCAACCGGAACGCTCGAAGCCATCAAAACGGTTGAAGTGGGTACACAGGTTTCAGGGGTAATCGAGAAAATATTCGTTGATTTTAACTCGCAGGTTAAGAAGGGGCAGTTGCTGGCCCAGTTGGACGAAACGCCACTTTTGGCCCAGTTGGAGCAAAGTAAAGCATCAGTCGATCAGGCCGAAGCTGAAGTGAAATACCAGAAAGCGACTTACGACCGTTACGAAGTACTGGCCGGAAAGAAGCTGATTGCGCAATCGGATTTTGACCTTGCCGTGTTTAACTACAACAAAGCACTGGCCACGTTGAGCAACGCCAAGTCGGTGTACGACAAAAATAAAATCAACCTGTCGTATGCCCGCATTTATTCGCCAATCGATGGGATAATCCTCGATCGGGCTGTTGACGAAGGCCAAACTGTTGCAGCCAGTTTCAACACACCAACGTTGTTCACGATTGCCAACGACCTTACCCAGATGCGCGTGGAAGCCAACATTGATGAAGCCGATATAGGCCAGGTGCGCAACGGTCAGCGGGTTGAATTTACCGTTGATGCTTTTCCTTTGAGAAAGTTCTCCGGTTCGGTTACCGAAATCAGGCTTCAGCCTGTTGAATCGGCCAATGTAATTACCTATACGGTAGTTATTAATGCCCCAAATCCTGAAAAAATACTGATGCCCGGGATGACTGCCAATGCCACATTTTATGTTACCGAACAAAAAGACATTGTCCTCGTTCCAGCCAAAGCGGTCCGGTTTACGCCCGATCAGTTGGCGCTGGACAGTTACAATCAGAGTATCGCCGGAAGCAATACCCCGAACAGCACGCCACCTGCCCCACCAATTAACGGAGACGCATTTGCAGATAAGCCTGCTACTGGCGGGGAAAACCAAACGGTATGGGTTAAAGAAGGTGCAACTATTCATCCGCAGCCCATTACTGTTGGTGTTACCGACGAGATTCATTACGAAGTTTTATCCGGATTAAAAGAAGGCGACGAAGTGGTTGTTTCGATGAGTTCGGCTAATGCAGGACAAACTGCAACGGGAACACCTGCCGCAGCAAAAAGTCCGTTTATGCCCCAAAGGCCCGGAAGTAACCGAAAAACAACAACCAAATAGAGCCATGAAATGAGCATGATTGTGAAGACTTCAATAGAGAAGATGTTAATAACCTTCATGCGAATTCTATCTGACAATTAAAAAATAAATTACTAGCAGATGAAACGAACAATTATAGAAGTCAGGGATCTGAAAAAAGTTTTTCATGTGGGCGAAATCACTGTTCATGCACTGAAGGGCATTAACCTGGAAATCAAAGAAGGTGAGTTTGTAGCCATCATGGGAACCAGCGGTTCCGGAAAATCGACCATGCTGAATGTGTTGGGTTGCCTGGATAAACCCACTTCAGGAAGTTATCATTTGGATGGAATCAGTATGGGCGAACTTTCGAAAAACGAACTGGCTGGTTTACGCAACAGCAAATTGGGGTTTGTCTTTCAGTCGTACAACCTGTTGTCGCGTACATCGGCACTCGAAAATGTGGAACTTCCGCTTTTTTACAACTCGAAAGTGAGACCGAAAGAACGCCGTGAACGTGCCGAAGCAGCTCTCGAAGCTGTTGGTTTGACCGACCGGATGCACCACATGCCCAATCAACTTTCCGGAGGTCAACAACAACGTGTGGCTATTGCCCGCTCACTGGTTAACGACCCGGTAGTGATTCTGGCCGACGAAGCAACCGGCAACCTGGATACCCGGACTTCATACGAAATTATGGCACTTCTTCAGGATTTAAATTCGAAGGGAAAAACCATTGTGTTTGTGACACATGAGCCAGATATTGCCAAGTTTATGACCCGACAGGTGGTTTTCCGCGACGGGCACATCATTCGCGAAGAATACGTTACAGAACGGAATAATGCCATTGAATTACTCAAATCCCTTCCGGTAGAAGAGCTAGTTTAGGAAAGTCCGGAGTTCTTAAAGTTAAAAACTCCGAACTTATAACAAATAAAAACTTAGAGTCATGAACTATACAAATTCAGTAAAAATAGCCTTGAGCGCCCTGAAACGAAATAAATTCAGAGCCTTCTTAACCATGCTGGGAATCATTATCGGAGTTGCTTCGGTAATCGTGATGCTGGCCATCGGACAAGGTTCGAAAAAGAGCATTCAGGATCAAATGTCGGGAATGGGGACCAACCTTATTTTTGCCATGCCCGGCGCCGAGCAAAAAGGCGGTGTCAGGATGGGGAACAGTGATGCTAAAAACCTTAAACTGACAGATATTGAGGCAATCGAGAGGAATTGTCCGGCCATTAGCGATGTTTCGCCAGAAGTACGCTCGAGCGGACAGGCAGTTGTTGGAAACCAGAACTGGCCAACGACTATTTACGGGGTCAATACGAAGTATTTCAACATTCGTAAATATACGATCGGATCGGGCCGCGGCTTTTCTGAAAGCGAGATTCAGAGTTACGCCAAAGTGTGTTTGGTGGGTCAAACCATCGTCGAAAATCTGTTTGGGAAAACCGATCCAATCGGTCAAACCATCCGGTATAAAAATATTCCGCTCCTGATTATTGGCGTGTTGGGCGAAAAAGGTGAAAACGGAATGGGTCAGGATCAGGACGACCTGATAATGGCACCCTACACTACCGTTCAGAAACGAATTCTGGCCATTACGCACATTCAAAGTATAGCAGCATCGGCAGCCAGCGAAGAATTGAACGATGCTGCGATTACCCAAATTACGGAATCGTTGCGGAGTAGTCATAAATTAAAAGCAGGCGAAGAAGATGATTTCCAGGTAAGGTCGCAGGCCGAAATGGTGCAAATGTTTAGCTCCATCAGCGATATTATGACTGCCCTGCTGGGTGCCATTTCAGGAATTTCGTTGTTGGTTGGAGGTATTGGCATCATGAATATCATGTATGTGTCGGTTACCGAGCGTACCCGCGAAATCGGGCTTCGGCTTTCGGTTGGCGGACGTGGAAATGATATTTTGATGCAATTCCTGATTGAGTCGATTCTACTGAGCGTTTTTGGCGGAGTGATTGGTATCAGCCTGGGGATATTAGCAACCCAGATTACCGCTTCAATTATGAGCTGGCCTGTGGTTATTTCGGTATTCTCGGTTGTTATGGCATTCCTGGTTTGTTCGGCCATTGGCATCTTCTTCGGTTGGTACCCTGCCCGGAAAGCAGCCGGCCTGAACCCGATCGATGCGTTGAGGTACGAATAAAAATAAAATGATCTACTATTTGATTACTGACGATTAGAAGAGCAGAACAAATCGTAAATTCTATTTGGTGTGTTATCTTTGATGAAAATGGATTGTTATGCTGAAAAAAATATCGATATCGGATAAAAAACTAATTTTTGCCCTCCATGCCATTGCGTGGGTAATAGTTGTTAGTATTCCATTGTACCTGACCAAGGTTTTTGACAACGGGAACCAGCAGCGGTTGTATCAGTTTTATGTACACACTTTATCGGCGGTTTTCATTTTTTACATCGGTTATCTTTGGCTTGTCCCGAGGTTTTACCTGCGTGACCGGAAACTTTGGTATGTAATTATTCTGTCAGCATTAATCCTTATCACCTATTTCATTACCAGTTACATCATCGATGAGTGGCTGTTTGATCCGGTGCAGGATGCCAAATTTCAGGAAGCCATGCGAAAAGTATTTGGCGATGCCGAGGTTAAACGCCCTCCCTTTAAGGCTTTTGGGTTTTACTACCATATTTTGGCATCTATCCTGATTTCGGGCTTTGCAATGGGGCTCGGGGTGATGGAAAGGTTGAACGAGAACGAGAAAAAGCAAAAGGAGCTGGAAAAAGAGAAACTGAATTCGGAACTGGCTTTCCTGAAAAATCAGGTCAGTCCGCACTTTTTCTTTAATACGTTGAATAACATTTATTCGCTGATTGGCATTGATGAGCCAACGGCCCAGGATTCGGTACTGAAGCTGTCGAAACTGATGCGCTACCTGCTTTATGAGTCGGAAAATGGTGAAACGCTAATGAGCCACGAGATCGATTTTATGAACAACTACATCGACCTGATGAAGTTGAGGCTGAGCCCAAAGGTGGAATTACAGATTGGTTTTCCGAAAGATTTTCCTGATTTTTCTATCCCGCCGCTTCTTTTTGTGCCGTTTATCGAGAATTCGTTTAAACACGGAGTGAGCTACCGCGAACATTCGTTCATCCATATCCGGATGAAAATTGAAAACGACCAAATCAGTTTCGCTTCGCAAAACAGTGTGGGGAAAGGCAATCAGGAAACAGACAGGCAACATTCGGGTATTGGCCTTGAAAATGTACGGAAGCGGCTGAATTTATTGTTCCCCGGCAAACACGAATTGACGATAGAGAACAACGAAACGATTTTCAGGGTCGAACTTTCCATCCAAAAAACATCGACAAACGTATGAAGCTGAAAACAATTGCCATAGACGATGAACCGCTCGCTCTTCGGTTGGTGAGCGATTACATCAGTAAAACGCCTTTCCTGGAGTTGGTAGGTTCGTTCGATAACCCGCTGGATGCTATCGATTTTCTTTCATCGCAATCGGCTGACTTGATTTTTGTTGACATCCAGATGCCCGATCTCACCGGCATTGAATTTACACGGAGCCTGGAAGAAGCTCACAAAATTATTTTCACCACAGCTTTCGAAAAATATGCGCTGGAAGGGTTCAAACTGAATGCCATTGATTATTTGTTGAAACCTTTTAGCTACGAGGAATTCCTGAAGGCGGCGCAAAAAGCAAAAAAGCAGGCCGAACTGGAAGCCAATGCCCTTCCGTCTATCGAAGCCAACAGCCAGTTTTTATTCCTGAAATCGGAGTACAAAATCAGGCGGATCAATTTTAACGACATCCTTTATATTGAAGGGCTGAAAGACTACATCAAAGTTTATACGTCGGGCGACGACAAGCCCATTTTGTCGCTCAATTCCATCAAATCGCTTGAGCAGAAGCTGCCCGAAACTAAATTTATGCGGGTTCATCGCTCATTTATTGTCAACCTCGACCGGATTGATACCATTGAGCGTAGCCGGATCATTTTTGGCAAAACCTACATTCCGGTGAGTGATCAGTACAAAGATAAGTTTCAGGAATACCTGGATAAGAATTTTTTGTAGCAGTCATTCGATGGTATCGAAAATGATAACTATGATGTTTGTTCAATTTTTATGCTAAAAATATGATGATGGAATGATCTGATTTTGTTAATTTAGGTTTTTCGATTTTCACGCTAAATTAACTTCCGTTGTTTTTATGAATCAGGATAACAAATCAGGTTTTCCGGGGTGGGCAAGAGTTGCCCTGATTATTATTCCTTATATTATTACATTAGCTGTCACTCAGGGATTTGGCTTCCTGATTACCGGAGTTAGCCTGAGTCAGAATCATTCAACCTTATCCCTTTCCCAGACTTTTATTGTTACACTTTTAGGCCTGATCGGCTCTTTTCTGATTATTGGTACATTTCGGATACGGGTCGATAAAAAAAGTCTTATTAGCCTTGGTTTTCAGATGCCTCGGTTTAGTAAAGACGTACTGGTTGGCCTGGCTATTGGTGCAATGATCATGCTGTTCGGATTTGTTATCTTATTGGCACTGGGCGAAACCCGGATAGAACAACTGAGATTCGATTGGTCGAATTTGTTGTTGAGTTTCTTTTTGTTTGTTTGTGTTTCATTCTCGGAAGAAATACTGATGCGTGGCTACGTGCTAAATAATTTTATGGACTCGTGGAACAAATATCTTTCTCTCGTTATTTCCGCTTTTATTTTTGCAGCTCTTCATTTGGCCAATCCTAATTTTAGCTGGATAGGTATGGCCAATATTTTTATTGCCGGACTAATTTTAGGATTATCATACATTTATACCCGTAACCTTTGGTTTCCCATTGCTTTGCATTTTAGCTGGAACTTTTTTCAGGGCCCTGTTTTTGGTTTTCATGTCAGTGGTCAGGAAACCTGGTCGGTAGTTGTACAATCGCGTACAACTGATACGCTGATGAACGGTGGCGCATTTGGGTTTGAAGGTTCGTTGCTGGGTCTGATTTTCGAAGCAATTAGCCTCGCCGTTGTTTTCTTTTTATTTCGTAACCGGAAACCCGGGATGGAAATTGGTTCACCGGAAAGAACCGAACCAGCTATCGTATTCGTTGAAGCTAATACGTCGGATTCCGGGAATAAGCATGTCAAAAATAACTAAGCCCCAAATCAACATCATGAAGTTTCACCAACTTTTATTTTGCTTTTTACTGATTGTACAAGTTCATTTGTCAGCCGCAGAAACTCCTTCATTCAGCATCGGGAAAACACCTTCCTGGAAGACAAAAATTGCATTGGAAATGCCTGATCGGAATTATTCCACCAGCGGAGATGCTACCTATTTGCTGGTTGACTGGCAGGAAAATGAACTCCTGAAAGAATCTTGCTATCGGTATGCGTTGCGTTTGAACAACGAACAGGGAGTTCAGAACAATGCACAGCTTTCGTTCAGTTTTGACCCGACTTACCAGCAGCTTTCGATTAGCAAAATTGTGCTTCATCGTGGTAGTCAGGAAATTAATCACCTGAACCGAAGTGAAATTGAACTGATGCGCAATGAAAAAAATGCCGACTACCTGATTTACGACGGAACCTGGTCGGCAATAGTTATCCTGAAAGATGTGAGGGTAGGAGATGTGCTTGAATATGAATATACGATAAAAGGTCAGAACCCGATTTTTAAAGACCAGATTTATAACAACGCCAGTTTGGGGTTTGGAAGCGAGGTGATCCATAATTACCAGCGGGTGCTTGTTCCATCAAATGCTAAGTTGATTGTAAAAGAAATTCAGGGCGGGCAGCAACCTGTTGTGGAAGATAATGGCCAGATCAAATCGATGGTCTGGGATTTGAAGAATCAGCCTGCTGTTTTTACCGATGCCAATATTCCCTCGTGGTACAATGCTTATCCGGCGTGCGAGATCAGCTCGTACAGCGACTGGAATATGGTGAAATTATGGGGTCGGAATCTTTTCCCGGTTGACCTGTCTGCCAATTCACTTGACGCTTTTTTACAGGAGCGTAAATTTGGCAAATCGGAGCAGGGAATTTTAGGGGCCATTCGGTTTGTTCAGGATGAAATTCGCTATCTGGGAATGGAAACCGGAATTCATTCACATCAGCCACACCAACCCGAAGAAGTTTTGCGAAATCGATTTGGCGACTGTAAAGATAAATCGTACCTGTTGGTTTCGATGCTTCGCAAGCTGGGCGTTGAGGCCTGGCCTGCTTATGTGCATTCGGCCAAACGTGGACAAGTGAGCGATTATGCTCCGTCGCCTTTTGCATTCAACCATGTTATCGTCAAGTTTAAATGGGATGGTCAGTTTTATTGGGTTGATCCGACATTGAATCAGCAAAGGGGTAATTTGGCCCTGAATTGTTTGCCCAATTACCAGAAGGCGCTTGTGCTCGACGAAAATCAGAATGGACTGGAAGATATTCCGGTATCGCAAACCGACCGGATTGTGATACGCGAAAATTTATGGTTTGCCGATAGTGTTTCGGAGGTTCGGTATGAGGTAGAAACCGTCTTTTACGGCAATTTTGCCAATTCGAAACGGGTTTACCATCTCGGGACACCTATTGCCGAAATTCGTGAGAATTATCTTAATTTTTGCAGCGGCTATTATTCAGGCCTGAAATGGGCCAGCGATTCAGCTCTGCAGTACACCGATTTCCCGGATTTGAACTCCTTTAAAGTAAAGGAGTCGTACCTTATTCCTGATTTTTGGACCCACAGTGGTGCCGATTCTGTTGATTTGTATTCGGCTGTTGAACCGTACAATCTGTATGAATTTTTGAGTTATTCGAAAGATCAGGCCCGGAAAATGCCTTTGTCGATGTATTATCCGGTGAATGTAGAATATACCATCAACATGCATTTCCCTAAGCATAAGGCGCTCGGATTTGTAGGAAAAACGACCAAGCTGGAGAACGAGGCCTTTACCTTTTCCAAAACCAGCTATGTTACGAAAAGCGAGAATACGTATTCAATAAACTACACTTATTTTACTAAAAACGACCATGTTCCGGTTGCCCAATTGGTTCCCTATTTTAAAGACTACAACAAGCTGTCTGAATTATGCAACGAAACAATCCAATGGGGTGTGTCGGCTGAAACATCCGGTAAAGTTAATTGGACGGCGGTGGTTACTGCCATTGTTTTCATTCTATTGCTTATCCGCATCTTAATGTTTATTTATCAGTCTGATTTCAGATATGTCAATCCGGAGAAACAAGCGCTTAAGTTTTATGGTTGGATTCTGTTACCTGTCATTGGGTTGTATTTTACTCCGCTACTGGTTACTTACCAGATTTTTAATACCGGATATTTCTCTGCTGGGCTGTTGGAGAATTTCATGGCACAGCGAACCGATTTGCCTGCGATGATGGAGATCCTGTTTTATTTTGAGTTGCTTTTCAATGTGTTGATTGTTGTGCTGTCTGTTTTCCTGATTATTTTATCTATACAAAAAAGGATTACCTTCCCCAAACTGTATATTTTTTTCAGGGTATTTGTGCTTGTTGGGATTGTGTTTGATAGTGTTGTTTCTGCAGCTCTTTTGAACAGCGACCTGGAAGGCCAAAACGAGCTTGTTCGTACCATTATTGGTTCGGCTGTTTGGATTCCCTATTTTATTTATTCGAAACAAGTAAAGGCAACGTTTGTAAAAACGTATAAACAACCAGTTTCGTCAGACGAATTTGCCGGTGAATTAACCGATTCCGCTGACAACAGGGAATCTGTATAGGTGATATTTTAGTAAGGGAAATGATTAATCAATACCTACTTGGCATCAATCTGTGCTTAGGTGTAAATAAAATCGTCCCGCTGAAGTTCTGTTTCCAGCCTGTCGAAGTTTTCCTCGTTTTTATCAACAGCGTAAATTTTTACCCGGGCACAAGCTTCTGGAGTGCGGAAAATCATTTTGAAAGTAACTTTTGTCTTGTTTTCCGAAGGCTCTTTAAAGAGGGCAACAATCTGAAATTCAGGACTCGACAAGTGATCCCATACCAGTCGCTTGGGTTCTTCAATTTCTACAAAGATAATTTCGTTGGGGTAGTTTATTCCATCAGGTCCGTGCATAGTAAAACTCCATTTGCCACCTGGCCGCAAGTCGAACTCATGGAATGTATTGGTAAAACCTTGTGGGCCCCACCAATTTTTCAGATGGTCCGGATCGGTCCATGCATTAAAAACGAGGTTTCTGGAATGGTTAAAAATTCTGGTTGATACAATTTCGCAATCGGGCGAAGAAGGTATAATTTGGTCTGTTGCTGCCATTTTGCGTTGAATTAATAGTAGTACATTTAAGCCGTTAATGAATTAACAAAAAGTACCCGATTAATGTTTGAATGGAAGCCTAAGCAAAAAGTTTTGATTGATGAATGGCCGCATTTGGCTGATAACTAGCTTTTTCAGAAAATGGAAGCTTTTGTTGCTGTAGTAAACAATTCCAGAAATTTCATACCCAGTATGGAATTGCCTTTTGCATTTAGGCGTGGGCTCCAAACTGCAATGCTATATTTATTTGGATGGATGGCTATAATTCCTCCGCCAACACCGCTTTTTCCCGGCAACCCAACTTTAAACGAAAACTCCCCCGCCTCGTCATAAAATCCGCACAGTTGCATAATGGCGTTTATTCGCTTCGATTTGCTTGTGCTGATCATTCGTTCTTTCGAATAAGGACAAACTCCATAATCGGCCAGAAAAAGAAATGTTCTGGAAAGCTCTCTGCAAGTCATTTCAATGGAGCACAGACTGAAGTAAAAGTCTAATACGGTATCAATATCGTTCCGGATGTTTCCAAACGATTTCATCAGGTTAGCTAACGCAGCATTGGTGTATCCCGTCGATTTTTCCGAATCAGCAATGCGCGAAGAATAATCAATTCCTGAAATTCCTGAAACTTTTCTGACAAATTCAATGAAGTGTTTTTTTGGATCTTCAAAATGACCGACCAGAATGTCGGAGATAACTAAAGCTCCGGCGTTAATCAAGGGATTTCGGGGTATCCCTTTGTCGTATTCCAATTGTACGAGTGAATTAAATGGAGTTCCTGAAGGCTCAACTCCAACCCGTTCCCAAAGCTTTTCATCTTCCAGTTGGTAAGCAAGCACCAAGGCAAGAACTTTTGCAATACTCTGGATTGAGAATTTTTCATCGGAATCGCCAAAGCTGTAGTGTTTGTCGTTTAACGTGGTAAGATGCACTCCAAACTTATGGGGATTGACATTTTTTAGTTCAGGTATGTAGGAAGCCACTTGCCCGAGATTCTCGGTGTTTCCCAATGACTGGTATATTTTTTCGAATAGCTTGTTGTAATTCATCGTTTGGCCTGTTCTTTCGGTTCGTGTTTGAGGAAAGTAAAGATCGTTTGAATGAACAGAAAAAAAGCTGCTATTTGTCGTCATCCTGAAACGGGAAACTCCGGGCTTTTTAGCCGGATTTCCGGACAAAAAAAGAGCGACCCAGTAAGGATCGCTCTTTTCATATACAATCGGTATTCGATTATTTTACAATTTCTTTGAATTTAGCTTCTTCGAAATATTTTGCAAATTCCATATCGGTTGCTGCAATCTTTTTCAATTCAGGTTTAATTTTAATTGCTGCAGCCAGGCTTTCGTACATCAGGTTTTCTTTGGCTGTACGTGCTCCAACAACTGCTTTGAAGTATTCTTTCCAGTAGCAACCTTCCCAGGTGCAGCCTTCCAACGATTTTAATGCGCCATTGTTGTCGCCGGCCAAAATTTTAGCTAAGCCAGTGTTTGGAGAATCGCTGTCGCCCAAATATTTAACTGCTTTGTTGTAATCACCTTTGATGATACTTAAAATACCCAAGTTATTGTTTACAGCATCGCCAGCGCCAGAAGCAGCACCAAAGTATGTTTCAGCTTTAGCTAAATCGCCTTCTTTCAAAGCGCAAACGCCCAGATTGTTTTTAATGATTGGCTCATTGTTATTCAGTTTTTCAGCTTTTTCGAACAAGCTTTTAGCATCGGCAGCTTTTTGTTGTTTTACCAAAACCATACCGGCATTGTTGTAACCTCTCCAGTCGTTCGAATAAATTTTCATGAACGAATTGTAGATGGCCAGTTGTTTATTCAGGTCCTTGGTTAAAGTAGCAGCGTAAAGTAATTCTGCAGGGTTCAGTTTCGAAGGATCAGAATCAGCAAGGGCGGCAATTTCTTCGTCAGATTTACCAATCAGTTCGATGCTGGTAGTGAATTTTGAACGACGTAATTGTGGTAAAATTTCGCTGGCAACTCCGGTGAAGGCGTTTGACAGATTTTTGATTTCGCGTTCACGAACTTCAGGATCGGTGTACATAGAAAGTACGCGTAAGATTAATTCTTTATCCTGAATGTTTGATTTGCTCATCATTTCTTTGAAGCCATCCCAGTCTTCCGGTGTGAATTTTGTTTTGAATTCGGCCTCAACTTCGGCTTTTTTCAATTCTTTAGTCAGGAATTTTGAAGAAGCATTCTGACGTTGTTCAGCAAGTTTTGTATTTAATTCCAAAGCTCCGTCTGGTGAAGCATAAGAAGAAACTTCCATACTTGTGATCTTTTTCTTTGGATCAGAAGCAGCAGCTTTGTTATACTCATTCAGTTTTGCAATTTCGTCTTTAGTCAACTCTTCTTTGCGAATTTCTGATTTGTTGATCAGGTATTTAATGTCAGCAGTATATTCATCAGGAACAATGCGTTGGAAAGCATCGATGTTTGGATCGTATTTTCCAGTTGTGTTTTTTTCGCGTTGAACGCCAATAATTGGAGTTGGATAGTTCACAACTAAAGTTGGTGTAGCAATAACACCCTTAGCCAGGCTGATTGGGGCAAAGTCAACGCTTTTTGCGCCTTGTGATGCAGTAATACGAAGTTCAAGGTCGGATAAACGCATGGCTTCAGCATAAGGAACAGCATCTTTGTAGGCAAAACTTCCACCATTAGCCAAAGTAATTACTTTGTTGTTGGCTTTTACTTTTTGTCCCTGAAGCGTTACTGGTTCAAACGCTTTTTCTCCTCCTTCGTATTTCAACACAGGAGTTGCAACCAGAATAGCTTTTTTAGCAAAATATTTGGAAGGGAATCTTCCGTCAATAGCTAAATCAACTTTACCTGCATGTGTTTCAAGTACTTCAGGAGTTGTTTTAAAGCTAATTTTGTTTGCGTTCTTTTTCATCTTCTGCAAACTAGCACAGCTGGATAATAATACAGCTGCCAATACAAATAAGGCAAGTGGTTTTAAGTTAATTCTTCTCATAGTGCGTATATTTAATTGATAGTGTTAAATCTTCATATAACGAGCCCAAAATTAGCAATATTTTTCCTTATCTCATAGTTAAAATTCGCTTTTACTGATTGAATTTTAGCTACAGAACCCTGTTTATTCCATTGCTATACGGCCTTCCAAATATGGTTTGAACAATTTTTTCGAAATCTTCGGGCTTGTTAACAAAATCTATACCGTTTGTGTCCAGAATGAGTATTGGAAAATCACTCTGTTGTTTAAAATAGCTGAAATAGCCCTGAGTAATTTTCTCCAGATACTGTTTGGTGATGTGAGTTTCGTAATTTCTACCCCTGATGGCAATATTTTTCAGCAAGAGGTTGGGTTCTTTGTGCAAGTACACATACAAATCGGGCTTTGGCATTTTGTCGTATATGATGGTGAAAAATTGCCTGTATAAATTGTATTCGTCAGGTTTCAACGTGTTCTGCGCAAAAATGAGCGACTTCATGAAATAGTAATCCGATATGGTAAATGGGCTGAACAGGTCGAAATGACTCAGTTCGCGGTTAAGCTGGTTGTAGCGCTCGGCTAAAAAAGCCATTTCAAGCGGGAAAGAATACTGTTCCTGGTTTTCGTAGAATTTGGGCAGGAACGGATTGTCGGCAAATTGCTCCAAAACGAGTTTCGCCTGATATTTTTTGCTGATCATCTGCGCCAGCGTGGTCTTTCCTGCACCAATGTTTCCTTCTATTACCAAATAGTTTAAGCTCATAATCAGGACATAAAAAAATCCCGGATTTTATTTTCCGGGATTTTAAAAATACAATATTTTGAGCAACGGAATGGAAAAAAGTCAAAAGTCATCAGAAAAAACAGGGAGAAAGAAGTGGTCAGTGGTCAGTCTCAGTTGGCGTTTAGTCAAATTGAGACTGACCACTGTGACTGATCACTTTTTTCTTATGTCCATTCCTAAATGATAGAACACAAACGACCACACATCGGTGTATTCCTCAATTACTTTGGCTGTTGGTTTGCCTGCTCCGTGACCGGCTTTGGCATCAATGCGAACTAAAAGAGGTAATTTATTTCCTACGCCATATTCCTGAAGCCTGGCCATGTATTTAAACGTATGCGCCGGAACAACGCGGTCGTCGTGATCGGCGGTGGTTGCCAATACTGCCGGGTAAGCTACATCTTTTTTTATGGTATGGTAAGGAGAATAGTTATACAGGTATTTAAACATTTCCTCGCTGTCGTCACTGGTTCCGTAGTCGCCTGCCCAGGCCCAGCCAATGGTGAATTTGTGGAAACGAAGCATGTCCATTACGCCAACAGCCGGTAGTGCAACTTTAAATAAATCGGGGCGCTGATTGGTAACTGCCCCTACGAGCAAGCCCCCATTCGATCCGCCCTGGATAGCCAGTTTTTGAGCAGAGGTATATTTTTGGCTGACGAGGTATTCTGCTGCCGCAATAAAATCATCGAATACGTTCTGTTTCTGTAATTTGGTTCCGGCCAGATGCCATTCTTCGCCGTATTCGCCGCCACCGCGAAGGTTGGGCATAGCAAATACGCCACCGTTCTCTAAAAATGCAATACGCGCCACCGAAAATGATGGGGTCAGGCTGATGTTGAATCCTCCATAGGCGTACAGCAAAGTAGGGTTGTTGCCGTTCAGTTCCAGTCCTTTTTTATGAACGATAAACATCGGAACCTTAGTGCCGTCTTTACTGGCATAGAATTCCTGTTTGACTTCATAATCTTCAGGATTAAATTTTACTTCCGGCCTGAAATGCAACGCAGATTCTTTGGTTGTAAAGTCGTATTTGTAAATTTCGCCTGGCGTGTTGAATGAGGTGTAGCTGTAAAAGGCGATGTTTTCGTCCTTTTTTCCGGAGAAACCGCCAACTGTTCCGATTCCCGGTAACTTAACTTCGTGATCTAAAACTCCGTCGTACGAATAAACTTCTGTTTTACTGTGCGCATCGGTCATGTAATTCACCACTAATTTTCCGGCAATGAACCGTACTGATTCCAATACATCTTTCTTTTCCGGAATAACATCAACCCAGTTTGCTTCTTCGGGTTTGTTGGTGTCTATTTTAACCAGGCGATATTTGGGAGCTTTGTAATTGGTTAGTACATATAGGGCATCACCCAGGTTATCAAGCGGATTGAATTCGTACTCATAGCTGTCCATCAGGCTAATGAATGTGCTGTTTTTCTTGCTGAGGTCTTTGAAATCGAGGGCATTCCCATGCGACCCCTGGCTCTTTGATACCAGTAAGAAGCGTTTGTCTTCAGTCAATCCGGCACCAAACATGCGTTTGGCGTTGTTCGGATCACTTAGAATCAGTTGGTCGGCCGATTGATCAGTTCCTAGCTTATGGAAATATACTTTCTGAAATTCGTTTGATTTGGAAAGCTCGCTACCTGCTTCCGGTTTATCGTAGGCGCTGTAGAAGAACCCATCGTTGTACCAGCTTGCCCCCGAAAATTTTACCCATTGGATGTGGTCGGGCAACAACTCTCCGGTTTCAATATTTTTCACAAAAATCTCGTTCCAATCCGAACCCGATTTGGCTACCAGGTAAATTAGGTATTTGCCGTCGTTCGAAATTTCGATACCTGAAAGTGCTGCTGTTCCGTCTTCCGATAAGGTGTTCGGATCGAGTAAAACGCTTGGTTCTGCTGCCAGATCGGTAGTTATATAAAGAACACTCTGATTTTGCAGCCCGTTGTTTTTGTAGAAGAAGTATTTTCCGGCTTCTTTAAATGGTGTGCCATATTTGGGGTAATCCCATAATTCGGTTAGCCGGATTTTAATTTGTTCGCGATACGGGAGTTTTTCAAGATACCCGAACGTCAGTTGATTCTGTGTTTTTACCCATTCGGCAGTTTCGGCAGAATTGTCGTCTTCGAGCCAACGATAAGGGTCTTCCACTTCGGTTCCGAAGTAAGTGTCTTTAACTTCGCCCTTTTTGGTTGGCGGGTATTGAATTGGTTTTTCGGAGCAGGATAGCATAAATGATAGCGCTAAAAAAGGAATAATAACTCGTTTCATAAAATTAAATGTTTTTGTAAGTATCTCAGCAAAAAGCAGAATTATCCTTATCGGTATTTGAGTAACAAGTTTTATTACAGTATTGGCGAATATGGTAAAAAAATAAGGTGATTTGTCTGTATTATTCTGTGTTTGTCCGTAATACCTCAATTCTAAATCGGAGCGTCATTGCGAAGGAGTTGGAGTGCAACGGAAACGAACTGAAGCAATCTGTTGTTTAATGCTGTTTGAGATTGCTTCGCTTCGCTCGCAATGACGCACTGATTTGCATTTCACTGACTTCGGGATCGATATTAAATAAGAAATGCCCGATTAACGGGCATTTCTATAGTATCAGTGTTGATATAGTGCAATTAATTCCGGTCGCGGTTGTCACGACGGTCGCCACCACGATTATCGCGGCGATCACCACCCCGATTGTCACGACGGTCGCCGCCACCACGGTTGTCATCACGGCGAGGTCTGTCGTCGTTGCTACGTTCCGGACGGTCTGGCATTCCTTCGGGTTTTGGAAGCAATACCCGACGAGATAATTTCATCTTGCCGTCACGGTCCATATCCAAAAGTTTTACCTCAATTTCCTGACCTTCCTGAAGTTCTTCTTCTACCGTTTGTAAACGATTCCAGCTAATTTCAGAAATATGCAGCAAACCTTCTTTTCCCGGCATAATTTCAACAAAGGCACCAAACGAGGTGATCGATTTTACTTTTCCCTTGTAGATTTCACCTTTTTCAGGAACAGCTACAATCAGTTTAATGCGACGAATGGCAGCATCAAGCGATTCGCGGTTGGTACTCGAAATCTGTACATAGCCGATATCGTCTTTTTCTTCGATCGAAATAACCGTCTTGGTTTCTTCCTGAAGTTTCTGGATGTTTTTTCCGCCAGGGCCAATGATTGGTCCGATGAATTCTTTTGGAACCTGGATGACTTCAACGCGTGGAACGTTTGGTTTGTAATCTTCGCGTGGTTCCGAAATTACTTTCAGGATTTCGCCCAGGATGTGTTCGCGGCCCTGTTTGGCCTGAAGCAATGCCTGAGTCAATATTTCGTATGAAAGTCCGCCAACTTTAATGTCCATCTGGGTAGCGGTGATACCTTTTACAGTTCCGGTTACCTTGAAGTCCATGTCGCCCAGATGATCTTCGTCACCCAGAATATCTGAAAGTACAGCAAATTTATTGTTTGCAGGATCGGTAATTAAACCCATTGCGATACCAGAAACCGGACGTTTCATTTTAACACCGGCATCCAACATACACATGGTTCCGGCACAAACCGTAGCCATCGACGATGATCCGTTTGATTCCAGAATGTCAGAAACAACGCGAACAACGTATGGGAAATCATCCGGAATCATTTTTTTCAAGGCACGCAAGGCCAGGTTTCCGTGACCAATTTCGCGACGGCCAACTCCGCGTGGCACTTTGGCTTCTCCAACCGAGAATGGAGGGAAGTTGTAATGCAGCAGGAATTTTTCGACTCCCTGGTAGGTAACGCTGTCGATTTTCTTTTCGTCCATTTTCGTTCCCAATGTAATGGAAGAAAGCGACTGCGTTTCACCACGGGTGAAAATAGCTGATCCGTGTGATCCCGGCAAATAATCTACCTCGCCCCAAATTGGACGAATCTGAGTGGTTGTACGACCATCCAGACGGATACCTTCGTCGAGAATCATGCGGCGCATGGCTTCTTTTTCCACATCGTGGTAATATTTTTTAATCAGCTTAATGTTTGTTCCGAGATCGATTTCGGTATTTTCAGCATTAGCCTCTTTGTAAGCAGTGATATATTCTTCAACGATGGCATGAAATCCTTCGATACGAAGTGCTTTGTCGTTGAGGCGTTGAGTCGCCAGCTTATAGCAAGCAGGATAAAGATCTTCGAAAACTTTCGCTTTCAGATCGGCATCGTTTACTTCGTGGCAATAGGTCCGTTTTGTTTTTCCAACCAAAGCAGCTAATTCTTCCTGCGCTTTGCAATGGATTTTGATGGCATCGTGAGCTACTTTAATGGCTTCGAGCATTACTTCTTCAGAAACCTCGTCCATTTCGCCTTCTACCATCATGATGTTGTCGTACGAAGCACCAACCATAATGTCCAAATCAGCTTTTTTAAGCTGCGAAAGGGTAGGGTTCACAATCATTTTCCCATCGACACGGGCAACGCGAACTTCAGAAATAGGTGTTTCGAAAGGCACATCCGACACAGCAATAGCAGCAGAAGCGGCAAGTCCGGCCAACGAATCAGCCATTACTTCCGAATCCGATGAAATGAGCGAGATCATCATCGCCGTTTCAGCATGGAAATCGGCAGGGAATAACGGACGCAAAGCGCGATCTACTAAACGGCCAATCAGAACTTCTTCGTCGGAAGGACGTGATTCGCGTTTGAGGAATCCACCGGGGAAACGTCCGGCGGCGGCAAATTTTTCACGGTAATCAACAGAAAGTGGCATGAAATCCACATCTTCTTTGGCGTCTTGTGCAGCCACAACGGTTGCCAATAACATTGTGTCACCCATTCTAACAACTACCGCACCGTCGGCCTGTTTGGCTAAACGGCCTGTTTCAATGGTAATGGTGCGGCCATCCCCAAGGTCAATTGTTTTAATAATTGCTTGATTCATAATTTTTCAAATAAATAAAATTTCTACAAGGTACTACAAATGGGCGTGGTGGGGTATTTTATTCAGAAAAACGAGTTTGCTGAAGGTTGCCGTTAAAACATGGTACCTGCATATTTTAATAGGGCGTATAAAAATAAGAAAAGGCAATAAAAATATTGCCTTTTCAGTGATAAATTATCGACGTAAGTTAAGGTCTTTGATAATTGCACGGTAACGGTTGATGTCTTTTTTCTTTAAATAATCTAAAAGACTACGACGTTTACCTACTAAGGTGATCAAGGCACGTTGTGTGCTAAAATCTTTTTTGTTTGTTTTCAGGTGATCGGTCAGGTGATTGATGCGGAATGAAAACAATGCAATCTGAGCTTCTGACGATCCGGTGTTTGTTGCTGATTCTCCGTATTTTTCGAAGAATTCAATTTTCTTTTCAGGTGATAAATACATGTAACGTTTTTTTATTTGTTGTACAATGTTTAAGCCGCAGCATCGCTTTCAATAACAACGGCTTAAAATTAATTTTTTAAAAGCTGCGCAAAAATAAACAAATATCTTTGAATTTCAAGAGGGTACCGAATAAATTATGGAACGATAACCTTATTTATAACATGTACTACTCCGTTATTGCCCTGAACATCGGCTTTAGTAACATTTACTGATCCATCAATAGTTACTCCATTGCTGCTCACAACTACATTAAGTGACTTTTTTGAATTTAATGTAGGTACCGATCCAGAGGTCAAACTGCCTGATTGTACGTTTCCGCTTACCACATGAGCTAAAAGTATTGGGGTCAAAGCCTCTTTGCTAAGTGCATCAATTCCACTTACTCCTAATGTTTTAAATAAGGCAGCAAAGGCATCGTTTGTTGGTGCGAATACAGTGAAAGGGCCTGCTCCAGATAAAGTTCCGGCTAAATCAGCCTTAACTACAGCAAGAACAAGTGTGCTGAAAATACTGTTTTGTTGTGCCATTTCAACAACTGTTGGTGGCAACAGCACCTTATCTATTACATGAACAATACCATTTGTCCCTACAACATCAGTAGCAATTACATTTACTGTATTGTTAAGTTTAACTCCTCCACTAACACTTAACTGCAATGATACAGTTTTGCCAAAAGCGGTGCTTAGCGTTGGCACATAACCAGCAGCGACTGCAGTTGAAGGCACATAACCGTTTACAACATGATAGAGAAGGATAGGCGACAATGTAGCTGCAGAAAGGTCGTTTAGTGTTGCTCCCAATGCTTTAAGTAATGCAGCGAAAGCGTCGTTGGTAGGAGCAAAAACAGTGTATGTTTTTGTGTCATCGTCTAAAGCGGGCACAAGGCTTGCTTTTGAAAGTGCCGCTACCAGCGAACTAAATGAGGAATTGGCTACCGCATGATCGGCGATGCTCATTGGTAAAAGTACCTTGTCAATAGCATGAATGACACCGTTATCGGCCATGACATCCGTTTGTGTGATTTTTGAACGACCGTTGATTTTTGTGGCAGTCATATCGACGTACAATGATAGTTTTGATCCTTCAGCCGGTCCGGTGGCCAATGATGAGTAATAGCCCGATGTAATTTGCATGGCTGTAGATTTTCCGGATTTAACATGGTAAAGTAAAACTTTGGTAAGTGTTTCAACCGGAATATCATTCAATGATGCAACTTTCAATTCGGAAAGAAGTGCTGCAAATGCTGCATTGGTAGGTGCAAAAACAGTAAAGTCGGATGCCGGATTTGCAAGTTCATCATCCAAACCGGCTCTTTTTAAAGCCAATACCAAAGTTGAAAAATCAGGATTGGAGGATGCAATACCTGTAATTGTTTTATCACTCATTACCGATTCGGAATCATCATCCTCACAACTTACAAAGCTAAACGAGCTGATTAAAAGAAATACGAACGTAAATAATTTGAATGAATTTTTCATGGCTAAATAATTTAGATTGTTTTAAATGTTTTAAATTCAATCTGTAAACGATTATTCTTTTGTTTTTGTTTAAAGAAAAATAAAAAAACTTAAACAAAAATTAATATTTATTTTTTAATTATTTGGTTTATAGCTTATTGTGAGAGTTTAAATATTGAATAATTTTTTAGCTATTGCAAAAAGAAAGGGCTGTGAGTCAATTGACTTACAGCCCTTTTCGGATAATAATTATTGCGAAGATTAATTATCTTCTTCAGCAGGAATGGTGGTTAATGCAGGAACATTATTCGCATAACCATCGTACCCATAGTTCTGATTAATTCGCCCTTTGGTATTGGCATTTATATCAGCCTGAGGTACTGGCCAAAGTACGTGATATGGACTCATGGTATATTCCTGACCATTATTCGCTTTTACTCCCTTGTTGTAAAAGTCAGTATATTCCATAACCCGGTCGTAAAAGAAATTTTTAGTACCAAAATTGGCTACATCGTAAGTTTTTCCACGATAGGCTTTCCCTGTTTGTGCAAAAATGAACGCAATACGGTTCAATTCTGTTTTTCGTGGTTCTTCCCAATACAATTCACGGGCACGTTCGTCCAGAATAGTTCCAATATCGAATTTGGAGGCGTCGGTATAAGGCGCTGCACCAGCACGGGTACGAACGGCGTTTACATCGGCCATGGCGTTGGCAATATCGCCTTTCCACCAGTAAGCTTCGGCACGTAACAGGTAAGTTTCGGCCAGACGGAAGACATACCAGTCATATGAACCACCCTGAGGCTGGGTTCTTCTTGGATCCGGACTGTAAATTTTATAATGAGGCCATCCAAACCAGTTGCGAATGGTGTCGGTGGTTAGCACTTTACCCTTATCATCTCTTAATTGCAATGGTTTGCCGTAATAAGTGCCTTTGTTTACAAGATTAGGATGGTTGTAAACCAGGTCTTCCATGTTCATCCAATTGTATTTCTTGTGACGGAGGTCGTTCGGATCGTCCCAAATCTTTTTGGTGTGATAGGAAGTTCCGCGGGCACGGCCAATTCCGCGTCCAAAGGTATTAACCAGGTCAATCTTCTGGCCGGCAAGGTCTGAAGTCCCGGGGGCAAATCCATCAGGAGTATATAACATGTTGGAGTTGGATACACCCCAGAAAGGAACTGCATTACGCATGATCTGTAAATCAAGACGTGAGTCAACCAATTCTTCTCTGGAAAGCACCATAAACAGCACTTCTTTGTTGGCAGAGAGGGCTTTGTTTTGCCAGCAATGCAAACGTGAAATGACATCAGTACGAGATATGCCCAAATTTGTCAGATATGCACCGTCTTCTTTTGGTACATTCCCAAAAGGTTGTGTCATTAAGCTATTGGCGCCACTGCCAATAACTGCAGTTGCTGATGCAATAGCTTTATCAAAATCACCCAAAGAGAGATTAATTTTAGTAAGTAAGTGCCCGGCGGCTCCTTTGGTCACACGACCACGATCGACATTGTCGAGACAGTTTGTAGCTGCAAACTCCATGTCTTTCTGTATTTTCCGCAGAATAACTTCTCTTTTGGTCGAATAAAAATCGAGTTTCGCTTCTTTGACTTCACGGCCTAAGAATGGAACATCGCCAAACTGGTTGCAAAGGCGGTAATAACGGAAAGCCCTGTGAAAGTATGCCGATCCGAGTACAGCGTTACGTTCAGCTTCATTTTTATAGGTTGCATTGTCAATACGATCAATTACCACATTGGCATACTTAATACCTTTATATCCTTCGAACCAGTACCAGCCAATTTTATTGTAGTCGCCATTGTTTAACTGAGAAGTTGGTGTAATCTGGATATTCAGGTTTTGTGCAGGTCCGGGCTTGTCGGTTGTTCCCTCCACGCAAACTTCAGAAAAAACAAGTTCAGTAATAATTGGAGCAGCATCACCATACCATTCGTAGCGCATGTTACGTTCACAGGCCGTTAATGCGGCATACATCCCTTTGGCATCGATCAACGAGTTTTCAGGAGCAAAAAACGAGAGTGGTTTGGGCTCGAGCCATTCGTCATTACAGCCAATTGTTCCAAATACAAATGAGATAAGTAACAGGAGCCGGTAATGAAATTTTATATTTTTAGTTTTCATAACAATCATGCTTAAATTTAATTATAGTGTTAAGTTTACTCCTACAGTGAAATAACGTGGGTTTGGTCCACTGTTTTCAGGATCCCAGAAGTTCCAATTCGGCGCCCACCAGCCTACGTTGCGGACGGTAGTAAACACTTTCAGGTTTTGAATTTGTGCCCGGTGCAGAATTGATGATGGTACATTGTATGACAGAGAAATATTGTCAAGACGAATAAATGAACGGTCTCTCCAAACATCGAAAACAGCACCCCCTTGTGCCGAATAAATACGGGCATAATCGTTGTGCGGTGTTTCAGGTGTCCAGAATGGAATCTTATAGGAGTTCACTCTTTCAGGGAAACTGTCGCGATTCTTGGCCGAGTTCAACGTTGCTTTGTGTCCCCAATAAGAATAAAACATAAATGAAGCTTCGAAGTTTTTGAAGAAGGTGAACTCATGGCGCATATTCCAGCGGAAGCGTGGTTCTTTATATCCCAGGAACTGATTGTCAAGCTCGTTGATCTTACCATCGGTATTTACATCTTCCAATTTAAAATCTCCGGGGAACTGACCGTATTTGGTTGCTTCGGCTTCTTCGCCAATTTGCCATACTCCCAAAATTTTAGGTTGCCAGATAATGTCAATTGGTTTTCCAATGAACCATCCATTTCCTGAATCATCTGGTTCTTTCTGACCAATTACATTTCCTTCGGCATCTTTTATGTCAACTAAATCGCCGTACAGACTAACAATTTTATTCCGGTTGATTGCAAAATTAACATTAGCATTCCACGTAAAGTTTTCGCGTTTCATGATCCGGGTGTTCATCACGAATTCGAATCCATGGTTATTAACCTGCCCAAGGTTGGTGGCCACATTGCTGAACCCAAGGAATGGAGGTAAAGCACGGTTAACCAGAACATCTTTTGTGTTTGCCACATAGTAATCAACCGATCCGTCAAATAAGCCATTCAGGATTGAGTAGTCTAATCCAAAGTTAAACGACTCGGTCTGTTCCCATTTCAGGTTCGGGTTGGCCATGCGGTTTACGTATAACTGAGTACCTTCAGAAACTGTTCCTGTGAGAGTCTGGTATGGATATTTACCGGTTGACATGTCTGATAAACCATCGTATCGGCCAATAGCACGGTTCCCGTTGCTTCCCCATGAAAAACGAAGTTTTCCGTAGGTCAAAATATTATTTTTAGCAAATGACTCTTCGGTTAATACCCAGCCTAAAGCGGCAGAAGGGAAAATGCCGTAAGGATGGTTTTGTCCGAAAGCCGAGTATCCATCGCGGCGTACTGTCATGGTTAACATGTAGCGGTCTTTCAACGAGTAGAATATTCTACCCATAAGAGCGTTGGCTGTTTCGTATTGGTCGTTGCTGGTGATTTGGAAAGTTGTTCCCACACCTGCTTCCATGCGATGGAATTCGAGCGCGTCAGTTGGCTGGAAGTTTTGTGCCGACATATAATCTTCCCAACTCTGCAATTTCTCGGCATTAACTAAAAGGGTTACATCAAACTTGTGTATTTTGTTGAAAGTCTGATTCCACTTGAGCAGGTTGTCAACCTGCCAGCTATAGGTTTTGCTTTGCAGGCGTTTGGCCTGGCCACCGAATAATGCCCAATCCTCGTGTTTCGATTGTTGGTGGTTCATAAATTCGTACCATTCAAACCGTGGGGCAAAATTCATTTGGTACGAAATGTTGAAAGGCAGCTTGATCTGAGCGTAAAGAGTCGTATTTAGTGTATTGTAGAGTCTTCTTCTCGATTGGAAAGTCATGTCGTATAACGGATGTTTGGCTCCGCGTCCCAAATCATCAACCGGGCTGATGCGCCAGGTTACGCCATCATCCTTATAAATAGAACCCCAGGGCGAGTTATTTACGCGCAGTCCCCAGTCTGCCTGGATGGTTGGATCCACGAGTGAACCATCGCTGTTGTTAGGACGGTTCATTTTACTTTCGTCGCGGTTCGCAAATTGAGTATTCACTCCAACCGATAGCCAGTCGGTTACTTTAGCATCGAGATTAATCCTGCTCCTGATGGTCGAATATCCATCGCCAACGATGATCCCTTCATTGTTGTTGTAACCCAACGAAAAGTAGTAGGTAATCTCGTCTTTTTTTCCAGATAAAGAAATGTTGTGATCCTGGCGAAGTCCGTTTTTGAAAACCATATCAGTCCAGTCAACCGAATTTCCAGCTTTATAATTGGCAATTTCTACGGGGAGAAGACCTAGCCTGGCTAACCAAATGTCGGTTAATTCTCCGGCACTGCCATCTCTCCACTGTGCTTCAGTTACACCTTCAGGAAGTTTCCCCGGATCAACAAATTTGTATAGTTTAGTGTTGGTAGCCGCATTGTAATAGTTAAGTGATTGCATAACCTTTGTTCTCCAGTCCAGAAATTCATAGGGACCATAAACATCCTGAACGGTAGCCATAGTGGCCAGACCCATACTTGAATTTACGTTGATAACCGGTTTGCCGTGTTTACCTTTTTTAGTAGTAACCAGAATTACTCCATTGGCAGAACGTGCACCGTAAACGGCGGCTGAAGAAGCGTCTTTCAAAACATCGATTGATTCGATGTCATTGGGGTTGATGTCTTCCAAACCTCCCTGATAAATTACTCCATCCAAAACAACCAGTGGGTTCGATGACGCAGTTAATGTATTGTCACCACGAACCTCGAGGTTACCTCCGCCTTTGGCGTTTGTAGAGAATCCGACCTGTAAGCCGGCAATGTTTCCGCGAAGAATATCCTGCAAAGCCTGAGGTTTCTCGTTTTCAACCTGCGATGATTTTACTGACGAAACAGATCCGGTTAAGTCGCTCTTTTTCATGGTACCATAACCAACAGCCACAACCTCTTCCAATCCAATGGATTCTTCTTCCATGGTTACCTGAATGGTGGTTTTGTTGTTTACTGCAATTTCCTGGGTTTTTAAACCAACAAAAGAGAATATCAGTGTAGAAGTTCCGCTCGGAATGTTTAAAACGTAATTCCCATTTATATCAGTAATAGTTCCCATGGTAGTTCCTTTTACCGAAACGGTTACGCCGGGGAGCAATTCTCCGCTTTGCGATTTTACCGAACCTTTTACCGTAAATTTCTGATCTTGAGGAAGGAGCATGTTCCCGTCGCGCTCCAGATCATTGGAGATAACGATGTAACGGTCAACAATCTTGTATTTCAACTCGGTGTCGGCCAGTACCAAATCCAGGATTTTATCAATCGTCTGGTTTTTTACATCCAGATTAACTCTTTTAGAGATATTTACGGCGTCATTTTTAAAGAAGAAATAAAACTCACTAACATCTTCTACTTTGGAGAAAAAATCGGTGATGGTAGCATTTTCAACCCGAAGGTTAAGTTTGGTGCTCTGTGAGTAACTGGCTGCACTCACTGACAATAGGCCAACCAAAACGAAAAAGATCGTTAGTTTCATGTAGCGAATTAGTTTTTGCCGGTCTATTAATAAACCGGTAGGGTTACACTTTTTTTTCATAGATTTGAAATGTTAAAGTTAATTACTTGATTGTCTTATTGGAGTAAGACATGATGTTAAGCTTTCGATTAGCAGGGTGTTGGAGCATCCTGCTTTTTTTAACCTGTTAGTTCATATTTTGTTAGTTTTTGAGTGAGTACAATAACACCTGATTTTTTTGATCCGTATTTACTTTTATCGAAAATTGAATTGGAGCCGAGAGGGTAATCACTTCCAGTACCTGGCTCAATGGTTTATTCTTTAGTATGGTTCCGGTGAATTTTAACTTGCTTATTTTCTGGTCTTTAAAGTCAATATCTACGTTATACCAACGTTCGAGTCGTTCGGCAATATATTCCAGAGTGCGATCTTTAAAAATCATTTTGCCATCTCTCCATGCTTCGTAGGGCGAGGTGTCCACTTCTCTTTTTAACTTCAGCCCCGAAGACTTTTCGTAAACAAGCTGTTGTCCGGGGACGAGCATAGCCAGTCGCTGCCCATTTCTTTCTTTTATTCCTACCTTGCCTTCAATTAGGGTAATTTCCGAATTTTCTTCAGAATGATATGAACTTATGTTGAACGACGTTCCCATTACTTTGACCGATAATTCATCGGTATGAACAAAAAATGGGTATTTGAGGTCTTTGGTTACTTCAAAGAATGCCTCTCCCTGCATAAATAGAATCCGATGTTTTGCGTTGAAATTAACGGGTACTTTTATTCGCGTACCAGAGTTTAGCCAAATTCGTGTCCCATCAATTAATTTAAATTCAGAGATCTGACCTTCCGGTGCGTAAAATTCGTTACAAATCTCATTGGTTTGTCCTGATGAAAATAAATACCTGATTTCGGAAGCCGAGAAGCCAATGAAAAGTGTACCGATCAGGATGGCGGCATATTTTAAGTACTTCCTGAAAATTGACAGGTTGGATGGTTTTTTGTTTATCCTGTTGTTCAATTGCAGAAAATCGTTTTCGATTTGTAGTTGGCGTTTGCCTTCAGAGCTAAATGCGTGTATGTTTTTTAGGCGGATAAATTCATGCTTATGGGCGCCATCAGCATTAATCCAGGTCCTGACATCCTTCGCCTCATTCTCGTTCAGATTGCCTGTGATGAATTTTATAATTTGATCCTGTTCCATTTGTCGTGTTAATTAATGTTAATACGCCCAAATGAATTTTAACCCTATATGGAAAATGAAAAAAAATTAAAGCAAGGTGCGGTAAGCAACCATGGTGGAATAGAAATCATTCCGGGAAGGGGTCCGAATAGTTAAAAATGGGTATTGAAAAGCAGGAAAAATACCAGCTCGGGCAGGTACTCTTTGGTGTTTTCGCGAAGTTTGGTGAGGGCTCTGGTGATGTTTGCTTCAACAGCTTTTACCGAGATATCAAGTTTTTCGGCAATTTCCTTATTTTTCAGGTCCTCATAACGGCTCATAATAAATACTTCCCGGCATCGTTCGGGTAGCGCGTCGATGGTTTCCTGAATCAGTTGCTCCAAACGGGTAAAATCGAGCTGTTCCATATTCAGTTCATTCAGCGCTTCATAATTGAGTTGGAGATCCTCGCTGCTCCGGATAGACTTAGCAAAGTAAGCACTTTCGACCCTGAGGTGCCGGATATGCGATAAACAGGCATTCCGGGTAGCCATGTAGAGATACGATTTGAGGTTCGAATCCGGATCGATTAAGTTGTGTTTTTCCCACAACCGCATAAAAATATTCTGGACAATGTTTCGTGCCGACTCCAAATCGGATAAATATTCGTCGGCAAAATTTACCATGGGTTCATACCAGAATCTAAAAACCGACTCAAATGCTTTTGTGTCGCCTCTCTTGAGGTTTTCAAGAGTATTTCTTTCAATCGGTTTAGCTTGGATCATAAGTCGAATATTCTGATATACAGCGATTTTATTTGTTTATTTTTCTTTCATTATCGTGGTGTATAGTTACACAATTCCTGAAAGGAAACAAAAGCTTAAAATACGATAGGAACAGCAAGTTTTTCATGCTCTTCTCTGTATAGTACAACCGGTCACTGATCTCTTTTTTACCTCCTATTTCTGATTCTCCAGTACATTCCTGAATTCTTTGATTTGCAGGGGAGAGCCCAGCACAAAAAGTTGATCGCCGCGACTTAACGTCAGTTCAGGATCGGGGTTGAATACATATTTGGCTCCGCTGATTTTAATGCCAATAATGTTGATGCCGGATTGATCTTTCGACTGCAACACCCGTAATGCTTTATTCAGAAAAAAGCCTGACATGTGCGTGCACGAGATTTCTTCAAGACTTACATCTTTGCTTTTCTGTAACAGTATGTATTCCAGGAATTCCACTACATCGGGTTGGGTTACCAGCTTGGCCATTCGCTGGCCGCCAATGCGCTCGGGCATAATTACATTGGTAGCCCCGGCTCTCCTCAACTTGGTAATTGACTCCATTTCCGAAGCCCGGCTAATAATTTTCAATCCCGGATTAATGCTGCGGGCTGTCAGTACTACAAAAACATTGTCGGCATCGTTGGGTGTTGTAGCAATAAGCGCTTTGGCATGTTCAATGCGGGCCTGATGCAGAATTTCTTCGTGCGTGGCATCGCCTCTGATATACAGTAGGTTCTCATCTTCGCGGATGCGGCTTATTACGGTTTCACGTTTATCAATAACCACAAAATCAACACCATAGTCGCGCAATTCCATGGCAGCCTGTTCTCCGTTTCTACCATATCCAATAATAATGGTATGGTCTTTCAGTTTCATGATTTTTTTGTCCACTCGGTATGTTTTTAAGTAATTTTTTAGTTCACCATCGAAAAAGAAACGAGCCAGGTTAGAACCTACCCAGGCCAGACTACCCAGGCTAAACATGATCAGTCCTGAGGTAAAAAGCTTTCCGGTATCCGACAGCGGATGAATCATGCTGAATCCAACGGTGGAAATGGTAATGATGGTCATGAAAAAAGCATCGATCAAAGGGTACTGCTCGTAGAACCAGTAAAACAGCGTTCCTGAAGAAAGAAGCAAAAAAAGCATCACGATGGCTGTTCGGATAGTTTTTTTCGATACTGCCTGAAGCTTATTGTACGGTTGGTTCATCTTCCGGAGTTTTGATTGAGGTAATGATCCTGGCACCCAACTGACATTTTAAACATTTTTTGTGGTCGCAATACGTGTTTTTTAACTGAAGCAAAGCCTGAGTTTCGAATGCTGACCGGCTTTCAATGCCCAGTTCCTCCCATTTTCTGATGATTTGATTGGATTCCGGAGCCGTTTTTTCGAGCAGATGTAACGCACGGTCTTTCATGGCCTGATCGAGATGTTGATCGCCATATACAAAAAGTAGCGGAACAATGGTATTAATGACCAGATTATTGAAAGCCGTTTCACCCAATGATTTTGGATGATTGACTTTCGAAACTTTATTAAAACTGTAATGGTTGTCCCAGTACGACGAAGCTTTTACATCAAATAGTTTGCGAAGGCCTTCCGGATTTTCGGTCTCCAAAATTCTGGAGAATAAAGCCGAAGAATGATGGATGAGCATGGCCAGTTGCGCGATCCTCACGGTTGGAAAGTTAATTGGGCGTAATCGCATAAATTTCCAAAGATGTGATTCCAGCCCGTTTAAACTGTATTTTTTGTAGAGGTACGAGTATTCTTTCCGGAGCGATAAAAAGTAGTCGTCGCCCAGCAATGTTTCGTTCAGTAATCCCGATTGTCCGAAAAGCAAGGCTTCGATTTGGAATAAATCGTTTTTGTGTTTCGAAAGGACTTGCAGCGGAAGCGATTTGGCCAATAGCTCGAACGGAAGTGCATTGGTTTTCATACCAAAATTTCGGGCCAGCAACTGGTAAAAAGTTTCGTTCCAGTTATTTTTGTTTTGCTCTAGGATGGTTAGAATCTCGCCCGTTTTTGATTGTAGCCTTTCGATCATCAGCGAACTGAACCAAAAACGGATGAGGAACGGATCGTATTTGGGAAGCTGTTCTTCGCAGGAAATCCATTTTGCTGAGCGTAGCAGTTGTTCGTAATTCTCCAGTATTTCAGCCTGATAAGTGATTTCGAGCGTAGGCAATTCGTGATTTTTAACTACGATGGGTTTGTCGTGCTGTTCAACAACATGCAAAACGACATTGTCGTATGCGGCATCAGCGTGATGTTTATGCAAAAGCCAATGCGATGATTTTTGGTGAATCTCGATGTTTCCGGCCCAGATGGTTTCGCCAATCCTGATTTTTGCATTGAAGAAATCAGGCCCGGAATCGGTATTGGGCTGACCGGCAGATATAATTTCCAGCGGTTGGCCGTCGGTAGTTTTTAGGTTGTATTTGGTAAATAAACCTTGTTGCCAGATAAACTGTAAAAATTCTTCCTTCATTCGTCAGTCTATTAGTTGCGATCCGGAACGTTTTCCAAAAAAAAGTAACCAATAAATTTAACAAAACGATTTCAAAAAATCAGCGTTTCGGAACGAATTTTATTTCTGCCTGAAATGAGGTCTAGAAATTGATTTTAAAGCCTTCTTTCTTAATTATTTTCCATGCAAAAATGAGGCTTTCTTCCCCGGTAACGCGAACCCTGCTTTTTCGGAGTATCTTTTTTATGGGTTTCTGATCGGATTCTTTAAATTTTGACAAGAGTGCATTGTTGTTTAATCTGACCAAAGTGTACCCGTTTTCAGGGGAGTAAAAATAAAATTGGTATTCGTTGGTATAAGTCATGTTTTTTAGTGTCCCACTCTCGTCCTTGTAAGGCGAGGTGCTGGTTAGTTCTACATTCCTGTAGGCCAGCAAATCAGTCTCTCCGTCAGCCAGTACTTCAAAATACCGGTCTCCTTTAATAAAACCATCAAAATATTGTTTTCGGAACATGCGGCTGATGCCGTTCTGATCAACAAACGAAAAACCTTTCAGGCTGGCTTTGTCAATTAAAATCTGGGCTGAATTTGTCTGGTTGAAATAAACCAGTTCGTCTTTGTAGGAGCTGTATCTCAGGAATAAACTGTCGGCTATTTCTCCATCTGAAAATTCAATTTTCCCGGGAAGCCAGGTGTCTGTTAAAAATGGGAATCCGCTGTACGAGGGATAAGGAAGATGTCTGGCCCCTTTTATTTTTTGAGCATCCCAATTTTCTTTCAGGGTTTCCTGCGCGGCAATTGGTGAGGCAAAAAAACAGCTCATCAGGATAATCACCAGGTATTTTATTTGGTTGTTCATATTACTTTACCTCGAATTGTTTTTCAGTATAAATCAGGGTTCCGTCTTTAAGCCGGCCCTTCACCAAGAGCTTGTATTGACCCAGAACGGATGAGGTGCTGAAAGCTATGGGTAATGTTTCAGCTGGTTTTGCCGATGGGGCCCAATACAAGACTTGCCTTAAATCCGGAACGGTTGGTTCTGGTAGTATGGGTTCGGCCAGTTTAGCCGGTTCCTGAATGGTTTCCAGTTTTAAGCGGATGAGTTGATCCGATTCTGGAAGCATTGAATAGTCGGCTTTTGTGGTGTATATGGCCACTACGCCCGGAAACTGGAGGTCGCCGTAAAAACGTTCACTCTGGCAAATGTCAACCCGGTCGATGTCGGCTGTTCCCATGCCTTTTATCAGGTTCAAATCGCGAACCGGAATACCATCGATCAGCAGCAGGGGCATTTCGTTGAAATAGTTTCTCATCGGGTTATTTAATACCTGAAGGCTTGGTTCATTGTTGTAATTCCTGAATTTTACGCCGGGTAATAATTCACGCGATATCTCGGTGAAATTGGGTAAGTCGATAAAAAGCTGAGGATCGGCGGTGTTGGAGGCTTTTCCGTAATAGGGATACGTTTCCAAACTAACAGAAGGAGCTGGAAGCAGGTCCGACTTTCTCTGGCCAAATACCTTTTGAAAGGTTACCGCTTCAATATCTTGGGTAACGCTATTCCTGAAATTCTCACTGATAGGTTCTTGCCTGAATTTCGGGGCGGATCCGGATTCGGCGAAAAAATCGTCCAGCTTAATCTTTAAACGTTGATCGGGGGTGTTTCCAAAGCATTGAACCACTGCCTGAACAGACCCGTAATACCTGTCGAGGAGGAAATAGAAGCGGCCATCAGTTTGGGTTCTGTAATACTGAAACCCGGGGATTGAATCGGGAATTGTGAGATAAACAGTAATGTTGGCAGCCAATTCCGACGTTTTTCTATCGGTTACAATGCCTGAAATGATGACTCCCTTTTTTTCAATCATCCCTTCGGCGGCCTGATTGTTTTGAACCCAGAAGGCTCCCGGGTCGAAGGATAGATTGGTCTGCGCCACACTTATTAGCAAATCTCCATCAATACTATCCAGAAGAGTTTTGGCGATTTTTAAGTTAGTTGTAACCGGTTTGTTGCTTGGGTATTTCGTCTCGAAACCCTCCAGTTCTATTCGGTTGGTTTCTTTTTCCCCAATTGGGATCAGATTTTCTATTCTATTTATCTGGCTGGTTTTTTCCAACCCGTCGAAGCGGTTAGAAATCCAGATTTCGCGCAGGGCCTTTATTTTTCGGGCTGTGTGCTTTTGGTAAGTCCGCACCATGTAAATTCCTGAACTGAGCGAATCTGGCAACTGAAGATATCCATTGGCCTGCTTGTCCCTGATTTCGAGCGAAGCTCCGGTTATTTGGGTGCCAAACTGATTCACCAGATCGAGGTAAATAATTCTTGAAGAATTCGTTTCAGGAACAAAAATTTTGGCAAGCAGAATTTCTCCGCCCACGTAAGTATTGCGATCGGTGTAAATGGCTGGTCCTGATTCTTTTTGCGCATAACCGGAAATACAAACAACGATCATGAGCAGTAATATGGATGTAATTTTTTTCATTTAGTCGTAGTTGGTTTCCCAGAAAATGGGTCTTGTGCCTGTTTCATACCCCTCGTAGGGAATGTCGAAATACCGGTTAAGCCTGCGCTGAGTAACCTGCTCGTCGGGTCCGGATCCCAGATCGAAGTAATAACGGTATTGCCGGTACGAATTCACATCAAAGTAACCCAAGGCAATTTTTGATGCGTCGTTTTTACAACGAATATTTCCATAGACCTGCGTTAATACCGGATCGAAAAGACTTCCTTCAGCGGCAAACTGCTTATTCAACTTTTCGTGAAAATCGTTTGAGCTTTTGGTGATACCGTATTGGTCGATAATTACAATCCAACCACTGGGAATTTGAGTGGCAGAGTCGAGGTATATTTTCCCGTCGTAATTCAACGATAAGATGGGGTGATTGCGAACTTTATCGGAATTACTGAATTCTTTTGGCCCGGCCAGGTTAAACAGTCCATTGTCGTATCTCGTTTTCCATCCATAAAGCGAAGGTGGTGGAGGCCCTTCAAGAGCCGGTGGATTATAGAACCACTGAATGATTGCCTTCCAGGTGAACCTGTAATATTCCAGTTTTTCTGTTATAGGAGCGTCAATGTAAATCTCGCGTTCCGGAATTTCAACCAAATCAGGTATTCCATAGGCATTGGTCTGGTAGTATTTCGCTATTTTATGTCTGGTGTATAGCGTATCTATTTGGGGTAATGGCGGCATTATGGCTGACTCCGATTCGTAGATGTCTTTTCCATAGGTGATTCGAAGGAGGTACGTTCTGCCCACCACAGGGGTTTGAGGAAACGTAAAATATCCGGTGCTTGTCTCTGTCGCCTTCATAACCTGCGAGCCAACCTCAACCAACTCAACCTTAGCGCCAACTATTTTTTCTGAAGTCTCCAGGCTGTAGAAGCCCTGTGCCATACTTAGTCTGACATAATTCTGAGCTGGGTCGTTGGTCAGGTGCGATTCAACAACCAAAAGGCCCGGAACTTCGTCCAGATCGGGCGTGTAATACTCTTCGCACGAAACAAAGAGTGTTACAATCAAAGCCATATAGATAAGTCTTTTTCGCATCAGAATTTAAAATTATAGGTGATTGAAGGCACAGGTACCCCAATAACCGAAAGTTTATAAATGGCATACTGATTTTTATCGGTCTGCTGAATAGATGGATCTTTCCGGTAAAAAACTGAGTACGGATTTTTACGCCCATACAGGTTGTAAACCGAGAAGGTCCAACTTCCTTTCCACATGCGTTTTCTGCGTAAGTTCTCATCCAGGGTGATGCTCACATCCATCCGGTGATAGGGCGGCATCCGGTATTTGTTCCGGTCAGAATAATAAACAACCTGCTTGCCACCGTAGGTGTATTTTAGTTCTGGCAAGGTAACCGGCCTTCCAGATGAAAGAACAAAATTGCCTGAAAACCTCCACCGACGGCTGATCTGGTAATTCATTACTGTTGATAAATCGTGGGGTTTGTCGTACACCGAAGGGTAATATTTTTTTGCGTTAACGACTTCGTCAGGGAAACGGTTGTCGGTTTTTCGCATGGTGCGCGAGTAAGTATAGCTAACCCATCCGTTCAGGCGGCCAGAATTCTTTTTTGCATACAACTCCAATCCATAAGCGTAACCATTGGCGTTAATAAGGTCGGCTTCCACGTGATGATTCATAACTAAAATTGCCCCGTTTTTATACTCCGGAAGGTTTTGTAGTTTTTTATAATAGACTTCGGCTGATGTCTCGAATAATCCTTTTTGCGGTGTTTTAAACAGCCCTAAAGCAAATTGGTCGCTAATCAGTGGCCGAATATGCGCATCGCTCGATTTCCAGAAATCAGCTGGCGACATTACAGAAGTATTCGAAATTTGGTTCATAAACTGATGGATACGCTGATAGCTCATTCGCACAGAACCGCCGCTGCTGAGGTCAAGTTTGAGGGCCAGGCGGGGCTCAATGCCGTGATACATCTTGGCGGTTTCCCAGATTCCAAAAACGGTAGAGTCGGTCACCGAACCGGAATTGATCGTTTGATTGGGGTCGTAGTTTAAAACCGTTGCGGGACCCATACTCATAAACCCTGCATAGCGTAGCCCGATGTTGAGTGCTGTTGATGCAGAAAGTTCAATGTCGTCGTCGGCAAAAACACCCAATTCAATAGCCTGTTCATTGGCTACTTTTTCATGTACGACATTGGTTGGCGTGGTAATGGCTTCAATCTCGCCGGGGCGGATTTTATATCCAATGGCTTGAAAACCGGTATTGATGCGGTGCTTTTCATTTGGTAGCCAGGAAAGGATGTATTTTGTACTCCCGTATTCCAGACCGGTAATGAGCCGGTAGTCATCATCCGGTAGGTCGGGGTCTTGCTGGTCGAGATTAAAATTGTATTTGCTGTAGGCCAGGCTGAGGTTTGATATGACCTGTTTCGAAAGGTTCATTTTCCAATTGAGTGAACCAATCGTATTCCCGTAGGTATATAATGAATTTGAATTCAGGTTAAACACATCGTTGCTGAGGTAACCCATCAGTTTTAAGGTGTTGTTTTCGCCCAGCGACAGGTTGAGCGTTCCGTTTACGTCGTAAAAATGAGCTACGCTGTTCATAAATTGTGCATTTCTGGATTGGCGCATGATCCAGTCAGAATAAGTTGAACGGCCACCAATCAGAAATGTACTTTTTTTCTTTTTTACGAATGGGCCTTCAAGGGTAAACCGGCTGTTAATTAGTCCGATTCCCCCGTAGAATTTCAGGTTTTCGGTATTTCCTTCCTTAAGCTGAACATCCATAATGGATGAAATGCGCTCGCCATACGAAGCCGGAATTCCTCCTTTAAACAGGGTTACATCCTTTACCGCGTCCGGGTTGATCATGGAGAAGAACCCGAATAAATGCGACGTATTAAAAACCGGGGCTCCATCCATCAGGATTAGGTTTTGATCGTTGTTTCCGCCCCGCACATTAAATCCCGACGACATTTCGCCAACACTCTTTACTCCCGGCATCATTACCACACTCTTGATCACATCGGCTTCACCCATCAGCACAGGTAGTTCTTTCATAATTCTGGAATTGACTTTTACCATGCTCATCTGCGCTTTGGTGGCTTTGGTGTCGTCGCCCATTACGGTTACTTCTTCCAGGTTGTGGCTCTCTTCAAACAACTCAAAATTTACTGTGCCGTTTTCAATCAGTTTTATTTGCTGGCTCAGAATTTCATAACCCATAAACGAAACCTGGAGGGTGTGATCGCCGGTAGGCAAGTCGAGTTCGAACGTTCCGTTGGCATTGGTAGTTGTTCCGATACCGGTTTGCGGATGAAAAACAACGGCTCCGGCCAGGGGTTCCGTATTTTTACCATCAAGTACTTTCCCTTTTATTCGGGCGCTGTTGTATCTTCCTTCATTCATGGGGTCGCCAATAACCAGAATCTGAGGCTCGTCTGCTCCGATTTTCTGCCGGCCATCACTCCCTTTCGGGAAAACCACCACCGAATTGTTCTGGAAAAACCGGAAGCTTAACGGTTGCCGGTCGAACAGCAAATTGAGTACCTGAATCAAAGGGGTATCCTTAAATTCCTGATTGACCACATATGTTTTTACCCATTCTGTGCGATAGTAAAAATGGATGTTGTAATCTTTCTCTAAGGCGTTAAAAAACTCCTGCAGGTTAACTTTCTGGAATTTCCCATTAATTCGTTTTTCCTGGATTGGCTGAGCAAGAAGATCCAGATTCAGGAAAAAGATAAGAATGAATGCCGATAAAATTTTCAGGATATTTGACTTGTTTCGATTCTTCACGGATTGGTTTATTCTGAGTTTGTTTAGTTTTTCGGGCAGTTGTAAAAATAAGTATTTTTAATTAAATATAAAGTTAAATATTGTGTGTTTGACAAAAAGATAGCGATTGGGTTTAGTTGAACCCGGAATGATGAAACCTGTTTTAAAATTCAGGATTAATTCACCTACTTTTATTCCGTAATTTTCGGCACATGGAAAAAACTTTAAAAAACGCTTCTGGACAGGTAAAAGCAAAAGCTCTTGAACTCGGTTTTCTGGATTGCGGGATCTCCGAAGCCAGTTTTCTGGTCGAAGAGAAAGAGCGTTTGCAGAATTGGCTTGCCAATGAGATGCATGGCGAAATGGCCTACATGGCTAATCATTTTGACAAACGCCTTGATCCCAGACTTTTGGTTGAAAATGCCCGTTCTGTTGTTTCTGTTTTGTTGAATTATTTTTCTTCTGAAAAACAAGTTGATACGGACGCTCCAGTGCTTTCAAAATATGCCTACGGAACTGATTATCATTTTGTGATGAAAGGCAAGCTTGATAAGTTGCTTCGGTTTATCCAGTCGGAAATTGCTCCATGTACGGGCCGGTGTTTTGTTGATTCGGCTCCGGTTTTGGATCGTGCCTGGGCCGCCCGTGCCGGTTTGGGCTGGATTGGCAAAAATACCAACCTGATTTCGACCGAACACGGAAGTTTCTTTTTTATTGGCGAATTGATTATTGATCTTGAATTGAATGCTGACGACAAGATTGTTCGCAATCACTGCGGAAATTGTACGCGTTGCATAGATGCTTGTCCCACCCAGGCTTTGGTGGCGCCGTTTGTGTTAGATGCCCGGCGTTGCATTTCATACCAAACCATTGAAAACCGGAACGAGATTGATCCGATGCTGAAAGGAAAATTCGAGAATCGTGTGTTTGGCTGCGATATTTGCCAGGATGTTTGTCCGTGGAATTTAAAATCCGAAACGCACCACGAACCTGCATTCAACCCCGAAGCAAAACTTATGAATCTGACCAGAAAGGAATGGCATGAAATGGATAAACCTTTGTTTAATAAGCTGTTTATGAACTCGGCAGTTAAACGAACCCGGTTCGAAGGCTTAAAACGTAATCTGAAATTTTTGGACGAGGAATAAAAAACAAAGGGAAGCAATTTGCTTCCCTTTGTGGTGCCACCAGGAATCGAACCGGGGACACATGGATTTTCAGTCCATTGCTCTACCAACTGAGCTATGGCACCATTTTGAGTCCGGTGCGGACTTTTTTTGAAGCTCTTCGTTTTCGCTTTTGGCTGTTCCGTTTCGCTTTCGGGTTGCAAATATAGACCAAATATTTAAACTACAAAAAAAAATGAATTCATCTCCTGCATTTTTTTTGCTGGCTTTGCCGAATCCTTTCGTTTTCATGTGCTTATACTTTTAAAAAAGTTGATACTTTTGCAGACCTAAAATTTTTATACTTTTTCAGGACAATGATGCAAACATTCGTTTTAAAGAATGGAATCCGGATCATTCATCAGGAGGCAAATTCACCCGTTTCTCATTTCGGAGTGCTGATCAATACCGGATCGCGGGATGAGGAGGCAGACGAACAAGGCATCGCTCATTTTATTGAGCACGTGATCTTTAAAGGAACACAAACGCGGAGAGCTTTCCATATTTTAAACCGCATTGAAGATGTTGGCGGCGAATTGAATGCTTACACAACCAAAGAAGAAACTGCTGTTTATGCCACTTTCCTCAGCGAATATTACCAGCGCTCGATGGATCTGATCAGCGATATTCTCATCAACAGTACTTTTCCGGCCAAAGAGCTGGAGCGCGAAAAAGAGGTGGTTATTGAAGAGATAAACTCCTACAAAGACAGCCCCTCGGAACTGATTTTTGATGAGTTTGAAGAAATTTTGTTCGATGGTCACCCGATTGCACGCAATATCCTGGGAACTCCCGAGCTGATTAAAACGTTCAATAAAAACAGCATCCTGAAATTTATGGATGAGAATTACCATACAGACCAACTTGTTTTGAGTTCGGTGGGTAATATTTCGATGACCAAATTTATCCGGTTGGCTGAAAAATATTTTGGGCACATTCCTGAAAAACTCCGTACGAAAGAACGTTCAGGAATTTACAATTACAAGCCCGAAACCAGGGTGGTGCAGAAAGATACCTTTCAGGCGCATTGCATCATTGGAAATATTGCCCCGAATGTGTTTAGCGACAAGCGGATGCAGATCATTTTGCTGAATAATATTTTAGGCGGCCCTTCAATGAATTCACGGTTAAATATGGCACTTCGCGAACGTAACGGGATGGCTTACAATGTAGAATCGGGCTATACCGGCTATTTCGATACGGGTCAGTTTAGCGTGTATTTCGGAACCGATAAAGAAAATCTTGATCAGGCGTTGCGCTTGGTCAATAAGGAATTCCGGAATATTAAAGAAAAGGAGATGGGTATTGTTCAGCTTAGCCGTGCCAAAAAACAGATGATCGGGCAGTTAGCTATTTCAACCGAAAACCGCGAGGACCTGATGCTTTCGATTGGTAAAAGTTACCTGTTTTTTAACCGGGTTGATACTTTGGAAACGATTTTCAGGAAGATTGAACAGATCGAAAGTCACGAAATCATGGAAATTGCCAACGAGATATTTGACGAATCGCAGAACAGCATTTTAATTTACCAGTAACAATGACCGATCCGGTTTTACTCGACCACTATATTCTTAACCACATTTCGCCCGAAGAGGATTTTCTGTACGAACTCGATCGGGAAACACATCTGAAAGTACTTCGTTCGCGCATGTTGTCGGGGCATTTGCAGGGGCAAATCCTGAGCATGATCAGTTGTATGATTCAGCCGAAGTGTATTCTCGAAATCGGAACTTTTACGGGCTACTCGGCTTTGTGCCTGGCTAAAGGCCTGGCTGAAGTCGGGCAGTTGCATACGATCGAAATTGACGACGAACTGGAATCAATCGCCCAAAAATACTTCGTAAAATCGGGTTTGGCCGATCGTATTTTTCAGCACATTGGCGATGCGCGTGAAATTATTCCTTCCATCGGCCAGAAATTCGATCTGGTTTTTATTGATGCCGATAAACGCGAATATTCAGAGTATTACAATCTGGTATTCGATCATGTTCGGGTTGGAGGTTTTATTTTGGCCGACAATATTTTATGGGACGGGAAAGTGGTTGATCCCGATGCCGCCAGCGAAGAACAGACCCGGGGAATCCTCGAATTTAACGATTTGGTTCAAAACGATTCACGTGTGCGAAACGTAATTCTTCCGGTGCGTGACGGAATTATGGTGGCGCAAAAAATTGCAGAATAGCGGTTGTGCCAATCAGGAATATTTCTGTTCAACAAAATAACCGGATAGCCTAATTTATACTGTTTTTTTTCTGAACTTTAGGGATTAAACTTAAAATCTTTCACTCATGAAAAAACCTTTCTCCTTTTTACTTTTAGTGTTGTTTTCGCTTGCTGTATCAGCTCAGGGAATCGATTTATCCGGAACATGGAAACTGAACAGGTCGTTGAGTAAATTGAACGACCAGTTTAGTATGGCTCCTAAAGAGATTATTGTTGCACAGAATGGTATTGATTTAAATCTCGAAAAGCATGCTACTTTTCAGGATCAGGATTTCACGATTAACGACAAATTTACCTTAGACGGAAAGGAATGCATTAATCCAGGCTGGCAGGATACCCAGAAAAAATCGACTGCGGTTTGGGCTGAAGATAAAGCGTCGTTGAAAATTACTTCCAAAATCCCAATGGGTGATAATGGCGAAATGACGATTATTGAGGTTTATAAGCTGGATGGCAATAAGCTGGTTATAGAAACCAGTGCTTCCTCTTCTTTTGGCGATGTAGCCGAAACCCAGGTTTTTGAGAAACAATAGGCTTCCGGGGTGCCCGGATTTACAACGATTTAAAGAGCCGCTGCAATGTCTCGCATTGCAGCGGCTCTTATTTTTTTTTATATACGTTCGCTGTATTTTGTTTAGATAGTTTACAAGTAGTCCCCGTGATATATTTTATTGAACTGACTTTAGATTAAGTATTTGTTAAAGCCATAACCTCATTTTTTTTGTTTTACTTATTGACCAGTTTTAAAACTAAATTTATAGAATGGAAAGAAATTTGGTTTAAAGGGTTGTTTATAGGTTAAAGCTAAATAGAAAATTATGGGTTATCGTTGTTCGATTCATAGCCGGAATTATGTTTTCGCCGATTTAAAGATGCTGCTGGCAAAGGCAACTCCTTTCAGGAGTGGTGATGCGTTAGCCGGGGTTGCTGCCGAAAGCAATGAGGAGCGGGTTGCGGCACAAATGGCGCTCAGTGATGTTCCCCTGAAAAATTTCCTGAACGAGGTGCTTATTCCTTATGAAAACGATGAAATAACCCGCCTGATTATTGACAGTCACGACAGTGAAGCATTTAAATCCGTGTCGCATTTTACTGTCGGCGAGTTGCGCGACTGGCTTTTGACCGAAGCTGCAAGTACCGAAACTCTCCGGAAACTGGCACCGGGCCTTACTCCTGAAATGGTTGCCGCGACATCAAAACTGATGCGGAACCAGGATTTGATCAAGGTTGCCCAAAAATGTGAAGTGGTGAGTAAGTTCCGGGGAACCATCGGGCTTCCGGGCAGGCTCTCTGTACGGTTGCAGCCGAATAGTCCGGTTGACGATTCGCGTGCGATTGCCGCCAGCTTAATTGATGGGCTGATGTATGGCTGTGGCGATGCTGTGCTGGGAATTAATCCGGCCACCGACAGCCCGGAGATTGTTGCCGAATTGCTGAAAATGCTGGATCATGTCCGGCTGAAATTTGATATTCCAACCCAATCGTGTGTACTTTGCCATGTAACCACTGCCCTGAAGATCATCCATAAAGCGCCTGTCGATCTGGTGTTTCAGTCGATTGGGGGAACCGAGAAAACCAATGCCTCCTTTGGCATTAACTTATCTGTCCTTCAGGAAGCTTGGGAGGCCGCCAGTTCGCTAAACCGTGGAACGGTTGGAAATCAGGTGATGTATTTTGAAACCGGACAGGGATCGGCCTTGTCGGCAAACGCAAATTTTGGGGTCGATCAGCAAACCTGCGAAGTCCGTGCTTACGCTGTTGCCCGTAAATTCAATCCATTTCTGGTTAATACGGTTGTTGGTTTTATCGGGCCCGAATATTTGTACGATGGGAAACAGATTATCCGCGCGGCGCTTGAAGATCATTTTTGTGCTAAATTGCTTGGACTGCCGATGGGTACAGACATTTGTTATACCAATCATGCCGAAGCCGACCAGGACGATATGGACAACCTGTTAACTTTATTGGGTGTTGCTGGAGTCAATTTTATAATGGGCGTTCCGGGAGCTGATGATATTATGCTTAACTATCAATCGACCTCGTTTCACGATGCCATGTATATCCGTAAAGTGCTAAACAAAAAACCGGCACCCGAGTTTGAGCAATGGCTGCTGTCGTCGGGTATTGTTGACGAGCGTGGCAACCGACTGCCCATTAGTGGATCACATAAATTGTTGAGCGTATGAGTACAGATAAACCTGTTTCCGTTGGTGCTTCAGTTATTCAAGAGGATACGTGGATTGGCCTGAAGAATTTTACAAAGGCACGCATTGCTTTGGGAAATGTTGGTGGAAGCCTTCCATTGCGGGAAGTCCTGGCATTAAAACTGGCTCACGCCGGAGCTAAAGATGCGATATATTCGGGGCTGGATGTGGATGGCTTGCGGGAACAATTGTCCGGGTTGCAGGTTCCTGTTTTCTGCCTGAGCAGCCGGGTTGAAGATCGTATGCAATATCTGAAAAGACCAGATCTCGGGCGCCGGCTAAACGAACAGTCTGTTGTGAGCCTGAAAGAAACCGGGCAAACCTTTGATCTGGTTTTTGTGGTTGCTGACGGGCTTTCGGCTGAGGCAGTTAATCTTCATGCCAGTGAAGTGCTGAAGCTCGTTATTCCTGAATTGGCATCCCACTATAAAATTGCAGTGGCATTGGTTAGCCAGGGGCGTGTTGCTGTTGGCGACGAAATCGGGGAATTGCTTAATGCCCGTTTTACTGCCGTTTTAATTGGCGAACGCCCGGGATTGTCGTCGCACGAAAGTATGGGGATTTATACCACTTATGCTCCTGAAGTTGGGTTAACCGATGAGCGGCGCAATTGCATTTCCAATATACATCCGGATGGAATGAGTTATTGGGATGCGTTACGGATTTTATCTTACCTGATTGAGCAATCTTTCCAGCGGAAAATCAGCGGCGTTGATATTAAACTGGAACTTGACCAATTGCCTCAGGAACCGCTTTCCCGTAATTCCATTTAAATAGAAGCAGGGCGGCAGCAATCAGCGCTACAACCACAAATAGTTCAAACAAGGCATTCCATCCATACTTGTCCGAAACGAAGGCAACTACAACAGGCGAGAATAATTGTCCGGCAGAACCTGTTCCGTTGATTACCCCGGCCGCCATGGCAGCTCCCTGGCCTTTCCCCATATCCATAGCTGCAGCTCCAGACATGATCGAATCGGGGCCATAAGTAAAAAAGCCGATCATTCCGATTGAAAGGATGGTTGGAATTATTCCCATTGAACTCAAATGCGGCTGAAGAAACAACATCAGCGCCAGTCCAAAAAGCATGATGGCTGCAATTGGAAACCGGCGGGACTGAAACAAATAATCGGAGCCAAAACCGGCAGCCAGAATGCCAAAGAATCCAATTGCCTCGTAGGCAATGGAGGTGTATCCGGCTTGTACATCTGAATATTTTAGCGCTTCCGATAAATATAAGGGTAGCCAGAACAGAAAGGCATACCGGGTGAATTTTACAAAAAAGTACATGCCAGCGGCAATCCACACAGCACTGTTTTTTAGCACAGCAAGTTGTGCCGCTTTGTCGCTTATTTTTCCGGAAGCTGAAGTGTTTTCTTCAAACGATTCCAATCCGACATCTTCCGGCGTATTTCGTGTGAATACGGTATAAATTAATGCAATGGCAAATACCAGGATGGAAGGCATAAAAAATGCCCGTTTCCAGGTTAGCCCCGGCAGGAAATGCGTGTCGGAAATCCAGTAAGTGGCAAATGCTGTTGCGGCAATTCCCCCAATCACATAGCAGGTTGTCCAGAATGACATTACGATTCCGCGTTCTTCTTTTTTGTACCAGGGAGTCAGGTTTTTTATCAGTCCCGACCAGCCCGACGATTGTCCCAATCCATTTAAACTCATCAGGAAAATAAATGATCCAACGGTGCCGGCCCAACCCATAAATAAATTCGAAACCACCGCAATAAGAAGCCCGATGCCAACAACCATCCGTGCACCTTTACGGTCGCTTAGGTACCCGTTTAAAAACTGGCCCAACATATACATGATGCTGTAAACGGTAATTACAATGGCAAACTCCTCTTTCGAGGTATGCAGTTCCCTGCTCATTACAGGCATAACTACGCTGTAGTTTTTACGGCAGAAATACATGGCAAAATAGGCTAGCCAGGTTACGGCAAATATCTGAAACCTCCATTTTTTCATTGCCGGTGAGATACTTAATGTCATCTTGGTTGTATTAAGTGTAAATCTTGTTTCGCAAAGTGTTGGAAAGGCGTTAAAATAGAGCCTTTTTGCCATCAAACATTTGTTTCGGGGGAAGTGAACAGATGAAAGCTGGCGCATGCGTTTGTTCTTTTACAAAGATGACAGAAGAAGTGATAAAAAGTTTATTTTAATTGCTATACCCCCATAAATTTAACAAACATGTAATTTGTTTATTGGATTTTTGATATAAGGTCTTGTTTGTTTAGGGGGTATTTATGAAAAATTAATAAAAATGTATTCGATATGAAATAAAATAAAGAAGGCAGGTATCCGGATTTTAGTTGAGCATCCGAATACCTGCCTTTGATTATTTTAGTGCTGATTTGCCTGAAGATGTTACCAGAATTTTATTTTCGAAATAGCTTCTGTCAGTTTCTCCATATCGTCCGGATAAACCTCCCCGATGTTTCCAATCCGGAATGTATCGCCCTGGGTTACTTTCCCGGGATAAATAACAAATCCGTTTTGCTTTAATAAATCATAGAGTTTTTTAAAAGAATAGGCTTCGCTATTGGGAGATAGAAACGAGGTAATTATTGGCGAATGAAGTGAATCGGGCAAAAGCGGTTCAATTCCGATTTTTCGCATACCTTCCAGCAGTGTTTTCTGATTTTTAGAATAACGTTCGTAGCGCTTTTCTATTCCGCCTTCATCTTCCAGTTCGTGCAGTGCCTGCAAAAATGCACGAACCACATGGGTTGGCGAAGTAAACCTCCATTTTCCGCCACCTTTTTCCATGGTTATCCACTGGTCGTATAAATCGAGCGAAAGCGACCGGGCCCGGCCTTTGCATTCTTCCAGTCTTTCTTTTCGGGCAATAATAAATGAAAATCCGGGGACTCCCTGAATACATTTGTTGGCCGAACTAATCAGGAAGTCGATTTGCCATTCTTTAGCATCAATCGGAATTCCGCCAAAGCTACTCATAGCATCAACGATTGTGATTTTGTTGTATTTTTTTGCCAATGTGGTGATTTCCTTTATCGGGTTCAGAATGCCCGTCGTTGTTTCGCAATGCACAACGGCCAAGTGGGTTATGTCCGGATTTTCTTCGAGTAACTGCCTGACTTCATCGATGTCGGGAGCGTTAACTTCCGGTAAATCATAAACCAAGTGGGGAATGTTCAGGACTTGGGCAATTTGCACCATTCGGCTGCCATAAGCGCCGTTGGCTATAATCAGTAGTTTGCTGGCAGGAGCGAGGGCTGATCCCAGTACCGATTCGACCCCAAATGTTCCGCTGCCCTGTATCAGTACCGACGAATACTCATCGAAAGCAGATGTTGCCAGCTTTACTAAGCGTTGCCGTATTTCTTGAACGATATTGAGATTGTAGTCATCGTCCCAGGTGCACCAGTCGCGGAGCATTACGGCTTTTACAGTTTTGCTTGTTGACAGCGGACCCGGAGTTAGTAACAGGTAAGGGTTGTCGGGTAATAATTTATTATCCATTTTAGTATTGATTTTAAGTTAATTCAAGTTATTTCTGAAATCGATTGATTACATCTGCTTTTGGAATGCGCCTTCCAGAATAGTAAGCGCCCGTTCAAGTTCTTCTTCGGAAATGATAAGTGGCGGACTCAGCGTAATTACATTCCCCTGAGATACTTTAAAGCTTAGGTCGTTTTGCAGGCAATGGTACATAATCCTTTCGGCTTCAGCCACGGCCCTTGCTTTGGTTCCGCGGTTGGTAACCAAATCGAGTCCCCATAAAAGACCGATGCCGCGAACATCTCCGATTATTTCATAACGATCTTTCATTTCGAGGAGCCGGGCTTGCATGATTTGGCCCAGTTTTACCGCCCTGTTTAAAAGATCTTCCTGTTCAATCACTTTTAAAACAGCCAAACTCGCGGCACTTCCAACCGGCGATTTTTCGTGGGTAAAGTGTCCGACAGAATGGTTGGCAACCACGTTGAATTTGTCGCTTGTAAGGACTGCTGCCATAGGGAAAACACCGCCTCCCAGTCCTTTTCCTATGGTTACAATATCTGGGGTGATGCCGTAGTGTTCGAAAGCAAATAACTTTCCGGTACGCCCCATGGCAATCGGGATCTCGTCTAAAATAAGTGTTACGTCAAATTCATCGCACAGGGCACGTACTTTTCGCCAGAACTCCTGCGCGGGGATTTGCACATCTGTATCGCGGATGGTTTCGGCAATAAGTGCCCCGACATCGCCTTCGTTTTCAAAAACCTGCCGGATTAACGCCACATACATATCCTGTTCGGGGTCGTTTTCACACAACGAACGGTACATAACCGGTTGCGGAACGTGCTCGACCCCGGGAAGCAAGGGTCCCACATTTTTTCTGAACGGTGCCTCACCGCCAACAGAAATCGCATCGAGGCCAGCACCATGAAACGCTCCCCACATGGAAACAACCTTGAACCGGCCCGTTGCGATCCGCGACAGTTTTAATGCTATGGAGTTGGCTTCCGATCCTCCCGGAGCAAACAAAACCCTGTTTAAACCCGGAATTTTTGAGCCAAGTTGCCTGGCAAGTTCAATAGCAGGAGGGTTGGTATATCGGCGTGGCGAAAAAGGCAGTTTATGCAGCATTTCGGTAACGGCTTCAATTACTTTTGGGTGGCCATAACCTACCTGGTGCACGTTGTTGCCATGAAAATCAAGAATCTTTTTTCCGGTGCTTGTTACGAGGTAAGGGCCTTCACAGCCTTCTAGAATGTCCAGACAAGGGGTTGATAAGGCTTGGTGGATAAACCATTTGGCATCTTTATCGAGCTCACTGCGGGTTTCTGAAGGTAATGAATTCATCCATTTTTTGCGGCCTTCAGTTAAATTAATGTCTCCTTCAACTTTCAGAATTCTATCATCCATGTTTACCTATATTAAATAAGTTGTCAATTTCGGAATAAAGATAATATTTCAAAAATAAATTTTTATATCTGTTTTATTAATTAAGAATTAAATAATTAAACAGACGTGTTCAATGTGTTATTTTAGTTTATATTTGAATTTGAATTTTTAAAATATTTACTATTAGTAAACTATTATGAATGGAGAGCAGGTTGTTTATATCGGAAAACGGATAAAAGAAATCAGGCAGTCAAAAGAAATAAAGCTGGTGGAACTGGCCGTTAGGGCTGGTGTAAGTAAAGGTTTGCTGTCGCGTGTGGAAAACGGGAGGACTATCCCTTCGTTACCTGTTCTTTTTGATATCATTAGCGCGTTGGGTGAAAAGCCGGGTAGTTTTTTTGAGTCAATCGATTATTCATCCGAATCTCCTTTTTATAAGCTTATCCGGAGGAAAGATTATCAGGCAATCGAAAAAGAAGATTCGGTGGGGTTCGATTATTTCTCTATCGTAAGCCGGTCATTCAGCGACGTCACTTTTAGTGCCGTGTTGCTTGAACTTGCCCCCAATGCCATTCGTGAAATGGTTACCACCGATGGCATGGAATTTATATACCTGGCCGAAGGTGATATCGATTATAAGCTTGGAAATGTAACAATTACAATGGCTCAGGGCGATTCGTTGTTTTTCGACGGGCGTGTCCCTCATCTGAAGATCAACCACACGCAGCAAACGGCCCGCATACTCGTAATCTATTTGTTATTTAATAAATAAACAATCCTATGAAGCAGAACATCGAAATGGTCGTATTTGATATGGCCGGGACAACAGTTAGAGATAAAAATGAAGTGGAATACTGTTTTCTTCAGGCAGTTGATCAAACAGGCCTGGTTACCAATCCGGATGAAATTAATTCAATGATGGGATGGTCCAAGCTTACCGTTTTTGAAACCTTGTGGAAAAAGCAGTTGTCAGGAGCCCCTGCAAGCGAAATTAATGAACGTGTAGAAAAGTCGTATTCGGCTTTCCGCGAGGTTCTCGAATCACATTACTTGAACTCCGAAATCCTTCCGACTGAAGGGACTCTCGAAATTTTTGAATTTCTGAAACGACAAAATATCAAAATTGCATTAACAACAGGTTTTTACCGCAAAGTGACTGACATTATTCTTGAACGGCTAGGCTGGAGTGCCGGTCCGGATAAGCATGGTTCGGTGAGCGGGATAATAAATGCCTCAGTGAGCAGCGATGAGGTTAAAGCCGGACGCCCGGCGCCGTTTATGATTTTTCGTGCCATGGAGCTCTGTAATGTTAACGATGTAAGGAGGATTATTAAGATTGGCGATACCCCGTCAGACCTGGGCGAAGGTAAAAATGCCGGATGTTACCTTTCTCTGGGTATAACCAACGGGACTCATACCAAAGAACAACTTAGCCGACTCGAAAACGATGGGCTGCTCGATGATATGAAACAATTTCAACAGTTGCTCGAAAAACTGCTTTGAACGGATTAATTGAATTCATATTTTCCAAGCTTTGAGAATCAGGTAAAAAAAACCGTAGCAAATTGTTTTGTTACGGCTTTTTTAGGACTGCTTGCTAAAAGAGTTTGCCTTGTGGAAGCGAAGGTGAAACTTTAAGTGTTGATCTTTTACATCTGTTGACGAATCTGTCAGGTAAATAAAAATCACGTAACGTGTTCAACATTAATTGGCTGAGTGATTTGAATCCGTTTTTTCTTAATGAATTGTAATATCATGTGCTTCGCCCGAACCTCTGGGGAATCGTATGTTCTCTGTTAATTCCTGAACCTGAACTGGTGGAGGTGAAGTGACCCGGGATACCACAATTGAAACCAGAAAATTAAAAATCATACCTAAAGTTCCAATACCTTCAGGCGATATTCCAAACCAAAAGCCGTCACGAGTTCCAGGTCCGCCCAACTGCGGGGTGAAATAGAAAATATATGTCGCGGTAAATACAATTCCAACAATCATTCCTGAAATAGCTCCTTCGCGGTTCATACGTTTATCGAAAATGCCGAGAATAATTGCCGGGAAGAACGATGAAGCCGCCAGTCCAAAAGCCAGCGCAACTACCTGGGCAACAAATCCGGGTGGATGCATTCCGGCAATTCCGGCAGCAAATACGGCAACCGCGATACTAATGCGTGCTGCCCAAAGTTCTCCTCTTTCCGAAATGTTTGGTTTTAAATTTTTCTTCAGCAAATCGTGCGAAATAGAAGTGGCTATCACCAGCAAAAGCCCTGCAGCAGTCGAAAGTGCCGCGGCAAGTCCACCAGCTACCACCAAAGCCACTACCCAGGCAGGTAAGTTGGCAATTTCCGGATTAGCCAATACCATAATGTCCTGATCTATTTTTAGTTCATTTAAATTAGGATCAGCCAGATATTGTATTTTCCCATCACCATTCTTGTCGGTAAACGCAAGCAACCCGGTGTTCTCCCAATTGGTGAACCATTGCGGAACTTCGGCGTACGGTTTTTCGGAAACCGTATTGATTAAATTGGTTCGGGCAAATGCCGCAACTGCAGGCGCGGTAGTGTATAAAAGAGCGATAAACAATAAGGCCCAGCCAGCCGAAATGCGTGCATCTTTAACCTTCGGAACTGTAAAAAAGCGAACGATAACATGAGGCAATCCGGCGGTTCCGAACATCAATGCGGCTGTAATAAACAGCATGTTCACAAGGTTCCCTTTTTTTACCGACGTATATTCAGCAAATCCTAAATCGATAGAAAGTTGATTCAATTTTTCGAGCAAATAAACTCCATCGGCAGTCTTGGCACCAAAGCCCATCTGAGGAATCGGGTTTCCGGTCATGTGAATGGAGATAAAAACAGCCGGTACTGTAAAGGCAAAAATTAATACACAATATTGCGCCACCTGTGTGTAGGTAATCCCTTTCATTCCGCCAAGCACGGCATAAAAAAATACGATACCAATACCGATCAATACGCCTGTTTCAAAAGAAACGTTTAAAAAACGGGCAAATGTTAATCCCACGCCTTTCATTTGTCCCACGACGTAGGTGAACGAAATAAAAAGGGCACAAATAAGTGCCACTAAGCGAGCCGATTTTGAATAATAACGCTCTCCGATAAAATCAGGAACAGTATATTTTCCAAACTTTCTCAGGTATGGCGCAAGCAGTAAAGCCAGTAAAACGTAGCCACCAGTCCAGCCCATCAGGTATTGAGCCCCGCTATAACCCATAAAAGAAATCATTCCGGCCATGGATAAAAATGAAGCAGCCGACATCCAGTCGGCAGCAGTAGCCATGCCATTCAATAACGGATGTACACCGCCACCTGCAACATAAAACTCCTGAGTTGAACCTGCCCGTGACCACGCAGCTATTCCGATGTATAAAGTAAAGGTAAAACCTACCAATATATAAGTCCAGATTTGAGCATCCATAAGTTTTCCTGTTAGTTATTTTTCGTCAACATCAAAAGCTTTGTCGAGGCGGTTCATCAGAAACACGTAAACAAAAATCAGCAAAACAAAAGCATAAATCGATCCTTGCTGTGCAAACCAAAAGCCAAGCGGGAATCCGGCTAACTTAAACTGATTGAGGAAATCTGCCAGTAAAATTCCGGCTCCGAACGAAACTACAAACCAAATGGAAAGAAGTATGGCCAGGTAGGTTAGATTTTTTTTCCAGTAGAGTTTTTTATAATCCGTCATAGTTGTTATTTAGATTGGTTCTAAATAATAGCAATTAAAAAGAAAAATGTGGAATTAGCAAGTGGTGGCATAAATATAAAATATGTTTTAGGAGCATGAATCAAGGATTCAAGTTCACTCCAAGTGAGATAGTTTTTTCTGATTTGGATGGAGTTAATGAGTTCGTATTAGATTTGAAGATTTGCCGGAAGCCAGGGTAATAATGAATCTTCAAATCATATCGGTGTTTAGTTGTTTCGAGGTTTTCTTGACACCATTGAAGAACTATCATGACGAACCTTTTCTTGGGAATTCTTAAATCCCTGATCTTAAAGTCGGTTGGTGGTTCATGAAATAACCATGTCAAAAAGAGGATATAACAAGAAATAAGGATTCCGAGGACGGAGTAAAAGTGCACTACGATAGCATTTTAGCTAAAGTAGGGAACCTATTTTAAGAGGCCAAACACACTATAAACACAACAATGAAATTTGATTTTTAGCGGTCAATTCTCTACTATCTTCACATGGGAATTCATCGAATTTTTTGAGAGTGCTGGCAACTGTGCTCGCAAGAAACAAAAAACCACCTACGAAACTAATCGTAAGTGGTTGATTTCCAGTTGTCCTGTCAGGTCTCGAACCTGAACTCTTCTGATCCAGAATCAGACGTGTTGCCAATTACACCACAGGACAATTTTCAATAAGTAAACAAATTTCAATTTTGCCGAAGCTTAAATTGTTTGTTTTTTGTTGACCCACTAAGGCTCGAACTTAGACTCTACTGAACCAAAATCAGTTGTGTTGCCAATTACACCATGGGTCAATCCTTCGTTGTCTTTTCTTTAAAGACGGTGCAAAAATATAAAAATTATTTTTTTGACCTCAGTTTTGCGTGTAATTTTTCGCATTGTCCGGAAGGTTTATTTGTACTTTAAAATTAATGGATAGGTTTCAATATCATTATCCTTTAATGCTCAGTGGCTTGTCTCGTTTATTCCGTGGTATAAATTGATTGTTAAGAATACATCGTTTACATTTGAAGAACATGCCAATTGTTTACCAGAGTCGTGTATTTTTGTTGCCGCGAATGAGAATTGGGCAGGATGGAACAGTTGTGTTGATGTTTTGAAACTTATTTAATACGATAATTTGATATGAAGGAGTTTTTTCAGGAAAACAAAAAAATTGCCAAAACGATTACAGAAGTGGCCGGATTGGCAAATTACCTTTGGCAAAAAGGTTGGGCCGAACGCAATGCCGGTAATATTTCGGTGAATTTATCTGAAATGATGGGTGACAGTGAGTTCGAGCTCGACCATTACCCGATGTTTCAGTTGGAACGAAGTTACGATGCCCTGGCAAACCTTTATTTCTTTGTCACAGGCACCGGTAAGCGGATGCGCGACCTGGCTGTCAGCCCGATGAAAAACGCTTGTATCATCAAAATGAATAAAAAGGGAAATGCTTACCACATCATTTCCATGAAAAAGCGAAATCTGTATAATTTCAGGCCGACATCCGAATTGCCCACACACCTGGCTGTTCATAACTTACTGGTTAGTACCGGATCGAAAAACAAGGCGGTTGTTCATACTCACCCGAACGAGTTGGTTGCCATGACCCAAATCCCAAAGTTTCAGACTGCTGAAATGCTGAATAAAACGCTGTGGGGGATGCATCCCGAGGCCTTTGTATTTGTTCCGCGCGGTGTGTTTATGGTTCCGTATATTTTACCAGGAAGCCATAAAATTGCTGATGCTACAATCGAAGGATTTAAGCTGGGTCACGAAGTTGTAATCTGGGAAAAACATGGCGCTTTTGCTGTTGGCGAAACCGTTTCTGATGCTTTCGATATGATTGATATTCTTTCGAAATCGGCGCAAATCTGGTTTATGGCCATGCAAACCGGCAACGAACCTGAGGGATTGAACGATGAACAACTGATGGAATTAAAAGAAGCTTTTCTGAAAAAATAGCGGTATTTGCCAATTGTATCACAATGTTGTTTAGTTAAAAAAAAACAAACGATAAAAGATCGTCATTGCGAGGAACGTAGCAATCAGTAGAACGGAATAGATTGCTTCACTTCGTCCGCAATGACGACCCGAACGAAACGGCATTAAATTGTATTAAGGAGGCTGAAGAATCATTAGGTGATCTTTTCAGCCTCTTTGTTTTGTCCTGGTGAGGCTAAGTTTTTTTAACAATTTTTTTCCCCTTGAAGTTAATCCGGCCGAACCATGGTATTCCATTTCATGTTCAATCAGTTCAGTCAGTTCTCCGCAGAAATCAGGTTCTTTTTGAGCAATGTGAAATAATATTTGCATGGCATGAACCCTTACCGCAACCGGCTCTGTAGCACTGGTAAACACATTGATGCAGTGGTTCAGTAGCAGGGCTACATTTTCTTCCTGAATATCGTTTAAACTAATCAGCTTCAGCAAATGCCTCTTCTTTCCTGAATTTTTAGTCGTCAGTACAAAACTGGTCATGACCGGAAGATATGGAATAATCAATTCCGGATGTTGTTCATGGATTTTATCAACCATCCAGGCGGCCCGCCAATTTTCATCTCTACTGTCGTTAAAAACTATGGCCATCAGCGTGTCCAGCGATTCCGGATGGTCGCAGATATACCGGACTACGAGGTTGATGTTTTCCCAGGAATGGATGACTGATTGAAGTTCGTTTTCGTTCATGATGTGGTAAATGGTGTATGCCGGAATCTTGAAATAAAGATAAATTTTTCCTTCTTTGCAGAAACAACCTGTTTTAAAAAAGACAGAAAATGATTCAAGTTTGCTGTGCTATAATCCGGAATGGGGATAAAATGCTGACGGTTCAACATGGACAGGGAAGCAGCCATCCCTTGCAATGGGAGTTCCCGGGAGGTAAAATACAGGCTGACGAAACGGCCGAAGCTTGCATTATTCGCGAGATTGAGGAGGAATTGATGATCCGGATTGATATTGTTGGTGAGCTCGGATCGGTTGAATTTGACTATGGAACGAAGCAAGTGCGGCTTATCCCGTTTGTGTGTGAAGTTGCTTCCGGAGAAATTCAATTAACCGAACATATTGCTCAACGCTGGATTGGTTTGGAGGATTGGGAAACGATCGAATGGTCGGGTGCCGACCGGAAGTTAATTCAGCAAAATAGGAAACATTTAAAGGTGTTGTTGTGTGGTGACCGCAATTAGTCCGCTCCCTATCGTACCAGATTGGGGAAAATGAGGGCGAAAGCCACAAAAACAGCAGTCCAGCTTAAGATGGATAAAACCATGTAAGGCATCACCAATTTGTGTTTGGAGTAATATTTATTCAGGAGAAAGGCTCCAATCGGAATGCTTAAAACTACTGGCGACAAGATTACAATTCCGGGTAACCCGAATTTAGCACGAAAGCGGGCAATAAACCGGTTTCGTTTCGAGAAAACGCGTTCGCCGGTAACCCCTTTACGCCAAACAACAAGCTGGCGGTATTTCAGGCGGACAGAAAGAGGGGCATGTTTCCGAAGAAAATTTTTTACGTGATGAAACCGCTTGATGGCAAACCCGCTGAAATGATAGAAAAAGAAAAAACCGGCGATGCCGCCGAGCGTTACTGCAATTAAAGTCTGTTCGAAATTTAACCCAATGAGCAACGCATATGGAAATGTAATTACATATTTAACAGTTGCCAATAAAAATACCTGAATGATTTTAAATACTGCGATCATAATCTCCTCCGCCTCCTAAATTTCCAGAATAGAACGCCAAAGGTCGGTAAAATGTTGTTACAACGAACGGATAAGTGCCTGAATTTTAAGTTTATTAAGAAATATTAAAATTTAACTTTCCGGATATTTCGTTAATTATTGCGGAAACGCTTTCTGTATATGGGTTTTCGTCGGTTATCTGCTTATCCATCCGAAGAGCAAACCAATACCAATTAATGCGAAAATAAGAAGATAGGTGTAAATATTTGCAAAATTTAGTGTCCAACCCATTATTTTTGAGCGTTTTGGAACTGCAATTCGCGCATCTTTCGGGTTAAAATAGAAAACTCCCCACCTGTAATTGGTCGGATCTTCAATCATCCGATCGTTTTCAAACCGTTCGAAATCGTTTTTCATAATTATGAAGCTAAAAAAACCATCAATTGGCAGGAGTCACAAAATTTTGCCAGAAAGCCTCATTTGGTTTGGCCTGAACAAAATAATCCCGTTTGTCAATCGGCTTAATATTTTTGGTTTCAATACCTAAAGTTACCATTTTACCTGATTCGTAAACCGATTGATTTTCCGGAGAAGTGTACTGCTTTTCAGCATCGATGTGTGCCAGTATATATTTACCGTTTAATTTTTTATAGGCTGTAGTAATGTTTGTTTGTAAGTTCAGGTTTGAACTGTTTTTTACTGCCAGCGAACGCCCCTGTAAGCTGGCCTTGGTCTCGGTTAAGCTTATCTCGTTTCGCAAAACGGCATAATTGGTTTTCGAGATGTATATTTTCCCTTTGAAACTTGTTGGGTAAAACGATCCGGTATGGGCCAAATCCAATTTAGTTGCAACATACGAAATGATCCAGACCGAATCTCCGTTAAAGCGGGTTTGGGCTTCCATCTTTAACCGAAAATCGTTTAATAAATTCGGATTCATGATCGTATTTGAAAGTCGTGCCAAATCCATTTCCAGTAGTTCATCCAGATTGGTAGCTCCTTCGCCGAAAGTAAAAAGAGGCTCTGATGTTTGATTTTCAGTAATCCGGTATCTGCGGTGATTGAACGCGTCTTTCCAAGAAGGATGAGCATAACCATTCGCATCGTACAAATCCACAATGGCTTTTGCGGTTTTACTTGCCGTCTGATTAACCGATTTGCGCTGTTCGTAATATATTTTGATGTTCGCGGGCGTTGAGAGGTAGTTCTGGGGAATGCGTTCAGAGGCTGTCCGCAAAATGCGCTGTAAAACTTTCGATTCAGCGGCCACCTCAACAGCCGCAATGTCGTAAGATTGGGGAACGAGTGCAATCAGAATGTCCTGGCCCGAAGAGAAACCCGAGATGGGCTGGCTGATGTTTTTATAGCCAATTGCCGAGAAATACAGATTTTTTGATAAGTATTCTTCCGGTACTTTTAATTCAAAATTGCCATCCGGATTCGTTGCGGTTCCCGAGTAGGTTCCTTCAATGCCAATGCTTACAAATGCAATACCTTCTTTGGTTTCCTGATCGATGATTTTTCCCTTTAACACGGTTGCCGGAGATTGGGCTATTCCCAAAATGCTGAAAAATAGTAAAATGAAGGTGATAGGCAGGTATTGTTTCATAATCTTTTTAATTTATATCCAGTTGGTAATATACGAATTTGCTAAGGTATAACGTTACATGAGTGCATATTCATATTATCTTTATAAAAAAAAGTCATGATTCGAAAAATAGTTGTTTTGCTCCTGATTTCTTGCGCTATCCTTTTAAATCCGTCGTGTGTGGCGAAAAAGAAATTTTTAGCCATGGAGACTGCCAAACGGAATGCCGATTCGAAAGTGGCACAACTGAATGCTGAAGTTACCACAAAAAATCAACGCATTGAAAAGATGATTGCCGATTTTGAACTGATAAAAAATGAGCTGATGGAAAGCAATGCGGTTAAAAATCAGACCATTGATTCGCTTGCCGGAGAAGTCAATAAATTAGCGAAAGATGTAAATGTTAAAGAATCGGCCATTGGCGAAAAAGAGAGTTCGTTCGAATTCGAAAAACGACAACTGAGTGAAGTTTTGACTGAACAAAAACGTTTGGTGGTAAAAAAACAGGACGAACTGAACCAACTTTCGGGCGATCTGCAAAAAATGAAAGATGAACTTTCGCAACTGACATTTGACCTGAACCGTGAAAAGGATGAAAAGCTGGTTCTACAAGGGAACCTGTCGGTGCGCGATGCTAAAATAGCTGAAATGACTTCTGCTACAGATAAACTGAAAAGTGAAATACAGAGCCTGAAAAAACAATTGGCCGATAAAAATGAGGCGATTATCCGGCTCGAAAACAACGTAAAACTTCTGAAAAAAGAACTGAAATGAGAACAATCTTTCTGATCGCGTTGGCTTTGGTTTTTGCTATCATTGCCAAAGCTCAAAGTCCTGTAGAATCTTTATTTAATGGTAAAAACCTGGATGGCTGGAAAATTTACGGCACCGAAAAATGGTTCGTGGAAGACGGATTGCTGGTTTGCGAAAGCGGGCCCGACAAACAATACGGCTATCTGGCTACCGATAAATGGTACGATAATTTTGTGCTGGAGCTTGAATTTAAGCAAGAAGCCAACGGCAACAGTGGCGTGTTTTTCCGCTCGACGATAGAAGGCACTAAAATTAAAGGCTGGCAGGTTGAAGTGGCCCCTCCCAATCACGATACCGGCGGGATTTACGAATCGTACGGTCGTGGCTGGTTGTATCAGATTCCGGATCATCAGGAAGGTTTCCTGAAGATGGGCGAGTGGAATAAAATGAAAATTCAGGTTGTTGGCAATCGTGTGACAACCTGGTTGAATGGGCACCAAATGACTGACCTCACTGATGACAAGATTGGTGAAGGTAAAGGCTCAATTGCCCTCCAGATTCACGATGGCGGCGGAATAAAAGTTCGTTGGAGAAATTTGGCGATTCAAAAGTTATAAAGCTTCGATTTACCTGTCGGGTAACTGTTTCTGTTACCCAACTGGTAAATCAAATTATATCCCCGGAATATTGATTCCCTTTATTTTACGGTACAGGTCGAGTGCGTATAAATCGGTCATTCCCGAAACAAAATCGACCACAGCCTGCACTTTTTCGTAAGTTGATTCGTGGTTGCCGCCATACTGGTCGGGCATGAGCTGGAGCAGTTTTTTCGAAAATCCTTCTTTCGGTTTTAGGACGGCTTCGGTAAACACTTCAAGCAGGGTTCCGATAATCTGGTAACCCGAAATTTCAATTTCAACTACGGAACGGTCGTTGTAAATGTTTTTGATACTGACTTCTTTAATTTCTTTAATCGCTGCCAGCGATGTGGGATGAACCTGGTCAATCAGGGCCTTCTGAAAACTTCCTGCAAAAATATCCTGTTGCTTTTCGCCAAAAACATCCACGCACTGTTTCACCAGTTTGCCAATTACACTGGCACGTAAATAGGCAATCTGTTCGTTCGGATCGGCCACCAAATTGAGCGTTTCATTCATTCGGCCGATTTGTTTTTGCTCCGTCTGCGAATCAAAAAAGTTCATTAGCAGTGAGCGGGTTTGATCAAAAGAGTGAATTTTCAGTTTGTGCGCATCTTCTAAATCCATCAGTTGGTAACAAATATCATCGGCTGCTTCAACCAGGAATACCAGCGGATGTCTGATGTATTTATCCGGATTTCCGGAGAGCTGCAGCAATCCCAATTCGTGTGCAATTCGGCCGAAAATCTCCTTTTCCGACTGAAAAAAGCCGAATTTGGGTTTTTCGGTGAGCATCGATTCGAACGGATATTTAACTATGGAAGCTAATGTGGTGTATGTGAGGGCAAACCCACCTTCGCGGCGCCCGTTAAACTGGTGGCTTAGTAAACGAAACGCATTGGCATTTCCGTCGAACTGGATAAAATCTCTCCACTGCGCTTCGGTTAACTCATTTTTAAGCCGCGGTTCATTACTTTTTTTGAAGAACTGAGCTATAGCATCTTCACCCGAGTGACCGAAAGGCGGATTTCCCATGTCGTGTGCCAGGCAGGCAGCCGAAACTACAGAACCGATTTCCTGAAACAACGGATTTTCAATGCCCATTTTTTCGTTTTCGGCCTTTTCAACAAACATGCTTCCCAGCGAACGCCCCACACTAGCCACTTCCAGGCTGTGCGTTAGGCGGTTATGTACAAAAACACTTCCGGGCAGTGGAAAAACCTGTGTTTTGTTTTGCATCCTCCGGAAGGGTGACGAAAAAATAATCCGGTCGTAATCGCGCTGAAATTGTGTGCGGCTGTGTTTATTGTCTTTTGTCGAGAGTTCTTCCTGTCCTAACCGGGTGGTCGATATAATTTGGTTCCAGTTCATTCTGTTTTTTCTGTAAAAATAGTTGGTTTTACCAGACTTCAGTTAAAAAGTTTGAGTGCGGTAATTGTTCATTTCCTTGTCGGCCTTTCGGGCGTTGGGATAGCATTGTTCCAATAACAGCCAGAATTTCTCACCATGATTTTTCACCACGGTGTGTGCTAATTCATGCAGCAATACGTAATCGATCAAATGTTCCGGAATCCGCATCAGGTGCAGGTTAAGGTTGATGTTGTTGACCGAAGAACAGCTACCCCATCGGGTGGTTGCATTTTTTATGCTCACGTTCTGGTACGTAAACCCGTGCTTAACGGCCAGTTCGTTCAGCCGTTTCGGGAGATAAACTTTAGCTTCCCACCGCATGACATCGATTAACGTATTTTTTATAAACTCCTGAACTTTGGGCTGTTCGTGATCAACCCGGTCAGGAATAAAAATCTGGATAATCCCGTTTCCTACACGGTTATATACTTTGTCGGTGTTTCCTTTGGTGATTGCTAATTGATGAAACCTTGTTTTAAAACAGCTTTCGGGAGCGAATAATGTTAAACCTGCGCGTATTCTCGATTGTTGCTTAACGATCCAATCAGTCTTTGATTCAACAAAGCGGATGGCGTCGCGGTAAAGGACGGAAGAAGGCATGGAAACTACAATTTCGCCGTCGGATTTTATACTCAGGCGGATTCTTCTGGACCGTTCGTTAATTGTGAACGAAACCTGACCGACTTGTTCAATATTTATGTATTTTGTAGTCATTAAATGTTCAGGCAATATTTTGCTAAAGTAATCAAACCAAAAAAACTAACTATATGGAACAGAACAAACGATTCGAAGTTTTTGGAACCTTAACAAAAACCGAAACAGTTTTCACCATCGACCAGAAGATTATTCCAGGAACTTTAGTTTTTGAAGCCTTGAAACCGTTTCCGGGTTATTACTCCGATTCGCCTACAGGAGCCAAACCGGTTTATATGTACCTGGCTTTGGAAGATCAATATGAATTGGAAGATATTTTACGCGCGTCGCAGAAAGTTCAATTGGAGTTTAATATGCGATTTGATGCCGGGAAAGGTTTTTTACAGGTTTTTGATACGAAGTATAACGTATTGCGCGTAAGGCATTTGAAAGATTATAACCTGCTTGAGAAACTTCAGCGGTCGTTTACCGAAAACGGAATTCATTTTTTACATAAATCGAAAAAATACAAAGATGAATTGGTCAAGATCCGAATCATCAAGTTTTTTGATCTTGAAGAAATTGCTGAGAAGATATATCTGGATAAACGCGAAAAAAATCATGCTTATTTGGAAATTCCAAGACACTTGAACTGGGATGAGTTTGATGCACTAAACAATAAAGTAAAATACAATTGGGTGGAAAGTAAATTTGATGCAGCAAAGGCTTCATTCTATTATGATGGCGGCTTGCACGAAGTGATCCGTATTTATTCCGATAAAATTGGTCCGGAATATTTGCTGGAATTGCGCAAACTTTACCTGGAAAAAATGAAATAAAAAATAGTTATGCCCGGAAAAAGCGGTCATTTTCATCGAAAATGACCGCTTTTTTGTGTTCCAGAACATAGATCTACAGCACAGTACAGGATTGTAGATCGGGCCTTATGTCGTATTTTTAGTCAATCGTTATTAACGGTAATTAACTTGTATTCCCATAACCTAAACTGTATCAAATGAAGAAATTAGTGTTGATTTCCTGCTTAATCGCCCTTTTCATTCAGGGGACAAATGCCCAGCAAAAACTGTTTAAGGAAACTGAAGAACAAAAGAAAGATCGAATGGCTTGGTGGGTCAACGATCGGTTTGGCATGTTTATTCATTGGGGGTTGTATGCCCTGCCCGCCCGTCACGAATGGGTGAAAAATCAGGAACGTCTGACCGATGAAAACTACCAGAAGTATTTCGACAATTTTAACCCGGACTTATATAATCCGCGCGAATGGGCAAAAATGGCCAAAGCTGCCGGAATGAAATATGCGGTGATTACCTCCAAACATCACGAAGGATTCTGTTTGTTCGATTCAAAATATACCGATTACAAAGCAACCAAAACGGCTTATGGCAAAGATTTGCTGAAAGAATGGGTGGACGCTTTCCGTGCTGAAGGATTGCAAATCGGATTTTATTACAGCCTGATTGACTGGCACCACCCTGATTTTACAGTTGACCGGGTACACCCGCAACGTACTGATGATAAAGTCAAACTGGCCGAACTGAATAAAAATCGGGATATGAATAAATACCGTGAATACCTGCACAACCAGGTTCGCGAATTGTTGACCAATTATGGGAAAGTGGATATGCTATGGCTCGATTTCTCGTATCCGGGAGAAGATGGGAAAGGTCATCAGGATTGGGATTCGGAAAAGCTGATTAAAATGGTTCGTCAACTGCAACCCGGAATTTTGGTGAACGATCGTCTCGACCTGAAAGATTTTGAAGATGGTTGGGATTTCACCACTCCGGAGCAGTACAAAGTAGCCAAATGGCCTGAGGTAAACGGTAAGAAAGTATATTGGGAAACCTGCCAGACTTTCAGCGGATCGTGGGGATACTACCGCGACGAACACACTTGGAAAGATACCAAACAGTTACTCGTTTTATTAATCGAATCGGTTAGCAAAGGCGGAAACCTTTTGCTTAACGTGGGCCCTACTGCCCGCGGAACATTTGATGAACGGGCTCAATCTGCTCTTGCCAATATGGGCGATTGGATGAAACTGAATAACCGGTCGATTTACGGCTGTACCCAGGCTCCTGAAGAGTTTAAAGCTCCTGAAAACAGCTTGCTCACTTACAATCCGAAAACCAACCGTTTGTATATTCATTTGCTCGACTACCCGTTGCAGAACTTTAATCTACCCGGATATGCCGGAAAAATTAAATACGCGCAGTTCCTGCACGATGCTTCTGAAATTAAAATTACAGCACGATACGGACATGGAATGAAAGAAGGTGAAAATCCAACCGACTTAAATTTGAGCTTGCCAGTCACCAAACCGAATGTCGAAATTCCGGTTATTGAATTGATATTGAAATAGATAAAATATCATATAATTTGTAAAGCGGTTCTGATTAAATTCGGAACCGCTTTTTATTTGCTCAGAAATTTACATTAAGTTATCCGATACTAATTCTTCCCATTTTCAGAATTCAGAAAGAAACAATCACCCAATAAACTAATTCAGTATCTTTAAAACTTCGTTATTTGTAAATATTACAATAAGGAGTAGGGGTAATTAACCCGATGCTTGTTTTATTACTGAAACTTAAACCAAACTAATTATGAAGAACAATATTTTTCTGTGCTCAGCAATCATTTTATTTCTCTTTTCAGCATTGAAACTGGATGCCCAGTCGCTGAAAATCAATGAAGCCGAATATTTCGAGAAACCGGGACTTAATGTGATGGTCTTCTTCGATATTTATCCTGAAGGTCATCAGGGAGCAGTGGGTATTATTCAGAACGGAACACGTGTGGCTACCAATGGCGATTTACGCCTGGAACCTACTCCTGGCCAATGGCAACCCATCCCCAAAGTGGGCAAACGTTCAGTTGACCGCACTAAAAACGAAATCAGCGTAAAATGTACTTATCCCGATTCCAGCATCAACCGCAAAGGTTTTAATCCGGTTGAATATCCCGATTTGTATTTCACTTACCATGTTAGGGTGGTTGGCGAAGGCAACAAGTTTCGCATTTTGGTCGATTTGGATCAGCCACTTCCGGCAGGATGGGAAAAGAAAGTTGGCTTCAATTTCGAACTTTTTCCGGCAATTTTGTTTGGCAAAAGTTGGTATCTCGATCAGCAGTCGGGCATTTTCCCTACTCAGGCCAATGGCCCAATGGAAAAGGATATGGATGGAAACTGGCAGGCTTTCCCGATGGCAACCGGTAAAAAATTAACTATCGCTCCTGAAACTGCAGCTCAAACCATGATTATCGAAAGTAAAGGTCAGCCACTTCAGTTGATGGATGGACGCTTTTACCACAACAATGGATGGTTTGTGGTGCGTTCGCTGGTTACGCCCGGTAAAACTGTTGGCGCTGTCGAATGGGTAGTCGATTGCAACGTATTGCCCAATTTTCTTTCGAAACCGGTAGTGCATGTCAGCCAGATTGGTTACCATCCTGAACAGCAAAAAATAGCCGTTATTGAAGTCGATAAAAACGACCCGAAAATGGAGAAAGCCAGTTTGTTTCGTATAGCAGAAGATGGCGGACTGAAAGAAATTCGCAGCACAGAACCAAAGAAATGGGGAAAATTCCTGCGGTTCAACTATTTCCAATTCGATTTCTCCGATATAAAAACTTCCGGAATTTATCAGGTAAAATATGCCGGAAATACCACAGAACCTTTCCGGATAAGCAATACAATTTACGACCGCAATGTTTGGCAACCAACTGTCGAATATTTTCTTCCGGTGCAAATGTGCCACATGCGCGTTAACGAAGGTTACCGTGTCTGGCATGGCCTCTGCCACATGGACGATGCGCTGATGGCTCCGGTTGATACCAACCATTTTGATGGATACGTTCAGGGGCCGTCAACACTCACCAAATTTAAACCATTGGATCAGGTGGCGGGACTAAACCGCGGTGGCTGGCACGATGCCGGCGATTACGATTTACGGGTGGAATCGCAGGCCGGTGAAGTCTGGATTTTATCTCAGGCATACGAATTGTTTAAGCCTGAAATTGATCAAACAACGGTCGATCAAAGTGAAAATCTGGTTGAAATTCATCGGCCTGACGGGAAAAATGACTTGCTTCAGCAAATTGAGCATGGAACAATAACCATTTTGGCCGGATATCAAAGTCTGGGGCGTTTGTACCGGGGAATCATTGAAAACAATTTGCGCCAGTATGTGCATCTGGGCGATGCTGCAACGATGACAGACAATAGAAAATATAATCCATCCCAGAAAAAAGGTGAGGTTACAGCACACGAATCGGGTGTTTTGGACGACCGCCTGGTATTTACCGAAGAAAATCCGGGACGCGAACTGGATGTGGCCGAAGCATTGGCTACCGGAACCCGCGTTCTGAAAGGCTTCAATGATACGTTGGCCACTCAGTCGATAAGTGCTGCCGAAGCCATTTATGCTTTAGTCGATGCAGATAAAAACCAGCGCTTGGCAGGTGCAAAAGTTAAAGCAGCGGTCGAATTGCTGATCACCACCGGAAAAACCAACTATCAGGCTGATATTTTGAAATATACCAATCCGGAAGTGTTGAAACGGAACGAAGTAATTGGCTATGTTGGACGGGTGTTGAAACAGATCAATAATCAAAAATTGACTGAAATGGTTATTTCTGCGGCTAAGAACTACAAAGCGGAAGTGGACAAATTGCAGCAGGAAAACCCATTCGGAGTTCCTTATCGTCCGCACATTTGGGGCGATGGTTGGAATATTCAGGGATTTGGAGTTACCCAATATTTCCTTCAGAAAAGTTTTCCTGAAATTTTTGATTCCAGATACATGCTGAATGCCTTGAATTTTGTTTTGGGTAATCATCCGGGCGAAAATACATCCTCATTTGTCTCCGGAGTTGGTTCGCGTTCTGTGCTTCAGGCTTATGGTGTAAACCGTGCCGATCGTTCGTTTATTCCCGGAGGTTCAGTTTCAGGAACCGGAATTATTCGTCCCGATTTTCCGGAGTTGAAAGAATGGCCCTATTTCTGGCAGCAAACCGAATATGTGTTGGGCGGCGGCGCCACCAATTTCATGTTTTTGGTGCTGGCAGCTCAGGATGTGCTGAAGTAAACGTCGGAAAGAGTATTAAACCCTGAGCCTTTAGAAGGAGGTGGGTATTTAAATAAGGAGAGCGGAAACTTATAATTTCCGCTCTCCTTATTTAATATTGTCATCGAAAAGTCTGATGGATCTATCTCCTCTTTCGATACTGTTTTTCTTTCGATTTATCTTTAGGCAAATTGCGTTTTTCTTTTTTATTGTCCCGGCCAGGAACAAATTTTTTCTCGTGAAATGCTCCTTTAAATGTTGGGTCAGCAACTCGTTTTTGACGGTCAATTTCGCGCAACTGATCTTGATTTTCTTCTTTTTTTGTTGCTACCATGTCGAGGTCTGCCGGAAGTTCGAGTCGTGGAATTTCCATTCGGATCAGCGCTTCAATTTTATGGAGGTTAAGTTCCTCTGCCGGATTAACGAGAGAGATGGCGGTGCCGGTATTGTTGGCGCGGGCCGTACGGCCAATGCGGTGCACATAATCTTCGTGGTTCGAGGGCAAATCAAAATTAATTACATGACTAATCAGTTCAACATCAATTCCGCGTGAAGAAATATCGGTAGTAATCAGGATACGGACTACACCACTTTTAAAAGCGTTAATGGCATTTAGGCGTGTGCTCTGCCCTTTGTTTGAATGCATAATCCGCTTTTCACCTTCAGAGCGGCGCTTGATGATTTTGAAAACCTGTTCTGCATTTTCTTTGGTACTCACAAAAATGATGACACGGGTAAAGTTTTCTTCGTCGCGGAGCAAGTAATTAATCAGGTTTAATTTAGTCTGAAAATTGGGTACCCGATAGTAAACCTGATTAATCAATTCCGCAGGTGTGGCGGATGGAGCCACTTCAACACGTTCAGGAAAATCGAGAAATTCGTGACTCATTTCCTCCACCTTCTCATTGAAAGTGGCTGAAAACAGCAAGTTTTGACGTTTTACCGGAAGTACCTCCAGAAAATTACGAATCTGAGGCATAAAACCCATGTCCAGCATTCGGTCGGCCTCGTCAATGACCAATGTCTTCACTTTTTTAAACGAAACCGCTTCGGCACGATATAAATCCCATAGGCGTCCGGGAGTAGCAACCAGAATGTCAACTCCGGGCTTGATCAGTTCTGCATGTTTAGTCCAGCCAACACCTCCATAAACGGTTGCACGTCGCAGATTGGTAAATTTGGTCAGGTCTTCCAGGTCTTCGCCCACCTGAATGGCCAGTTCGCGTGTGGGTACCAGCACAATAGCTCGCGGATCGTTGCCCTCGGCTTTCACCAGCTTCATAATAAGCGGAATGAAGTAGGCCGCAGTTTTTCCTGTACCGGTTTGTGCAATTCCCAGCACGTCCACTCCGGATCGGATCATTGGGATGGCCTTCTCCTGAATGGGAGTTGGTTCGGTAAAGCCCAGTTCTTCAATCGCTTTTAAAACCGACTTGCTTATTTTTAAATCTTCGAATGTGGTCATGCCGCAAAGATAGCGGCTTATTTTGATTTTACTACGAAGAGAAAAAACGGGTTGGACCAGCAGGCTTAAGTAAGAAGTATATCTGCCGGAATTTTAAGCCCTTTATACAATGATTTTACCATTTTAAGAGTCAACTTTCGTTTTCTACCAAGCACCTCGCTTACTCTGCTCTGACTTCCTAAATATTTTGCCATATCAGTTTTCGTCATTCCCATCTGCTCCATTCTAAATAATATGGCATCAATTGGGTCTGGCGGCGCAATGGGGAAATGGGTCATTTCATATGATTCAACCAAAGTACAAAGTAAATCGAATTCATCTCCTTGAGGTGTATCTCTTTTTGCTCCCCAAAGTTCCTCGATCCTTTTGACCGATTCATTATAATCCTGTTCTGTTTTTATTGGTCTTATTTCCATGGTCAAATAGTTTTTGCATCAATTTTATCATACTGCTTGTGGGTTCCAATGAACCGAACAAAAATCACTTGAAATTCATAGTCAATGGAAACAATAAGCCGGTATGTATTTCCCTTAATATTAAAGACAACCCTATCGTTTCCTACAACACTTGCATTTCTATATTGTTGTTTTAGGTCGTTTGAGTTTTTCCAATCTGAGTTTTTTGCATCGTGGTACCAAGAACGTAAGGAAGCTTCAGAATCAGCATACTCCGGCTTTTCCCAAAATTCGCGCAACGTCCTAAATGCAATTATTCTCATGACGCAAAGGTATAAATTTATTGACTTACTTCCCAATTTGGGAAGTAGTTGTTCTTTATTTTACTTCAACCGGTACATTTTCCCTGGCAGGCTCACAATCAATCCTTTAAATTCCATTCCAAGCAGCAATGCAGAGACTTTACTCATCGGTAATTTGGTTTCGATGGTAATTTCGTCCACAAAACGGTCGCTGCCTTTTAACAAGTCAGCCAGTTTTTGTTCTTCCGGACTTAATTCTACAAATAGCGAAGTTTGAACTGCTCTTGCTGTTGAAACTTTAATGTCCCAATTCATGGCCTTTTCAATGTCAGCCTGGCTTTCAACCAAAACAGCCTCGTTGAGCTTGATAATTTTATTGCAACCGCGAGAATACAAATCGCAGCTTCTTCCGGGAAAGGCAAATACATCGCGGTTGTACGAATTGGCAATGTCGGCAGTAACCAGTGCGCCTCCTTTTTCGGCTGATTCAACAATGACTGTTGCGTCAGCCAATCCGGCAATAATGCGGTTTCGGCGCAAAAAATTCTGTCTGTCTATTTTGGTTTCGCTGATAAAGTCGCTGAGCAATCCACCATTTTCAAGCATCTTGCCAGCAATGGGGGCGTGGAGGGATGGGTAGATGGTATCCAGTCCGTGAGCAAAAACGCCCACTGTTGGAATGTTATATTTCAGGCAGGCTTTGTGGGCATGAACGTCAATTCCGTAGGCTAAACCCGATACCACAACTATCCGATAGCTTTTTTCCGAGAAACTTCGGATCAGTTCATCACAAATGTCTTTGCCGTAATTTGTAGCATTGCGGGTTCCAACTACCGAAATGATGCGCCGTTCGTTGAGGTTGGCATTTCCTTTATAATAGAGAATAATAGGGGCATCGCTGCAATTTTTTAATCGGGTGGGGTAGTTTTCGTCGAGGTAGAAAAACGTTTGGATCCGGTTTTTCTGAATGAAATCAACCTCACGTTTAGCCCTGTCCAACACATTTTGCCTGACTACCCTTTGGGCATTAACTTCGCCAATTCCGGGTATTTTCATCAGGTTTTTCTCTTTCTCGAGAAAAACGCCTTCCACGCTACCCACATAAGCGATGAGGTTACGGGCGGTAACCGAACCGATTCCCGGAATTAATGAAATGGCTATTTTATGTGTAAGGTTATCGGGGATTTCCATCTTTTTAGATTTACAATAAAAATAAGAAATCTGCCGGTCAATTTAAATACCTTTTCGGTTATTTCTCCTGATTTCAGATAAGGCTGAATCGATTTGTTCAATTTCGTCTTTGCTGAGCGCGGCCAGGCTGATAGATGGATATTCTGCAATTCCGCGTTTGGTTTTGATGGCAATGGTAAGGTCAGCAAATCCCATTGCTTTCTCAATCTGGAAGTTAATTAAAGCCTGGTGGGTAAATTCAATGGAGTCAAATCCCTTTTTCATAAACGAAATAATGGGGTAATACCGGATTGAAACTTTCCCGTTATTCGTGCTGAATGAAATGTAGCAGAGGTTGACAAATTGCGATATCCCCACATATAAAGCGAATACTCCGGCTGTGATCAAAACCGCGGCATCCATCTTCAGCCAAAGAAACAACAGACCAACCAACACAATTGCAATGCCCGAAAAGTTAAACACCCGTTTTATTTTTTTACTTCTTTTTTGATTCGATATTTCCATGGTTTCTGATAAAATAGTAAATATTCAGGCCTTTTTGCTGACAAATTCCAAGCTTTGGCAAAATAACTTAACTTTGCCGAAAGTCTAATTTAAACGCGCATGACTGACTCAAAAGTACACTCAAATATTATCTTTTCACAACAGGTTGACGTCGAACTACGGAAAATTGTTCAGGAATACCCGGCAGGAAAAGTGTTTTTACTTACAGACAAAATGGCTGCTGACTTTTGCATGCCTTTGATTCAGAAGGTAATTGATGAATATTCAATCCAAATAGTGGCGATTGGTTCCGGTGAGGAAAATAAAAATATTCAATCCATTGTTGAGGTTTGGGACTTTTTGAGCAATAACGGAGCTGACCGCAAATCACTGCTGATCAACATTGGCGGCGGAATGCTCACCGACTTGGGCGGTTTTGCTGCTTCAACATTCAAGCGCGGATTGGATTTTGTGAATATCCCGACTACACTTTTGGCTCAGGTTGACGCTTCGCTGGGTGGAAAAACCGGCTTCAATTTCAATGGACTGAAAAACGAAATCGGCGTTTTTATGGAGCCAAACTCCGTCATTATAAACACCAATTTCCTGAAAACGATTGATCGTGAGAATTTCCTTTCGGGTTATGCCGAGATGCTGAAACATGGCTTGATTAAAAGTCGCGAGCATTGGGATGAGTTGCTGACTTATGACATGGAAAACATCAATTATGATGCGCTTCAGGAAATAATTGCGCATTCGGTTGTAGTTAAAGAATGGCACGTGCTGAACGATTTGAGGGAACAAAATATCCGAAAAGCTTTGAACTTCGGACACACCGTTGGGCATGCTTTCGAGAGTTATGCCATGAAAACCGGTCGCCCCATTTTACATGGTTACGCGGTGGTTTATGGAATGATTGCTGAGCTTCACCTGTCGGCGAAACAATGCGGACTGGGAATCGACGAACTGAACTCTATTTCTTCGTGGATGATTGCCAAATACGGCAAGTTCGAAATTCAGGAAAGTGATTTTGAAGCTTTGTACCAAATTATGACCCACGATAAAAAGAACGAAGGCAAACGCATCAACTTCACCTTGATTCCTGAAATCGGGAAAGTCGAAATCAATGTGGATTGTTCGAAAGAGCTGATTATTGAAGCGCTGGAGTACTACAAAAATTTATAGTTCCAAGTTTCAGATTTCAAGTTCCAAGAGAAAAGCAGACTTGGAACTTGAAACATGGAACTTTTTAAACTTTCTCTATGAAATACCTCGTTTCCAAATCTGATAAAACCTTAAAGGGAAGCATTGTTCTTCCTGGTTCAAAAAGTGTGGCCAACCGCGCGCTGATTATTCATGCGCTGAGTTACAGCCCTTACCCCATTGAAAATCTTTCGGATAGCGACGATACCCGTGTGATGGAACAAGTTTTCAACTCAAACACGAATCGTTTCGATATTGGCCACGCCGGAACTGCGATGCGTTTCCTGACCGCCTTTCTTTCGCAGATTGTTGGCGAGTGGGTAATTACCGGATCGGACCGCATGAAACAGCGCCCAATTGGTATTTTGGTTGATGCATTGAATAAGCTTGGTGCCCGTATTGAATACCTCGAAAATGACGGTTTCCCTCCGCTGAAAATTTATGGATCGCACCTGAAAGGCTGTGTTTTAGAACTCGACGGAAGCGTGAGTAGTCAGTATATCTCGGCTTTGCTGATGATTGCCCCAACGGTTGAAGATGGTTTGACTTTGCGTTTGAAGAACAAAATCACCTCGCGGCCATACATTGAAATGACACTGAAACTGATGGAGCAGTTCGGCGTTCAGCATGTCTGGAAAGGCAATGAAATACGTATTGCCGAACAAAAATACAAAGCCTATCCGTTTTCGGTGGAGGCAGATTGGTCGGGTGCATCGTACTGGTACGAAATGGCTGTTTTGGCCGATGAAGTTGATGTGGAACTGATTGGTTTGCGCACCGAAAGTTTGCAGGGCGATGCCGTGCTGGCCAAATGGTTCGAACAATTGGGGATTCAAACATTGAATACTGAAAAAGGCTCGCGGTTGACCAAGAATGGACAGCCGCTTCCTAAATATTTACAGCTTAATTTCATTGAAAACCCCGATGTGGCGCAGACTTTCGCGGTTTTGTGCGTGATGAAAAAAATCCCGTTTCATTTTACCGGATTGGAAACCTTGAAAATAAAAGAAACCAACCGCATTGCCGCCCTTCAGGACGAACTAGCCAAATTTGGAGCAAAAATAACTGAACCCGCCCACGGAGAACTAAAGTGGGATGGCACTTTCCCGCTCGAAAAACAGGCTGTTCCTGAAATCGAAACCTATCACGATCACCGCATGGCGCTGGCCTTTGCGCCAGCTTGCCAATCGCACGGCTCAATCGCTATTCTTGATCCTATGGTGGTTACTAAATCGTATCCGAGTTTTTGGGATGATCTGAAAAAGGTGGGGTTTGAAATTAAAGAATAAGCATTTACGAGCATGAAGAAATTAAATAAAGATCTACAATTCGGATTAGCACTATGCTCTTTTATTATAGTAGGTATTTTGTTCTTTTACTTTGTTTCTAAAAAAGACAACGCGAGGAACAATATGTTTTCTTCAAGTGAAACCATAAACGCAATCAAACAACAAACTTCCCCTTTAATTTTTTGGTGTCATTTAAACCGGAAAGTTCTCAATTTGTCGAAATACGCTGAAGTCAATGCCCCGGTAACTCTCTGGAATCTTATTGACGAGGATAAAACTCAACTTTGGACTATCGAAAGAAAGGGTAATGACTTCGTTATCAGATCGTGTCAACACCAGAGAGTATTGGCCATACATCCGAACGATTCATCGATTGTTCAGCAGGATTTTGAAGGAAAAGCCAGTCAACTATGGCGTTTTGCAGGTGACAATGATTCTATCCGGATCATAAACAAAGCATCCGGCAAGTGTTTAGCTTTCATAAAGGATAGCCTAAAGATAGTCGATCGCAGCAAATACAAGGATCAGCTCTGGAAAATACAGACGCCTCAGTCATTTGAAAAAGAAAAATTGACATGTAATTGCGCTGAAAATTATGAATTTGTAAAAGCGTGGATAGAGTCGAGCTACCCGGGTTTTGCGGATAAAGTTAATTCAACAACAAAATTCCAATATGATTCACTATGCAACGAGTTGGCAGCAAAAGCCAAAGGAACTGAAAGTATATCCATGTGCTACTCCATTATCAACAAATACATTGCATTGTTTAAAGATAACCATTTAGGTTTGAGGCGGATATTTGGCAATACTTACGTTGCTTCAAACAGAAGCCCCCTGCAAGGCGCTGAATCCTTCGGAATTCGCAATGTTGATGATTCGACTTTATTATTCTCGCTTCCAAGTTTTTATATCGAAAAAAAGGAATTGATTGATTTTCTGATTAAAACGAATAAAAATAAATTATTGAAAACTCCTTATCTGGTCATAGATGTTCGTAATAATGGAGGCGGAGCTGACCGTTCTTGGAATAACATCATCCCTTATCTTTATACAAATCCAATAAGATTTGAAGGCAATGATTTAATTTTATCGAGAGAATTAATCAGGGAAGGCGATGAGTCTAACCATTGGAATAAAGATTATCAGCGACTACGAAAATTATTTGTGGAATTTATAGAAAAGAATAATGGAAAGTTTTATCCCAATTGCAAAGGAGATTTCGTGAAATATAATTCTATCACGCCTAACCCGAAAAGAGTAGCTATTCTGATTAATGGGCTTTGCGGAAGTTCATGCGAAGCATTCCTGCTTTCAGCGAAACAGAGCAAAAAGGTAATCTTATTGGGACAACCTTCATGTGGCACGCTTGATTATTCAAATTTATCCAACATTCAATGTCCGTCTTTTGCTTTTCAGTTGGCTTGCCCCACGACCAGGGCCCATTGGCTTCCTGAACATTCGGTTGACAAAGAAAAAATTAAGCCCGATATTTATTTGGAATACAATCAGGACTGGATTAAAGAAGCCATAAAAGCATTAAAAAGCGACTTCGGTCATCAACATTCTTCCCAATAGCATACTGAAAAATTATAGAAAAGTGGTATCTTTCTTTTATTCTGAGATTATCTAAATAAAGCTTCCTTAATGAATAATTCTTTCTTTGGACGCGATCGGGAAATGGAATTTCTTTTAAAGTCACTGACTGATTTTGAAAGTTCAAATACTTCTTTTTTGCTCGTTGAAGGGCCTGCTGGTATCGGTAAAACAACCTTAATTCAGCAGGTTTTACTGAACTACAAAAAACAGAAGTGCTTCAGGTTGTACGGGAAATACAGCAATCAGTCGGAGCGGGTTCCTTACCAGGCGTTAAAACAGTCGATGAAAGAATGGATCAACCAGATTCTGGTATTGTCGGAGGAAGAACTAAACGCACTAAAAGGAAATGCGGTATCGGCCCTGCAAAATAATATTTCAACCATAACTTCTGTTTTTGACGAGTTGGAGCCATTCTTTGGGAGGAAGCAGTTTAGCGTTGTTCCACCCGTTGAAACGGAAGCCCATCAAATCAAATCGAAATTCTACTACTTTTTCGGCAAATTTTTAAAATCAGTCACCCGGTCAGGATACCAGATTGTCCTTTTTCTGGACGATTTACAATGGGCAGACCATGCTTCATGGACGTTAATAGAGGAACTCATAATCCGGAATTCAGTACCTGATTTAATCATTGTGGGCGCTTTTCGTCCATTTGAAAGCAAAAATGATCTTCAGCTAAAAATTAACAAACTGAGAGAACAAACTGCTCAAAGGACAGTCCTGTATTCGCTGGGATCAATTGATCCGGTTTTTTTGAATTTAATGATTCCGGCTCAATGGCGGTTATCTCAACATGACCGGGAAGCGTTTGAAAAATATTTATGGCATGAGAGCGAAGGCAATCCGTTTAAGGTCAGGGAGATTCTTAAAGCGATTGAAAAAGAGCAAATACTAAAAGAGGAATCGGGGCAGGATTCCTATTCCTGGGAAGATCTTCCACGGTTCGATAAGGTAAAAAGTTCTGCGAATTTTATTCACCATCAACTTACGCTTTTGCCGCCGGCTCAATTGCGGCTTATTGCCACTGCATCATGTATCGGTTATTATTTTAAAGCAGAGCTGCTCAACCAAATCCTGAATGCAAATCCTGAAGAAATTGATCTGATGCTGAGGGAATTGACAACCGATGATCTGCTGATCAAGAAAGACTCTACCTATTTTTTTACGCACGATCATGTTTTTTCGGCTGTTAAAGAATTATTGACAGATAATCAGAAGTTTGTGATTCATCAAAAGATTGGTCGTATCCTGTTGGCTGGACTGGAAAATTACAATCAAAATGATTTTTTTCAGGCCATCAATCACCTCAATACTGGCTGGGATACCGAAAAATCGAAATGCGGTTTTACTTCCGCACATATCCTTTTAAATATTCAGGCAGCCCGCCTGGCCATTAAAAATTCAGCGTTCGAAAGGGCGTGGAAGTATTTTTCTTTTGCGGATCAGCTAATAAAATACGATCAGCCTGAAGAAATAATAATCAGCGATCCGAAACTGGCGGACTTGTTTGAAAAGAAGGTAATCGGCAAAGCTGACCTCGACTATTTCGTTCAGTTTGGATATGCAGAAACCATGTTCCTGATGCAAAAGTTCGATCAGGCATTGTTTTACGCCAACGAAGTGCTGAAATTAAAAATTAACCGGCATCAAAAAATTCAGGCTACGCTGATCAAAATAAGGATTTGTTCTGCACTGATCTATAAAAATGATGTTCAGGAAATTCTTTTGGATGGACTCAAGAGCCTGGAATCGGTCTTAAACGATTTTGGCATTGCCTTTCCTGACCGGCCGGAAGAGTTATTGCAGCAAGCTGCCGCCGATTCGCACGAAATTTATCAACAGGCATCCGGATTGAGTGAAGATGCCGATTTTAATGCACTGATAAATCCTGACCAGGAATACCAGGATTTGATGAAGCTGGTAATAAATTCCATGACATTTCTCTACTATATGGATGTCAGGAAAAATCTTTTTATTGGAATTAAATTTTTATTGATGAGTTTTACAAAAGGACTCACACCCATAACTCCGGTTTTATTTTCAGTTAGCTTCTTATCGGCATCTATCAGCAAATCATATGTGTCAATGGCATTTTTATTGGGGAAAATTTCGCTCCGGATGATCGGGCAACCTCCATTTAGCAGTTATGCACATATCGTCTATTATGTTGCCACTCTCAACTTTTTTGCCTGGGAAAACCACTATAAAGTATGTGTTAAAAAATTAAGGGAATCGGTTCATTTGGCGAGAGAAACCGGGGATCATCATTATGCTTCATTTTGCGCCACAAATATCAGGTTGTTAGATATTTACCGAGGTAAGAATCTCAAAAAACACATTTTATATTCCAAAAAATTAGAAAGCCAAAATCAACATATTTTCTTCATCAGCAGCAGCGATTCTGACCTGAGCGCCTATCTTGTGGGAACGAAACCGGGTTTTCTGGAAAGTAAATTCGATTTTTCAGAAGTATTAATCCGTGATTCGGAATTTAACCTGAGTGGCAGATATCATTTGTATCTGGCACTGCATAAACTGTATTATTTATCAGGCGATTACACTAAATCACTGGAGGCCGGAATGGCCTGTGAAAACCTGGAAAATGTTTATCGTGGTTTCCAGATTGAACTGGAGCATTATTTATTTATCAGTTTAAGCCTGCTTCAGTCGGCCTATAAAAATCCGTTGTTGTTGGAAGATGTTTTAGAAAAAGTCAGGCCCAAACTTGAAGAATTCAGGAGGCTATCGGCCTATCATTCGGGAAATTACCTGCATAAAGTTTTTCTGATTGAAGCGGAAATAGCCAAATGCAAAGGCGAATTCGAAAATGCCACTTCGTTATACGACCAGGCCATCAGGGAAGCTAAGGAACAAAAATTTACACACCATGCTGCCATTGCCGCCGAGTTGGCCGGAGGATATTATCTCAGCAAAAACAGGACTAAATTGGCCGTCGTTTATCTGAAAGATGCGCTCAAATTCTATTCGAAATGGGGGGCCGATGCGAAAGTGGAGTGGTTAAAACAAAAATATCCGTTTATACTAAAAAATCACCCGTCAGCTCAGTCGGTTCTGTTGCCCGATTACGAGCGAATACGAAGCGTGATCAATAAAACAGCCCTAAGTCAGGAACTCAAATTGGCTGAACTTGCCAAATTGCAGCTTTCAAATCTGGTTGAACAAAGTAATGCACGAATGGGTGTTGTATTGGTTCAGCAAGATAACGGCTGGCAGGTGCTTGTAACCAATAGCCCTGAACGGTCTGATCTGGAGCATCTTCTTCTCAGCCAACTGGTGGATGAATTGCCCGGGAAAGTCTTAAATTATGCGATCAATAAGGCCGAAAAGGTTGTGCTGCGGGATGTTAAAAATGTCATCCATTTTGCCGATGATCCGTATTTTATTCATTCCAATCCCAACAATGTATTTTGTTACCCCATTTCATCGGGTCTGAGGATGGAAGGTCTGATTTATCTGGAAGATATTGATTCCGGAATTATTGAAAAAGATGACCTGTTTTTATTGATGATCGAACACGCGTCGATCACTTTAGCCAATGCCATTTACAACGAAAATTTGTACCGGCTCAATCAGGAATTGCAGGTTCAGGAGCAGAAAAAAATGGAGGCGGTGATTGAATCGCAGGAGAAAGAGCGAAAACGAATAGCGGAGGAATTGCACGATAGTGTTGGGCAAATGCTGGCCCTGGTCAAATTAAATTTATCGAGGATTGAAGCGAACGATCAACAGCCGAATCCTGATACGAATAAACTCATACAGCAAACATCAACGTTGCTTGATGAGAGTATTGATGAGGTCAGAACGATTTCGCACCACCTGATGCCCCCTGATTTAAAGATCAAAAGTTTAACTGAGATTGTAGAGAATTTATTGAGCAAAAACGAAAATGCCCGCGGATTGAAATATCAATTTCATTCGTACGGATTAGCTGATAATTTATCTGAAGCCATTAAATTTACCATCTACCGGATAATTCAGGAAATCATCCACAATGTCATTAAACACGCTTCAGCCGGGCAGGTTTCCATGAGCATTACCCAAACCGACGACGGGATTAACCTGATGGTGGAAGATGATGGGATTGGATTTAATACAAATCTGGTGGGTTCCGGATTAGGGTTAAAAAATATTCACTCCAGGGTGAAATTATTAAACGGTTATTTCGATGTTGATTCGTCGTTGAACCGGGGAACAATTTATAATGTTACCATCCCTTTAAATGCTTAACGAATGGAAAAAATTAGGATTCTGCTGGCTGACGATCATCAGCTTTTTCTGGATGGATTGAGCGCGCTGCTTGGACAAATTGCATCGGTTGAGATTGTTGCTGCTGTTAGCGATGGAGCTCAATTGTTGGAAAAACTGAAGGGATCGGAAGGAGACCTGGTGATTGTCGATTTGCACATGCCTGTGCTTGGCGGACTGGAGACAACCAAAATGATCAGAGAACTTTACCCTGCGGTAAAAGTGCTCGGACTTACGATGGATAATGAGGTGGATTCTATTCAGGATATGCTGGAGGCCGGAGCTTCAGGATATATTCTTAAAAATACCGGAAAAGCGGAACTGGAGACAGCCATCCTTCAGGTAATGAAAGGTGAAGTGTATTTAAGCCAATCGCTAAGCAACCAACTGGCTCAACGTTTACTGCTCAAGAAAAAGGCCGTAGTGGAAGAAGCGTGTGAATTGGACATGCTTACGGAAAGGGAAGTCGAAATTTTAAAGATGGTTGCATTGGAAAATTCGAATACGGAGATTGCCGAAAAATTGTACATCAGCCCTAAAACGGTAGAAACCCACCGTAAAAATTTAATGAAGAAAATCGGTGCCCGGAATTCGCTTGGAATCTACAAATTTGCAGTAAAACATCAATTGATCAACTAATTTCCCACAAAAATACCGTCCACACGGTAGATGAAATCCTGTCGATCAGGTATTTCTCACTTCGTTGGTTCATGGCAATTTTGTATCAACAATGAAATTTTACAGAAAGCCATGAAAAAAGTATTAATCGTATTAATTGCATGTACATTTCTTTTTGCCGGGTGCGAAGACGAAATGACTGAAAATCCTCCGGGAAATACACTGGAGGCCAACGCCGGAGTTGACCAGCAAGTAGAAACAAATAAACAATTTGTTCTGGATGGGTCTAAGTCGAAAGATTTGGCTGAAAAGACATTTCAGTATCTCTGGAGCATCAAAAGCAAACCGGAGGGCAGTACGGCTGCTTTGTCGGATGCAACTACCGTTTCGCCAAAATTTACGGCTGATAAAGCCGGGAATTATGTGATTGAACTGAAAATTCACAACAACGTTTTCGACGACACCGACGATGTTTTAATTACAGCCATGAAGGCGAATGATCCACCGTTACAGGACCCGGTTGTCATCAATCAGGACATTAATCAGGAGCGCCGGTTAACCAATGTTTTTAACGATCCAACCATTCCTGATTATTTGGTTACCGCAGATATCCATGTAACGGGACATCTCACCATCGACCCATCCGTAACTATTGCCTTTGAAGCAGGGAAAGCGATGTACATCGATAATCCGGGCAGTATTAATGCCGTTGGCTGGGGCGATAAGGATATTGTTTTCACCGGAAAAAATAAGATCCCCGGATTCTGGAAAGGGTTGATTATTAATTCATCCAGCACATTAAATAAACTAGAAAGGGTAACTGTTGAATATGGTGGCAGCAGTCCGTCAGATGGGATTGAAGTTGCAGCCAATCTGGGTATGACAAGTAAAGGCAATTTACACCTTGTAGCTTCTATCATACAACACAGCGCGGCTTATGGCATGGTGGTTGAATCAGGTGCAAATTGGAGTGCCGACTCTTTTAGCAATATCTTTAAAAACAATCAAACGCCTCTCCGGATTCGGGCTTCTCACGTTAACTCAGTCGATGGTCTTTCATACTTTGCAAACAATACCCTGAATCGTATTGAAGTTTTAGGAGGCACTGTATTTGATCTGATGGAGGTTCAATGGGGCCGGGCGCTTACCATGGATATCCCTGCCAAGACCGTTCCGTACCTGATAAAAGGGAAAGTTGACGTAACAAGTGGATTGAGAATTCACAAAGGCGTAGAGCTTCAATTTGATGCTGATGCCGAATTTGCAGTAACACCAACCGGCTATTTAAGCGCCATTGGCACCGCTGAAGAGCCAATTAAATTTTATGGAGCCGAATCAGGCATAGCAGGAACCTGGAGGGGTATCGCCATCAAATCAAGCAATGATAAAAATGAATTAACTAATGTGGAGGTTTTCAATGCCGGGAGTGAGCATTTGGGCGGATTTGACCGAAAGACGGCCATTGGGATGGATGGAGAGAATCATGCAAAACTAAAACTGACGAATTCTAAAATTGGGAAAAGCGGAGGTTACGGACTTTTTGTAGAGAACCATGCCGAAATAATAGGGCTGACATTCACCCGATTTGAAAACAATACTGATGCCGCAATGGCTTTGCCTGCCAACGAAGTGCGAAAAGTCAACCATATGGTCGCAACAGAATTTACGGGTAACGGTCACAATGGAATTGAAATTTATGGTTCCGTATTGCTTCTCCCAAACGACGAAGCATCGGTTTGGCCAGCCTTAAATTTTGGTGCAACATATCTGGTAAGCGGTTACCTCGGCATACAGTCAGGCTTGAAGATTTTACCAGGTGCAGCCTTTCAATTTGCCAGTGGGAAAGGAATAAGTGTTGCCGGAAATGGTTACCTGAACGCACAGGGAACGGATGAGCTGAAAATTGTGTTTACCGGGCTTTCCGAAACAAAAGGATTCTGGAACGGCATCCATTTTCAGACCAACAGCGATAATAATATACTTCGTAATGCAGTCGTTGATTATGCGGGGAAAATTAGTATGTCCGGTCCGTCCGCATCCATCTATGTAGGTGAAAACGTCGTATCGAAACTCAATATCACCAGCTCAAAAATAGCTCATGGTGCAGGTTTCGGCTTAATCATCGGTACAAACCTGGGCACTATAAACAACGACTTCGAAACGGTAAATCAATTTGAAGATTTATCGTTAGGCAATGTGTATAAAATTACAGGATTGTAGAACGAAGCGCTCCGAAAGTTTTTCTCCCATACTGCGGTACGACCATTAAAAAGATCACCTGATGAGTTTGTCTGAATTATTTAAAAAGGTGCTGGTAAAAGATGATCAATACGTCCTGTACAGCAATCTTTCAGAAACGATTATTCTACTGGAATACTTTCAGGATCAATCACTGAATGAGCAGCAGCTCCGGCGAATTTATGATGTTGTGTTAACCCGTCGATTTGTTGCCTGCATAATAAAAGTGAATGGGGGAAACCTGATTCCTTTTGAAGATGCAAGCTGGATAGAGAAACTTAATTTACCGGTTTTGTGCGGGTCAGGAATCCTGTTTATGGCTTATATATCAGCCAACAATGTATTTAGCAGTCTCGAAATTGAAAAGGAAATCCGTGCTGATGAAATGAAAAAAATCAAAATCAGGATTTTCAAAAATACAGAAGAAGCCATCGTTTGGTTTCAATCGAATCATATCTTATAAATTTTACACCGATGTACAAAATAAGTATTGTCCTATTTTTAATCGTTTTGGCAGGATGCAAAACGCCACAGATGTATGTTGCACCTGACCTTAAAAACGACAGCCAGCAGTTACAGGTAACCGGACGGCAAGGTCTTCAGGTTGGACGCCATTTAACTTTTGGAGAATATTCAACCAGCAAGGTAAAACAGGGATGGGTAAAAGGTTACGACATTCCCTTCTTTGTCCGGTTTCAGGGGATGAAAGAAAAGTTATCGTTCCGGCAATTTGGGAAGCCGGGGCAAGTTGCCGATGTATATGCCGTCGGGAAATTCAGGAGTACCGAATTGCCCATCCTAAAGGATTATTTCAACATTATCCTGAATGAAAAGAATCATTTCGCAGGAACGGTTATTCTGGATGATGGAAAGGAGGTCTGGGAATTTCTGTTATTCAATCCTGATGGGGAATCGTTGAATGCGTCAAAAGCCGGCTTTGCAAGAAAAGGTACCGAAACCATAGAAGTGAACGGAATTAAGAAGTTGGAAAATGGGAAGCCGAGTTTGGCCTATAAATTCTGGGGTTACGAATTTATTTACAATGGACAACCTGTTGGAGCAGTGGAAACCGTCAATAACGGAAACGTGTGGGTTAAAAATAATCTGTCAGACGATTTGAAATTGGTACTTGCCAGTCTTTCCTCCAGCCTCTTGCTACGAACCAGCCTTGAAGAACGAATGGATTAATCGTGTTCAGAAAACAGAAACCCGCGGAAGTTGAGATGTGGCCAACCCAGATTTCTTCTTCCGCTATTCATTTAAAATTCGGGGCTTTTATGCCCTGAGTTTTTTTGCAAAGAGCATTTGGCTGTCAAAACGGATTGTTTGGCCTTTGCGACTTCGGACTTCCAGCTTTTTTTATCTCTTCTTCTGAAAAAACTCCTTCATTAATTGTGCGCATTCGTTTTCCAGAATCCCGAAAACAAGCTCGGTTTTGGGATGCAAAGCTTCGGGGGCAAACTTCCTGAATCCCCTTTTTTCGTCGGATGCACCATAAACTACTTTGCCAATTTGCGACCAGCCCAAAGCTCCGGCACACATCACACAAGGTTCCAAGGTCACGTACAAGGTGCATTCGTTGAGGTATTTTCCACCCAGCAAATTGGCAGCGGCGGTTATCGCTTGCATTTCGGCATGTGCGGTTACATCGGTCAGCGTTTCGGTAAGGTTGTGAGCCCGGGCAATGATGCGATTTTGCGAAACCATTACAGCTCCAACCGGTATTTCGCCTTCACTGAAAGCCAGTTCTGCTTCCTGAAGTGCCCGCCGCATAAAATATTCGTCGTTAAAAAGTTCCATCGGGTCAAGTAAAAAGGATAAAGGCAAAAGTAAAAAGTAATTTAGTGTATGAGGCTTAGTTTAGTGATATTTCAAAACTTATCCTTCGAGAAGTAAATTGTTTTGTCAAATGAATATCGTAATTTTATGTGAAGAAACTCCGATAATAATTTATCATGCAGCGAATTGAATCATTAATACCCGGAAACCTTTACCACATCTATAACCGGGGAATCGACAGTTGTAATTTATTTACCGAACGTGATAATTACGAGTATTTTCTGAGTTTGTACGATAAATACATTTCGCACATAGCCGACACCTACGCCTGGGTACTGATGCCAAATCATTTTCATTTTCTGGTCAGGATAAAAGAGGAATCGGAGCTTGTGGCTTCTTTACACCAGACAGGTTTCGAAAACCTGTCTGGTGTAGAAGTAAAACCACCACACCAATATTTATCCAATCTATTCAATGCTTATACCAAGGCTTTCAATAAACGCACTGGCCGTCACGGCAATCTGTTCGAGCGACCCTTTAAACGAAAACTGATTGACAACGAAGAATATTTAAAACAAGTAATCCTCTATATCCATAATAATCCGGTACATCACGGTTTTTGTAGTCATCCCGTGGAATATCCCTGGAGTAGTTACCTGACATGTATTTCAATAAAACCAACCAAACTGTGTCGCGAACAGGTTATCGGTTGGTTCGACAATCAGGCCAATTTTAAATATCTGCACGACCAGAAAGTGGAAGTTGAACGGATTGAACATTGGTTGGAGATATAGTTGGGAGTTTTAATCCTGACAGGTTTTCAAAACCTGTCAGGATTAATGAATGGACGGCGATTTTCTCCGACAGGACGGCAAAAACTCAGCAGGGCGAGTGGGGAAGGGGATTTTAGAAGTTTGACCCTGTAATGGGGCGAAATTTCTTTCTCATAATTTAATGATGCGAACTATACTAATATTAAACTTATGTCGTATTTTGCAACCTAACTATTAGTGACTTTCAATGGAATTAGTTTTTTTAGCCAAAATCCACAAATCAGAGTTTATACTGGATATGTATGAGAACGAGTATTTGTATTTTAGTGTTTTAAAGGACTTTAGAGGAGCAAAAGATGAACAAGGTAGATTTGATCCAAGAGAGTTAAATGTGGAAAATGAACAAATACCTACTTTAGCAATTAAAATAGGAGATAAGACATATGAATTAGACAAAATGCTTGATAAATTCTCTTGTCAATTGATGACTAATCTTGATGAGCCAAATATAAATTGTTGCTCCCTTCATTGGTTAGAAATTGAAACAGGGAAACCCCCATCTACAATTAATAATGAGTTACTAAGGATGGGTGATAAAGTCCTTCTCATTGTAGATGGAGTGTCCTTCTTCAAGATATTGGATCAATCTCTAGAAAAATATGGGCTTACATATAAAAGAGAAAAGGTTAAGTATTATGATCCGAGTATTTATAATGGTGAATTAACACTTCATCAAAAGGATATCAAATTTAGATTTCAAAATGAATATAGAATTTTGATTAATTCACCTAATAATGAGCCTTCTAAAATATATCTTCCGGGATTAAAACAAATAAGTTACATTATTGATTCAAAAGATTTATCTGAACTAAGAATAGAGATTAAGTAGGATTTTAGATTTAGATATCAATAGCCAAATTTATGAAAGCAATTGCATGTATATTTTTATTTTATTTTATTGTTTTTGGATGTAACCAAAAGCAACAAATTCAAACAGTCAAAAAAACGGAAATAAGTCCCTTTTTAAAGAAATTTGCGGGCACCTATGAGGTTTATGTAAAAAATGTGGGCATTACTGAAGACTCGGAATCTTATACTTTGTCTGAATCAGGGCTAGCCGAATGGAAATGGTTCGAGCGGAAAAGTGGCCATATTAAATCTATTAAAAGTGGTATTTGGTCAGCGGATGAAAAATTATTGAAAATAACAATTGAAGGAAATTCTGGAAGAATTAATGAGAATTTCAAAATTGAAAATGAGAATATCGGCAATGAATCAAGGATGCTTCGAAAAGTAGTACGTTAGTCTATCGCAAAATTATTCAACCTGCTCTACCGGGTATGCTGTAAATTGCAGGTGGTAACGCTAACGGCAATCAGCACTTTGTTAACGATGGATTTTGAATCCAACTGTTCAGAACAATTTTTAATGCGTTTTTTATGGCAAAAAACAATGTTCAACAAACCGAAGTAACCATCCTGCAAATTAGGTAACTTTCTATACAGTTTTAAACCCATCGAATTCGATGGGTTTAAAACTGAAGTTAGGTTGAACTCCTTCACCGTGTCACCTCAAAATATTTACACCTGACAGGTTTCAAAAACCTGTCAGGTGTAAAAAGCCGCGAAGAATTGCCGTAATCTGACATTTCACCGCATATTATTCCAAAAACTACTTATTTTTGCAGCAAATAAAACAGATACAAATATGTACAGAACACATACATGCGGCGAAATTCGCATCAATCAACAGGGTTCAGTAGTAACTCTTGCAGGCTGGGTTCAGCGCGTTCGTAACCTGGGCGGAATGACTTTTATCGATCTTCGCGACCGTTATGGCATTACTCAGTTGGTTTTCGATGAAAAGACTGAGAAAACTGTGGCTGAAATGGGTAACCAATTGGGTCGCGAGTATGTGGTTCAGGCAACCGGAACCGTTCGCGAACGCAGCAGCAAAAACAAAAATATACCAACCGGCGAAGTTGAACTTGCCGTAACTGCATTAAATATCCTGAATAGCTCGGATACCCCGCCGTTCACCATCGAAGACGAAAGCGATGGCGGCGACGAAATCCGCATGAAATACCGTTACCTCGATTTGCGCCGCGCACCTGTTCGCGATACGCTGATTCTGCGTTCGAAAATGGCTTTCGCCACACGCTCGTACCTCGATAGTCAGAATTTCATCGAAACCGAAACTCCGGTTCTGATTAAATCGACTCCGGAAGGGGCGCGCGACTTTGTTGTTCCTTCGCGCATGAATCCGGGCGAATTTTACGCTTTGCCACAGTCGCCACAACAGTTGAAACAATTGCTGATGGTGGCCGGTTTCGACCGTTACTATCAGATTGTGAAATGTTTCCGCGACGAAGATTTGCGTGCCGACCGTCAGCCCGAATTTACGCAGATCGATTGCGAAATGTCGTTCGTTGAGCAGGAAGACATCCTGAACATGTTCGAAGGGCTGACCAAATACCTGTTTAAAGAAATTAAAGGCATAAATATTACTGAGTTTCCACGCATGCCTTATTCCGAAGCGATGGAAAGCTACGGATCGGACAAACCGGACATTCGTTTTGGGATGAAAATTAAAAACCTGACCGATTTGGTCAAAGGAAAAGGATTTTCGGTATTCGATGATGCTGAATTCATTGGCGGAATTTGTGCCGAAGGTTGCTCTGAATATACCCGGAAACAAACCGATGCATTGACCGAATGGGTGAAGCGTCCTCAGATTGGTGCTAAAGGTTTGGTTTACGTGAAAGTAAATACTGACGGAACAATCAAATCGTCAGTCGATAAATTCTATACTGCGGAAGAACTTCAGAAATGGGTCGAGGTATTTGGCGCAAAACCTGGCGACTTGCTGTTAATCCTTTCCGGAGCAAAAGAAAAAATGCTGAAAGCCATTGGCGACATGCGTTTGGAAATGGCCAATCAATTGGGACTGCGCGATAAAAATGTGTTCCAACCCTTGTGGGTAGTCGATTTCCCGTTGTTGGAATGGGACGAAGATACGGCGCGTTTCTATGCCATGCACCATCCGTTTACCGCTCCAAAACCCGAAGATATTCCGTTGCTTGATACCAATCCGGGGGCCGTTCGTGCCAACGCGTACGATTTGGTCATCAACGGCGTGGAAATTGGAGGTGGTTCGGTTCGTATTTTCGACAAAGCCCTTCAGGCCCGAATGTTTGGTTTGCTTGGGTTTACGCCTGAACAGGCCGAATACCAGTTTGGCTTCCTGATGAATGCCTTCAAATTTGGGGCGCCGCCACATGCAGGTATCGCTTTCGGGTTCGACCGCCTGACCTCCATGTTTGCCGGTTTGGACAGCATCCGCGACACCATTGCTTTTCCGAAAAACAACTCGGGCCGCGACGTGATGATGGATAGCCCTTCAACGATTTCTCCGGAACAGTTGGATGAGTTGAATCTGTTGGTGAATTTAAAAGCGAACAAGTAAAAATTAAAAGTATAGCTCTTGAAAGGCGGTTATTTCGTTTCGGGATAGTCGCCTTTTTTTGTTTTCAATATTTCCATAAGACTGTTTTGATGAGATCAGGTCATTTTGAAAGTAATCAGAAAATAACTAAATTTCAAAGCTTCAATCTATTTTAAAACTATTTGATGGGGATCACTTCAAAACAATTCCGGCTGGTTTTTTTTCTGACGATATTCTCAATAGCAGCATATTCAGCAAGCCCAATAGTCGAAAAAACGCGAAATATTCTGGTCATAAACTCCTATGAACAAGGATTTGCATGGACAGATAGCCTGATGACTGGTATCCTAAAAGAGGCTAAAGTGCATCCGGAAATTATGCTTAGCATTGAGAATTTAAATTCCAAAAGGTTCGGACAAAATCACTTTGAAACATTTAAGCACTATTTTCAGGAAAAATATGTCGGTGTTCATTTTGATGGGATACTGGTAACCGACAATGATGCACTCGATTTTGCCTTTACATACGATCAGGATTTATTTCCGGATGCCCCGGTTGTTTTTACCGGAATATCCAATCCTGAAGTTTATCCCTTAGACGGATCGAAATACTGGGGAATTAAGGAAACCTCCAACACCGATAGTATTATTGATCTGGTTAAGTTGCTGCTTCCGGAGTCAAAAAAGATGCTTGTTTTGACCGATTTAACAACAACTGGTCGAATATATCGGGAAGGACTGATGAAACAGCGGGTTCGGTTCCCCGATTTCAGTATTCTGTTTCCTGAAGAGATTGTTATCGATTCGATTGAATCACTGGTGAGTTCGAATAGAGGGATTGATGCTGTTTTTTATATCGGTATTAATCAGGATAAATTCGGGAACCCGGTGAATAATGTTTTATTGCTCGAGAGTGTCGGGAAACTGACAAAAGTACCGCTTTTTACCAACGACCCTTTATTTATTGGGAAGCAGGTTGTGGGAGGAATATTTCAAAGTGGGGTAAAACATGGACAAGAAGCCGTAAGGTTGCTGTATCAATTATTAGATTCAACCCATTCCGGCTCCATTCCGCGGATTCAGACTACTGAACAAGGCTACTTTTTTGATCGAACGCTTCTCTCTAAATTCAATATCAATGAGGCGAAACTTCCTAAGGGGTCGATTCTTGCTGATCTTCCGGGCCCTTTTAATAAGTCCTTTCTGGGAGTACTCGGAATTGCATTTCTCTTATTGAGCCTTGCTGTTTTAATTCTGTCGGTAGTTAATCGAAGAAGAAGAAATAGACAAAAAAGGAGTGATAGTCAGCTCAAAGAAATTGAGGCGCAGAAGAATGAGTTGAAAGAAGCATATAGCCAGCTAAACGAGGTGATTTCTGAATTGGAGAATGCGAATGAGCTCCTGAAAGACTCAAATGTAAGCTTACTGGAAGCCAAGAAAAAAGCAGAAGAGGCAGACAACCTGAAATCGGCATTTTTGGCTAATGTGTCGCACGAAATACGCACACCCCTGAACTCAATTGTTGGTTTTTCATCGTTGCTCATAGAGCCGGATTTAGACGAAGAGACCAGAAAAACGTATGCCGACCTGATTGAATCCAATACCGAATCGCTGTTGGTTTTGATCGACGAGATTATTGATCTTTCGAAAATAGAGGCGCAACAACTGACTCTGAAAAAAATAGATTTTAGCATCGATGCCCTTTTGGAAGAGCTGTTGCAGGTTTTTAGTTACAGCCATAAAAACGAGAAGGTAGCATTGCGGGTAAGCAAAATTTCGGAACAGAAAGAACTGTTTGTTTTTTCGGATCGGGTACGCGTAAAACAGATATTTATTAATTTGCTGACGAATGCTTTGAAATTTACGGATTCAGGATTTATTGAGCTGGGCTATCTGATGTCTGAAAGCAAGGAGCTTGTTTTATATGTGAAAGATACCGGCATCGGTATAAAAAAGGAACACCATACTGAGATCTTCAGGCGATTTCGGAAATTAAATGAAAACGCACTTAAAATTTACCGGGGAACTGGGCTGGGATTGGCCATTACTCAAAAATTGGTTGAGTTGCTGGGCGGTAAAATCTGGATTGTATCCGAACCTGGCCAGGGGGCAACTTTTTGCTTCACACTGGAGAATTGTGTTTTGAAAGATAGTCACTGATAGGCAAACGATAAAAAAAAAACCAGCCGAGGCTGGTTTAAATATCAAAATCGTAAGCTAAAAAAATCCGAGTTCCAAACGCGCCTCTTCACTCATCATCGATTTATCCCACGGAGGTTCAAACGTAAGTTCTACATCTGCTTCGTTAATGCTTTCAACAGCCAAAGCAGCCTGCCTGACGTCCTCAACCAATATATCAGCTACCGGGCACCCGGGTGCAGTCAGGGTCATAATAATATTGGCCTTATTGGTTTCGTCAATATCTACATTGTAAATCAGCCCTAAGTCGTAGATGTTCACCGGTATTTCCGGGTCATAAACATCTTTCAGTCGTTCAATTATTAAATCAATTCTGGCATCCATCACGCATTCTCCTTTCCTGAAATTCTGTTATAAGCAACAGCATAGAGTTTAATTTGTTTGATCATCGAGAGTAATCCATTCGATCGGGTGGGTGAAAGGTGCTGTTTTAACCCAATTTCGTCAACAAAGAACAGTTCGTTGTTTATTATTTCTTCCGGGGTACGATTCGATACCACCCGAAGCAACAAGGCAACCAACCCTTTTACAATTACGGCGTCACTCTCTCCGCGAAAAACAATTTTACCTTCAATAAAATCGGATACCAACCAAACTCTCGATTGGCAACCTTTTATGAGGTACTGATCAGTCTTATCCTTCGGATCCAGGTCTTTCAGCTCGTTTCCCAATTCAATCAGGTAACTGTATTTATCCATCCAGTCTTCGTAAACCGAAAACTCCTCTACAATCTCGTGCTGTATTTCGTTTATAGTCATGAACTAAAGCTTAAAGGATGCAAATGTCGTTATTTTTTGTGTGCCTTCAAAAATAAAATGGTCACCTTTAGGTAAACTAATTGCTAAATATTGTAAATGCTATTTGTTTGGCAGGCAGGTTATTGAACGGGATGGTGTTGGTGAGCTTGTGTCGGCATAATTTTGAACGAATCTAAATTGCAGGAAAGGTATTCCGGAGGCGGTCCAAAATCGTAACTTTATAGGACAATACTATTCAGTAAATTTAATCTCAAAAAAAACATTTACATATGGAATTAGCCGGATCACAAACCGAACAAAACCTGTTGAAAGCCTTTGCAGGTGAATCGCAGGCCCGTAACCGTTACGAATTTTTTGCCAAACAGGCCAAGGCCGAAGGATTGGAGCAAATTGCTGCCCTTTTTATGGAAACTGCTGAAAATGAACGTTCACATGCCAAACAGTTTTTCAAACAATTGGAAGGCCGCATGGTCGAAATTACAGCAACTTATCCAGCCGGAAAAATCGGAACAACGTTAGAAAATCTGAAGGCTGCTGCAGATGGTGAGCAGGAAGAATGGACCGAACTTTATCCGGAATTTGCCCGCATTGCCGAAGAAGAAGGGTTTAAGAAAATTGCGGTTTTGTTTAAGTCGATTGCCAAAATCGAAAAAGCACACGAAGCCCGTTACCGCAAATTGTATCAAAACCTCGAAGAAGGAAAAGTGTTTGAGCGCGAAGGAAAAGTGGTGTGGAAATGCCGTGTTTGCGGATTCCTGCACGAGTCGAGCAAACCACCATTGAAATGTCCGGTTTGCGACCATTCACAGGCCTATTTCGAAATCGAAGCCGACAATTTTTAATTTGAGAACAAAAAAAATAAGGTTGACCCAATTCAATGAGTCAACCTTATTTTTTTGCTTGCTACGAAAGGGCAGGCTTTTTACTGTAATCACTCCAAAGTTCGTCGATTGTTTTTCCTGTGAGTTTTTTCCATATCGCACCTTCTTCATAGGTTTTGTCGCGCCCGGCCTGATCAAGTTTCTGAATTATACCTTTATGGTTGAGTTCGAGCCACGCGAAAAAACGAGCTGTAATTCGATAACTGTTTTGGAAATTGTGCTTTTCCGAAAGATCGGGTAACCGCCAGCCCGCTCCGGCATTATCAATTCCGTAGGCATAACGGACATAGTCGGCAATACCTTCGGTTACCCAGCCCGGCATTCCACTGTGCTGGCCATAAGCCTGAACAATGTGCATCACTTCGTGGGTAACGACATCAATGTCGCCCGGATGACTGCTCATGTACTTTACGCTGAATATTACTTTGTCGTCAGACGTAGCGGCAACCCCATCATACTCTGGATCGACTACGAACGTAACCACTTTGGGCGATTTTTTGTTGTACGTTTTTACAAGGGTGGGATAAACCTCAAAAAAGGTATCAATTAATTTCTGGTTGATTTCTTCACTAAAATCGGCAGATTTACAAATGAAATTCAACGTAAACTTCCCTTTTTTAATGGTTCGCATTTCAGTAGAAGTCTTTAAAGCCATGACAGAGGATGTGAATCCAATGAACGATAGAAACAAGATAGCAATGATTTTTAGCTTGTTGGTTTGGTTTCTCATGTTGAGTTCTTTGATTTTGTTATGTGTTGACTTATGACCGCCATCAATTGGTGGCGTTATCGGATCCAAATGTATGATTTTATCTTATGTTTTTAAATAAATATCCGGGTTTTACCGAACGACAAACTCGATTGCCTGCCTGACTAATTTCTGGTAATTCGGGTTGAAATAACTGTTTTTATCGTGCCCTGGCTGTATGTAAACGATACGCGAATTCTCGATTTGGTGTGTCCAGCCGATCGTTTTGCTGCTAAGTGTATTTTCGGTGGTCAAAAGTGGAGTAACATTGAGTAAAACTTCGGTGTTGCCGTAAACTTCGTCCAGAATCTCAAAATCTTTAATTTCCCGGGTAGCCGGATGCCTGTATTTGGCAATATTTACGGTAAAATGCACGTCGTGCTGGTAACTCGACGATTGTGTGGTATTGCGTTTTTCGTGGTATTTTCCGCCCACAATGGTTTTGTATTCTTCCCATTGTTGGTACGAGCATAGCGAGTGATGAAGAAACACCAATCCTTTTCCAAGCTTCAGTAGTTTGTAATAATTTGCTTTTTCAGATTCTGCAATGGTTTGGGGCATGTCGTAAAAAACAACTGCATCAAATGTCTGGGGATCGATAGTTCCCAGTTTTGTATTGGCTTCGGGCTGTTTTAATTCGGTGTAGCTGATATCAGAAAGAGTGTCGAACATTTTGAAAAACGATTCCCGGTCAAAATCATGACCACCTGTAACGATCAAAATATTCAGCTTTTTTGCTGAAACTGAAATGGATGATGTGATCAAAAAGCCAAAAATAAGTAGTTTCAGAAATCGTTTCATTTCAGATGAATTAAAACATGGCAATCACTTTTCTTAGGGCCTCAACGAAAATATCGATTTCAGCTTTGGTGTTGTAGAAGGCAAACGAAGCGCGTACGGTTCCCTGAATTCCGAAATGGTCCATCAGCGGATCGGCACAGTGGTGCCCGGTGCGAACGGCAATTCCAAATTTATCGAGCATGGTTCCCAAATCGAAGAAATGAACACCTTCTACATTGAACGAAATTACGCCCGATTTTTCAGCCTGGGTGCCGTAAATCTGCAATCCGGGAATGGCCAGCAACTGAGCTGTGGCATATTCCAACAGTTCGTGCTCCCATGCGGACAGGTTTTCAAAGCCGATGTTTTGCAGGTAATCGATAGCGGCCCCAAAAGCAATCACCCCACTGATGTTTGGCGTTCCGGCCTCGAACTTGTAGGGCAATTCGTTGTATGTGGTTCCCGAGAATTTTACTTCCGAAATCATTTCACCGCCACCCTGGTACGGAGGCAACTGTTCGAGTAATTCCTTTTTCCCATACAGCACGCCAACACCGTTGGGGCCATACATTTTGTGGGCAGAAAGGGCGTAAAAATCCACATTCAGTTTCTGAACGTCGATTTGCAGGTGAGGCGCTGCCTGCGCGCCATCCACAAAAATACGGAGACCTTTTGCATGTGCGATTTGTGCGATTTGCGCGATCGGGTTGATTGTTCCCAAAACATTTGAAACATGTGCGACTGCAATCAATTTGGTTTTTGGCGTGATCAGTTCTTCTAGCTTTTCGATCAGCAAGCGACCGTCGTTGTCGATGGGCAACATCAAAATTTTTGCACCTTTCCGGCCGGCCATCATTTGCCAAGGAACGATGTTCGAATGGTGTTCCATTTCCGAAACAATAATCTCGTCGCCCGCTTTAACAAACGCTTCGCCAAAGGCAAAAGCTGCCAGGTTGATGCTTTCAGTAGTCCCTTTGGTGAAAATAATTTGTTCGCGGCTTTCGGCGTTGATCAGGTTCTTCACTTTGTCGCGGGTTTCTTCGTACGCCGCCGTTGCTTTATCGGCCAGGAAATGCGCTGCCCGGTGGATGTTTCCGTAGTATTGCGTGTACGTTTGAGTCAGCACGTCAATTACCTGTTGTGGCCGCTGGGTAGTGGCTGCATTGTCGAAATATACCAGCGGGCGGTTGTATATTTTTTGCTGAAGGATGGGAAAGTCTTCGCGTATTTTCTGAATGTTCAAGGTCATAATTGTTTTGTTTTTGGGTACTTCGGGCATTTTCGGAGATGCCGTTATACGCACCAAAGATAACAGAATTAAACAAAGGATATTCTTGTCCGTAATGTTCTGTTTGTTGATAAACACATAAACTTAATTCAACTTTTCCTGAAAATATACCTCACGAAAGGATTAATGGCTATTTTTATCGTTCTTAAAATTTTAAAGCTCAAATACTATGAGGGGTATTTTATTTTTTATCGGATTTCTTGTGACAGGGAGTCTTTTGGCGCAGGAAATTTCCAAAGCAGAAATGGACAAAATCAGGTCAGGATTTAAAAAAGACGCCTACACAAAGGCCATGCAAAATGCGCTTTCGTCGAACGACATTACCAAGCTGGCCTGGAATCGCGAAAATGTGGGGACTACCGATCAACTGTTCACTTACCGGGTTGATGTTTCAGGAATAACTGACCAAAAAAGTTCGGGACGTTGCTGGATGTTTTCTTCGTTAAACCTTTTTCGCCCAATGGCTATGAAAAAGTTCAATGTATCGGAGTTCGAATTTTCTGAAAGTTACCTGTATTTCTACGATTTGCTCGAAAAGTCAAATCTTTTCCTGAACAACATGGAGAACTCGGCCGCTTTGCCTATTGATGATCAGAAAGTAAAATGGTATTTGCGGCCTCCGGTTGACGATGGCGGGCAATGGATCAATTTTGTAAATCTGGTTAAAAAATATGGATTGGTTCCCAAAGAAGCTATGGGCGAAACCAATTCGAGCGAAAATACCTCGCTGCTCACCAAATTCATCAATACTAAATTGCGCGAAGATGCGATTGAAATCCGCGAACTGAAAAATGACAAAGCCGATCCAAAGAAGTTGGCTGCCCGCAAAGTGGAGATGCTTTCAGAAATTTACCGGATGCTGGCGCTTAACCTTGGCGAACCACCAACCGAATTTCAGTGGCGCTACAAAAATAAAGACAAAAAGATTGCTGAAGCTAAAACATATACACCGCAAAGTTTCATGGCTGAGGTTTTTGGCGATACTAAACTCGAAGATTATGTGATGATTATGAATGATCCATCGCGACCGTTCTGGAAACATTACGAAGTGGAGAATTACCGCAATACCGCCGAAGGAAACAACTGGCATTACGTGAACCTTCCCAATGAAGTGATCAAGGAATTTTGCATCGCTTCGATCAAAAACAACGAAGCGCTTTATGCCTCGTGCGATGTGGGCAAACAATTGCGCCGCGAAGTGGGTATTCTGGATGTCGATAATTTCGATTACGAATCGGTTTATGGTGTGAAGTTTGGTATGAACAAAGCGCAGCGGATTGAAACCGGAGAAAGCGGTTCGAGCCACGGAATGGCGCTGATTGCTGTTGATGTGGATACTCAGGGAAACCCGGTTAAATGGCAGTTCGAAAACAGTTGGGGACCAACTGCCGGAGAGAAAGGTTACCTCACGTTTACCGATGCCTGGTTTAACGAATACATGTTCCGTTTTGTAGTGAATAAAAAATATTTAACCGACAAGGTTCTTGAAATCTATGGACAGAAAGCCGAGATGCTTCCTCCCTGGGATCCCATGTTCTAGCAGTATTTATACTTGTAGTCAGAGCTTCACCTTAAGTGAAATAGTGCAGAGCTTTTGGCCATGAGCTGCAAAAATCATTTTATTGGATACCCAATCAACTTAAAAACTGTTCTACCTTTGCAAGAGAACAAAAATTCATCCTATGCAAAACTTTTTTGTCAAATCGCACGGACTTGGAAACGACTATTTCGTGCTCAATGAAGCCGAATTATCGTTTAGTCTGAATGAAAAAAATATACAGAAACTCTGTGATGTCCATTACGGTATTGGCTCCGATGGCATTTTGCTGAAAGTGGCTTCGTCGAAAGCCGATTTCGGTTTGAAAATATACAATCCCGATGGTTCGGAAGCCGAAAAAAGTGGTAACGGATTGCGTATTTTTGCCAAATACCTGTTTGATTATGGGCATACTTCAGGGAAGAAATTTACCATCGAAACCCTTGGAGGTGTGGTGACTGCCGAAGTTTCGCAGGAAACTAACGGTAAGGCTAGTCAGGTGAGGGTTGATATGGGAAAAGCTATTTTCGGGAGCCACCAGGTTCCGGTAAATTGTGACGAATCGGAATGTTTGGATCATCCGCTGAATATGGTTGATGAGGCATACCTGATCAATTGTGTGTCGGTTGGCAATCCGCATTGTGTCATTTTTAGGGATAAACTAAGCCTGGCCGAAATCCTGAAACACGGTTCTGAAATAGAGAATCATCCACTGTTTCCTAACCGGATCAACGTTCAGTTTGCTAAGGTTTTGTCGCGCAATGAAGTGGAGATACTGATTTGGGAGCGCGGTGCGGGATATACGCTGGCGTCCGGAAGTTCATCGTGCGGTGTGGCAGCCGTGGCCGTTAAAAAGGGATTGACCGATCGCAACCTGAGCATCAAAATGCCAGGAGGAACCTTACATATAGAAATTGATGAGGACTGGAATATTCGCATGGAAGGTGAGGTTCGCGAGATCGCTTCAGGTTATTTGAGTAATGAATTGATTTCAGAACTCTAGTTTTATTTAAAAATTGTAAATTTGCTGCCCAATATATTTTAAAATTATAATGACAACAAAACAACTTCCGTTCACAAAACAACAGATTGAGAAGATCATAGAACACTATCCAACCCCTTTCCATATTTACGATGAGAAAGGAATTCGCGAGTATGCACGTAAATTTATCAAGGCATTTTCGTGGAATCCCGGATTTAAGGAATTTTATGCCATTAAATCGGCTCCAAATCCATACCTGATGAAGATTATGCGCCAGGAGGGTTTTGGTATCGACTGTAGCTCGATTGCCGAGCTGGTACTGGCCGAAAAGTTGGGTATGAAAGGCGACGAAATCATGTTTACTTCGAACGATACCCCGGCTTATGAATACAAAAAAGCAGTTGATCTGGGCGCCATCATTAACCTCGACGATATTTCGCACATCGAATACCTCGAAAAGCATGTGGGCTTGCCTAACCTTGTTTGTTTCCGTTACAATCCGGGAGCATTGAAGGAAGGAAATACGATTATCGGTCATCCGGAGGAAGCCAAATACGGGTTCACCCGCGAGCAATTGTTCGAAGGCTACCAAATGCTGAAAGAAAAGGGAGTTACCCGTTTCGGGTTACACACCATGGTGGCTTCAAACGAACTGGATGCTGCATATTTTGTTGAAACAGCCCAAATTTTGTTCGACTTGATTGTTGAAATCAAAGAACGTGTAGGTATCGACATCGAGTTTGCCAACCTGGGCGGTGGAATAGGCATCCCATATCGTCCGACCGACCAACCGGTTGACCTGGAATTTATGAGCCATGGCATCCGTAAATTGTATCAGGAAAAAATTGAAGGAAACGGTTTGTCGCCGCTGCGTATTTATTTCGAGTCGGGCCGGGCCATGACCGGGCCGTACGGGTTCCTGATTTCGCAAGTGTTGCACATCAAAAAAACATACAAACAATACGCAGGTTTGGATTCGTGTATGGCCAACCTGATGCGGCCTGCATTGTACGGCTCGTACCATCACATTACCGTTCTGGGTAAGGAATACGAACCGCAAAATGAAGTCTATGACGTAACCGGATCGCTTTGCGAAAACAACGATAAATTTGCCATTAACCGCAAATTGCCAAAGGTTGAATCGGGCGACATTGTGGTGATTCACGACACTGGGGCACACGGGCATGCCATGGGTTTCAACTACAACGGCAAATTACGTTCGGCTGAATTGTTGCTTCGTGAAAACGGAGAGGTAACTCAGATTCGCCGTGCCGAAACGCTAAACGATTATTTTGCCACGTTGGATTTTGACGGACTGAAAGAATTTAACGTGTAAAACGATACGAACCCGCTGATTTATTGGGAAAAGGATGTCGAAAATTTGAACCGGCATCCTTTTTCTTGTTTTTAGAATGTATTTTTGTCGAAAATAAATGAGGAGAATGAAAATCGGGTTTGATGCCAAACGTGCTTTTAGTAATGCTGCCGGACTGGGAAACTTCAGCCGTAACACTATTTCTGCACTTTCGCGCCAATATCCTGAAGACAATTATTTTCTTTTTCACCCCGGAGGTACACGCCAATTGTTTATCGCTCCTGAAAATTCTTCGGAAATAAAACCAGAAGGTTTCCTGTGGAAAATCTGGAAAAACCTGTGGCGGACTTTGCTGATAAGCCGCCTGGCAGATCGGATTGATCTGGATATTTACCATGGATTAAGTCACGAATTGCCTGTGGGTATTGAAAAAACAGGGGTGAAAACGGTGGTTACCATTCACGACTTGATTTACCTTCGTTACCCCGATTATTATACTAAAATTGACCGGAATATTTATGACCGTAAATTTCGTCATGCCTGCCGAGTTGCCGATCTGATTCACGCCATTTCAGAACAAACCAGGCAGGATTTGATCCGGTATTTTGCTGTTCCTGAGGAAAAAATAAAGGTCGTTTATCAGGCCATCAATCCCATCTTTTTTGAACAGAAAGAACCGGAAGCAAAAAAACAACTTCAGGAAAAATACCAATTGCCGGAACGGTTTTTATTGACGGTTGGAACCATAGAACCGCGCAAAAACCTGCTGGCATTGCTGGAAGGAATGGTTGCTTCGCAAATAAAAGTGCCGCTGGTGGTTGTCGGGAAACCCACTTCTTATCAGCCCAAAGTTCAGTCGTATCTGGAGGCCAATCCGGAATGGTTGCAGATTATTTTTTTATCCGGGGTAGAAGATTCTGAACTGGCTGTTTTCTACCAACTGGCTGAGATTATGATTTATCCGTCATTGTTCGAGGGTTTTGGATTGCCGGTTGCTGAGGCACAGGCCTCGGGCTGCCCGGTGATTACTTCGGATGCAAGCAGTTTGCCCGAAACCGGGGGTGATGCTGCGTGGTATATAAATCCGGAAAAACCCGACGAAATTGGCATGGCGATAGAAGCACTGCTTGCCAATCCAGATCGGCGCGAAACAATGATTGCAAAAGGGAAAATAAATGCACAGCGGTTTACTCCTGAGAATTTTGCTACACAATTGAAACAACTTTATAATTTGGTTTTGAATGATTGATGATATTAAAGCTGCACTTGACGTGCTGCAAAAAGGCGGTGTGATTTTATACCCCACCGATACAATATGGGGATTGGGCTGTGATGCCTGCAACGAAGAAGCTGTAAAGCGGATTTATGCCATAAAAAACCGCATAGATTCAAAAAGTATGCTCGTTTTAATGGAGAATGCCGCATTGCTGGAACGTTATGTGGCTGAAGTTCCTGAAATTGCTTACGATTTGATTGAACTGAGTGAAAAACCACTTACAATTATTTACGATGGAGCTAAAAATCTGGCTAAAAATCTGATTGCTGAAGACGGAAGCATCGGGATTCGCTTGACAACAGAGGCTTTTAGCGGTGATTTGATTCGCCGGTTTAAACGTCCGGTTGTTTCAACATCGGCCAACATAAGCGGAAAACCATCGCCAGCCTGTTTCGGTGAGATTGAACAGGAAATTATCGACGCGGTTGATTACGTGGTCAAATACCGCCAGGATGATACCTCCAAGGCCGTTCCGTCGAGTATTATGAAACTCGGGCGAGGCGGAGAAATTAAGATAATCAGACCATAAAACACAAGTGTTCAGTAAACAGTCACAGTTAAAAATACAATGGTGCGTGATGCGGGTTTCGCAACAACCCGTAACCCGCAACCCGTAACAATATCTAAATGAAATACCCACAAAAGAAATCGGAATTTAAAACCGAAAAATTAAAAGAAGTTGCTCTGAAAGTTACCGGGCAAACGGAACTGATGAAATTTTTGATCGAAAAATTTCCGGAGAAGAGCCGTACCGCGATCAAATCGATGCTGGCCCACAAGCAAATTACTGTTGATGATCTGGTTACAACGCAGTTCGACTTTCCACTGAAACGTGGTCAGATGGTTTTTCTGAACAAGAAAAAATCGGAAGAAAAACCACGGTTCCGCGGAATGCGGGTAGTTTTTGAAGATAAAGATTTAATTGTAATCGATAAGTTTAGCGGACTGTTGACCGTGGCGCCCGAAGGTGACCGGGTTAAATCGGCGTTCAGTATTCTGACCGAATATGTGAAACGGTTCGACCCTAAAAATGAGCTATTTATTGTGCACCGGCTCGATAAAGATACTTCGGGTCTGATGGTTTTTGCGAAGAGTAAAAAAGTGCAGGAAGTGCTTCAGCAGGATTGGAATAATGCTACGTTGGAGTGTGTTTATGTGGCTGTGGTTGAAGGCGTGGTAGAAAAGCTGGAAGGAACGATTACATCGTGGCTGAAAGAGAACAAAGCGCTGATGATGTTTTCGAGCCCGATTGCAGGCGAGGGAATGAAGGCAGTTACCAACTACAAATTACTGAAATCGGATAAACTTTACTCGTTGCTCGAAGTGAAACTCGAAACCCGCCGCAGGAACCAGGTTCGGGTACAACTGAAAGAAATCGGTCATCCGGTGACGGGCGACAAAAAATACGGGGCGAAACTAAATCCATTGGGTCAGATGGGGCTTCATTCCAGGGTGTTGTCGTTTAAGCATCCGGTAACCGGCAAGGCGTTGCGTTTTGATACCCCGATCCCGGGAAAGTTTGTGAAGTTAATCAGGTAAAAATTTCTTTACGAAGCATAACCATTCAACGCTTAGTTTTATTACTTTTGGGCGTTCAAAAATAAAATTAGCGAGAGTAGCTCAGTGGTAGAGCATCAGCTTCCCAAGCTGAGGGTCGCGGGTTCGACCCCCGTTTCTCGCTCGCATAAAAAAGTAAGAGCCAGACATCAATCTGGCTCTTACTTTTTTATGATGCGGTGATATTAAAACAACCTAAGCCACCAAAACACCTTTTTTTGATTTCCGGTACAGGTAGGAATTGAAAATGTTCCGTTTTGCAAATCGCAATTGCTTGTCGGAGTTAATCAGTTTTTGATATACACTTTTGGGAACACCAAAATATTCGTAGGTAGCTCCATCCATAAACGAAATTTCAAGCAAAAGTCCTTTGTGTTTAAAATCGGCGATTCCGGATTCAAAGGTACTGTTGTATTCTTCCTGGTTTGCCGCAATAGTTTCCGGAGCAATGCTTACTAAAAAATGGTAGGCATCAATAATTTGCCTGCTTTTTATTTCGGCCTCGGCAGCCATTTCATCTCCTTCCTGAAAATTGTCAGGATGCCATTCTTTGACCAGATTTCGGTAAGTTGTCTTTAATTTTTTAAGGTCGGTGTCTGGTTCAACGTTAAATAGTTTCTTGTATTCATTAATACGCTTCATGTATGCTGCTTTTGTATGCGCTCATTGCCTGAGCCTTAAATGGTGATTGAGGTACTATTACCGCAATTTTAAAATCAGGCGCAAAACTACCTAAATATAAAGTTCTGAATGCTAAGCAAATCTTAATTAATATAGATTGTTCGTCGTATTGGCTGAGAAACCGGGATTTAAAGTAGGGCCGCAATGAATTTTGCTGTAACGTGAATGAGTGTTTGGCCGATGTGTTAATTCGCTCTCCACACAAAAAACTCGCCCTGGGTAAGAACAATATCAGGTTTCCCGGAGGCCTTTAATGTGCCGCTAAATGTTCCGCGAACTGCTCCGGCATTTATTTCAGTAATGGTAATGGTGGCGTTCGGATTAACAGACCCCTGGGTGTAAAGAGTCCCGGTTTTATCGCTGTAGCCAATTAGTGCGCCCACAAATGTATTTCCTGAAAGGGTATAGCCTGAAAAGGTAGCTGTTGCTATTTCTTTGTTGTCGAATACTTGCAGGCTGATGTTGCTGTTGGTATCGCCACCCGAAAAAGAAGCGTTATGCTGAGTGCCTGACTTGCCAAAAGCTGCAACCAGCGAAGCCTGAACCGAAAATTCGACCGGCGTGCCGTTGGCCTTAAAACGAATTACATAGTCACCCTCAACTGCCTCGTCTTTCTTACACGAACTAAACATTACCGTAAAAAGGGCGATCCCTGCTATGAGGATGCAAGCCCGACTGCTTAAATGAATTTTTTTCATGCCTTTCAGTTTAATTTTTAAGTTCTTTAATCTAAAAGGTCTTGCTGAATTTTTTTATTGGTTCTTTTCGTTAATCAACAATGCAGTCCCGATTTTGTTGATTGTCAGTTTTTTTTATCGCCTGGTGATGCTGTTCTCAGCATTAGAAATCTTTATCCCAATACTTGTTTAGGATATTTTCGCGAAAGGCGAATATGTTTGTAAGCTGTTTCTTTACAAAAACAACATGCGCGATACGTCCTAAAAAACCAAAGGGTAATTTATACGATACCCTATCGGTCATCAGAACTCCCTGGCCCTGAATTGTGAAATGATGTTCGTGGTGCCACATTCGGTAGGGGCCAAAGCGCTGTTCATCAACAAAAAACTGCCCTTCCGAAACATGAGTGATTTCGGTTACCCAACTGGTCTTGATTCCAGGAAATGGAGAGACTTTATAGGTAATGATTTGACCCGAATACATTTTTTCGGGGATTCCTGAGGTGATGATGAAGCCCATGTGCGGTGGCGTAATTTTCGATAAATTACCTGGCGACGAAAAAAAGTCCCAGGCTTCGCTCAACGAAATATTTAGGTATTGCTGAACTTCCATTGTATAAATTACTGAATGTGATTTGAATGCAATCATTGAATGTTGTTTTAATACTCTCAAATAACCCGGGTTTATTCTTTTTGTTTAGAGTATTCGATAAAATATTAAACAACGATATTTGTTAGATTAATAAATTGTTCCGACATCTGATTTTTACAGGTCATCCGCAGGCCAAATTCTGGTCGGTTTTGGTTTTTTTGTAACTTTGGGCGCACTGTAATGAAATCACTTTAAAACAACATAAAAATGGCATTGATTAACGAAAATTACCTGAAACTTCAGGCTGGGTATTTATTCCCCGAAATAGGCCGCAGAGTGCGTGAATTTGCTGAAGCCAATCCGGATAAAAAGATAATCCGAATGGGAATCGGAGACGTAACACAACCGCTTGTTCCTGCTGTGGTTAAGGCTTTTCACGAAGGCGTTGACGATATGGCGAATGCCGATTCGTTTAAAGGTTACGGACCGGAACAAGGTTACGATTTTTTGCGCGAAGCTATTGCGCTGAACGATTACCAAAGCCGCGGGGTGGAGATTTCTGCCGATGATATTTTCGTGTCAGACGGTTCGAAATGTGATACCGGAAACATTCAGGAAGTATTTGGGGCCGGGAACAAAATTGCGATTTGCGACCCGGTTTATCCGGTTTACGCCGATACCACCGTAATGTCAGGCAAAACTGGCGAAATACAGAGCAACGGCTACTTTGAAGGAATTATTTACATGCCATGCAACGAAGCCAATGGTTTTATTCCTGAATTACCCACCGAGCGTCCGGATCTGATTTTCTTGTGTTTCCCGAATAACCCAACCGGAACAGTGGCCTCGAAAGAAGAACTGACCAAATGGGTGAATTATGCCAGGGAAAACAAATGTATCATTCTGTACGATGCAGCTTACGAAGCATTTATCACCGACGAAACCATTCCGCATTCGATTTTCGAGATTGAGGGCGCCAAAGAAGTAGCATTGGAATTCCGAAGTTTCTCGAAAACAGCAGGTTTCACCGGAACCCGTTGCGCATTTACAGTGATTCCGAAAGAGCTGAGAGCCTACGACAGCAACGGTCTTGCACATCCGGTAAAACCGCTGTGGAACCGTCGGCATACGACCAAATTCAACGGAGTTTCGTATCCGGTGCAAAAAGCGGCGGCTGCCATTTATACCGAAGAAGGGAAAAAGCAGGTAAAAGAAGTCATTGCATATTACCTCGAAAATGCCCGCATCATGCGCGAAAGCCTGAAAGAAACCGGGTTCACTGTGTTTGGCGGGGTGAATGCGCCTTATGTTTGGGTAAAAACTCCGGATAATATGAAATCGTGGGATTTCTTCGATAAATTGTTGAATGTAGCCAATGTGGTAGGGACACCCGGTTCTGGTTTTGGCCCATCGGGTGAAGGTTATTTCCGTTTTTCTGCCTTTGCCGATCGCAATAATGTGCTGGAAGCCATGGAGCGGGTTAAAAATCTGAAGTAGATCAATCAATAACTTTTAGAAGTTTTACCCTGAGCTTGTCGAAGGGGGTCAGGGTTTCACTCCAAAGTGAAACCCTGACTTGTTTTTATTCTACTTTATTGTACTCAGAATATCTCCCAGTAATTTGTTGAAATCCATAACCCGATCGGGTTTTGGAGAATATCCGAGTATCACCACCACAAGCTCTTTAGATGGGATCATGAATATTTGCTGGCCATCGTGCCCGTTGCACGAATACATATCTTCGGGTACGGCATCATATTTTTTGTCCCGGTTCAGCCAGAATAACGATCCGTATTCTCCTTTGCTGTCCGAAGCCGGGGTTGTCGTATAGTTTACCCAACCTTCCGGCAAAATGCGTTCCCCATTAAAAAATCCATCTTGAAGGTAAAGCAATCCATAGCGGGCATAATCGCGGGCTGTGGCATAAACGTAGGATGAACCAACCTGCGTTCCGGAGGCATCTACTTCAAAAACGGTATTGGGCATTCCTGTTTTATTAAAGAGCCGTGTTTGTGCAAAGCGGTAATAATCGGTGTCATTCCCGATGGTCTTTCGCATCAGGTAGTTGATCACATTTACAGTCCCCGACGAATAGTACCAATGAGTTCCAATCGGATAATCCAAAGGCTGATCGTAGGTGAAACGGGCGAAATCATTTTCGCAGTACAGCATCACCGTTACATCGGAGCGGTTGCCGTAATCTTCGTTCCAGTGCAATCCGCTCTGCATTTGCATCAGGTTATTGATGGTTATACCTTTTCGGTCATCGTTCTGCCATTCCGGAAGGTTGACCGGCTGATTGATATCCCATTTCCCGTCTTTCGCCATGATGCCGGCCAATGTATTGGTAAAACTTTTGGCCATCGACCAACTTAAAAAACGTGTTTTTGCATTGAATTCAGGCTGATAAGCTTCTGCTGCCGGAATGCCTTTGTGCAGCACTACAAACGCAAACGCGTGACCGTTATATACATCATCATCCATCAGGTTTTCTGTAATTTCAGAAAGCATTCCTTTATTGATACTCGTTGTTGTATCGGCCAATATGTTTCCCAGCGGCCAGTTGATCGTGTCCTGATTGTATGCAGGAGGCAAAACCGGAAACTTTACCTTCCGAAGCTCTGCTTCTTCAACTCCACGCAGCAATGTGGCGCCAAAACCTTTCCGGTAAATGGCCTTCGATTTTCCCCATAAAAACGAACTGGTTACACTCGAATCGCTAACATCAACTACACTTTTTACATGTTTGATAAACGAAAAATTTAAGTCCATGGCTTCCACCTCGGCTTGTTCGCGGTTCGAGACAAAAACGGCAGAGCATAAAAACTTTGCCGGATAACCCGTAATAATGGGTAGCAAGGAATTGATGTAATAGGCGCCGTAAGCCAGGCCCGAAAAAATGACAATAACTAACGACCAAAGAATTCGCCTGATTATTCGATTGCCTGAAGTGCGTTTCATAGAGAATCTTTTTAGTGAAAATCGAAGTTGATTTTTTTTTTGATTAAAGTTAAATAATCCGGCTGAGATATTTCTTCTTTTTGTTTGGTACTTCTGGTTTTTGATCTGGCCTAAGTTGTATATCTCTGTTAAAAGCCGTTAACGAATGTTAGGGGACACTACTTATTGTTTGTTTTTTATACTTTTGTCATAATACCATGAAAAGCTATGTCAGGCAGAAAACAAATAGTGTTACTTATTCTATTTTTAACGTCAACTTTAATCTTTGCCCAGGAAGCAGAAGAGGTTGACCCCATGCCGATCAAATTAAGGGGCCAGGTCCTGAATCTTCAGGACGAATCGCCGGTACCTTTTGCGTTTGTATTGAATTACCGTACGCATGGCGGTGTTACTACCGACGAACAGGGGCGTTTTACCATGGAGATGCTAAACATAGATAGTTTGGCGATTTCGTCGTTGGGCTTTTCGAAAACCACCGCTCGTGTGCCGGCCAATTATAACGAAATGAATGTGTTGATTCTGTATGCCAAGCCAATTCGGTTTGCCCTTCCGGAAGTTGAAGTACAGGGTTCGCAGACGAAAGTGAACCTAGACGGGGTTCCTACTGCAAAGAAAATTGATATCGACCCACAGTTGCGTGGCGACTCGTACAACGAGAAACCTCCTGTAATTGCAGCATTCTTCAACCCGGCCAGTTTTCTTCAGTATTACATCAGTAAAAGTGAACGGGAAAAGCGAGAAACCCGAAAAGCCATACTTTCTGAAAAACAATGGGAAGTACTCTCGCAGTATTACAAAAAAGAATTGGTTATGGAACTCACCGGTTTGGGCGACAGCGCTGCCGACGATTTTATGCTCTATATAAACAGCAAAGGCTTACTGAGCCACATGTCAACCGAATACGATGTCCGTGCCATAATCAGGGAACAGTTTAAAATCTACAAGCAAGAAGGGCACTGATTAAAACTTCACTATTTTTTACGACCTTTGCTGCATTATAATCATTAAAGGAGAATACATTGAAAGATTTCCCCAAGAAAAAAGTAATTGTACTGAAGAAGAAACAGGAAGAAACTGAACCTGCCGGCGATGGGTTGATTCGGTTAAACAAATACATTTCGAATGCGGGTGTTTGCTCGCGTCGTGATGCCGATAAATTAATTGGCGAAGGGTTGGTTACAGTAAACGGTGAAGTGGTTACCGAACTCGGACGAAAAGTTTCGCTCGATGACGACATTACCTTCGACGGCAAACGCCTTAATCCGGAGAAAAAAGTATATCTGTTGCTCAATAAACCGAGAGGTTTTGCCACTACGCTCGATGATCCGCATGTGGAGCGCACGGTGATGCAACTCATCCAGAATGCTTGCACCGAAAGGATTTACCCGGTAGGACGATTGGATATGCAAACTACCGGGGTATTGCTGTTTACCAACGATGGCGAACTGGCCAAAAAACTGACACACCCGAGTTACGAAAAAGCTAAAGTTTACCATGTAACCCTCGATAAAGATTTTCTTCAGGAAGATGTGGCCAGGGTGGCCAAAGGCATTGAACTTGAAGACGGGTTTATTGCCGCTGACGATATTCAGTTGATCGATCCCAAAGACTTGAGGCATGTGGGCATCGAAATACATTCAGGTAAAAACCGGATTGTTCGTCGTATTTTTAATCACCTCGGATACCAGGTTGAAAAACTCGATCGGGTAGTTTTTGCAGGCCTTACCAAAAAAGATTTGCCACGAGGCCGTTTCCGTTTCCTGACCCCCCAGGAAATTAATTTTTTGAAGATGAGTTAATGTAATGAAATTCACTTTCGCAGACTAATCAGCCGCACGTTGGAAAAAGAATTTTTACAAATAATCACCGAAAATCAGGGAATCATTCACAAGGTTTGTTCCATTTACTGCGATTTGGAAGAAGACCGCCGTGATTTATTTCAGGAAATTCTGGTGCAATTGTGGAAATCTTATCCGTCGTTCCGGTCTGAATCAAAATTCTCGACCTGGATGTACCGGGTGGCGCTCAATACCGCGATTACCAGTTTTAAAAAAGATAAACGCCAGCCCGATAAAACAGGCGTTTCGTACGAGAACATGCAACTGGCCGAAGAATTGTACGATTCAGGTGTTGAAGATCAGATTAAAATGCTGAACCAGGCTGTTTCGAATTTAACCGGAATTGAGAAATCGATTATCCTGTTGTTTCTTGAAGATAAAAAATACGAGGAAATTGCTGAAATAACTGGCATCACCCAAAATTATGTCAGGGTTAAAATGAACCGGATCAAGAAGAAGTTGAAGTTGTTAATGAATCAGGAAGAATAGATGGAATTAAAGGATTTAAAATCGGCGTGGGATACATATTCTTCTCAGGAGGTGGATAAACATCGGCTTGGAAAGGAAAATATTCACGAGTTGCTGAAAAACCGAACGAAGACTCTGGTTGACCGCATCGATCGGAATATCCGTATTGGCATGGCTGTAATTCTTGTTTTTATTGCCTATGTTATTGTTGACGATATTTACCTTTCGGAATTAATTCTGACAGAGCCTATTAAATACCCGTCGTGGATGATCCCGATGGATATATTTTCGAACGCAATTATTGTAACCACTTATCTTTTTTTTGTGTTGCGCTATTTCAGGATTAAGCGCAGTTTCTCGCCCGATACCCAGTTGAAGGACCTCCTGAACGGAATTTTAAATACGCTCAAAACTTATCAGAGACTGTTTTACCTGGCGGTGGTTATTTTGCTTATAAACATGATTGTGAGTTTTGCTGCCGGGCTTTACCAGGGGGTGAAATATAAAGTAGATTCCGTCAGTGGCGGAATAGAGAATCTGGCTACATCCAAAATTTTGATTATCATTGGCGTTGGCCTCGCTATCCTGATTCCGCTAATTGCGGTTACCTTCTTCATTTTACGCTGGGGTTTCAATAGATTGTATGGGCGGTATCTCGTCAGGCTAAACGAAACGCTTCAGGAACTTGACGAGTCTTGCGTAGAGGAATAATTATTTTGAACTTTTCAAACTGACTGATTGTTAATGAACTGCAACCTCTAGTGTAGCAGTTATGCAATCGCAGGCAAAATCGGTAGAAGAATACATGAATCAGGTTCCCGATAATCAGCGGGAAGCCATAACCTTCTTTCGGAAAACCATCCTTGAAAACATCCCTTCCGGTTTTTCAGAACAAATGAACTACGGTATGATCGGCTATGTTGTTCCGCACAGCATTTACCCCAAAGGCTACCATTGTGATCCGAAATTACCTTTGCCTTTTTTGGGCCTTGCCGCGCAAAAGAACTTCATTGCCTTTTATCACATGGGCATTTATGTCCATCCCGATTTACTGCATTGGTTCACTGCTGAATTTCCGAAGCACAGCAAGCTTAAACTCGACATGGGCAAAAGCTGCATTCGGTTTAAAAATGTGAGCCAGATTCCTTATGCTCTCATTGGGGAGTTGGTTCAAAAAATCGGAGTTTCCGACTGGATCAATTTATATGAATCTATATACCTCAAATCCTGAAGTTTTAACCGCAAAAAACAATTTCATATGAAAGCACTAAAGATTATTGGACTGGTATTGGTTGTTCTTATTGTTTTGGTTCTGATTACCGGGCTATTTGTTGACGGCAAGTATGCAGTTGAGCGCGAAGTATCTGTTAACAAAACGAAGCAGGAGGTTTTTGATTACGTGAAGTACCTGAAAAACCAAAGCGAATTTAGCGTTTGGGCTAAAATTGATCCAACGATGAAAACGGAGTTTCGGGGTGAAGACGGAACTGTTGGCTTTGTTTCTGCCTGGGACAGTGAAAATCCAAAGGCCGGAAAGGGAGAACAGAAAATTGTGAAAATTACTGATGGGGAGCGTATTGATTACGAATTGCATTTTATTGAACCTATGGAATCAACCGACTATGCCTACCTCTCCTTCGCGGCGGTAAACGACTCCACAACTTCGGTAAAATGGGGATTCAACGGTGAAATGAAATACCCGATGAACCTGATGATGCTGTTTATGGATATGGAAGCCATGCTGGCTCCCGATTTGCAGAATGGCTTGAATAACCTGAAGGCAATATTGGAACAATAACGACTGGCAATATTTTTCAGCCCTCAAATCATAACTAAAAAAACTAAAAATGAAAAAATTAATTGCGGAGTTTATCGGAACTTTTTGGCTGGTTCTTGGCGGGTGTGGAAGCGCCGTTCTGGCTGCCGGATTTCCTGAAGTGGGAATCGGATTAGTTGGCGTTTCGCTGGCATTCGGGTTAACGGTTCTTACGATCGCGTATTCGCTCGGACACATTTCGGGCGCTCATCTAAACCCTGCGGTTTCAGTCGGATTATGGATGGGTGGCCGTTTTAGCGGCAAAGAACTTTTGCCTTACATTGCTGCTCAGGTTTTAGGAGGAATTGCTGCGGCCGGTGTGCTTTATATTATTGCAACTGGTAACGGAAGTGCAATCGGAAACTTTGCTGCAAACGGATACGGAGAACATTCGCCGGGTGGATACAGTTTGGCTTCTGCTTTGGTAACCGAAATTGTCATGACTTTTATGTTCCTGATTGTAATACTTGGCGCCACCGATAAAAAAGCACCTGCCGGTTTTGCCGGGTTAGCCATTGGACTAGCTTTAACCTTAATTCACCTGATCAGTATTCCGGTGACCAATACCTCTGTAAATCCTGCCCGGAGTATCAGTCAGGCCGTATTTGTTGGTGGTTGGGCTATCGAGCAACTTTGGCTGTTTATTTTGGCGCCTGTTGTTAGTGCACTCTTAGCGGGAGTTGTCTATAAATATTTAGGAGGAAAAGGAAAGTAAGTTTCTTTTCGATATAATGTTTCATTGAGGCCTGGTTGTGATTATTCAACCAGGCCTCAGTGTTTTTATCCTTTGTTAATTCATTCAACCGGTATTTAAGGCTTTAGCTGTTTAAAGAATTAATTGATTATCTTTGCGCAGATTTTTTAAAACCTTCATTCATAAATAAATGGCACATAAATCCGGATTTGTAAACATCATCGGAAACCCCAACGTGGGGAAATCAACCATCATGAACGTATTGGTGGGCGAGCGTTTGTCGATCATTACTTCGAAAATGCAAACAACCCGGCACCGGATTAAAGGTATCGTGAATGGCGATGATTTTCAGATTGTTTACTCCGATACCCCTGGGATTTTGAAACCCAATTACAAACTTCAGGAAACCATGATGAAGTTTGTGAATACGGCGCTGATTGATGCCGATGTGATTCTGTATGTGACCGATGTGATTGAAACTCCCGGGAAAAACGAGGAATATATAGAGCGAATAAAAAGCTCTGAAGCCGCTGTGATTGTGCTGATTAATAAGATTGATCTTTCGACTCAGGAAAAGGTGATGGAGTTGTACAATTACTGGCAGGAAAAATTACCTCTTGCACATGTGTACGCCATTTCGGCCACCGAAAAATTTAATGTGGCTCAGATATTTGACCGCATTTTGGAATTGCTGCCCGAAGGCCCGGCCTATTTCCCGAAAGATGAAATGACCGACCGTAACGAACGTTTTTTTGTCAGCGAAATCATCCGCGAGAAAATTCTGCTGAATTACGACAAGGAAGTTCCGTATTCGGTTGAAGTGGAAGTGGAACAGTTTAAAGAAGAAGATAAAATACTGAACCTGATGTGCGTGATTCATGTGAACCGCGATAGCCAGAAAGGAATAATTATTGGTCATCAGGGAAGCGCGCTGAAACGGGTGGGGACTGAAGCCCGTTTGGATATGGAGGAGTTCTTTCAGAAGAAAGTTTTTCTTCAGCTATTTGTAAAAGTAAACAAAGACTGGCGCGATAAAGACCGCTCGTTGGGTAGCTTTGGCTACGATATGGAGTAGCGAAAGTGATTAATTTTCAGTTTCAGTCTTCAGGAATGATGCCGCGTGTTACGGGTTACACGAAGCTCGTATTCCGAAACCCGTAACATTAACAGCTATAAAGAGAATCCCGCTCTGCGGGAAAGAAAGAGAGAAATAAATGAGTAATATTATTGCAATTGTAGGTAGGCCAAATGTAGGGAAGTCAACTCTTTTTAACCGGTTGACTGAATCGAGAAAAGCCATTGTTGACGAATCGGCCGGAGTAACACGCGACCGCCAGTACGGCAAGGGCGTTTGGAATGGGATTGACTTCTCGGTGATTGATACCGGAGGTTACGCGGTTAATTCGGAAGATATTTTTGAAGGCGAAATCCGCAAACAGGTGATGCTGGCTATTGAAGAAACCGATGTCATTGTGTTTGTGGTTGACGTAGAAAACGGAATTACAGACATGGATGAAGAAGTCGCAGCCGTGTTGCGCCGTTCATCAAAAAAAGTGTTTGTAGCCGTTAATAAGGTGGATAATAACATGAGGATCATCGATTCGCATGAGTTTTATTCGCTCGGATTAGGTGAGTTGTTTTGCATTTCGTCGATGACTGGTAGCGGAACCGGCGAATTGCTTGATGCCATTGTGAAAGAATTTCCAGAGGATGCACCTGTTGAGGTTGAGGAAAATATACCTCACTTTGCTATTATTGGTCGCCCGAATGTGGGCAAATCCTCGTTTATCAATGCATTGACCGGTGAAGATCGTAATATTGTTACCGATATTGCCGGTACCACGCGCGATTCGATCCATACCCGATATAACAAATTTGGTCACGACTTTTACCTGGTTGACACGGCCGGATTACGCAAACGTACCAAGGTAAAAGAGGATGTTGAATTTTATTCAACCATGCGCTCCATCAGGGCAATCGAAGATTCTGATGTTTGTATTTTGATTTTGGATGCCACACGCGGCATGGAATCGCAGGATGTTTCGATCTTCAACCTGATGGTGCGGAACAAAAAGGGAATTGTGATTTTGGTCAATAAATGGGATTTGATTGAGAAAAACAATTCGAGTACCATTGAATATACCAAACAAATTAAGGAACGGATTGCCCCGTTTGTGGATGTGCCCATCCTTTTCATTTCGGCGCTTACCAAACAACGTATCCTGAAAGCGCTCGAAACTGCCGTAGAGGTTTACGAAAACCGAAGCAAAAAGGTAAAAACCTCGGAACTGAACGAAGTCATGCTGAAAGCAATTGAAGCTTACGCACCGCCATCAATTAAAGGTAAATACGTCAAAATTAAGTATGTAACTCAATTGCCGAGTCAAACGCCGAGTTTTGCTTTTTTTGCCAATCTTCCGCAGTACATTAAGGAGCCGTACCGGCGGTATTTGGAAAATAAGGTTCGTGAAAACTTTAATTTTGCTGGAGTCCCCATTCAGATTTACATCCGAAAAAAATAAAAAACCAAACAAACATATTAGGAAAACCGTTTTTGAATGATTTCAGGAACGGTTTTCTTTTTTATGCAGTTAGAAAAATTAGTTTTTACTTCAATGAAAATATTTCAAATGAGGGGAAGACTCCTTATATTTAGAAAATTAGATTTTTAAATATGAATTTGACGACAGAAAATATATTGCTGGTAGGATCTATACTGCTTTTTATATCGCTCTTTGCAGGTAAAACCTCCTATAAATTTGGCATTCCGGTTTTGATTTTATTTCTGGCCGTTGGTATGCTGGCCGGATCTGAAGGGATTGGAGGTATTTACTTTGATAATCCAAAAACAGCACAATTTATTGGAATTATTGCCCTGAATTTTATCCTGTTTTCCGGAGGTTTTGATACCGACTGGAAAATTGTTAAACCTATTCTTTGGCAAGGGATTTCGCTATCCACATTAGGCGTGCTGATTACGGCGGTTTCGGTCGGAGTTTTTGTATGGGCGGTAACCGATTTCACCATTTACGAAGGATTACTGCTGGGGTCTATTGTGTCTTCAACCGATTCGGCGGCTGTATTTTCTATTTTGCGATCGCGAAGTATCGCCCTTAAAGGTAATTTGCGCCCCACACTCGAATTGGAAAGCGGAAGTAACGATCCGATGGCTTATGTCCTAACCATTGTTTTAACCGGATTTGTTGTCAATCAGGATGCAAGCCTGTTGAGTACGGTTCCGTTTCTTTTGAAACAGTTGCTAATTGGAGGAACCCTTGGATATGTTTTTGGAAGGCTCGGAAAATGGATCATTAATACTATTAAACTCGATTTCGAGGGTTTGTATATCGTATTGATTATTGCCATCATGTTTTTCAGTTTCTCAGCCACTGATTTCGTAGGGGGCAACGGATTTTTAGCGGTTTATTTATGCGCTTTATATCTGGGTAATCAGGAACTTATTCATAAAAAGAAGTTTATCAAATCGTTCGATAGCTTTGCCTGGCTCATGCAAATCATCTTATTTCTTACGCTTGGGCTATTGGTTTTCCCAAGCCAGATTATTCCTGTGATTGGCATTGGCCTGATAATTTCCGTATTTCTTATTGTGATAGCAAGGCCGGTTGGCGTATTTTTTAGCTTGCTCTTTTTTAAAGGGCAAAAAAGAGGAAAGTTGTTCATCGCGTGGGTTGGCCTGCGGGGCGCTGTGCCCATTGTTTTTGCTACCTATCCGTTGCTGGCCGGTGCCGAAAAAGCCCACATGATATTCAATATTGTATTTTTCATCTCGCTTACTTCCGTGTTAATTCAAGGCTCTACGCTTTCTGTTGTGGCTAAATGGTTAAAACTCACTATTCCTGAAAGTGACAAGCAGCGGACCCAGACGGATATTGAGTTGTCGGATAGCATTAAACAGGTGCTGACCGAAATTGTTATTCCTTCCGGTTGCAGTTCTGTTGGAAAGCAAATCGTTCAACTGGGCTTACCCAAAACCATCCTGATTTCTATCATCCAGCGCGACAGTAAATTTATTACCCCGTCGGGTTCAACGGAGTTGGAGGCCGAAGATAAACTGTTTGTATTAGCCGAAGATAAAGACGAATTAAGCAATGTGTTCACTTGCCTTGGAGTGAAATAAAAGGGTTTGATGCCCGGAATGAGCAGGTGTTAACCTATTGGCTGTGTGTGGCATATGTTTCGTAAGTCAGTAGCGCAATCTTTTCTGGTTTTCCCAGAATGTAAATCACGTCGTCGGTTTCAAAATAGAAGCCTGAACCGGGGTTCTCGAAGATCTTATCCTTCCGTTTTACGGCAACTACGGTAAGTCCGAATTGCTTGCGTAAATGAATTTCTTTCAGCGATTTTCCCAGGAAAAGTTGATAGTTACTGGCTTTGAGCGCAACAATTTCCATGTCCGGGATTTCGTCGGTCAGCGAAAATGTATTGTTTTCGTCTTTTTCCCTGAAGATGCCATAGTTGTCGTCACGAATACGCGAAATGGCGGTCTCTATTTCACTTTTCGGAATCAGCAGTTTTTTCAGGATGCGCTCAAACAATTCAATGGCAGTTTCAAATTCTTCAGGAATAACCTGGTTGGCACCCATTTCATACAAATCTTCAATGTCAGAAACGTGTTTCGACCGTGCTATAATGTAAGCGTGTTTGTTCAAGGCACGCACTTTCTCAACCACACCAAGTGCGGTTATGGCATCGCCAATGCTTACAACCACAATCTCTGCCGTTTCAATGTATGCTTTGTGGAGAATGGGGTCATTCATGGCATCGCCATAAATGACATTTTCACCTTTTAGCTGCCGCATCCTCGCCGATGCCGGATCAAAAACGATGGAGATGTAAGGCAGTTTCATACGGCTGGCCATTCTCGAAAGATTGAGCGAACGCGAATCTTTGCCTATCAGCACAATGTGGTTTTGCATTTTCGGTATTTCAATTTCCTTAAGCGGAAACATGCCCTTGATCAAAATTTCCGGAATCGGAAGCTTTAACAACAGATTGGCAGTTGGTTTGGCAACCATAATCAGGAACGGCGAAGCGGCCATTGAAACAATGGTAACCGCCAAAAACAACTGGTAATAATAATCGGTAAGTATTTGGTAAGTCTGGCCCGTTTTGGCCAGAATAAACGAAAACTCACCAATCTGGGCCATTGCCAGGCCAACCACAATCGTTCCCCTGAAGGTATGTCCAAGAACAAACGCAGTTCCACTGGCCACGAAAGTTTTAATGGCGATAACCAACAAAACAGTAGCTAAAACCAATACAATATTTTCGGTAACAAAACTAAGGTCGAGCAGCATTCCGATGGAAACAAAGAAGAAGCTGGTAAACGTATCTTTAAATGGAATGAGATGACTGAACGCATCCTGACTGTATTCCGACCGCGAAATCATCAAACCGCCAAGGAAAGCGCCAAAAGCCAGCGACATTCCCATTTCGGATGTCAGCAAGGCTACGGCCAGGCAAACCAGCAGAATACTCATCAGGAACAATTCCTGATTTTTGGTCAGGGCAATCAGGTGAAGCACCCGGGGCATAATCCACCGATTACCCACATAAACCAATGCCATGATAAAGAGCGTTTTACTTCCCATGCCAAGCAATTTAGCTCCAATATCAGCCGTTTGGCCACCTAACACAGGCGTAAGCAAAATCAACGGGATTAATATGATGTCCTGAAAAATAAGGATTCCGACTACCGTTCGCCCGTAATTGGAAGTGAGTTCGCCCCGTTCCTGAAGAATTTTTAGCACCAGCGCTGTACTGCTTAATGCGGTAAGGAACCCGATAAACGTGGCTGCCCCCCAACTCATGTGGTACATGCGGGCAAACAATGCTGTAACCCCGGCAGTAAAAACAAGTTGGATAAACCCGCCGAAGAAAACAATGTTCCGGATTTTGATCAGGTGGTTGAGCGAGAATTCCAAGCCGATGGTGAACATGAGTAAAATAATGCCGATTTCGGCCATGAACTCAATTTCGTGCGGCGAATGGATGATGCCAAGCAGCGAAGGGCCTGCAACAATACCGGTAAGCAAATACCCGATAATGGTGGGTATTTTGATTTTAGTAAACAGGTAGTTAACGGCAGTTGCAAAAGCGAAAATAACAACGATATCTTTGATTATGACCAGATCCATGGCGCAATTTACTTGAATTTTTGCGAAAGAGTATCAGGAAATTGTTAGCAGTGGATTATTTCTTTGGAAATTGGGGCAAACCAGACCGGGAGATTTGTTTGGGACAAAAGCCGAATTACGACTCCAACCCAAACGCTATTTCAGCTTTTGTTTGTCCATTCACCACAATTTCCAGCCGGTGCTCGCCGGGGAAATGGGTCCGCGTGGTGAAATTCGTAAAAGCTTGTTTTTTCTTGATTTGGTGTTCGCCCGAAGGAAATTTCCCTTCGCTGATCTGGAATATTTTTGGGGATGTTTTCCGGTTGGCTTTCACGTAATGAATGCGGTATTCCAGCCGAACCGTTTGTGGCTTTCCGGAGTCGTTGGAAAGTACAAATGAAAAAACAAGTTGCTCGCCAATCTTTAACTTTTGTTTGTCGGCAGACAGATTGGAAACATGAAGTTGATCGGGGTTGGCAAAACCAAACATCATTAAAGCGCGAACATTGCCGTCTTTCAACATGGTGCGGCAGGCATGTTTGATGATGCGGTCAGTTTCTTTCGACTGCCCTTTCCATTGTTCACAAAGGTTCAGAACTATATCCGGATGATCTTTCGAAATGTCGTTCAGGTTATTGGCTACACTTTTTCGTACATATTCCGAGGGGTCGTTCCTGAGTTTCTCAAGAATAGGAATAATCGGGCCGGGGTCTTTTTTAAACTTCCGGAGCGCCATTCCCCAGGGTAACCGCGGACGGCAACCTTCGCTCGAAAAGCGACGGATATGCTCATTGTCATTGTTAGCCCACTGGTAAAAGTATTCCATTGCCCGCTGCGGATCGCTATCCAGAAAAGGCCGGACGGCAAATTCGGAAGTACACGAACTGGTGAATACAGCCAGCGCTTTCATCGAAATATCCCAATCGTTCAACCCGTAACATTCCACAAAATCGGAGAACGGAAGGGCAATAAATCCCCGGAACCGGGGAGCAATCTGTTCCAGAATCCTGATAGCTGTGGCATAATTATCGGGTAATGTTTGTTTGAGGCAAACGGTGATGTGCCGCATTTTTTGTTTCAGTTCGCGGTCGGTCCAGTTGGGGTCGAGTACCAGACGAATAAATTCATCAGGTTTAAATTCCGGATAAACCGATGAAATGGCCTCGGCCAGTTTCAGAACCTGCGCCTGTGGAATTAAGGTATCTTTGAGTTTTTCGGGCATAAATTTCAGGATTGTGCTATGGGTAAAATGAAATAAAATGTACTGCCTTCGCCGGGGGTATTTTTACTTTCCACACCAACTTCACCATTTAGTTTTTCCACAATTCGTTTGACAATAGAAAGCCCGAGGCCGTGCCCTTCGGCTTTCAACGTGTCCAGTCGGGTGAATTTATTGAACAGCGATGCCATTTCATCGTCGGTGAGTCATTTCCCGTTGTGTTTTATCCAGAATTTTATTTTCCCGTCAGCCAGCAGCTCACTTCCCATGGCTATAACCGGGGGAGTTCCTCCGTATTTTACGGCATTACTGATGTAATTAATCCAGACTTCTTCGAGCCAGGCTTCGTACCCAAGCGCGTTGAGCCAGGATGGGGGTAACGAAATTTGTGCTGATTTTTCGTCGATCATGTCCTTCAGCCGGGTCATGGAGTCGAGAACCACTTTTTGCATATTTACCGGACTAGCCTGGATTTCCTGCTGACGAACAGAAGCCAGGGTGAGCAGTTCTTTGGTAATGTGCATGGTTTTAGTGGCCGACAGATTGATCAATTCGTTTATTTCCAAAATATCCTCTTTGGGGAAGGTGTCGAATCCCGTTTTGATGAGGCTGCTGGCCGAAACGATAGCCCCCAACATGTTTTTCAGGTCGTGGGCAACCGTGTGCGAAAAGGCATCCAAATCCACAATCAGTTTTTCTTTTTCCCTGATTTCGTTGGTGAGCCTCAAATTTGCTTCCTTGATAATGTCTTCGGCCTCAATGCGTTTAGTGATGTCTTTTATTACAACCAACCGGCCGTTGTTTTGTCCCTGGTGATCGTACAACGAGGTGGTTTGCAGATCGAAATAATGCATTTCCCCATTATATTCCCGCGATATTTCGGTGCGGTAGTTGTCGTGAGTAACGATTGTCTGAATCAGGTTGCTGCGATGCGGAGCTAGCGATTCAATTTTTTTACCTATCAGTTCCGTTTCTGAAGTATCGAGCAGTTTTCTCATTTCTGAATTGTAATCGGCAACACGCAAAAATTTATCGACAATCAGAATGGCATCGGGAATGATGTCGATGAGCTTATTTCGGGCAAAGGGCACCAAATCGAACAGGTTGTGCTGCGAGATGTTGATGGCAGTCAGAATTCCGGTAAGCAGAAACGTAAAAGGTGTCCAGTCGAAGCCGGGTAATGGATTGAATTGAAAAACATAAATCAGGTTGCCAAAAAGAGGAAGCAGGGAAGCTATCAGGAGCAACGAAATTTGTTTTCTGAAAAAAGGCGATAGTTTAAAAAACAGAAGCGTAACGTTGATGATTCCGGCAATAAGAGTGAGATAAGAAAAAACGAAAATGATCCAGAAAAAAGGACCGTAAACGTAATTGGTGGCATTGGTTATCTGGTTTATGGAATAACTTTTCCAATGCAGGTGATGCAAATCGTTGGTAAACGGAAAGATCAGTAACAATGTGGCCACGGCATACAACGCCATTTTTAACTTTCTGCTGCGGAATCGGGTTGCCGATGAATAATCAAGCGAAAATAAAAAGAATGAAACCGGGCAGTACATAATTCCCAAATAGGAAAGTTTTGACCACATTATTTTAGTCTCGATATCGGTAGCCGCAAACTCAAACGCATAAGTAAAAGCCCAAATGGTTATAGCCGCCTGAAAAACAAGCCAGTATTTTACTCCCGGAGTTTCCCGGAAACGAAGGAGAAAGAAGAAGGTGGTGATTCCAATTAACCCACCAATAAGTAGCAGTAGAAAAAGGGGGGAAACGATGTAGTTAGGAATATTTAAATCTAAGTTGCTCATTACATTAGCCTTTAACGAAAATTCGTCAACGTTCTTTGGCGAGGTGAAAATAGCAATTTATGGTGAGAAACAGGATTTCCGGGCGCTCAAATTCTTCGGTTACGCATAAATTTATTTGTCCTGAACAATGGATTGGCACCGCCGTAATTCGGTGCGTATTTACTGGAAGAAATGCTGGATTAATATTTTTGAGCCAATACTAATCAAGATAAGACCTCCGGCTATTTCGGCGTAACGATTAATTTTTGGCCCTGTTTTTTTGCCTAACAAAATACCGAGCATTGATGCCGTAAATGTTACTGCTCCAATAATCAACACGGCCAGTAAGATTTTCTGAAGCATAGTTGCAAAACTGAATCCTACGGCTAAGGCATCAATACTTGTGGCTACTGAAAGTAACAGGATTACCTTGATATGCAGCGGGTTTTTTATTTCGCGCTCTTCCGAATTGATGAAACTTTCAATAACCATTTTCCCCCCAATCAGGCTCAGCAGGCCAAATGCTATCCAATGGTCAACCGGTTCGATGAGCGATTTCATGCTATTCCCGACCAGCCAGCCAATGAGTGGCATAAATGCCTGGAACAGCGCCAGAAAAATTGCAATTTTAGTTGCCTGAAAAAAACGAATGTGGGGAAGGTTCAGTCCACTACATACCGAAACCGCAAATGAATCGAAAGATAGGCCAATAGCGAGAAATAGGATCGTTAGAATTTCCATCCGTTTAAGAATTGAGCGACAAAACTATAAAAAAAATGGGTTTCGCGAAAAAAAGACGAAGCGGCTATTGCCCGACCGTGCCGAGTACGTTTTTGATAACCGCTTTTCTTAGTGCTATCATGCTGTTAATTAGTGTTTTGTTTCTGAATGTCAGGCCGATATTCCGAAAAAGAAGCTGATAAAAAGGAAGCAGATTGAAGGCCAGTTTTCCGGCCAATGGCATACAAACAAAAGTTACAACCGATGCAATGACTGAATGGGTAGCCGCGAAAATAACAATCGCTTCAATCAGGTAAAAAAATGGGAAAACGATCAATCCAACTACAAAATTGAACGTACTCAGAAAAGTTGCGTTTTTTACTTTCCGGCGAAGAACGGCACGGGGGATAAAAAATGGAATGGCATTGAAAATTAAGCCGAAAACAAAAACGGGTAAAGGAAAAATGAATGCAAAAAAATGGAGGGGTATCATTGCACTGCTTGCTTTTTCTGCTTCTTTAATCTGTATATCCGTCAGTTTGTTTTTTTTCAGTTGGTTAAAATAATCGGATACTGAATCGAGCAGTTTTTCAAATTGGGCCGGTTGTGCGCTTTCCAGTAGGAACAATCTGTTCATCAATAGCTTTTCGGCATTCAACTGCTGAAAATTTGAGCATTTACCCGATGTGTGCGTGTCCGAATATGCTTTTCCGGCCAGTTGCCGTATGTTTTCGTATTCCTGATAATGCAATTCACTGTCAATTTGCAAAGTTAGCCTACTCAGTTGCCCGTGTATTTCGTCGCGCAGGCTTAGTATGGCTTTTTGTGGATTCCGGGTGTATTCATCCCGATATTGATCGATGCTGATAGGTTCTCCGTACTCAATAATCAGCGATCGGTTGAAAGCCCAGTAGTGGTCGTAATAAATCCCAACCGGAACAATTTGGAGGTTTAGCCTGAAATCGTTTTTTGCCTCGGCTTCGAGTGCAATACGCGGGATGGCTTTTTTGTGCGGCAACATTTGTCGTCGCCCGGAGTGAGCGGCCTCAGGAAATAAGGCAACGGTTTGTTTGTTTTCCAGAATTCGGGTAACCTGTTCAAAAATCTGTTCGTTGTTCGACAGGTTGTCCTTCCCGTCGCGAATGCGGTAAATGGGCAGTAATTTCAGGTATTTCAGAATTGAACTTGCCGTTTCTGATTTGAAAATGTCGGCTCTGGCCAACCACATGGTTTGATGAGGGTTGGAACAAACCAGGGCCAACGGATCCATCAGTGCATTTTGATGATTAGGGGCAAATATGATCGGTTTCCCTTGGGGGATGCGATTCCGGCCAATAACATCAACACGTTTGTGTGTTAGCCAAAAAGCGAACCGAACGTAACTCCTGATGATTTCGTAACCCAGCGACCAGTTCTTCATATCAGGCAAGTACAGGTTTTCTTGACCAAACAAAGGCAATAGTTAATCCGCTGATAATGTGCCATATTCCCCACCATGCTGCAATAATGGCCATTCCACCCAATTCCATTTCAGGAGGAAATATTTTGGGGTTGAACATGAGCGCCAAAGCCAGTCCTGAATTTTGAATACCAGTTTCGATGGCTACAGTTCGTTGATCGGTTTGGCTCAGTTTGGTTACTTTACTGAAGAAATAGCCCGTGGATAGTGCAAGCAGGTTGTGCAGCAGTACAATAATAAAAACCAAGTGAACATAGCTGGTGAATTGCGAGAAGTTAGCCGAAAGCATGGCAACAACCATGAGGACAAAAAACAGCAACGAACCCCGGTTGATCGGTTTTTTGATTTTAGCGGTGATTGCCGGAAATTTTTTGGCTACAAAAAGTCCGATAATTACAGGTATGCCGAGTAGAATAAATACGGTTTGAAACATTTGGATTTTATCGATTTCAAGGGGGCGAACCAAATTGGCAGCGCCATGGGCATTGTAAAAATCGATGTAGAAATTTCCCCAGAGGGCAAAGTTGAAAGGGGTGAAAAAGATTGCAGCCATTGTGGAAATGGCAGTAAGGCTAACCGATAGGGCTATATTTCCCTTGGCCATAGAACTGATAAAGTTGGATATGTTTCCGCCGGGACAGGCCGCAACCAGAATCATACCCAAAGCCACAGTGGGGGTTGGGTTAAGCAGTAATACAAGCAGAAATGTAAATGCAGGAAGTAAAAAGGTCTGGCTGATAAATCCGACAATAGCCGATTTGGGATTTTTGAGAATATCTCTGAAATGCTCTGTTTTAATGTCGAGGGCAACACCAAACATGATAAAAGCCAAGGCAATATTCAGGAAAAACAGTCCGGAAGGCGAAAAATTGAGACGGACATGATCAAGTACTTCGAGTGAATTAGCCATAAAGGTCCCTCATTTATTGAAGTTAGAGACCTTAAAAGTAAAAAACTATGGATGAAACAAAAGCGCCCATCCATAGTTTTTTGAAAAAAGTGTTTGCAAAGCGCTTATAAACCAAGCAAGCTCATAATTTTCTTAGGAATATCCGTATTTTCCATGATTCCGGTAAAATTTTCAGCGCCAGGGCCGTAGGCAAAAACAGGTACCATAACGGCAGTATGGTCTCCGGTTGGGAAAGCGCCTTTTACTTTTCCGGCTTTCATATCTCCGCCAACCAATGCCATTCCTCCGGTTTCGTGGTCGGCAGTTACAATAATGAGGGTTTCGCCATCTTTTGCAGCAAATTCGAGTGCTTTCCCGATGGTTTGATCGAAATCGAGCATTTCGCCAACGATGTATCCTACATGATTCTGATGGCCGCCCCAGTCAATTTGCGAACCTTCAATCATGATGAAAAATCCGTTTTTATTCTGGTCCAGAATATTCAATGCCGTTTGTGTTGCTAACGGAAGACTCATTTCCCTTTTGGAGAATATGTCATTGTGTTCATCAGCAGTTAGTCCGGCCAGCTTGCCCGATTTTACCTGGGCGATTTCGTCCATGTTACGCAATACCTGATACCCTTTTTGTTTTAATTCGCTGGTCAGATCGCGTTTGTCTTTTCGTTGTGCGAAATGTTTGTATCCACCGCCAATAAATACATCAATATCTGTTTTCAGGAAATCGGCGGCAATATCCTCGTAGCTTCCGCGGCTTCCCTGGTGGGCAATGTACGAGGCCGGGGTGGCGTGTGTAATCGCTGAGGTGGAAACCAATCCGGTTGCCAACCCTTTGCCTTCGGCCATTTCCAATACTGTTTTAATGGCTACGGTATCGGTATTTACGCCAATGGCTCCGTTGTAGGTTTTTTGTCCGGTTGAAAGCGCCGTTCCCCCGGCTGCCGAATCGGTAATATATCCGTTCGACGATTGTGTTTTGGAGAACCCAACCTGTTTAAAGTTGTCGAGAAAAAGGTGCCCTCCGTTGGCAGTTAATCCGGCAAAAACCTGCGTGGTACCCATTCCATCACCAATCATCATGATGACATTTTTTGGTTTTTTGGCTTTAAATTTCTGCGGGAAGGTCTTTACCTCGTATTTCGCCGGATTGGTGTAAACCTTGGTTGAGTCTTCTTTTGATACTGATTTGTAGTTTTCCTGACTGTAAAGTTGCAGAACTCCCAACATCAGGGCCAGGATGAGGATTGATTTTAGATTCATGTGTGTGTGTTTAATCATGGTAAACTGTTTTAATTATCCAGGTTTAGGTTGTTGGACAAGTTTATAACGTAAAAGTATATCAAATTGATTGCTTATTTTATACAATATTGTAAAAAGTATATGACATTTTAGCTTTTTGTGGGAGTAAAAACAACTGCTTTTATTTTTTGCCGAGGTGGTTTTCCCACTCTTTCCTGTCGAATGCTTCGTTAATCGAATAATCAATACGGTTATCACCAACAGCGTCTTTCAGGATGTCGAGTGAGCGGAAATTAATAATGACCTGTTCCGCTTTTTTATAACTCAAACGGGCGATGCGGGCATATTTGCTCACCGATATTTTTTCGTTATTAACCAGGTAATCGAGCAGGATTTTTTCGTCGTCGGAGTAATTAATCAGGATGCCTTCCTGGCTTTTCTGACGTTTCCAAACCTCAATCATGATTTTACTGGCCAAACGGTTCTCGTCGTCTTTCCTGAAATAGGCCCACCATTTTCCTTCATCGTCTTTGGCAAAATGGGGTTTTTCGGCGCTGGGTTCAATCAGCACCTCCAAAATAGTTTTACCATCGACCAGATGTTGCCGTGTGGTAAATCCAATTTCCGGCTTCGAGTACATTTTGGCTGCCGACTCAATCATGTAATACTCTTCGTCGGAACGGACTCCGGCAATGCGCCCGTTATCTTTTACGCCAACAAGCAGCCGTCCGCCATCGGTGTTGGCAAAAGCCACCAACGATCGGGCTATCTTTTTCGAGTCGCTGATGCAATATTTAAAATCCTGTTGCTGATGTTCGCCTTGTAGAATAAGCTTCTTGATGTAATTGCTCACGACTGAATAGTTTCAAGTTCCAAGTTTCAGGTTCCAAATTTCAAGTTCCAGGTTTTCCTGTTGCGAGATCCGGGTTACGGGAGAACGGGCACAAATACAACCCGATAACTACGACAACATTTTTTACACCTCTATTCCGAAGAAAATCCTCACCAGATAACCTAAGCCGAAGGAGATAAGCCCGACAACCGTACTCAGAACCACCATTTCAGTGAATCGTTTCCGGAAAGGCTGGTCGTTTGCCACCGAAATGTAATAAGTAAACAGGAAAACGATCAGGATGGAATCGAACAGGGCGACCAGCAGGGCCAGAAACGGTGAGGTGAAAATCAGGTAAGGTGCAACCAGAAATATGACCGCAATAACATAGGCAATGCCTGTAAACACAGCCGATTTTATGGCCAGGTCATTTTTCCCTTCGGCTTTGTTCGATAAATATTCGGATGACGACATGGACAACGCCCCAGCAATTCCGGTAATGATACCTGCCAAGGCTACCAGTTTGGTGTTTTGAAGTGCAAAAGTTAGTCCGGCTAAGGTTCCCAGGATTTCAACCAGCGCATCGTTCAGTCCCAATACAATCGAGCCCATGTATTTCAGGTGTTCTTCTTGTATGAGTTCTATTAATTCTTTTTCGTGTTGGTTTTCGTCCTCGGCAACAGTTAAGGCTTCAGGCACTTCGGTGGCTATTAACGTATAGTTTATCTGCGCTTTTTTTTCGCCTTTCTCCAACAATTTTAACCCGAAAGTCAAACCAAAAATCTTCGAAATCCAAAAATATTTTCGAATTTCCCACTGGCTGGGCGAAACTTCCTTGTTGGTGTAGGCCGACCATATTTTATAATGTTTCAGCTCGTCGGCAGCAATTTGTTTCAGTACCTTCCGGTTTCCCTCATCGCGGGTTTGTTCGGCCAGTTTGTTGTAAATGTGGTATTCTGTAATTTCTTCGCGCTGAGCGTAAATCAATTGCTTACGGATTTCCGGAGATATGGGCTTTTTTATCATGATCGTTATTTTTTCATCCATTCATACATCTGGTAATGCTCCGAGGTCATACCTAAATGTTCGTAAACGCCATGCGCCGGAACGTTGGTTTTGTCGGCATACAGCCGGATGCCCCGCAAATCGGCGTTTGCGGCTACTTTTTCCTGAATGTGGTTGTACATGCGGCTGAAAATGCTGCGTTTGCGAAACTCGGGCATCACATAAACCGATTGGATCCAAAGCACTGTGCCGTTTCGCCAGTCGCTCCACTCGAAGGTGGTGAGCAGTGAGCCAACTACTTTTCCTTCAGTTTCGGCCACATAGTAAGTGCCTTTTGATGGATCGGAGAAAACTGCGGATACACCTTTGGTAACAGTTGGTTCGTGAAGCTGGAGCTGTTCGGTCTCCCATGCCATGGCCAGTTGAAAGGCTACAATGCTGGCAGCATCGGTTTCTTTTGCCTGTCGGATTATCATTCTTCGATTATTTTTTTGAGCCTGCTAAATTACTAAAATTGTTCTGCTCATTGGATGTTATTCCGTCAATAAACCTGAAACAAGGAAGAGTGTTCACTGGTAAATCGTGTTTTTTTGTATTTTGTGCTCCTGAAATCAGATGGCCTGTTATGATTAAAATAGTGGTGGCTTCTCAGAATCCGGTGAAGCTGGAAGCCGTAAAAGAAGGATTGTCGGCGTTTCTTAATGAAAGATTTGAGCTGCTTGGAGTTTCGGTGGCAAGCGAGGTTTCTGATCAGCCAATGACTGATGCTGAAACTTTACTGGGCGCTGAAAATCGGGTGAAAAATGCACAACTCCAGTATGCTGGTTCCGATTATTATATCGGAATTGAGGGTGGGGTAGAGGACTCCTCAGAAGGGTTGATGGCATTTGCCTGGATCGTGATCAGCAATGGCGAAAAGAATGGGAAAGCCCGCACTGCTGGGTTTTTTCTTCCTCCCCGAGTAGCAGAACTTGTTCATCGGGGTTTTGAATTGGGTGATGCTGATGATCTGGTTTTCGCTAAAAGCAACTCGAAACAGCAAAACGGCGCCATTGGATTGCTCACCAACGACTTGATTACCCGAAAATCGCTTTATCTGCCAGCGGTTCAAATGGCATTTATCCCGTTTGCCAATCCGGAGTTATACGATAGGTAAATGCGGTTTTGCCGTACCTCTTTTACCGGATCTTCTTTAAAATTCCCTGAATCGTGAATTTGTCGTTTTCTATTAAAATAGTCTGAATGTGCGCCTCCTTCAGGCTTTTTTGGGCAGTTGACCCGATTTCCCCGGTAAAAACCTGCGTTACTCCCTGTTCTTTCAGGCAGGTAACTACCGTTGGTGCGATGTGCCCTTCCATATCCTGAAACTTGTTCTCCAGAAAAACAGGCTCTTCTTTCAGGAAACAGAAGTAAGAGCATTTGGCAAACCGCATGTCCATTAAACTGCTTAATTTATTTCCGGTCGATGTAATTGCAATCATGATTTTTATTGATTTTGCAGTTCTTCCCAATATTCCACGGCGCGGCGGGTATGAGGGATTACAATGGTTCCGCCAACCAGGTTGGCTACCGAAAATATCTCGAATACCTCGTCGGTAGTTACGCCCAATTCGTGGCATTTGCCCAGGTGATATTTTACGCAGTCGTCGCAGCGAAGCACCATCGACGATACCAACCCGAGCATCTCTTTGGTTTTGGTACTTAAAGCCCCATCCTGATAGGTGAGGGTGTCCACACTGTAAATCCGCTTCATGACTTTGTTGTCGGCCGCCATGATTTTTTCGTTCATGCGGGTGCGGTAGTCGTTAAAATCGTCGATTAATTTGCCCATATCTTAATAAGTTTCAAGTTCCAAGTTCCAAGTTTCAGGTTTCAAGTTCCAGGTTTTCCGTCTCTGGATTACTTTCTGCCAATTGCGACTGACCACTGTTCACTAAGCGATTGTTTCCCCAATCAGCGTTGTTTGTGTACATTTCAGCACCTTCACCATAACGTAATCGCCCTTCTGAAAGTTTTTGGCCGGAAATACAACCACTTTATTTTGTGAGGTGCGCCCAAAAAGTTCTTCCTTGCTCTTTTTCGAAGTGCCTTCAACGAGTACTTCAAACGTTTTTCCGATGTCGCGTAGGTTGCTTTCGTGCGACAGGCGATTATGCAAGTGGATGATTTCGTCCAGCCGTCGGAGTTTTTCTTCTTCCGGCACATCATCGGGTAAATGCTCATGGGCATAAGTTCCCGGCCGTTCCGAATATTTAAACATGAAAGCCATATCGAATTTCGCTTCTTCCATTAACGAAAGGGTTTCCTGATGATCTTCCGGCGTTTCGGAGCAGAAACCACAGAAAACATCAGTACTCAGCCCACAGTCGGGTAAAATTTCGCGGATGGTGCGGATTCGGTCGAGGTACCATTCCCGGTCATATTTCCGGTTCATCAGCTTCAGGATACGCGAGCTGCCCGATTGAAGCGGAAGATGGATGTGACGGCAAAGGTTCGTGTGCCTGGCCATAGCTTTCAGTACTTTGTCCGACATATCTTTAGGGTGCGAGGTCGTAAACCGGATTCGTACCAACGGGTCAACTTCGGCAACCAGTTCAAGCAAATCCCAGAAACGTACCGGTTTGCGCTCGCCTTCGGGCAGCCATTTGTACGAATTTACATTCTGTCCGAGCAGGGTTACTTCGCGGTAACCTTTTTGTGCCAAATCGCGCACTTCGTTCACAATGTCCTGCGGATCACGGCTGCGCTCGCGTCCGCGGGTGTATGGTACAATGCAGTATGTGCAGAAATTGTTGCAGCCGCGGGTAATGCTCACGAACCCGGAAAGGGTTTTTTCGCCGATGCGCACCGGTGTAATTTTATCGTAGGTTTCGTTTTCCGAAAGGTCAACATTAATGGCTCCCGTTCCTTTTTGTGCCTTGTCTATCAGGAAAGGCAAATCACGGTACGCATCGGGCCCGGCAACCAAATCAACGGCAGCATGGGCCAGCAGTTCATCGCCCACGCGCTCGGCCATGCAGCCCAGCACGCCAACAATCAGGTTTTTATTTTTTTTCTTCAGGCTTTTAAAATAATCCAGCCGGTTCCAGATGCGTTGTTCGGCGTTGTCGCGCACCGAGCACGTGTTCAGGAATATGGTATCGGCGCCATCGGCCGTTTCAACCGGTTCGTAACTTCGGTCCTGAAGAATGGCTGCTACCACTTCGCTGTCCGCCACATTCATCTGGCAGCCATAGGTTTCAATGAATAACTTTTTCTTTTCCAATTTGTATCCGATTTTGAGCCTGCAAATTTCACTATTTTTCAGGAATAAGCAAGAGAACCAGAAAAGGAGACCGAAGCGGGGAGCCTGAGTCTGGGAAAAGTAACTTGCCGAGGACAATATGCCTGAGAGTAAGTGGTGCCAGCGGTACGAAATGTTTATACAAAAAATGGACGGAATCGGGAGAGATCAAAAAGCAGGATGTGTCGGGAAAACAAAAAATTAACATTCAGGTAAAAAAACAGACGAACACGTTGTCGCTTTTTAAGTTGTATTTGTATTGTATTCTATTTTAAAATGCAGTTAGTCAGTTGTTTGAATTTTATGACAATTCCAGATTTGTTTGCTGCGAAGTCAAAATACATGAAGAGTTGTGCCATTAAAATCTTATATTTGCAGACTCAAAAACTGATCTTATGAGGTATTTGTGTAGTTTCATCTTCTGTTTTTTACTCTGGAATTCGCTGGGCTATGCTCAAACAGATACACTTGGCCTGAATGCCGGTGTGTCGGGTCAGACTGCAAAAATGGAAGAACTGCTCGGGAAACTACAACTCAGGCAAGATCCCCGAATTACAGATTTACTGGTTCGGCACACCCAAATTAACCAGCGCAGGCAAGGATCAGAAGGTTTTCGACTGGAGATTTTTTTTAGTTCGGAGACTAAAGCCAGGGAACAAGCAGTTCGGGTACGAAACGAATTTAACCTTGTTTTTCCGACCATCCCCAGCTACATGCTGTTTCAAACACCCAATTTTAAAGTGCGTATAGGCGATTTCCGAAACAAAAGCGAAGCCCTTAAAACGAAAGCCTATATTGCCTCGAAATACCCGAATGCCTTTATTGTAAAAGATAATATTCAATTTCCGGAACTATTTACTGAAAGTATTGAACAAAGCGAAGAACAATGAGCGAATTGATTAAGCATGAGTGTGGGATAGCATTGATACGGTTGCGTAAGCCGCTTGAATACTACAAGGAAAAATACGGCACGTGGCAATATGGTCTGAATAAACTGTACCTGTTGATGGAGAAACAGCACAACAGGGGGCAGGACGGAGCCGGAATTGTGAATGTGAAAATGGAGCTGGATCCCGGGCAGGAATATATCAATCGGCATCGGTCGATTGAACCTAACCCGATAAAAAATATTTTCGACAAAGTGGCCAAGGGAATTAAAAAGGCCGAAAAAAACAAACCCAAAGATGCTGATATCCGGTGGATTTATGAAAATGTCCCTTTTTCGGGCGAAGTTTACCTGGGGCATCTGCGCTACGGTACTTTCGGACGGAACAGCATCGAATTTGTGCATCCGGTTATGCGCCAGAACAACTGGAAATCGCGCACGCTGGTTTTGGCCGGAAACTTTAACCTGACCAATACCGACGAGCTTTTCCGGAAGTTAATTGCACTGGGCCAACACCCGAAAGCTTATACCGATACGGTGACGATTCTGGAGAAAGTTGGTCATTTTCTCGACGAAGAAAACCAGTTGCATTTCAGGAATTATAAGAACGAAGGATATTCGAACCGCGAAATTTCGCCGCTGATCGAAAAAAATCTGGATGTGCAGAAAGTACTCGAAAATTCGAGTAAAGACTGGGACGGAGGATATGCCATCGCCGGAATGTTTGGACATGGCGATGCTTTTGTGATGCGCGATCCGTGGGGAATCCGCCCTGCATTTTATTATTACGACGATGAAATTGTGGTGGTAGCTTCGGAGCGTCCGGTGATTCAAACCGTGATGAATGTGAAGGCGGAAACAGTTAGCGAGGTAAAACCCGGTGAGGCGCTGATCATTAAAAAAGACGGTTCGGTTTCCAGCAAAATGATTCGTGTTCCGCATACCCGCCGCTCGTGTTCGTTCGAACGGATTTACTTTTCGCGCGGAAGCGACAAGGATATTTACCAGGAACGCAAAATGTTGGGACGATTGTTGTCGCCGGCTATCCTGAAATCGATTGACTACAACATTGAAGATACTGTATTCTCGTTTATCCCGAATACCTCCGAAACCGCGTTCTACGGGTTGGTGCAGGGCGTTCGCCAATATTGTGTCGATTGGAAAATCAAACAATTGAAAGAGCGTAACGGCAGCATTACCAACGACGAGATGGAAGCTGTTCTTTCGGTTGAGCCACGGGTTGAGAAGCTGGCCATAAAAGATGTGAAGTTGCGCACGTTTATTGCCGACGATGCCAGTCGCGACGATTTGGTGGCTCACGTTTACGACGTAACTTATGGCATTATCCGCAACAATGTGGATACCCTGGTTATTATCGACGATTCCATAGTGCGCGGAACAACTTTGAAAAAGAGCATCCTGAAAATTCTGGATCGTTTGAACCCGAAGAAAATCATCGTTGTTTCGTCGGCCCCGCAGATCCGTTACCCCGACTGTTATGGAATTGATATGGCGGTGCTCGAAAAGTTTAT